>JAVZCV010000038.1:0-6069 GCA_038874215.1 Candidatus Micrarchaeia archaeon | reverse complement strand
AGACGGAGCAGCCAATAGCCTCGTCAAAAACGATATCCCCGTGGAGAAGCGGGACAAACCCGTTTTTTAGTAAAATGCGGGTTGGAACGATGTTGAAATGGGATATACGCTTTTTCTTCTGCCTGAGTAGAGCAAGCGGTGGAAGAGAAACGGCTGGAACACCGTGATGAATGAGCGCACCATTTATAAGGCCAGAAAGAAGCGCAACGCTGTTGTGCGTTATTGCAAAACCACGCAGCTGCGCCTTTCTCTTTTCTTTTAAGAAGCCATCCGCAAGCCCATGCTTAATCACGTGTGGATGCCCGAAAGAGCCTGCGCCGTGCACTATTAACGCCCTTCCACCCGTTTGTTCAAGCGCTTCGGCGATTTCTTTTGCAAGGCGCTCTATAACATCAATCCGCGCGCGCATCGGCTTGTCCTTGTATGTTATCGCACTCCCGCCGAGTTTCACGAGAAGCATGCCGAATAAATGGCGTTTAAATTTAATATACCTACGCTAAAACTTTTTTTGGTGTAGGAATGCAGATTAGCGCCTCTGCGCCCACAAAGATAATACTCTGCGGAGAACACTACGTTGTATACGGTGCGCCAGCACTTACGCTTCCCGTTGATATGAGAACATATGTTAGTGTAAGAAGGAGTGGGCGCATGGAGATAATTGCGCAAACGGGGAATAGAATAATAAATGATGAAACGATAGAGCGCGGCGTAAAGGCAATAGTAGGGCACATCTGCCCGAATGAGAAATTGAGGGTAGAGCTGAAGTATAGCGATGCCCCGAAAGGAATGGGGAACTCTGCATCCTCTTCTGCTGCGCTTTCGCTCGCCCTCTTCAGCTTGGTTGGGAAAAAACCAACTTACGAGGAACTTTTTAATGCGGTGCAGGAAGCGGAGAAGATTGCACATGGAAGCCCGAGCGGCATAGATGCCCATACGGTAATAGTTGGTAAGCCAACGATATTCAGAAGATTCTCTGAAAGAAAATTTTCTGAATTCAGTTTCGCACTCCCCAATGGAACTACGCTTATGGTTGTTGATACGTCTCGTGGAAAAACATGCTCAACCGCCGATATGGTGAGAAGATTTGCGGAAAAGCATGGAATTTTTAAGAAGCCTGAGGAGATGGGCGAGAGGGAGAGAAGGGATGTTTTTGCCGAATACGAACGGATTTGGGAGAAGATGAGCAAGGCTCTCTCTGACGGCGATGCAGCTGCAATAGGGAAAACGATGCTTGACAACCATGCGCTCCTGAGGAAATCGGGCGTTGCAAGCGACGGCATAGAGAGAGCAGTTGAGCTGTGCATGGAAAACGGCGCTTATGGAGCAAAGCTTACGGGTGCGGGTGGGGAGGGTGGCGCTGTTATAGCACTTGCAGGAAATTCTGATGTGGATGCCATAATAAAAGCTGCAAAAAACATGGGTTTCAACGCTTTCCCTATAAGCATCGCTGATAGGGGTGTTTCGCTTGAAAATGATTAGGTGGGTTCAATGGGATTCACAGAAATTTTTAAGAAGCCTTTTGAACTTTTGATTGCGAACCCGCTTCTTTTTCTCCCAAAATTCATATCAAACACGCTCTGGCTTCTTCCCTATCTCATGCTCATGGGCGAGTTTAAAAAGGCGCTTGCGTATTCCTACGCATATGCGCAGACTGGAATGGCTGGCATATTACAGATATGGGGAATTTTCATTCTAGTTATTCCGTTTTGGCTTCTGCTTGAGGGCATGTATCCGCCACTCGTTGAGCAGTGCATAAAGGGCAAGGTGAATTTTTTCATGGCGTTCCGAATCTCGTTATCTAAATTCATACCACTACTTGCATTTTTGCTTTTATCCCTCGGGCTTTTTGCACTGCTCACAGCAGTGCCCATCTTCCTGATTAGCTATGGTTTTTTCATAGGAAAAATGGAGCTCATTTTAGCATGCGCCATTTTTGTGCTTGCAGTTGCTTTTTTTCTCAGCGCCGTTTTTTATTTCACGCCAACGGCCGTGCTCTTGGAGAAAGGGGGTACTTTTGATTCCTTTCTCTATGGAATGAGGGTTTCAAAGGAGCAGATGGGTATAGTTTCTGTTTTAACACTATTCACCTTCTTTCTTTTCGCAATCGGCGCACTTGTAGAAGGTGTAGTTGGAACTCTTGGAACTATTGGCTTTGTAATCGGAAGGTATTTGGGCGGGATTTTTGCAGTATATGCATATGTTATGAACACGAATTCATATCTGGAGTTCAGGGAGAGGAGGTAGAAACATTAGGTATCCCAATGTCTATGACTATGAGTCTCCCACATTCAGCTTTCTCCAAGCCCTTTTTGGGCAGATGAAAAGTTAGGGTGAAATCGGGCTTTACTGCGATATCACACACATCACCCGTATCTGGGTCTATTCCTGTTGGAATATCAAGGGCTATCTTTATTGCATTGCTGCTGTTTATCATCACAACGCAACTCCTAATGGGCTCTCGGAGTCTCCCTTTCGCACCAGTGCCGAGAAGCGCATCAACAACGATGTCGGACTCTCTCAAAAGAGCATCTGTTTCTTCAAGCCTTTCTGTGAGCACAATGGGCATTTTCCGAATTCTCTCAAAATTTGCTTTTGCCTCGTAGCTGGCTGGCTCGCCGCTTATGAAAACACATACATCACAGCCTGCTTCAAACAGATAACGGGCACAAACAAGCCCGTCTCCGCCGTTATTACCTCTCCCGCAGAAAACTATAACTCTTTTAGGCTTTAATGTGAGTATGAATTCTGAAGCGCCCTTTCCCGCATTTTCCATAAGCTGCAATTTAGAAATGCCCTTTGTTTCCGCCGCATCCTCAAGCATTCTCATCTCAGTAGTCGTTATGTAGCGCAGTTTTGACACACGCGCACCCGAATAATCTATGCATATTTCAGCACTTCGCGCAGGTCTTTAACTCCCTTATCGTGCTGAGGTATCTTGCAGTTGAAACATATTGATTTGTTTGCGACTGCAAACATTTCTATGTCTGATGCGGAATCGCCAACCGCTATCGTATCTGAAAGCGGTATCCCGTATTTACGAGCGCACTGCACAAGTATCTCCGCTTTCTTTTGAGCAGAATTAACCACAAACTTCTTTATTCTGCCAGTGAGCACTCCGTTCTCAACTTCAAACTCATTCGCATATATCTCGTCAAAAAAATGCGCAACCTTTTCAGTGCATACCGTGAAGTTTCCTGTTATAAGTATAAGCACATGGCCCCTGCGCCTCAGTTCCCTAAGAGTTTCCTCAGCACCTTTCGTAAGAGGGATCTTCTCTATTAATTTCGTTATATCTGAAACTTTTATGCCTTTGAGCATTTCAACGCGGATGCGTATGCTCTCTCCGTAATCTGCGCTGTTTTTCAGCGATTTTTTCAGGTATTCTTCAGCCTTTTTATCAGAGCCGTTTAGTTTCGCTATCTCCATTAGCGTCTCCCCATCTATAATCGTTGAATCAAAATCAAAAGCCACGAGTTTTCTACCCATAGGAACACCTCAGTAGAGTCTCGTTTTTCCCATGAAAAAATCCATGAAGCTTTTTTTAAGAAACGGACCTTTTTTAGCGCTTTCCTCATCATAAGATGCAAAGTTGTACTTCATTTTTTCGTTGCTCCTCATAAAAGCAAACGGGACAGGTTCGTACTCGTGGGCTTTCGTATCAATCGCCGTGTGGTGGTCCGATATTATTCCAAGCGTGAAATCCTCACCATTTTCTTTAATCTTCTCAAGCCCATCCCAAACATGCGCAACGAGCCTGCTGTCAAGCGCTTCTATTGCCTCTATTTTCCTGTTAGCATCTCCCGTATGCCCAGCCTCATCAGGTGCTTCCACATGTATTATAACGAAGCCATGTCTTTCAAGAGCCTTTATGCCATATTCCGCCTTTCCTTCATAGTTTGTATCATAATATCCCGTTGCACCCGGCACCCGTATTACCTCCATTCCCTGCAACCGCCCTATTCCGCGCACGATATCAACCGCTGAGATAACTGCTCCGCTTACCCCATATTTTTTCTCAAAATTTTCAAGGGTAGGTTTCTTTCCCTGCCCCCAGAACCATACCATATTTGCTGGCCTTTCGCCTTTAGAAATGCGCCCCTTATTTACGGGGTGGTTCCCCAGTATTTCTCTTGAACTAAGTATGAAATGGTTCAAAAGTTCTGCGGTTTTCTTTCCCGCAGGCGAGGTTGGTTTGACTAGGTATTCGCTTATTTTGAAGCGTGGAAGGTTGTGTGGCGGCATCGTTTTTATGTCCCCCGAGTAGTTTCTTAGAACGAGGATATGCCTGTACCCCACGCCCGCATAGAATTCTATCCCTTTTCCACCGAAATGCTTGCTTATAGTTTTTATCAGCTCGTGCGCTTCCTCTGTTTTAACGTGCCCCCCGCTGTAATCCTCAAGATATTCACCATTTGCGTATACGAGATTGCAACGCACTGCAATATCGTTTTTTCCGAGTTCTATTCCCATCGCAGCCGCTTCTATGGGCGCCCTTCCAGTATAGTATTTCTCGGGTTCGTAGCCGAAGATTGAAAGATGCGCTACATCTGTTCCGCTCTCAAGCGAACGCGGTACTGATGAGAAAAGACCGCAAACGCCCATTTTTGCTATTTTGTCTATGTTCGGTTTCTTTGCAACTTGGAGGGGAGTCTTGCCGCCCAAAGCACCTACAGGCAAGTCTGACATTCCGTCTCCAACAATAAGTACATACTTCAAGCTTTCAACCTCGTTAGATCAATGGAATTAAGATGTGATGTATAAAAAAATATAAAATATGCAGGTTCCACTGGAAACTTACCCTCTCGTGAGCTATATAAATGGAAACAAAAATAGAATATCGTCTGGCCAGTAAACTAATAGGTGCCTCTGGCCGCTAGTTTTCGCCGGGGGCACTCCTCCTCTTTCTGCTTCTCGCAGAACTTACAACTGCTTCTGCTTAACATCGTAAAGTGCGCACGGACGGCCTATTTTTTTATGTTTCTTCATCTTGGCAAGAAGTTTCCCCCTTACCATTCTCTCCAAATGCCTATGGCATGTGCTCTTGCTAAGCTTCATCCTCGCGCATATCTCACCAAGGGTGAGAGCGCCGGTATGTAAAAGGTGGAGGGCAGTATCACGAAATTCAGAGTACGATGGCGATGTTATTCGTACAAGCTTTGCACGCTTTTCCTGAAATTCTTTTTCAGAAGTAGCGTATTCTGCAAGCGCCGTTATGCTTTTCTCCATTTCAATGAGAGAGGGGATGTTGAAGCATTTTTTTCTTGCGTCAGCAAATTCCCGCTCAAAAAATGAAAGCCGAATGCAATACTCATTTTCATCCTTAACCCCTGCCTTAGCCCATTTTCTTAAAGTTTCGTATTCATCCATCAATCTTGTCGCAAAAATCTCGCCGTTTATATAAATGCTGTATGTTCGCTTGGCTAAAAGGCGCAGATTGGCATCGTAAAGAAGTTTTTCGTCAGCCTCTATTTTCAGAATGCGCTTTTTTCCGAAAATCCCAACTATTTTTTCATAGGCGCTTATAGGGAAAAGGTAATCGTTCTTTATACGCAAACATGCGTATTCCCGTGCGATCCCATATATTTTTTTTCTTGTTTTTGGTGTTGTGCCCACGATGAGTATCGCATTCTCGCGCAAGAAATCCCCTACTCTATTTCCCGCTAACGATTTTTAATCCATGCCCTAAAAACAGTGGGAGGGTTTTTCATCTCTCATATGCGTATAGGCGTATGGCCTTCCAAAATGCCTCGGACGCTGTTGACAACGTCATCGCCTTTTTGGAGCAAAGTTTCTTTTGGCGAAGCTTTCTTTTCCAAAGAAAAGGCTCAGCGGTTGTTCATGTCCTCATCGGCATATTTCTTACACGTGCGAAGTATAAAATAATTTGCAAAATCAGAATAATGCGCTGCCTATTCTCCTGCTCCGCAATGCGTAGATTAACTCAAAAACCGCAACAACCAACCCTGCAGCCGGGAATACAACCACCCCCAATATAAGAGGGGCTGAGAATAGAAGGAGAGCATAGAACCTGTTCCTTTTTGCGGAGTAGTACAGATAAGCAGAGATTGA
>JAVZCV010000037.1:0-6154 GCA_038874215.1 Candidatus Micrarchaeia archaeon | reverse complement strand
TGCGGATATGGTTATATTTGATATGTTGTTCTCAGAAGAGTTTTGAAGCGATATTCCAACAACATGATTTTCAAAAAAAGATTGTGTAATTGTTATAATGAGATTCGTTATTGTTGAAGAATTAGTGTTTGATAAAAATGTTGCGTTTAAATGAGAAAAGCTCAAGTCGTTATGCTGGTATATTAGGCAGTTCTTTATAGTGATGTTGAAGCGGTCTACTGCTTGGATGCCGTTTCCAACTGAAATTTTTGAGTAGTTGATGAAGTGCCCAGCACAGTCAAGCACTATGTTGTCTGCCCCGATGATTAAGCCTGTGCTATCGCACTGCAGGTCGTTCTCCATAACCGTGTCCGCAGTGATTGTCTGACCGCAGGAGACGATGTCGGCGTAGGAAAGATGGGGTAGAACGAGGATAATAAAAATAGGGTGAAGGAATAGAAAACGAATTTTCGTTTTGCTATTGTGCATCAGAACGTAGTAGAGGCTTGAGGTTTAAAATCCTGTGGTTTTTGGAATATGAGAAATAGGGCGGGCATTGCCCTGTATCTTGTAAATGAATATATATCCCTTCTTGCAAAAACCCATCATGGCGGCCAGCGATCTGAAACGTTTAGCAGGCATAGGGAAGAAGAACATGCAGAAGCTTGTTAGCATGGGGATTACATCTCTTGAAGAGCTTGCTCTTCGTTCTCCAGAACACGACTATGAGGGATGGGCATTTTTCGGGAAGAAAGATGAATGGAGGAGGATGGTTTTGCAGGCGCGAGCCCTTCTTGCAAAACAGTATATCAGCCCGAATATTGTATTTGTGGAGGGAAGCGGGGAGGAAGGCAGACGGATAGTAGCACTAAACACTACCAACAAACTTGTGTGCAAGATATTCGTGACGAACATATTGGAACTACCAGAAAGCGCGGTTGATGTTATCGTGCTGGATAGAACATATGTATACCCGAAGAAAACGGGCTCTCAGGCAAGCGACAATTATTATGAGAGGATTTTTACAGCCGCACTTCTGAGACTTCCAGAAAAACTGCGGGAGGTATGTAAGCATGGCTCTATTCCTGTTTCAATAGATTCTGCGCAGGGGGCGAGCGAATACGCACATGTTAGGTTTCTCTACGGACAGTTTGAGCATTATCTCTCTGAAATAATAGATAAACGCCTTGGTGAGACGATTGAGTATGGCAAAAAAATCACGCTTTCCTCCTTAATGGATTATCTGCAAGGGATAGCTGGCACTCTCTACTTTGACAGCTTCCTCGCCCTAATGCAGCAGTATGCCCTCTCCGATACGCCTATAGTTTCGGGTGATTCGGTAAAGATGAGCACGGGCTTTAACCTCGCTTTGATGGGACAGCCTGGGACGGGGAAAACTTTCGCAACCGTTGATTTGATAATGGGCAACGAAAACGATGGCATACCGCCACACGGGCTCCCAGGCATAAACCGATATTGTGGTGGAATAACCGTAGCGCAGTTCATACGGATAGCACAAGCCTACCAAGGAAAGAAGTTCAACTTTGTAGTGCCAGAGTTCAACGACTGGTTCAAATATGCTGGAATGGTTGAGAGCCTGAAGCAGGCGATGGAGAGGAAATACCTCAAATACGAAACTGTGAATGAGACAATAGGCCCGTACAAGTTTGATTCGTTTTTTTCTGTTAATTACAACACGCAGGTTTATGAAAGGGGGTATGACGTGACTATAAGCGACCCGAATTTCAACGCAATAGAAGACAGGATGGTTTGCAGGCTGCACAGGATGACTAAAGACAGGTTTTTGCATATTCTTGAAAGCCTTGAAACGCACCTCCTTGATGAAGCGGAATTCAGTGCGCAGAACATACGGGACCACATAACGCTAACATACGCGATACAGACAGAGCACCAGCTTGTAAAGAAAAAGTTCCAGCGAAAGCCAGTCCTTCTTGAAAAAGAAACTGTGCATACCATCACAGAAGCCGCGAGGATTTTCCTTTCGCATGTTGAGGAGCCCAATGTGGCATTTTCACCACGGCTGATAAAGCGAACGATACAGTTGTGTTGCTCGCTTGCAATCCCGAATTATTTCAAAAGCGGGGAATTTCTTGTGCCCGATAAGGAGGCCCTTGGGATAGCTTTAAGATTTTTCTGCGAGGAGGCGAGCATGAGGACGCAGGAGAAAGTGGAAGCCAACGAGGTTTATGAAGAAATAAGAAAAAAGCTTATTGCTACTTCTTAGTTCGCTCTATTTTCTCAAGAATTTTCGGCAGTTCCTTTATGCTTAATATTTCAAAATCTGCTTTAACATTGGTTGGTGTTTCCCATTTTATTTCCCTGTCTTCCCCATATTTTGCATACACGGCAATCATGCCCACTCGTTTTGCACCAGCGATATCGCGCGGAAGCGAGTCGCCAACCATAACGACTTCATTCGGTTTGCAGTGCAGGAGTTCCAAAGCGCGCAGGAAAGGAAGCGGGTGGGGCTTTTTCATTGAGCCCCGCCTGAAAGTAACGATTACATCAAACATGTGGAGAAGGCCGAGAAGTTTTAACCTCTCCTTGGCCTTTGCGCAAGGTGCATCCGTTATAACTCCGAGCTTGTATTTTTTCTTAAGCACTTCTAGAATTCGCTTTGCATGAGGGTAGGGCTTGATGTGCTTCGGCTTCGCGCGGAGATATGCGCCTATCCCTGCATTCAGGATATGCTCGTCTACCTTCCCCGTCTCTTCTTTTAAAAATTTTGAGAATGCAGTGTTGCCGTCTATACCGTATTTCCAATAGGCATAGAAAAGCTTTCTTGCAGCCTCGCGTTTCTTCATTTTAAGGCCAGCATCAACCATCGCGTATGCGGCTGCACGGGAAGCTTTTCTCTTCAATTCTATGAAATTCGTAAGCGTGTTGTCCATATCAAAAAGGATAGCTTTTACCAGAAAACCACCCGAGAGCAAATTCAAAAATTATATATAGAGGAATAAAAATAATAATAGTGGGATTAGGATGACTTTTTCTTCAAGAATGGGCGCACAACAAAGAAAACAGCCAGCAAAGATTGACCCAGCCCGCGCTTTTTCTGCTTGGAAGAGCGCGTCAGCAAAGGCGATGAGCATCTGGGAATTGGGAAGGGCTGGGCAGTGCGAGGCGTTGGGTAGGCTTGACAAAATAGCGAGAGAGGTAGGATTTCTTGGTTTTATAATGGAGGATTTGTATGGGTATAGCCCGCGCCCGTCCCTTATTGACCGTGTTGGTGATGATGAGCTAACTTATCATGTCTATACAGGAAAAGACGATCGGCATGTGTATGGCTCAAATGCGCATGTTTTCAGGACGCAGTTCCTTCTTTTAAAAAGCGAAGAATATCCGATTTTAAATGAAATAGTTGAAAGAGGAGCGAGGTATGTTTTCAGGCACGAGTTTGAGCATCTCCGCAATAAAGCAAGAGAGGCAAAAGCGAGGCAGGAGGAATTTGATGAGAGGAGCCAAGGAAGGTACCAAAATTTTATAGAAGCATCAACGAATTACCAATCTACCTGTGAGTATGATGGCTATCTTAATGATTTCGGGCATGGGATGAGCTTTAGCTACATAACGAGCATGGGGCTTGCAAAATATAGAAGGATTGTTGAAAACGAGGGAGGGGAAGGCGAGCATGCCATTAGGCTATACATTCAATCTCGCTTCCCATGGCTCCCTGAAAGTAATTCAAAGTATTTGATAGAACAAGTTTTCGGAGTAGGTAATTGCGTCATGCATCTGATTGAGAGAATTGCTTCAGGAGGTGAAAGAACAGAGATTGAGAACGTTGCGTGGAGCAACGGATATTTGGTGAGGAGGAGATAGATGGCGGATGAAGAAACGGGTCGAAAAATTGTGATAAAAGCAAGTGGCGGTAGCATAGTAATAGGACCGGGAGTTAGAGATACGCAAGTGAATATAGTTGGTATGGATCCGCAAACAAGAGAAGCAATGACCATAGCAGTTATGACAATGGGTGAAAAAATAAAGGCCCTTGAACATGTCTTGGTGGATTTGGTGAGGCACGGCACAAATGAGGAGCGGGTTGTCGCAGGAGAGCTTCTTGCGCTTTCCAAATCTTATGCGGCGGTAGAACCTTTACTTAATAATCTTCACTGCGAAAATGAGGATGTGCGTAATTCGGCTGCAGATGCGCTTGCGAAGATTGCAATTGAAAATCCTGAAGAAAATGTTGTTAGTTATATCATTACTTCCTTGCGTATGGAATTGGAAAAAAGCAATGTGAATGCTGATTTTGTCTCTGCGGCTACAAGATGCCTCTCCAAGATTCAGTCGCCTCTTGGGGAGAAATTGCTTTTAAAAATCCTTGATAGTAAAAACAAGGGAACGCGAAAAAGAGCGCTCAAAATGCTTGCTCAAATCGGAGGATGGAGGAGTTTTGAAGAGATTTCCAAGCGATGTTATACAGAAAGAGCAGAAGACGTAAGAATCGCAGCAGTAACTGCGCTCGAAATAATGCTGAGAACATGGTTTAGGAAGGAATTGGCCAAAAATTTTGAACAAAGCGAGAGAGATCCTTTATCCTACGAATTTATACCCATAAGTGTGCTCCTTCACGATATGAGTAATATGTTCGCAGTATTTCATGCTATGAATGAGATATCGCATATTGTAGGAGAGGGTAGGAAGGGGGAGCAGATTTTTAAGAACCCCTACATGAATCCCATACTAATACTGAACCTTTCAGATGTAATAAATAGTACAATTGTACCTCTTATAAATAACGATAATGAGGTCGTAAGCTGGAATGCCATATCGGCTTTGCACATAATGTCTGGATGGGTGATCCGTTTACTAGAGTCATTGAAATCCTGCCCGCAACCAGCTACTGAGAGAACGCCTCAACTATGTGAGATTTTTGGCGTTGCAGAAACTGAACTGATTAAAGCCCTAAGAGAGAAGAGAGACCAGAAAATCAGAGAACGGATTATCATGACCCTTGCGGTTATTGGTGGTGAGAAGGCAGAGAACACACTTGTTGAAATGTATAACTGTGAGCAGCAGATGGATGCGGAAACGATACGTCTAATGGAGTATGCAATATATGCTATTAGAAAACGAATTCCAGAGAACATGCATGAACCTGAAAAATTCATGATAGCAAAGAGTAGGATGAGGAGGAGAGTCGACAAGCCAAGCTCTACTCAAAGAGGTAGGAATACAAACGGACCTATACGCAATGCCTGAGATAGGATTTTATTAATGGATATGCCATAGTTGCTTATGTACGTCCCGATAATTCTCGGCAGCACGCGTGAAGGGAGGATGAGCGTGCATGTTGCGAAACTTGTTTATGAGCGCATGAAAGCGAGGGGAGATGTGGAGGTAGAATTGATTGACCTCAAAGAATATGCCCTACCGATTATGAGCGAGCGGCTCGCATTCTTGAAAAAACCGCCAGGAAATGTTGTTAAAATGGGTGAGAAACTTAGGGATGCTGATGCTATAATGGTTATCACGCCCGAATACAATAAAGGGTACCCGGGGGTTCTGAAAAACGCCTTGGACTATTTCTACGAGGAATACAAAGGGAAAGCTTTCGGCATAGTAACAGTGTCTGCGGGCGAAGGTGGCCCTTCTGTTCTCCAGCAACTTCGCCTTATAGCTCTTGGGCTGGGAGCGGTTCCAGTTCCTCCTGCGCTGATGTTCAAGAATGTTGGGAGTATTTTTGATGAGAATGGCAAGCTGCTCGCGGGCGAGTATTTGAAAAAGACCGACGCATTCATTAACTCTTTTTTGGAATATGCTGAGGCGCTTATGAGATTTAAAAAATAAAAATAGGGGGAGCTACTCAAGAAGGCTTGAGAAAGTGTCGTGGTGCTCCTCTTCATCTTCAAGTATCTTCCTGAAAATGCGAGCTGTTGTCAAGTCGCCTTCTTTCTTTGCAAGGTCTATTATTTTTCTGTAAAGTGCCATCGCATTTTCTTCATCCTTTTTATCCTGTGCTATCATCTCTTTTAGGTTCTTTCCCACAAAAATAGGGTCTGGCTTTGTTGTCGGTATCCCTCCAAGGTAGCTGAGGCGTTCTGCTATCGTCTCTGCGTGCTTCATTTCCTGTATCGCTATCTGCTTAAGCTCCTCCTTTACAGCGAATCCCTCAACGCCCTTCCATTGCACATGCTGCCACATGTACTGG
>JAVZCV010000036.1:6097-6413 GCA_038874215.1 Candidatus Micrarchaeia archaeon | reverse complement strand
TTCTGCACCACTTCCTCAATAATGCCCCAGAAAAAGAACCCCGATGCGCTTGAAATCATGCGGGCAAGAACATCAAGAGTGCATGGGGGGCTTTTCTCCATTCTTTCTACAACCAAATCGCTCATCTCTGGGCACAATGCAGACACGCAAGAAACAAAAAAGCCGCTCATGAGGAGTGTTGAAATCGCGAAGTCATCTCTTCTAATACTAAACGAAATACTTAAACGCTCAAAATTCAACAAGGCGAGAATGGCCGAAGCCACCAGCGTTTATACTTTGGCGACGGACCTTGCCGATTTGCTCGCACAAAAAGGCG
>JAVZCV010000036.1:0-6087 GCA_038874215.1 Candidatus Micrarchaeia archaeon | reverse complement strand
AGAGGGAAAACCACTCAATTCCATAAATGCCGACGAGATAAGCAAGCGGGCGAGTGTTAAAATTGAAGATAGCGAACTTAAAGCTCTAACACCCGCAAATGTAATTAATCGTAGAAGCGGGACAAAACCTGCCAATCTGCTTGCAGACATAAAGCGGATAGAAAGCGAAATCCACACCACCAGCGTCTTCATTAAACAAAAAAGAAAACTTCTTCAAAAAGCCGAAGCTCTACTAATCGGCAACTATTGATTATTATTAGAATTATCTACTATCTTCTTAATATTCCGAACACCAACTTTAACAACTGCCATAATCACCGCATACACAAATGCCAAAATAAGAGATATAAAAAACGCGTAAGCCCAAAATTCATAAATACGCTGGTATAGATACCATAAAGTTACGAGGCAACATATTAGCAACAACATACCTGAAGCAAGAACTGATTTCTTAGAAAATACAAACTGCAAAACGCGAATATCATCCTTCAATCTATCCTTATTTCTGCTTATCTCCTTCTTTATTTTCTCTAACTCTATGGTTAAAAACGCAATCCCTACTACGTATGAGAACAAAGTTGTTATTATTAATGGATCATTCCTGTTGTAGAAAGACAAATATATAAGTGCAGGAATAACAAGCGCCAACCACCCTTTTTTCTCCTCTACTATATCTATTAAATCCAATATGACGCCCCCCACTAAAATTTTGTTCTGCAGCCGGACGCATAGCCACTCTGCCACCCCAGCCCAGACGACGTCTTTTCAAGTTTAAAGCTGGGGAAGGGAATCGAACCCCTCTAATCCGGTTTCTGCAAGCATCCACTATTGCGAGGGTGTTTTTTGGTTTATCTTCTCCTCAAATCCTACGCCCCACATCCTCTCAACGTCATATCTGGAGAAGCATTCAAAAGCAAAAAGCGTCGTTGTTTTCTTCACTCCCGGTATGTTTGATATCTTCCCAACCACTACTCGGCTCGTTTCCTCAAATTCCTTAACGCATACTATTGCCACCACATCGTAATTTCCTGCAACAGTGTACGCTTCTCGCACTTCTGGTAATGCTGCAACCTTCTCTGCGACATCTATTGCCGCACCAACCTCCGCTTCAATTAATACTATCGCAGTTATCATGTTTCAATTATGATAAACAAAATTATATAAAATACAACGCTCCTTGAATACATGGGGTTTGTGTGGGAGAGCCGATTGACCCAATGAGGGTTATTGCCTTTATCATCTCAACCTTTGGGCTCTACGCTATATTCTGGTATTATAAAATAAATAAAGAAATTTCAGAGTATGCATCGCTTGATATCAACCCCCTCCTCCGCACGCTCGTATTTATAATCCCCATATTAAACCTTTTTGTGGTTTGGAAAACGCTAAACGAGATAGACCACCTCTCAATTGACAGCGGCTTTAACGGCCTTGACACACGGGCGTTATTGGTTATTTTTGCAATACCCCCTCTCACACTTTATACCATATACGCAATGCAATCCGCGCTTAACGAAATCTGGACTGCAAAAGGTTAATATTATACGGAACGATAACCATTGGGATTGTATGGTAAAAGCACAGGTCAGCACCGAACTCCTGATAACGATAGCGTTTGCCGTTGCCGTAATACTACCTGTCATCTTTTTGGTTTATCTACAAGTGAGCAATTCCTCACAGCAAATAGCGATAGCGCAAGCAGAAAACACGGCAAAAAGGATAAAGAACGCGATAGATATAGTCGGCGCTATGGGCCCGCCAGCAAAAATGAATCTTCTAATTTCAGTACCGCAGAATACGGAGAAAATAATAATAGGACAGGAGGCGAGCGGAGGCTCATCAATAACAAGCGGGAGAGAGGTGGTAATAAGAGTGCTCACACCCTCGGGTAAGAGCGACGTTGTAGCTCTTACATTAGTCCCTACAAAATGGGCTGATAGCACTTATGCAGAAAGATTCAGCAAGAGCGGCACCTACCACCTTACAATAGAAGCAATGGACGATGCGGGCACATGCGGAGCCTCTACGCCTCGCTGTGTAGTAGTCTATCCTCCTTTTGGATAGTGGTTTGATGGATAGAGCTCAGAGTGCCGTTGAATACCTAGTGATATTTGGCGTTGTTGTGCTTGCTTTTGTGGTTTTGTTAGCACTCTTTACAAGCGATGCAATGCGGGATGCGCGCATGCAGACAAAAGGCATAGCCGAGGAATTGGGCTTTCAGGTTGCGGAAGAAATAGACAATGCCGTGCGCGCGGGAGACGGCTATATGCGTAACTTCACCATCCCATCACGCGCAGAAGGTTTCATGACATACACGCTCGTAATAAACACGCTGTCTGGCTCGGTTGATATTTACTATGAAGAAAACCAATCCGATATATCTTTGCCAATTCTCACAAAAAACATCACAGTTTCACCCACCAATTTCGCATACCTGCAAAACGGCACCGAATACGGCTATACACTCAATAACACGCTTCGCAACATTTTCATAAGAAACAGAAACGGAACAATTGAGATATACCAGAGTTCATAAGATGTGCTCAGCTAACAAGAAATTATTTTAATACTCTATCAAAATATACTGGTTGGGCGTTTTTCGCTTTATGGAGTGGGGTGAATGGACCGAGACGAGATTTTGAGAAGAACTCGCGAAGCCGTTTCAGTAGCTCTTGGCGAGAGGGACAGGCTTCTGATACATACAGTCGGCGCAGTCTCAGAGCTTGATAAAACGATAAACCTGCTCAGCACAAGGTTGCGAGAATGGTACGGCCTCTATTTCCCCGAATTGAAGGCAGAGGGCGAGAAGTTTCCACAGCTCGTTCTTGCGATAAACAGGGATTCAATAGATGAAGAAGAACTCGCAAAAGTTGTTGGTTCAAAAAAAGCGCATGAGATAGCAAATAGCGCATCTAAGAGCCTCGGCGCTAAATTTGAGCCAGATGATATAGAGCAGATGAAAGAGCTCGCAAAACTCATCCTATCCCTCTACGAAATTAGAAAGAAACTTTCCGAATACGAGGAGAAGCTTGCATCAGATGTTGCCCCCAACACATCTTACATAGTAGGCCCTGCTATTACAGCGGAGCTCATCGCCAAGGCAGGCAGCATAGAAAAACTCGCACGAATGTCGGCGAGCAGAATTCAGGTTATGGGAGCCGAGAAAGCGCTTTTCAAGCATCTGAGAAAACACACAAAGCCACCTAAACACGGAATAATATTTAAGCATCCATACATAAGCATGTCCCCGAAGAAAGTGCGCGGAAAAATTGCGCGTCTCCTATCAGCGAAGATATCAATCGCAGCAAAAGGAGACGCATACACAAAGCACTTCATAGCCGAAAAACTTAAAGAAGATTTGGAAAAAAAACTTATACTGTTGGGCATAAAGGGAGAGCATGTCTGAAACCGACTTTGAATACAACTACGCCGAAAAACCGTACCACTGGCTTTATCCAGCGCAGGTTGTTCTTGTGAGTAGCGTAAACAAAGAAGGCAAAGCCAACATAATAACACTTGCGTGGGCGATGCCCGCCTCATTCAATCCTTTCATGGTGGCAATATGTGTCGGGAACACGAGATACAGCCACAAATCCATAAGTGAGACGAGAGAGTTCGTGCTTGGCATACCCTCCGAGAATATGGTTGAGGAAGCGCTCTTCTGTGGTACGACGAGCGGCAGAGACACGGACAAATTCTCAAAGCTAACGCCAATGAAGGCTGATTGCGTTAAACCCCCGCTCATAAAAGAATGCATGGCCAACATGGAATGCAAGGTCGTAGCCAGCATAGGAACGGGCGACCATACTATCTTCGTGGGCGAAGTTGTTAAAATTCACGATAGCGGAAGGAGGGAAAAAAAATTGTTTGACAGGGGAAACAGGAATTTCATAGGTTTGTGAGAGGTGGAACGGTTGGAGATTTTTGTTTTATCAGACCTTCATGGAGACGAGGCGCTAATAGAAGGGCTTCGTAGGGTGGATACAGACCTCATCGTAATTATTGGGGATTTCATAACACGCACGCCCATATCCTATGTCATGAAGATACTGGACGCCGTTCCAAACCTCCTCGCCATACACGGAAATTGTGATCCTCCACAGGTTGTTGATATGCTTGACGAGAGGGGCGTAAGCCTACATAAAAAGAGGGTTGATTTCGGGCAGTTTAACTTTGTTGGCTACGGGGGAAGCGGACCGACGCCTTTTGGAACCCCGAGCGAGAAAAAAGAAGAGGAAATTCTGGCAGACCTCGAAGGGCTTGAAATAGACAGCAAAACAGTGCTCTTTACTCATGCACCACCAAAAGGCTACTTTGACATGACGCCAAAAGGAAATGCAGGCTCAACTGCCATCAGGGAAATAATAGAAAAAAAGAAACCATACATGAACGTGTGCGGGCATATCCACGAGCACGAGGGAAAAGCGATGCTTGGCGATACGATTATCGTAAAAGTCGGCTCTGCAAGCAGGGGGCGGGCAGCAATATTGGATTTAGAAAATGGGGGTGTGAATTTCATATCAATATAGATTTTTGGGTGGAGATATGGTAAGCGAAATATTGTTGGATTATGTAAGAAAATGCCTTGATCTTGGTTATTCGGATGAAGAAATAAGAAAAGCGCTACTTGATAAGGGTTGGCCAAAGGACGAAGTTAATGAAGGGATACGAATAGCGCTATCGGAAAGAGAAAAAGCGAGAGTCATTCCTGCTCCTGAACCGACTCCTTCACACGAAGGAGAAAAAGAATCAGGCATACGGGATGAAGCCATCGGAGCTGGGGATCTATGGTGGAAAAGAGAAGAAAAAAAAGAAGAGCAGATGCCTCTCGGATATGGTTATACTCAGACGGCTGAAAAACCCATGTTTGAAGAAAGTAAAGTTGAGGAGGGAAAAGCGGATTTCGGTCCTAAATGGACTGGCGGGGCTTTTGGCGATAAGCCCGTATCCGTTATGCAAACAGAAGCACAGGAAAGTAAAAGCCCATTCCAAGAAGTAAAGGACAAATTATCTGCTTTTTTGGCAGGCGATAACAAAAAGGCGCTTTTTATCGGTTTAGTCGTCGTACTACTGCTTGGCTTGTTTCTGTTCGTTGTTTTCGGTTTTCTCCAATCCCTCTTTGCACCCCAGCAGAAATCCTATCTTGCCATTGTGCCAGAAAATGCTACCATCCTACTTCAAATAAACACACAAAAAATGCTTAATGACAAAGACATTCAAGATTACATAAAGAATACAACAAACAGGAGTGTTGATGAGATCCTAAATGAGATTAGCAGAAACATTTCTTTTGTTTCTGCGAGCAATGTCTCCAGACTGGTCTTTTTCGGAGAAATAAATACTGATGTTCCAAAAACCGTCTCTGCTCCTTCAAGCGACAATTTCATAGCCCCTTCTACCTTCTTACAGCAAATCGGTGCCTTCAATTACTTTGCAATTTTTATTGAAGGCGGCATAAGCAAAGAGGCTTTTTTCACCTATACGACAGCCAACAATGTCAAATTAACCGAAATTGCCCACGGGCCCCACACCATCCATACATACAGCCTTAAAGCTACTTATGATACTCCTACTGTTTTTTCATTAGTATTTATAAAAGACGATTCCGTGCTTTTTGTGACTGAAAAAGAAGCGCCAACCAACATAAAAAACATCCTTGATGTGTCTGACGGCAATAAAAAATCAATCCTTGAAAATTCAGACTTCAAGCGATTGCGAGCAAAATCAAACGAAAACGGCATGCTTTTCTATTTCATAAACGGCCGTAGCATACCACAGAATGACACCCCTGATTTTAATATAACCTTCATCGTTTCTTCTTTTGATAAAAAAGACGGCGACATAAACATTACTATGGCATCTACATGCGAGGGTCTGAAATGCGCAGATAAAATTGCAGATACGGTAGATGGCACCATCAAAATCCTAAAAGGCCTTACCAAGGCAGGCAGCACGTATGAACGTCTCCTCTCCGGTTTGGTTATAGAAAAGGATACGGACATTTTTTCAATCTCATCCCATTTCACAATATCCGATGTCCATCAAGTGTTAAAGGAATTAGAGGAAGAGTCTAAAAACTCAGTTATC
>JAVZCV010000035.1:0-6943 GCA_038874215.1 Candidatus Micrarchaeia archaeon | reverse complement strand
ACATGACGGATAAATGATTATAAATAAAAAAAGAGTAATGAATACAGGCGGTGGATTTATGCCTAAACAACAGAAAAGACAAGCTAATGGTTTGAAATATGCAAGAGAAGCCGGAGAATTAGCTGCTGCTAGATATTGGGGGCATATAAAGAATGCTGGGAAATTACTTGTGAGGAACGCTAGTGCTGTGGGGCGTTTTCTTGCCAGCCAAGGTGTGAGAATTGTTGGTGGTGCAAGGGTTGCTTTAGTCACGATTGGAGGAGGAATTACTGTCGCTTCGGTTTCGACAGCGGCTATCGTTGCAATTCCTTTGTTTGGTGGGATTTACTACTTTTCAGTCTACAAGTATAGGAAGGAGCTTGAGAGAAAAATGACAAAGCAGGAGCAGGATATATATATGACAAAATTATTGGATAGGACGATATATTATATGGCGCAAGGTATGTCTCCAGAAGAAGCAAGCAACTTGGCGGATAAGTATTTAGGGCTATTATACGGTGGTAGAGCGGGAGAACTACGTAACTTTGATGAGAAGTTTGGGATAGTAAGTAGAGCCACGTTTGAAAGCATAAATTCGAAACTAAGGGGAGGAGGAATAGACCCCGAAACTGATCCGCGGGCGCAAATAATATGGCAAGAAGTAAGAAAGGGAGTAATGCAGGGTGCTTCTACGAATGTGATGAAGTATGTTGAGAGAGCAATAGAATCAACAAATAAGTATGGTAGGATTCCAACGTGGGAGGAAGTAATGGGTCCTAAGAAGCCGTCTGCTCCTTCATCACAGCCCCCGAGGTCGGGTGGTAGGGTGGCTGAAAGAACCACGCCACCTGTTACTCCACCCGCAGCAAGAGCTTCTACAAGAGGGGGAGGAAAAGAGGGGGAGAGGGAGGAGCATGACTCTGAGAGAGAATACATAAGAAGGGAGAGGCAGAGGTTTTACGAAATGTGCAGGACGCATACAATAGAGCAACTAAGGGAGATGATAAAGGATATTAACCATTGGAGGCAGGTTGCATTGAAGCTTGACCAATACGGAGACGGATACGGTGCCGAGTTCATAAGGGACGTAATCAGAAGGATGACGGCAGTAAAAGCGGAGAAGTAGTTTTTTTCTTTTTTTTATATTTTTATTACCACTTTATTTAATTTAATGGGCTTTTAATGGGCTTCACGAGAAGATATAGAATTTAAAAATGAAGAATATATGTTGTTTGGTTTATGCTGAACATTTCCCTACGTGTTTTATACGACAAAGCACGTGGATACTTATATAAAGAACTGATGAGAAATTACTCTGTAGATGTTAATCGGGGGTGAGTGGATGGTCTTGACAGTTGGGGCTGGAACTAAAAATGCAGAAAAAGAAGGGGATCGTGAGTACATTCGTCAGGAGAGACAGAAATTTTACGTGATATGTAGAGAAAATAGTACTATTGACGGAATTGCAAGGGAGATAGGCGGAGATTTAGACCACTGGAAGAATCTTGCGAGAAAGCTCGGCGAGTATGGGGATAAATATGGTGCTTCTTATATAAACGATGTTGTTGCGAGAGTGGAGAAGTTTATGCAACAGCAATCTGGTAATGCGTTGGCTAACGCCGCTCCTGCTGTTGATGATAACGCGCGGAGCATAGAAAGGAAAATTGGTGGGGGTCTCGTAAGGGCTTCTACTGAAGAAGGGAAGATTGTTTTGCTTGTTTTAGATGAAAGAGGTGAAAAAGTCGGGAGCTTCACTGTTCCGAATGAAGGTGGCGTTTATAAATTCGGAGACGCAGAGATAAGCGTCAAGCTGGGTGAAAATGGGGCAGTGAAGGTATCTGTTTCTTATGCTGGAGAAACTAAGGAGTATGAAACTAATCTGTCCGCAGACAACGAGTTGCGAATTTACTTAGAAAAAGACATCCCCTGTGTAACGCATTCTAAGGTAAATGAGGAGGAGGCCATAAGAGATTTCAAGGAATATAAAATGGAGCAGGAGCTCGCAAGCGCCATAATGTGTTTAGGAGTTCAGCAATCCGATGCGATGGCGCTCGCAGATGCGATAATACGTGGCGAGGAGAAAGAATGGAAGAGTGAGAACCCAACGGATTCGGGAGTCGTGGCTAAGATTAACGAATTTCTATCGGAATATGGGATGGGATTTGTTGTCAGTGTAAATGGTGATACATGGACAGTAGCAAAAGCGGAGAGTGCAGGAAGGCAGGTGGAGGCAGAGGCAACAGAAGTGAAAGTGCTTGAAGGTATAGAGAATTCGGAATGCACCGTTATCGCTGGAGGGAGATTGCAGGCGTATATAGGCGGTGGCTGGAAATATGCGGAGGCGCATGATTTAGATGCGAACATGGATGCGATTGCGGAGCATATTTTATCTCGGAGAGATGAAATGAGTTCATTCTTCTTTTACAGAGATGGCGACCTCATATGCTGTGTTGCTTATGATAAAGACGGAAGGGTTGTTGAGGGGAGTTATCTTCGCATGGATGAGGAGACGGCAAAAGGATTCTACCATGCACTCACGGGCTCAGAGCTTGACACGAGTAAAGTGAGAGGAACGCAGGAGTCTGTTTTGTATCTGGTCAGTCAGAATAAACAGGTGGGAGACTGGGCTACTGCGGAGGAGAGAGCAGAAAAGCTCATTGGGGGCGAACCGAACTTCCGTGAAGTAGCCATAGCAAGTTCGCCAGGAAACATGTCTGTAGGTCTATATACGGCAGGCGGTAAAGAAACAAGGGTGGGAGTTTCTGATGAGAAGATGCTTGAGGAAGTACTCACAATCATGCTTCAAAGAAGACAGCTCGGCGCAGATGAAACTGTAATAATAAAAGCTTCGCCCGATCTTGATGAGAGGATAAAGCGCGCCGTAGAGGCTGCTGGGCTGGAGTGTGAGGTAACCACATCGGACGGTATAAGCACGTTTATTGTCAGGCAGAAAAAAGTTGAAGGTGGGGGCGGGGCACAAGCGGTACAAGCTGAAGCGCCAGCCGAGTTGAATGAGGCTGCGAAAGAAATTTACAATGCTATAATGAAGGTGGCAGAGGAGGTTACAGCAACAGGACCTGTTGTTTTGCCCGTTCCGCCGACAATAAGCGACGAAGATTTGAGGGCAGCGGTTGATGCGGCGAATAAGGCGCTTGGGGGCAAAAAGATAGCGAGAGTAGTATACGATGAGGAAACACAAGCGAAGATGATTGTTGTAATGGAGATAGAAGCCGAAAGTCCTGCCGAAGGTGGGACGACTGAACAAGCGATTAAGGCAGATGTTACTGGGTTTGAAGTGAAGGTTAATGAAGCCAAAAGAAATGAGGAACAGCTTACGAAGGAGATTGAGAGGTATAGGGGATTGGTAGGGAGAGAGAAAATCCTGTATGAAAACGAGATGCCAGGTATAGCATTACTTTGTGAATATCTTGATAAAAATCCGGATTTAAGAAGTACAAATGCTGATAAAGCGATTGTAGGTGTTGTTGCGCAGTTGGACTGGAAGAACCTTAGAGAGGAAGACATAATAGCTGTTGTTGGGGGGCTTGACACTGCATATAAAATGCTGGGGAGTGAAATTGTAGGAGAGGATAGGTTTGCAATATACGTAGTAATTTCCCAATGGATAAAAGATGGGCAACCAGGAGGCAGCGTCGGGTTGGAGATGCGCCTGAGGGGTGCTCTTGCGCCTGTTGAAGTGGGGAATACCGTTGATACAAAAAGTGCACCTGCCCCAACAGCCGAAGCTGGAAGAACTGCAATGGAACGGGGAAGTGAGCCTACCGAAGCTGAAAAAGCCGAAACAAAAGGGTTTGAAGAAGCGCTCATAAGGATAGGTATGGACGACAAGCAAATTACGAGCTTGGTTCGGTTAGCATACAACGGCGCAGCAGGGGATAAAGTTGAGCTAAACATAAACCCATACCAGTTCTTTGAGCTTTCCAAAATTCTTGCAGAGCACCCAGAATTCGGGCTTGAGGCAATACCAAGGCCTGACGGTGTTGTGCAAGTAAACAAAGTTGTGCTAGTCATATAAGCACAAAAATTTTTATAGTGAAGAATCCCTAAGAGAAGCATGAAAAAGAAGAAAAAAGGCAGCATTGAGTGGGTTCATCTTACAAAGCGTTCTATTTCTAAAACGAAAAAAAAGAGGACGAGAAAGGCTGGGAAGAAAGTTGAGAAGCGCACGAGGAAGAAATTTGCTATTCGGATTAAAAAACATAAAATAAAATTGAAGGGAGTAAAAAAGCAAAAAAAGAGGCTTAGGAGTGTTAAGGGTGAGGAAGGAGACCTGCTGAGCCTTGTTGATGTTGATATGCTTGTTGATGAGCTAATGAAGGCAAAACGTGATAGCGTTGTGGAGTTCTATCGCACGAGATGCGGGTTGATAGGGACAAAACTGGATAGAGCGATGAGAGAACTTGAAGCCGCAAGAATAACGGGTGCGAGAGAGCTGGTAAGGAAGAAGCTGATAGGGCTTCTTCCAAGGTCAGATGTGGTTGCGGGAGGATACGGGGAACTCTTGGAGACAGCGGTGAAAAGAGAGGAAGGCTATGAGGATTTTGTGCGCAGAATTTCCGAAGAAGAGCAGAAGGTAGAGATTGGGCAGGACTATGCGGATAAGGTAAATAAGATAAAGTTATATGCAGAGGCGGGTAATGCAATCGGAATTGTGCTGTATTCTTCTGAGGGGCTTCTGACAAAAATGACAGTGAGCAAAATGGGTGTTGCCCACGTTCTCGCCAACATCCTTGAAAGGAGAGTAGGTAGCATGCACGCTGGTGAGCAGGTTGAGATAATCGGGGAAGATGCAGAGACATTCCTTCAAGAGCTGGGGCAGAGGAGGATAATGGTTGAGGCTGGAGGAAGGTTAAAAACTGAGAGGATAGAGGAAGGCGGCAGAATTATTGGAATAAGGATAAAGATGGAACATGAAGCGGGAAGTGAGGATGTAAAAAGAGCTCTGGATATAGATAAGAGTGAGCAGAAGACTTCGGTAAGTAGCGAGGCACTGCCTTATTCTCAGGCTAACACGAACGAGAGGGAGTAAAGAGCGCTGTTTTTAGTATGTTTCTATTGCTTTCAATATCGCTCTTCTTACCTGCTCGCCGTTGCCCCTTATCGCCCCGATGTTTGAGGCAAGCGTTTTCTCTCCCATCATTTCAAGCCACGGCGTGAAGTGCCCGCCGTTTGCATGGTAGAGAACGCTTTGGAGGGGCGCTGATTTTATCAGCTCTGCAAACTCCTGCAGGTTTTTCGCCTTGCCTACTGTGCCCACACCAGGGTTTACAAAAACAAATTCAGAGCCGGGTGGGCAGTTCTTCGTCGCTCTTGTTGGCGTTTTCTTCGCTTTCACAAAACCGCTTTCGGGTGCCTTCGGCATATACACCACCTTCGTATTTTTTATATTCGTTATACTTTTAAATGTTGAGATTGTCAGCGAGCCTCGTTGGCGATTCGTGCCCTAAAATCCTGAAGGATGTTCATGTAGTTTATAAACCCGTCGTAGGGATCATCGTAAGGGGAAAAATACTTATGTACGTCTCCGTCAGCCCAGCATTTCGTGCAAAGGTAGTAGAGGTGGTCGCTGTTCTGAAGTAGTCTCCACGTGTGAATCAATTCTTCTTTCTTCGTTTTCTTTACGGGCGTCTCAAGGTTTTCTAAAAGCTCAAAGCATGAGCGCTGCATGCTGTTGCCAAGCCATGCAGATGTATCCCTCTCTATGTCTGCCCATGAAATCGGGTAGGGAACGTCTATCTCCCCTACGGGCTTGAATTCCCTAACTATTTCGCTGGGGGTTTTGAAGTCAAGCTCAGGGTATTTGAGAGCCTCGGCTGGGAAATGCTCAAGGAATTGGAATATTCCAGTGTCAGCCCAGTGGTGCTCCCCGAAAGTCTCGTAGTCCATGAATAGGTTTATGCACTGGCCCTCAACTTTTGAGAGCCATATCGCATATTTGTCTGGTGTGAGCGGCCACTCACCCCACCATCGTGCAGAGAACCTGTATGCGATATCATCGCTAAGCCGGTAGTTTCGCAGGAGGGCTTTTATTGATGCGCAGCCCTTCACGGAGTAGAGGTAGTTGGGAGAGAGAGTTCCAAGAATTTTTTCTGTTCCTTCAGTCACTATCCCTTTGAAGCCCATGTCCTCTGCGAGCTTTGCTATCTCGTTTGAGAAAAGAGCTTCTGTATTCCTGAATACGATGGGTTTTGCCTTGAAGTAGGAGTGCATTGCTCTCCTGTGCATCTCAACCTGCTCCCTGAATTCCCCCTTGTTCTTGAATAGAGAGCAGAGGGAATGGTAGTATGTCTCGTTTAGGAAATCAACACAGCCAGTGTCTGCGAGAGCCCTGAATGAGTCAAGCAGTTTTGGGTTGTACCTCTCGCACTGCTCAAGAAAAACGCCAGTTATGCTGAAGCTTACCTTGAACTTTCCATCGTGCCTGTGTATGAGGTCTAGGAGAAGTGAATTCGTGGGGAAATAACATTTGCGCGCAACTCTGTCAAATATTTTCCTGTTCAGCTCATCGTCAAAGTATGCATCGTATATGTGCTTTGCGCTGTTGTTCTCAAATATTGAGAACGTCCTGAGGCGCATCGGTTGGTGGACCTGGAAGTATATGCAGATTGACGGCATTGAAATACACCTAGTTTTCTCCTTTCCTTTCCTTAAACGGCAGTGGCGGGAGGCCGATGACCTCCCTGTATACATTGAGAGTCCTGAATGCGCACTTTCCCCACGTGAACTTCAGAACTTCATTTAGCGCATTTTCAGATAGTGTTTTGTGGAGGGCATCATATTTTAAAAGTGATATTATCCTATCAGCCATCTTGTCTATATCCCAGAAATCAACTTTTAGTGTATGGGTTGTTGCCTCTCCAACGCCCGATGTTTTTGAAACGATTACGGGCGTGCCAGAGCACATCGCTTCAAGACCTGTTATGCCAAACGGCTCTGAAAGAGA
>JAVZCV010000034.1:0-7763 GCA_038874215.1 Candidatus Micrarchaeia archaeon | reverse complement strand
AACAGAACCAGGAAGCAACACCTACACGGATTGGATTCCGATGCAATACAACGAAACGAGCATGCTTTACGAATATGTGAATATTTTTGAAAAGAACGGCACTTATGTATGGAACGTTACTTGCAGCATACCCACGTACCAGATGCGGAGAAACGATACGATATTGATAAATGCAACGCCAGACGCAAACGTTGTTATAGCGCAGTTTAGGTTATATGAGAGCGAGGACTTGACGCAGATCGGGGTTGGCACGCTGAAGTGTAACCTAACTTCGGAGTTTGGTGAGAGTGTTCAAACGTCCGTTTGCCAATTCACAGATTACGGGTATCTCGCACCCGATAGGGTTTACCGTGCCGAAATAAGGGTTTGCAACGATGCGCTTAAATCAAAAAACGCAACACTTGTTGCAGTTACGCATGAAAACCTCACGACCGATTACATAAACATATTTGTGGGTTGTGCCAGAGGGGATTCTTTGCTCTCGTCTGTCTCATGCAACTGGAACATGGATATACCGTATGGGGTTAACATATCTGCGAGCGGAGTTCTTCTTACCCAAGGAAACAGGACAGATGATTCGTGCGAGTGGTTCGCATACAAATTCCGCACTGGTTTTCCGCTTGACTATGTTAATGTTAGTTCGTTCGTAAATATAACAAATGCATCAAGCGGTCCGAATTCAACAACAGGAACAATAATAATAGCGCTCTCGTACAGCGCAACCGCATTCTCTGTTTTCTTGCCATCAAGCGGATGCACCTATCAGCGTGGCTGCGAAACTCCGCTATGCAACGCATGCACGAGATGTTGGATAGAATCGATAAGCATTGAGGGTCCGACAACAAAGTACGATGTGCCATGCGAGGGACAGACATCAGATATTGCATTTTATGACTTCTGGAATACTGGGAGCGATACGCTGAGCTGGCTGATGAACATTGACTTTGAGCTTCCGAGCAACCTGAGGTTCAAGGTTTCTTCCGATTTTGACAATCCTGGGGGTGCGATTACAATAACTACATACCCGACTTTAATAAAAACGGGCATAAAGCCATTCAAACATGCATACTCTTGGGGTTATGGAGATTTCATCAGAGCTCTGACAAGCGTAAACGAGAGAAACCTAACACACTCTGCAACCTCATAGGTGCTTTTATGAGGGAAGATAGGGAAAAACTTGTTGAAACGTTGGGTATTTGGGCGGTGCGTGCCCTTATAACTGCATCTTTAACCATTCTCATGCTTGTTGGCTATTATTTCCTTTTGCAGAACCCCTATGAAGCTGGGCCACGTGGCACGGTGCACATCGTGGTTAACAAAACGGTAGGAAACGAGACAGCGCTTATTGAGCCTGAGAGAAGACCAGACTATCTGCCAAACGAAACATTTGAGAAGCTACCCCCGTTCCCACCCGATTTTTATACAGTAAGAAAAGAGGTTTTGCTTCGGAGGATACCGCTTGAAAACCTGAGTGAGGAATACTGGAAGCAACCTGAGTTCGTCCCCGCTTGGATGAATGCTGGCCTTCCCACAATGCAGGAACCGCCGCATGGGAGGCATGCCGCATATGGTTATGGAGTATTCCCATCGGGCTCAAGGTTTGAGGTAAGAAGAGGGGACAACATAACGAGCGTTTTCTTCGTTCATGCGAATTGGATGGTTGATGCATATCAGGGAGTAGGATTGGACTATTCTATCGCAGAAGGGGACATAAGAACGGTTGATGTGTCTATCACCCCGAAAACTTTTCTATTGGGTCCCACATACCCAAAGTTTGATAGCAACTGGATTGAAAAGATCCTCGTACTGGTGCGTGTAGGGAATACTGCAACTGGGAATTATACGATAGAGATAACTCCCACGCCGCCACCGGCTGACAAAAGCAAAGAATGGAGGGAGATGTATGCAAACTATACTGAAGCTGCGATGAGAATAGGTTTGGGAAAGCCGTTCTATCGTATATATATAACAGTTATTGATTAATGATGTTGGGGTGTTTTTTTGGGCTTCAGCAAATCCGCTGCAGAGCTCGCACTTTTCATAGGCGCTCTAATGCTGGTTACGCTATTCTCAAAGATGGCAGAAGTAGCCGCTATGGATTTTGTGGGGGGAATAAAAGATATGAGCGGTTTGTTTGAATCTAAAAGCAAAACTGCAATAAAGATAATAAACCACCCGAAGAGCATAGAACAGGCAATATATGTAAAGAATATAGGCAAGACTATCCTTTCAGGGAATTTTGATGTTTTGATAGATGGCATTCACACTCCCTACTCATCAGTTAGGATAGTGGATAACAGTGGTAATGATATTGGCGGCCCGCTACTGCCAGGTAGAATCGCCGCACTCAACTTCACATCTTTGCCACAAGGGGAACACGTTGTATACGTCATCGCTGAGAATGGCGTGAGCGATAGGTTCTTCTATATTAAGGGAGGTTCTGATGCAGTCATAGTAATACGTTAGCACAAAGTCGCTTCTTTATCTCGTTTGCATGGACATGTGCGTAGTATAGTGGCTCTGGCAGTCTGTGGCATTTTAAGAATTTTTTAGTTATCATTAAAGCGCTCTTGCATGTTATCTTGTTGCCTGGCGAGATGAATACAGGCCCGAATGATTTTGGCTTATGGCAGTCCAACCCTCCTTCCCCGATAGAATATGCTGCTCGCCCTGCCGTTGAGTGGTGGCACATAGGCGCCGCAGAGGAGCTTTTTCGTTATCCCTATTGTAGCCATGCCAAGCAAAATGCCGACATATGTTGCAAGCCCGCAGCCTCGCATGTGGTTTATACCACAGCCATTTACGAATAAAAGTTGGGGTCTTGTTTTGAGTTTTTTTACTGCGCTAATTGCTGCCCTCCCTTCTCTGAAGCATAGGAAACCTGGGATGTACGAAAAATTCTCGCTTGTAACAAAATGGGATTTTTCTAAAACTTTTCCGTATTTGTTGCAAAGAATAGCCGCCGAGATTATTCGGCGTGGTAGAAACGCCTGATCAACTCCGCCTACCAGATCAACTCCAAAATCATCGCACAATTTTACTTTTCTGGCTATCATTTCCTGCAATTTCATAAGCTCGTTTAGCTTACGGGTTCGTAAGACCATTTCTCATCATCTGCACTCCAAGAGCCAAAAGTAGCATCCCCATAAGTCTGCTGAGCAATTCAAGTTTTCTTTCACCAACAACCAGAACAATTTTTTCTGAAAATCTGAAGAAAACCCAAACCACAACTATGCAGGGAATTAGGGCGGCCAAAGTGACAAATACTCCGTATTGGTTTGTGGAAACGAGTAGAGTTGAGATTACAACGGGACCTGTAACAAGAGGTGTTGCAAGGGGTACTGCCGCAACGTCGTACTTTAAACTCTTTTCGGGCTTAAAAACGCCTATTGAAAACCTAATTCCGAAAATGCAAAGGATGATGCCGCCCGCTATCCTGACGCTGCTTAACCGTATGCCAAGCATATTGAGTAGCAGATTGCCGAAAAGCACTACAACTACAGCAATTATGAAGGCAAGAAGTGTTGACCTGTCGCCAGTCTTCTTTATCTCGCTTTTGCCCATTCCTTTGGTAAGAGAGAGGAGCATCAGCGGTTTTGAAATCGGATTGTAGGCAACCAAAAGGGAGACGGTAGTGAGCAGGATATCGTTAAGCATCTATATCCCTAATCCCATTCGTATGAACTCAACGGCAAGCGCGGCGAGAAGAACACCCATCATTCTGGAAAATATCTCAAGCCCTTGCATGCCAAGAAATCTATGTATCTCGGAGCCCTTGCGGAGAATTGCATAAGTAAGCAGAAGGGCGACTGTGGCTGCGATGAAAGTTATTGGCTTCCCGTATTTTCCCGCAAGCACTATCGCAGTTGTAAGCGCACCAGGACCACTTATAAGAGGAACACCAATAATAACGATTGCTGTATCAACTTCGTCGTATTTTCCGAATTCAGCGCCAAGCGTGAATTGTATCGCTATGAGTAGAAGCAATAACCCGCCTGCAATCTGAAAACTTTCAATCGCTATGCCCATAACCCCGAGCAATTCGGGGCCAAAGAGGATAAACGATATAACGGCGATAGCGGCGGACATTGTTGCCGTATTTGCCGCACCGACTCTTTCATCTGCGGTTTTGCCTTTTGTTATGGCTACAAAAACGGGCAACGAGGCAAACGGGTCCATTATTATGAAGAGCATTGCTAATGCCTTTGCAAACTCATGGAGCATGCAACCACGCAGGGGTGAGGAGAAATTTTTGTTATACGCCTTTATATTGTTTTTCCTAAAGATGCATTCGGCGTATGGCAAAGCTTTAAAGTATATCTATCGATTTATACGTCGTATGCATGCATTAGCATGCATAAAATGTAAAAATGAGGTGGGATTATGGGGAGAAGAATTGGTAAGGAGAAGATAGAAAGAGAAGAGGGATACCTCTATTACGTGGGTAAGGACGGCTATGTTTGGAGAGCCCCCATGAAAAGAAACAAGAGGGGAACAAAGAAGAGAGTAGGCAACGAAAAGATAGAGAAGAAAGAAGGTTTCATGTACTATGTTGACAAGGAAGGCTACGTTGCAGAGGCGAAGCTGAAGAACGCTTAGGTTCTTTTTTTATTTTTCTTTTTTTATTTTTTATTTATATAAACGTATGGGGGTGTTTGTGTGTCAAAAATTTTTATATCGGCATTGAAGTGGGGGGTTATACTCGGTCTTGTAGGCGGTCTCATTTCTGGTGTGTACAGTTTCCTGACGGGTGTAATAAACCTCATACCATTCGGTGCTATGCTAACATGCTGCTTTGGTTGGGTAGGAAATTTGTTACTACTTTTAATTGGCATAGTTCTCGCAGTGGCTACGGGAGTTTTGACGGTACGAGAGTGCAAGGCAGAGGTTGACCTCCTTATCTCTGGGTTGGGAGGGGGCATAAGCGGCGCCGTGTATGGGATTATATCCGGGATACTTTCGCTTGTGCTTGGCGTGCTGATAGGAATTCTCTTCAGTATACTGAAGATAGTGCCCGCAGCAACTGGTGGCGACACAGAAACAGCAGTAATTGGCACCCTTGGCAGTCTATTTGGACTTGGCTTCGGTGCTGTGTGTGGGATGTTCTATATCGTCGTAATGGTAGTCATCTATGCAGTTATCGCAGCAATAGCGGGTGCCGTATACAAGGCGATAGGCGGTGGTCAATAATCCCCCTTCTTTCTTTATTTTTTATTGTCTACGGGGTGCGGTTTTTAATCGTTAGCACATATCATATATTTTCATATGATGAATAATGCAGTAAGGCTTGGTTTGTTCGGTGGCGTTTTTTCCTCTTTTTTACTTTTTGCAAGCCTTGTTTTGAGCCTTATGCCTCGGATAGGCCCTCTTGTTGCATGCGTTAGCGGACTTCCTCTTCTATCCATGCTCATTTTTACATACATTGCAGTCGGTGTTCTTGTATGCAAATCATATAACCTGAAAAACGTAGGGGATGTTGCAAAGCTCTCGGCGGTTTCTGGTGCATTGTGCGGCATTACGAGTGTTGCATCGCTTTTCATTCTCTCTTTGGTACTTTCACTGGTGTTGGGCATACCGCTACGCAATCCTGTGATAACCGGCGTGGATCCTCTTGTGAGTTATGCTCTATGCATGCCTGCATCCCTGGCAGTTGCAGTCTCCCTTGCAGTAGTTGGCGGCATGATATGTTTCTTTGCCAAGCAGTAGCGCAACAAGTTATATAGTTTAACTTTGAAAAGTGAGGGCATGAAAATGCCGAAGGGCTATAAATTTGGTGCAATATGCTGTGGTATAAGAGAAAAGCTTGATTTGGGGGTAGTGATATCTGAAAAAGATGCGAACGTAGCTGCGATTTTCACGAAAAATTCGGTTAAGGCGTGGCATATTCTATTTGACAAAAAGCAGATTAAAAGGGGCAAGGCTCGTGCTATTTTAGTCAACAGCGGTAATGCAAACGCATGCAACAGGAACGGAATGGAAGCAGTTATAAGAATGGCGCGGGCATGCACAAAAAAATTCAGAATAGAAGAGGGGAAGGTGCTTGTCGCATCAACGGGCGTGATTGGCAGGGATATGCCAATAGAAAAAATAGAGAGGGGCATAGACAAAATGTGCTTAACTACGGACTACGAGGGTTTCTCTCGTGCAATAATGACGACTGATACGAGGCCCAAGGTTGCGCATGAGTCAATCGACCTCTCTGGGGAAAAAGTGGGCATATGTGCGATTGCGAAAGGCGCAGGCATGATATCCCCAAACATGGCCACGTTTCTCTGCTTTATATTGACGGATGCGGCAATATCAAACGCTATGCTCAAACGTGCGCTCATAGAGGGCGCAGAGCCGTTCAACCGAATGAGTGTTGATGGCGAGATGAGCACAAACGACACTGTAATCATACTTGCAAACGAAATGGCGGGTAATAGGAGGATTGAGGAGAAAAACGAAGACTACTGCACATTCGTGAAGGCTCTTCATGGTGTTTGTGAGAGGATAGCGGAGATGGTCGTGGCAGACGGTGAGGGAGCTACAAAAGTTGCAGAAATAAGAGTGAAGGGCGCTGCAAGCATGAAGGATGCAGAGCGCGCATGCAGAGCAATCGCAAACTCGCCTCTTTTCAAAACAGCCCTGCATGGCGCAGACCCAAACTGGGGTAGGATGGTGTGTGCTATCGGATACTCCGGTGCGCGTTTCAGAAAAATAGATATAGCGGTAAATGGCATCCCCGTAGTGAGAAATTGCATCAGCACGGGAAACGAGAGAGCTTTTAGAAGCGAGATGAAGAAAAAAAGAATTTGCGTGGAAGTAAATCTTGGCTGCGGCAAGTACGAATATGAGGTTATAACCTGCGACCTCAGTAGAAAGTATATAGATATAAACGCCATCTACACGACGTAAGGGTGGGTCTATGGATGCAAGCGTCATAGTGCCGACATTCAACGAGGAAAAAATGATTATGAAGTGCCTCCTTTCAATAAGGAGACAAGAAACTGCACTGGAATATGAGGTATTGGTCTCGGACAGCAACAGCACTGACAAAACGCTGGCTATCGCTGAGAAATATGCGGACAAGGTCATCAAACTTAAAGAGAGAGGGATATACTTGGGGAGAAATGAGGGCGTTAAGCATGCTAGGGGTAAGGTGCTAATTTTTATAGATGCAGATACAACGATACCGCCGAATTACCTTGATGCTGTTTGTGCGGTGATAAGGGACAGGGAGATTTCTGCTCTCTCATGTGCTTTCAAATTTGATGCATCAACCCCGATGCTAAGGTGGATAGAAGAAGCATCAAACAAGTACCTTCTTTTTAAAGGTTCTCTTGGAAAAGGGGAATTGCTTGGTTTCAACTGCGTTATGAGAAGAGACACATTCATGAGGGCGGGTGGTTTCCCGCCACTGCCTCTTGAAGATGGCGCATTCGCAAAGAAACTAACCAATTATGGTAGGGTCGTATACCTTCCAGAACCAAGGGTTGTTACATCTGCCAGAAGGCTACAGAAAAGTGGGGCAGTAAGCACAGTAGCATATTACGCAAGCCTCGGTGTGCTTACGTCTTTTCCGAACATACCGATTAAGCGTTTGATGAAGTATAGGGGCTACATCCCGCAGAGATAGACGTAATGTTTAAATCGTTTGTATACGAGAAAAGATGAAATGATGGGGGGAATAGAAAATGAATGCAAGCAAAACGCCTTTTAGAAAAGCTGCACTTGAGATTTTTGAGAGTGCTAAAAGAGATGGAAGGCTGATAAGCGATAGG
>JAVZCV010000033.1:0-8584 GCA_038874215.1 Candidatus Micrarchaeia archaeon | reverse complement strand
TAGTTCTAAACTAAAAAGTGAAAAAGAGCCCCAGGAGGGATTTGCGAAGTCTTCCTTTATCGAACTCTCGACCTCCTGCTTACCAAGCAGGCGCTCTACCTCTGAGCTACTGGGGCTACGTTAGGTAAAGAATGGCGCTAATAATTTAAACCTGTATCTATTCATATTCCCCAAAAGGTGAACATATGGGCAGATTCCCAATAGCAGATGCAGCGATTTCGCAGATATGGATATGCATGAAGTGCAAGGCGAGAAACAAGAAGGGTGCAGAAAAATGCAGAAAATGCGGATACCGCTACCTAAGGCAGAAGAGCAAGGAAATAAAAGCCAAGGCATAGCCCTTCTGCTTTTGTCTAGTGCGGGGGGTGGGATTTCCACAACTCCACGTATAGGAGTGTTTTGAACCCACGCAGCCACTGAAGGCACAGGGTTTCCAAGGCCAACCTCCTAAGCCCTGCACATTTGGTCAACCTCATCTTTGGTGGTTTTTTTTCCAAATGAAGGTTCTTGACCAGGCTCTGCCACCCCCGCCCAACTTCTTTCTTAGATGATAACAAATTTATAAAAACAACTCAAAAAACTTTACATGAACATAAAAAAGGCATCCTTGTTTATTTTTCTCCTTTTGTTAGGTTGTACTACAAAACACGTTTTCGTTGAGAAGCCCGAAACTCTGAGAAATGCTACTATCACGGATATCCAGAGCGACGGCACAATTGAGTACTGGTTCTACACATTTGAACCCATCTACATAAACGGTACAAAAATACAGAGACTAGTTGAAATACTTAACAATTCCAACGATAACTCTGCGGACTATAACGTAACTGTCAGTATATCTGTAACATACAATCTGACAACAGACCTACATGAGGTTGTGGTCTATGAACCGGTACCCTACTCTCTAGGCGATCCCAACAGGTTTGAATATTTCGAAGAACCGACAATAAAAGAAGAAGAGCGCCTGCTTATTTGGAAATCCCAAACCTTCGGGAACGATTTTCACAAAGAAATATTATACAGGGCACATACAAACGAAACTCCCGATAGACTGATAAACGAGTTTAGCCAGGCAAACGTTTACATCTCCCCTGCCCCATTTTCACCGATTCCAGCTATAAGCTCATACTTCGTTTTGTTGACTAACATTTTTGGAACATACACTGGCTTCTCAATTTTTCTCGCAAGCCTTGCTATCCTGCTTTTTTGGCTTGTTTTCTTCATTAAGCTGGTAGTCGGATTGCTTCGGGCCATATATTATAGACTAGACCTGCTGGACGCTCTTTACCATGCAGCTGGCCATGGAACAAAGGAACACAGAAACACGATCGTTATCTCCGCCATGCTCATACTCCTGGGCACAGCTCTAATATATGGGACCGAGAAAAAAACATCGCCACTAAATGATATAGACTCCTTCCTCTCAAATATAAACAAATTATCCAAGCCCACCCTTCTTGGTTCCCTTCTACTCGCTCTCGGCATAGTTGCCGCATATATAGTTATAGCCGATTTATTCAAGGGGCGGGTTTTAGGCAGCAGATACTACGAGGAGGCGGTTTATTCCCCAACGCTGGATACGAAGGTTGTAAAAATAAAAGAGAATGAGATATTAGAAGCAGTAGAAGAGTTGCAAAAAGAATTGCATGTGCTATCTAGGCAGATATCCGATGCTAAGTCAATACGGATAAATTTCGTAGCCGAGGAGATAGAAATACCCATAATCTCAAGAGAACTGAACGAAGTTCTCTCTCTTTGCAGAAAACAAAAGTACAAGACGGCTGACGAGAAGCTACAAGACATACGAACGAGGGTAGAACGGTTAAAGCATGCGACAACGATGAAGCACGATGTTTATACAGCATACTTGGATAAGATTGGAGCATTGAGAAACACCACCTCAAAAATAGGAGAACTCATTGAGAAATGTGCTGCAGCAGACATAGATGCCTCTCAGGAGAGAAACGCTCTAAAAGCGATTAAAACTGAAGAGGTCATGCAAGAAATATTCCAATTTTATGAAAAAGGAGACTATAGCAGAGCCCGCATAAGATTAGACGGTCTAAACGAGAAACACGAAAAAATACTTTCATCCTTAGAGCAGAAATTAAGCAAAGTGAGGGATTTAGAAAAACGCTTCATAAAATGTATGGCTTGTGGAAAGCAGATTTCACTGAAGTATGATTCATGCCCGCATTGTAATGTAAACATCTATGACGCACTAATGCGCGCTATCCACTCGCTTCGCATAGAAATCGACGATATAAAGTCAAAAACGACTTTTATTAACAATGCGGGAATACCCATCAGTAACGAAAATGCAATTCTGCGCGAGGCCGAATCTCTACTCAACAATGCCGAGAAAAACGCCAATTCTAAGAAGTATGACAATGCTTCGCGTTACATAGATGAAGCTAAAGAAAGGCTGAATAAGCTTAAATCATCGGTTAATTACATTTATGAGAATGTTAAAAATCTGGAAAAGAGAATATCAGAGATAAAGACAAACTACGAATATCTTGTTGAGGTGCTTAGCACTGCTAAAAAAGAGGGAATAGATACACGTGCAGAGGAAGAAGAACTTTCAAAATTAGGCTTTGAAGGCATACTGCTTTCAATAAACAGTTTAGTTAAACTCAGAAATTTTGAAGAAGCAGAGAACAAACTTTCCTCATCAAAGAAAAAATACGATGAAATAAAGGATAGAATACAGAAAAAATACGAATCCTTCAGAAGTTTTGAAATGCGTCTATCTGAACTTGAGAAGGAAAAAGAAATAGCCCTTGATCTTGTAGCACAGAATAAAAATCTTGGCATAAACGTTTCCTCTGAAGAAAGCCAGCTTAAAGCAATTGACATACCTGTTTTGTGGCAGGATATACGCACAAAACCAGTCGGAATGCAAGAAGGGATAGTGGATTCTGTTTCTCACGAGCTTAGGAGAATAACAGAAACACTATCAACGAATATCCAGCTCTACAATGAGTTTTCTGATAAAAAGCAGCAACTCGAATCTCTCATGTCTGATGCACGGAGTTTAATAAGTAGATGTTTTCAGCTTGGCGTAGACACGGCCCATGATGAAAAAATACTGGAAAGCATCAGCATCAAAGATATAGACGCAAAGATGGGTGAAAATCTGCATGGCGCTATAAAAGAAGTAGAAACCGCAATTATTTCTGTAAATGGAGTGATAACCGACCTGACTGATAAAATGGGTATTGCGGAGCAATGGGACAAATGGAGTGCATCCATAGACGCCATGCTGAAATATCAAGATCGGATTACTACCGACATGCTCGTAGCGATACCAGAAAAATGGAGAAAATGGGCGATGCACAAATATCTTGCAGAGCACGTTGGCGAGGCGCTTGTTATAGAAGAAGATGCCATTACAAAAATAAAAGTAAAACCCCTTGATCAAGCAGAGCTCAAGCAGATCATTGATAGCCTCGCTTCTTTAGAGCATGTTGAAGGCGTTGCAATAGTTAGAAAGGACGGTTTGCTTATAGCATCAAAACTCCAGAAAGAGCTTTCCCCGGAATTAGTTTCTGCCATAATGGCAAAAACCATATCCAACTCCGAGATGGTTTCTTCGGAACTTGGGAAAGGAGCAGTTTACCGCATAACAATCGTTAGTGAAATGGGGAAGACAGTTGCCCTACGAGCTGGAAAGTCTGCCATAATCGTCTGCCTCATAAAACCCGCCGAAGATATAGGCTTCATCTTAATGGCTCTCGACGACGCGGCTAGGAAAATAGGGGAAAGAATGGGTTGATCATCTCTCTATCTTTTCCATCCTTCCCGCAATTTTCTTAAGTACATTTGGCAGCGTTGTGTACTCCATTTCTTGTAGCCCGAGCCTATGGGGTTCAAAAGGACCCATCCTTCTCATGTAGTCTGCTATTCTCAATGCCTGTTGCCTTGCGTTTTCAAACGCAACATCCCCAAGCAGGTCGGCAGGACCCACCAGCCTTCCATTTGCAAGTTGGAAGCCAAGCGCTACCACCCTCGGTGGTCCGTCAAATCTGGTTGGGGTTGCGCTTTCTACTCCACACGGCATTAATGGACCATGGTGCGACCCACGCATCCATCCAGCTACAAGATGCGGAAATGCAAATGGTTCAAGAACCTCGCCGAGTGCAGGAAGACCGCTCTGTGCCCTTACTATCCCCGCAGGGTCGTCTTTCCCAACATACCTGCCCGCAGTCTCAAAAAGCTTCTCAGTGCTTACGACTGCCACGGGTTCATCCAGCGGGAGAGGGCTTCCCTCCTTAGGAAAAACACGCTTTATGACATATCTCTCCTGCGCACCTATAAGAGCAAGTGCATCATACATTTCCTCAGGCATTGACATCTTTACCCTCTTGTGTTCCATTATATCCCATATCTCAAAAATGAACCCATTATGACATGTAGGGTCTATAACGAGCCCAGCAGTGTTGAATGGGTCAGCAAACATCCTGAATATCGGAAGGTTGAATGCTCCCGGCTCTGTTTTGTCCATCATAAAAACAACTATCGGCTCTGCTTTTCTTTCTGTGAACTCCATTTCAGCTATACCTGGCCCCATGCCACGAATATTGCCAGAAAACGCATCAGAAAGAAGGTCCTGCCCTGCACCGTATAATTTCAATTCCTTCGCAACCTCAGTGCACTTCTTGAATGTATCCCATGCCAAACCATGGATTTCGCTGTTATCCACGCCTCTCGTATGGGTCATTATCAGCTCAAGGTCATCGCCACAGTTAGAAACACAGAAGTCTATCAGAAGGCCATCTTTTTTCTTTTCATCAAGGTTTTTTATAGCGGTTCTCTTTATTTCTGGATGCACGTTGCTATGGCCTGGGTATCCCCCAACATCGGCTTTTATAACGCTCACGGTTATCTTCATAAAAGCACCTCGTCTCTTACTATACGCACCATTCTTTAAAAATCTACCACACACCACTCAATTTTAATTTTAAAGCGCATCGTTTCCTTTATGAAATGCAAAATATGTGGGAAAAAACTGCAAGATTCTACTTGCATGTTTTACATGGGGCAGGCATTTTGCCCCTCCTGCTACGCACGCATGTCGGGCATGCAAAAATGTTCTCGCTGCGGCAGGCTTTATGATATGCGCCTTATGTTCACAATAGCAAAAAAGCATATCTGTCGCAACTGCGCTCTTAAAGCAAGCGATGATAACAAAATCAACGAAAAGCCACAACTACCTAAAAAAATCCGCTGCCCGCGATGCAATAGATTTCTTGACCCGTCTTCATTCCACCACGCAGTATGCGACGATTGTTTCAGTAAACGCAATAAGCATTCGGAGAAGAAGGAAAAAGCAGAAGAATCACCGATTTCATACCCTCCCCCCCACTTCGCAGTCAATAAACAGCCCGAAGCACAAATCGCAACGTATTGTAAGAAATGCGGGCATAAGAACGTTGGAAAGAAAAAGTGCGAGAGATGTGGCTCAGAAATATAGCCCTTTACCCAATCTACTTACTAAGTGTTTTTTCCCAATCCTCATTAAAAACATCCTGAAATTCCTTCACCAGTTCACAGTTTTCTATCATAACTGCAACCTCCCTATTTTCATTTACTGCATGCCATGAGAGGTTTATTGAACCGACGAGCGCTTTTTTCCCATCCACTATGACGAGTTTGCTATGCGTTTTTGAGAATTTTCTGCTCGCCCACACAACTTCAACACCATTTTCCCTTAAATATTCAAAAATGCTGTTTTGAGCTGCCGAGTCAACTGTCGGCTCCAATATAACCCTAACACGCACACCGCGTTTATGTGCCCTTATCAATGCATCAGCGATCTTCTGATATGTGAAGGTGTAAACTTCTACATCAATGCTACTCTCGGCTCTATCAATCATACCCAAAATGGTTCCTTCGCTACCCGGTGATAAAACCTTTTCAATAACGCAACCAGAACATTCCCAACAGCGTTCTTGGAAATTGTAATACACGGCAAAACCGCCTAGACCAAGCAAAATGCCCGCAACAAAAGAAAGAAAGACATTCTTTTCCACAACTTCCTTTCACATCTATCTATTAAATTTTTTATCTTTATAATACCCTACATGCTTGACCTTATAATCGTGGGGGCAGGTCCCGCGGGACTTAGCGCTGCGCTTACCGCATCCTGTTTCAAAATGCGTACTCTCATTATTGAGGCAGGCCAGGCTGGCGGCCAACTCGTAAGCATGTATCCATGGAAAGAAGTATACAACTACCTGGGATTCTATAAAAAAACGGGAATTGATGTTGTACGGGCCATGGTTGAACATGTTAAAGCTGAAGGAGTCAAAATACATGAGAATGAGACGGTAACCGATATAGTGCGCCATTCCAATCCAGATTACTACGCGGTGAAAACTACCATGGCAGAGTACAAATGCACCGCGATCATAATCGCGATGGGTATGGGCGCACCCAACAAACTGGGAGTACATGGCGAAGAGCTTAATGGCGTTCTATACTCCATTATAGATCCCCAAGCTTTCAAAGGAAAGCGTCTTGTCGTAGTAGGCGGTGGTAACACGGCTGTTGAAAGCGCTCTTGTCTCAATGCAGCATGGGGCAGATGTCCTGCTTGTGCATCGGCGGGAAGAATTGCGCGCAACAGACAACTTCAAGGAAGAAGCAAAAAAGAAGCTGAAGATACTATGGAATACCGAAGTAAGAAAGATACTCGGAAATGGGCGCGGCGCTGTCGGCGGTATCCTCGTTGAAAACAATAAAACAGGTAAAAGAGATACGCTCCAATGCGATTTCGTGCTTTTAGCCCTTGGCAGTTCCCCACCCATTGATTTTTTTAGGAAAGTGGGGATAAAAACCGATGAAAATGGTCTTGTGATAGTTGACAGCGAGATGCGTACAAACCTGTGTGGGATATTCGCCGCAGGCGATGCTTGTAGAAAATGGAAACGCATACCCCACGCAGTCGGCGATGGTTCCATCGCAGCCTACTCTGCATACGCATTCGTGAAGAAGCCCTACTGGTGCTGATGCGTTCTTCTTTCCAAAGAACCTCTAAACTTCTCCTCAGAAATTTCAAGTGCCTTTATTCCAGGTAGCTCCTTCCCAGAAACAAACTCTATGAACGCCTTCCCAGCAACACTTATATACGTGAATTTCTCCTTTGCTAGACCCAATTTGTCTATCGCATCCACCGTATTTCCGCCCCCCACGAGCGAATAAGCGCCAGAGTTCGCTATCGCGCCAAGAATCTCCTTAGTTCCTTTCTCAAAACCCGCGCTTTCATAAACACCCGCAGGGCCGTTTATCACTATTGTGCCAGCACCACCTATGACCTCACCGTATTTCTCGCACGTTGCCATGCCTATGTCCCATATCTCCGCGTTTACGGGCAGCTCATCAACTCCGATCTCCCTTCTGCCCCCATCATTAAACGCAACATCCTCAGGCAAAAGAATCCTGTCACCGTGTTTATCTAAAAGCCCCTTCCCCTCCTCAATAAGCGGCCCAAATCCGCTGTTCCTGAGGTACTCATCGCTTTTTCCAAGTTTTTTCCCACTTGCGGCAAGCATTACATTGCCCACAAGTCCACATGTCAGTATCTTGTCGGTAAGATTATTCTTTATCCAATGTTCAATTATTTTCAACGAATCCTTCACCTTTGCTCCGCCAACCACAAGGACGACGGGTTTTCTCGGGTTATCTACTGCTGCTTTTAGAGATTTTATCTCGCGCTCCATCGCTCTTCCCGCTACAGTAGGTACGAGAGTCGCAAAGCCAACGATTGAAGCATGCGGCCTGTGTGCAGCAGAGAAAGCGTCAAGCACGTAGTAATGACAGAGAGGATAGAGCTTCTGTATGAATATACTTCGTGCATGCTCCTCTGGCGGCCTTTCAAGAGATTCTTCGGATAGCATACGTATATTATCTAGGAGTATTATGTGGCCATTATGCATATTCTTTATCTTGTGCCTCGCATACCTACAATAGATATCATCTATAAATTCAACATGCTTGCCAATCGTTTCTTCCAATGCTTTCGCATGTTTTTCAAGCGATATGAAATCATAGTCCCCGGGTCTTCCCTGGTGTGATATAACCACAACGCGAGCTCCTTTCTCTGATAACTCTTTTATCGTTTCGGCGTATACCTCTATCCTTTCAAAAGATGCTATCTCTCCTGTTTTTTCGTCTATTGAGCTGTTGAGGTCGCTTCTTACAAAGACATTCTTCCCTTTTACTGCAATATCATCAAGCGTTAGCACAACACCACCCCCAGGCTTCTGTTATCTTATAAATCAGAAAAACTTATATATAGTAATACAAAAAGAATAAAGGCTAACAGGTAGCGGGGTGTTTGAATATGGTTAATGTCGCAATAAACGGCTTTGGTAGGATTGGAAGACTTACCCTCCGTGCCGCCCTTAAAAACGATAAATTCTGGGATACCTGCAACATAGTGGCCGTTAATGATCTCACAGACGCAAAAACACTTGCACACCTTCTAAAATACGATTCAGTCCATGGCATCCTGAACAACGTATCCGTGGAAGGCAACGATATCCTCATAGGGGATAAACGGATAAGGGTTTTTTCAGCAA
>JAVZCV010000032.1:0-8852 GCA_038874215.1 Candidatus Micrarchaeia archaeon | reverse complement strand
TTAATTTACCAGTATGGCTACTGGGTCGTGCCCTTCATAACAAAAGGTCTTAGGATTGTTGAAATACGCGATGGCTACGAAATACCTCCCGCCCAAGATGCGATAGTGAAAAAGGTTGGAAGCTACTACTACGCTTCGGTTTTTCTTGCCGCAAACATATACGAGTCAACACTTGAAAAGACGCCAGAAGAGAATGTCGTATATGCAGAATATTTTGAGCGCGCTGTTTCATCTGTGAACTTCGTTGTAAAATTCTGCATGATGTTATATGTGAAGGATATGAGCAAATATCGCGAGCAGATAGAAACGAAGAGGGCAGAAGCGCAACTTCGTCTTGCGAGAGAAAGAGAGAAATCGGAGCCAGACGTTTTAAAAATTGACCGATACGAGCGCGAAGTTGCAAAATGGGACGGCGAGTTATCAAGACTATCGGTAGGAACAAAGCCAATGGGATCTGTTTGCTACATCATGACCACCGCAAGCGGAGTTACTAAGGATGCCGCAATCGCAGCCGCAAAGGCGCAGGCAAACGAGCTAAAAGCCACAATAGCGAATGCGCTTAATGTTGAGGTTGAAATACTACAAGGAGATGAAATGAAGCGATGTTTTGAATGGGAGTACATAATACCACCGACAGCGCAGGAGCTTGAGCAGATCGCATAGGCGGTTCTATGGGAACAAAGCTCAAACTGACATCAATCTATAATACTGATGTTGGTAAGAGAGCGATTTTTGTCAGACCACCAGAACCACCAGACTATCTCGTTATGGATGACCCCACCGATTCTGTTTATATAGGAAGGACGAAGATATTCCACGTTCCTTTCAACTGGACCTTTAGAAAACTCACAAACCCGCACATAGCAATTGTAGGAATAACTGGTTCGGGCAAAAGTTATCTAATAAAAACATTTCTTACGCGTGCATCTTTTGTATGGGGAACGAACGCAATAATAATAGACTGGGCTGGGGAGTACAAGGAATGGGTAAAGCAAACGGGCGGGAAGGTCGTTGCGCTTGGCAAAGGCTCATACCTAAATCTCCTTGACCTTGCGGGCATGAAGCCCATAGACAGAATAAAGCAGATAATGAGAACTCTTGAAATACTTACTGACATTGGCCAATACCCAGAACAGAGAAGGCTAACCGAGATGGCAATAGAGGAAGCATACAGACGCGCGGACTTTAAACTATCAGAGAATATCCAGAAGGATGTGCTGGGTAATCCTCTAACACCGCCAACCCTCTACGATGTTATCAGAATTCTTGAAGAAAAAGCCGAAAAAGGAGATTATGAATTTCCCGCAGAACTTGAGAATGCAATATATCGGCTAAGGCATTTCACAAGGGAAGGCGAAGACTTTTTTGCGAGGCATAGCACGGTAGATCTAGACATGCTAACGAGAAGTGGTCTCGTTGATATAGACATATCAGGACTACCTGACGAAACTTTCCGAGCCCTTGCAGCTTTTTCAATACTCCAGTTCATCAAGGAGAAGATGAGGGAGGAAGGATGGAGCGAGAAAAAAGGGCTTAAGCTTTTTGTTGTTCTTGATGAAGCATGGAAGGTTTCAAGGGAGGAGAACAGCGACGCCGTAATGATAGTTAGGGAGGGAAGGAAATACCAGTTTGGCCTCATCGTTGCATCCCAGAACCCCACAGACATACACGAGGCAATATTCTCAAACGTCGGCACCACGTTTATACTAAGGGTTAAATACGACCGATTCCTAAACTACCTTCAAGCATCCCTTAATTTCAGCGACTATATGCGGCGGGAGATAGCAAAGCTTGGCGTGGGGCAGGCTGCGGTAAACCTTGCATTCCAGGTAAGCGGAGATTTTCCAGAGACTTTCCTACTTGAGCGTATTGATGGCGAAGAACCGCTTCGCGAATACTTCATTGAAATGGACTCTGTGCTGACAGAGGAACAGAGGAGGGATATAATGGCTCGCACATATGCGTTTGAAAAGACTGAATTGAAGAGGAAGCTTAGGGCATACGGTCTTGATGATGAGCATGTAGAGAAAATAGCGCATCTCTTTGAAATACACAACAGGCACCTTGATGTTGTTAAGTTCGTCGTTGAGTTGGAGCGATACGGTCTTGTGAGGCAGAATGTTACTGCGTTGCTGAAGGAGATCGGAATAGAGGATGCAACCATAATCAATATCCTCGCAAAGGCGGACATGGTGAAAACTGGCAGCTATGATAAGCATGATGAAGTCGTTTTGACGGAGTGATGGCATGAAAACCGTTTGTATAATGTGCAAGAAAGAAGTTGATGGGGGAGTAGAGGTTGTTGATGATATCGTAATACGGGTTATAAGGAAGATAAAAACAATCCTTAGAGTAGTGCAGGGAAACAGGCTCGTTGTTTGCAAAGATTGCTTGGCTGAGCATGCGAAAAGGCGGGCAGAGTTTGAAAAGACGGTAGTTGTGTATGGTGTTCTTGCCACCCTCATCTTCCTTGTGCTTGTCTTTCTCTCGCCGCGTCTTCCCTCCGTTTTATCTGGTATTATCTTTGCAGTGTTTATAATGAGTTTAGCGTTGATACGGTATGTTGCCCCCATCGGAGAGAAAAAGGTGTAGCAGTTGGCAATAAAACTACCCTCTGAAGAAGATGAGAAAAAAGCAAAGGTGGAAAAAGAGATCATAAGAGAGCCGAAAGTAGAAGGTTTTGTCATATCGGCGCAGAGAATATCCAGCGAGACGGACATCCTATCTGTTTTCCTTACTATGTCATTTGAGGTTACAAAAAAAGACGAAGAAATAGTTGTAATATCCGTTGAGAGCAGGGATATAAACAAGAGACCATACATTTTTACCATCTTCAAAATGAAACAGGATTCTGTTGAGTTCCTATACTCGGTTGTGCCTGAGGTTAGCCCTCAAAAAAGGAGGCTCGATGCGATGAAGGAATTCATAAATGTGCTATCCCTTCTTGAGGGTAGATACCGTTTCGATCACAAGCAGGTTTACCAGATATTCCATACGTTTATAGACGGCATCACTGAATATGTAAGCCTACCATACGACCAGCTATATGCAAAGTACGATGCGCTTGTTTCTGAGTTACTACGCGCAAAGACGAGAATAGAAGAACTTACGAAAAGCAACGAGGAGCTCGCGCAAGCAAACATGGAACTGAAAAAAATTAACGATGAACTTACGGTAAAGATCAGCGAGCTTGAAGCCTACTCCGACGAAGTGCTTATGCTCAAGATTCAGGAATGGCTTTTTGAGCACGGAAACGAGATAAACGTAGAACAGTTTGCGAAAGTTTTTGGTGTAAATGAGACAAGAGTTGAGCAGATACTCAACAAGATGGTAAAAGAAGGCTACCTTGAAGTAAAAGTATAATGGGGAATTTTACATGTGTGGTAATGAGGTTAGAACTGATTTCATGGGCAGGCGCGTGATAATAGCGAGCAACAGAGTGAAAAGGCCGCATGATTTTGCTGCGAAGAGGAGCATCGTTAAGCCGAAGATATGTTTCTTCTGCCCGGGCAACGAGCATCTTACCCCACCAGAAATAGCGAGGGTTGAAAATGGAAAAGGGGGGTGGCTGATACGATGCTTTCCGAACAAATTCGCCGCAGTAGCCAACAACTTCAAAAAGGCATACGGTTTTCACGAAGTGATAGTTGAAACCCCATCTCATAATACTACTCTATCCGAAATTCCAATCTGGCAAATGGAGAAACTTCTATGGATGTACACGGAAAGGATAAAGAGCTTGGAACAGAACCCACGCATTCAATACGTGCTTATTTTCAAGAATGAAGGCGAAGACGCGGGTGCATCGCTTGGCCACACCCATACCCAGCTCTTGGCTTCCGATTTTGTTCCAGATTTAGTGGGTAGGGAACTGGGCGCATTTTCCGAATACAAGAAAAAGGGAAAGTGCATTTTTTGTGAAATGATAAAAAACGAAAAAAGGAGGTATATATTTGAAAATAGCGAATTTATCGCCTTCGCCCCGTATGCATCAAGGTTTGCGTTTGAAACGTGGATAATGCCAAAAGAGCACATCCCTTCAATAACAAAGCTGCAAAATTTGGAAAAGATGGCAGAGGCAATGAAAAGAGTTCTTGAAAAGATTGACAATTCCCTCAATTATCCCCCCTACAACTATTTCCTGCATAATGCTCCAAAGGGAAGGGATTTTCATTTTCATCTTGAAATAACGCCACGGCTTACGAAATGGGCTGGGCTTGAAATAGGCGGAGACGTACCGATAAATGCCATGCCGCCCGAGAAGGCGGCTAGATTTTTGCGCATTCATTAGAGAAAAATGAGGCGAGCTCTTTCTCTGGCGTATCCGTCTCCCTGAATTCAAAATCTTGTGGGAAGCATCTTGAATAGTTCTTCCACACAAACCTCTCATCCAAGAAAACTACCGCCGCCCTGTCTTTTTCGCTTCTTATACATCTTCCTGCTGCCTGCATTGCCTTAACTATCGCTGGGAATATATACGCATATTCCCATCCTCTCCCAAACTTTTTATCGTAGTAGTCTATCATGGCTTCTATCTCTATTCCCATCTCCTCAAGCGCAACTCCAACTATCACAGCGCATTTCATCTTACCGTTTGGTATGTCAACCCCTTCTGCAAGAGAGCCTCCCTGCACGCATGCCAAAACAGCCTTCTCAGAGTTTGCAAATTTGGTGATGAGAGCCGCAATTTCCCTTGGCTTTGCATTCTTCGGTTGTACAAGCACTTTGAAAGGCAAAAACTTCACCACTCCTTCAAGGACGACATATGATGGAAAGAAAAGTGCAATGTTTCCAGGTACATTCTCAACTATCCTCTCTATCTTTCTTGCTATCTTCCTGTACTCGCTCTCCCCCCTTCTGGAAAACCTGGTTGTGACATCCGTAGCTACCATGTTCAACCTGTTTGCAGATGGAAAAGGTGATGGGTACTCTCGCATCTCCGCATTCTCAATGCCAAGCACATCTCTATGCATTTCCATCGGCACGAGCGTTCCACTCATGAGTATGGCAGCATGGCATTCGTTAAGTATTTTTGTTGCACTGCTCACATCCAAGCATTTTCTAATAATCCTATTTTTGTCAATTATATATATGCTCTCCTCTTCGCTTGCGCATGCATCAATAAAATTCGCAAGCCTTACGCACGCACTCTTGTTGCCCGTTTTTTCAATATACTCCTCTCCTACTCTCCTGCATTCCTCTCTCATTTCTTCATAGTTTTCAAAAAGAGCAACTACCTCCTCCCTTTCCATGAGCATCTCCCGTTCCCCCACTTTGATACAGAGACGTGAAAGGCGTGCCTTCATGCGTGCGAATTCTTTTATAAGCTCACTCCCAACCAACCTTGCTTCTTTCTCAGCACTCTCTGCCATGCGTCTGCTAAACGCCCTTGATAGTTGCTGCTGAACTCTGGCCGCAAGGTTATGCGCTTCATCTACAACTATTATTGATTCCTCTACCCTTCTTTTTATTTTTGGGATAAAAACCTCCCTTACGTATGGCATGAAGATCTGGAAGTAGTCTGCAACGATAACCTTTGAGCGCGCCGCGATACGAACCGCAATCTCATAAGGGCATAAACCACGTGCTTCGCACCATAAGCAGAGCTCCCTGCTGTGCGCTACTTCATATCCCTTTGGGAATTCTGGAAACCTGTGCGAATTTTTGTAAAAAACGCACGTCTCGTTCTTCCTTTTCATTCTGCATGCATAAAGAAAATCGTCATGTTCCATGTCCGAGAGTTTTGGATATGCGCACATGTGCTTCCTTCCTAATATGTCCGCCGCACAAAAACCTACTCCATACCTCTCTCTTATCCCCCTAAGCACATCCATCGCAATCGCGTGCTGGGATATTTTTGGGGTTAAAAAGAAAACAACATGCTCCCTTTCTAATGCAAAACTAAGGGTTGCTGATAGGACTGCATCAGTCTTGCCCATGCCCGTTGGCGCATGGCACAAAAGCCTTCTTCCGTTTTCAAGCGCCCACATCACGTCTGCAAGCATCCTATCTTGATGCTTCCGCATCTTTTCATGCCTAAAGTATAGCATGAAAAAAGCAGGCATCCATACTATAAAAACCCATTGCGAGTTGATTTCCAGTACTGATTCTAACTGAAGGACGGCAAACTCGCCGCTATACCAAATTTTCTACAAAAACCATCAACGTTTCACTTTGGCGGGTGTTGTCGATTGTTGCGGCATGAATCTTAGGTGTTCTGCGAAATAGTGCTCGCTAAGTGGTTTCTCCCCTGTCAAATATTTTCCGAAGGTATCGGCATTCATTTGCAATGAAAAAATCTTAACTTTCTTTTGGGTTTGTTCTTCGTTTAAGTTTCTTTTGGTTATCTGGAACGTGAACGTTGCGCTTCCACCCAAAGTTGGCTGAGCCCTTTGGCGTTCTACTGGCTGGCTCAACCTTCCTTTCAGCGCCATGATAGTTCTGTTAATCATATTTATTGGATCGTTTGGATCGGAAGGCATTCCTTCCCCCGTTATATACCTATGCACTAAATCAAACGCTTCATTTATGTCCTTTACTTCGTACATAACCTTAAATTTAATTGTATCGGCATCCCCATCCCATACACCTATGAAATAACGCATCGGTATTTTTCTACTTACATCGCCCAAAACCCTTACGATTGCAATGTTTATTCTCTCGTTCGTAGGCCAACTTTTTCCTACCTCTTCAAGAAAAAGTTTCTTTGTGTCTCTAACCTTCCCAATACCCGGATTGATTAATCTGATATACGGTGCAGCGTCTTTACCATAATCAGCCGCCGCACGATCAACCACAATCTTCGGTCCTACTTGCGTTTTCTCATCCCCCAACTCTAATCTACTTAAGATATCCTCCAATCTCTTATCTCCTACAAAACTTCACCTCCTTACAATAAAAATTCACATCCCCAATATATAAAATTCCCATTCTAAAAATATCAGCATCACCAACTGACTGTTATAAAAAAATAAAGTTGGATAACTATCCCATGAAGAATGCAGGGATATGTACGATTTGTGGCGGTCTGGGCTTTCTGGTATCTTGTTCAATGTGCGGCGCCCCCGTATGTCAAAAATGCCGTATTGGATATATCTGCAAAAACTGCTTAGGTGGTAGGCAGCTACCTGAAGAACTCCTTAAGAAATGACTGTATGCGAAGATGAATAGCCGCTACTCTACCTTTACTTATCTCATCAAGCTTTTTGTTTATTCCCGTAAGTTCAGATTCAAGCTCTGCCATCTTCCTCTCATATGTATAGCGGTCTAGGGTTCCCTTTTTAAGATAGCTTTCTTGTATCTTTTTTTCCGACAATGCTATCCACTCCCTCCTTCTGAGCAGGTTTTCCTTATACAAATGGAACCTCACTATGAGAATCGTTCCAACAAGCAGGGGGACGAAAACCACAATAGCGACCAAAATCACGGGCATATTGGTTCGTATGAACCATTGCAACCTTCCTCCAATACTCACCGATATACTATCACTCCCTCTATTCCCAGCATTATCTGAAACACTAATAAATATTGATAGAACACCCTCAAAATCCTCTGGGGGTTTGTATGTTGTGCGGTATATACCCCCACCAACATGTTCCAGCGGGATCCTATACCTCCCTATTTCAGCATAAATCTTCTCATTTTCAAAAGGTATACCTCCACTATACGAAACATTGACTTTTATCGGAATTCCCTCACCAACCTGATAGAACGAAGAAGTCGGCTCTATAAATTTTACTATTATATCTGCGGGTACTACTTCTATCGTTATGTTGTTTTCCCCACCAAACAGAGTACCGCTCACATTCTTAATCGCTATAACATCTATATTGCAAAATCCTGTTTTAGTATTAAACGGTAGCCTATAGTTTCTCCCATATCTATCCCCACCTTGCCATACAAGTTGGACTTTATTGCCACATACCCATGCATAAGCTTCTGCCCCCCTAACGGGGACACCCGCGTCAGTAATCCTTACCAATAGGCTAATACTTTCAGTCCTTGCATATTCTCTTTGAGACGGCTCTACAAAACTAACTAAATAGAATGCCTCTTCTCTCCTAGGAGCAACGGAAATAGATTTCGAAGCACTTTCCAAGCCTGCTCTAACGGTTATATTCCAAATACCGGTAGGGTCAAAATTTTCAATAGTATATACAACAGCGAATATACCACCCACAACCGGTTTTTGATAGTCGTATAATACCCTGTCCTCATTTTTTATAATCACACGAACGGAATCTCTGTCACTCGTACCTGTTATATAGATAGTTTCACCACGAAAATAAGTCTCCTTATCCGTTGTTAGGTTTAGCGAGTATACAAGCGATGCGACAAGTAGAACTATTGTAAACTTTTTCATATGTAATATCTTTGGCTATTTCCTTTTATTTTTATCCACATTCTCCACACCCAAATCCCTAAGCTTTTTTTCAATGCCCTCCAGCTCTGTTTCATACTCGGCCATCAGTTTGTTATACGTTCTTTGGCTTATCGTTCTCTCTTCCAAATACTGTGTCTGTATCCTTTTCTCCTTAGCTAATAGTTCCCCCTTCCGCCTTTGCAGTGCCCACACCTTGTATCTTCTATACACTGGTGGCAAATAGATAGCGCCAATCCCAAGAAGAACCAAAAGGACTATGGTTACAAGCGGTCTGAATTTTTCTAAATAATATGTGATTGAAGTTCCTGTTATCGTTATGCGGGTTGTTTTTATACCTACGTTGTTTCCTCTATCCTTAACATTCAGCGTAATGGCTTTGCTATGGAGCATACCTTCTGTAATGAAAAGCTCGCCTTCATATACACCAGGGAGCTTCTGGGCGAGTATAACCTTATCATCCCCTACCATT
>JAVZCV010000031.1:0-9143 GCA_038874215.1 Candidatus Micrarchaeia archaeon | reverse complement strand
TATGACGCCAGAGGCAATAGATATGATGGGGCCGATAGATGCGAGCAGGATAGACCTTAAAGCTTTCAGCGAAAAATTCTACAGAGAAGTTTGCGGCGGGGCAAGCCTTGAGCATGTTTTAAACTCAATAAAACTCCTCCATGCAAGGCAGCACATAGAAATAATCGTCCTGCTAATACCAACAAAAAATGACTCGCCAGACGAACTTGCACAGCTTTCAAAGTGGGTTGCCGACTTGGATAAAAACATTCCCGTGCATTTTACTGCTTACTATCCTGCGAACAGGATGCAGATAGCGCCAACGAGCGTTAAAACGCTTGAAATGGCCCGCAGAATCGCTTTTGAGCAGGGCGTCCGTTATGCATATACGGGAAACGTTCCTGGGCATGAGGGCGAAAACACATACTGCCACAACTGCGGCGAGCTCCTAATAAGGCGCATCGGCTTCAACATATCCGAATACAAAATTAAAAACGGCAGGTGCCCGAACTGCTGCACAGAAATACCCATAATTGAAAAATTGGAAAGGCGATGAGCATGGACTTGGTAAAAAAAGCGGAGAGGATGGGCGCAGACAGCGCCGAGGTATTTTTCATTGAGGAGAAAGAATACAGTTTTACGCTTATCGGGGAGCAGTTCTCAAAAGAATTCAGCGAGACAAGAGGATACGGAATACGGGTTGTTAAGGATGGCAGGCTCGGATTCTCGTATTTCAACAGCGAGTCGGATGCTGAGAAGGCAATAAAATCAGCCCTGAGCTCCTCAAAATTTTCTGAAAAGCTTGAATTTGACTTTCCAGAAAAGGCAGAATACAAAAAGCTGAAGACTTTTGATAGGGCAGTGCTTGATTTCAACGAAGAGAAAGGCGCAGAAATCCGAGACGAGATAGTGAATGCGATACCAAAAAACTGCAGCCTCCTTGAAGCCATATTCAGCTGGGGCTATGCAAAAATTCTCCTTGAGAACAGCAACGGCGTTCATGCATCAGAGCCGTCATCAGAGTTCTTCTGCCATGTCTCAGCGCACCATGCCGATGTGTCTGGGGAGTACTCTGATGTTTCAATTCATCCGATTGATTTTGCAGCAATTGCGGGGAAGGCATCGCAACTCGCAATTGATATGAAAAACCCCAAAACGATTGACGGTCATTTCAGGGTTGTTTTTGAGCATACCGCTCTTCTTCCTCTCCTAGAAACTTTCCTTGAGCCTGCGATAGACGGCGAGTCTGCGATGAGAGGAGCATCTTATTTGTGTGGAAAATTGGGGGAAGCCATAAGCACTGAGCAACTTACCGTTTATGATAACCCTTTTAAAGGGGTTGCAAAATCAGCATTTGATGGCGAGGGCTATCCTTCCGTGAAAAAAAACATAATAGACAAGGGGATCTTCAAAAATTTTCTTTATGATGCCAAGACAGCGTGCAAGATGAATGCAGAAGCTGGGAATGCTGTAAGAGAAAGCTACTCGGTTCCTCCTTCCATAGGTATCTCAAACATTGAGATAGAACGCGGAAAAGACGGAAACATAGAAGACGATTGCATAATCGTCCATTCCTTCTTTGGTGAGCATACAACGAATGAGCTTACTGGGGACTTTTCACTTCAGCTGATGATAGCGTTTGACAAGAGAAATGGCAAAAACGATCCTGTGAAGAATGTGGTAATGAGCGGGAACTTCTTTGAAATGTTGAAAAACATCTATGCCATAGAGAACAAAAAGTCAGAGTATGCGAACCTTATATCGCCCCGCATAGGTTTTGATGGAGTTAGGATTGCAAAGGCATAACTCTTAAAGCTTTTTACATAAATACGCAGCATGCAGAGTGTAGCTGAAAAGATAATAAGGAAACACACGAAGGATAGAATAGAAACGGGAGAAGAAATAGCCCTGAAAATAGACCAGACCCTAACACAGGATGCAACGGGCACTCTGGCATACTTGGAGTTTGAGGCACTCGGCATACCACGGGTTAAAACAGAGCTATCGGTAAGCTACATAGACCACAACACGCTTCAGATAGGATACGAAAACGCTGATGACCACATTTTTTTGCGAACTGTTGCCGCAAAATATGGGGTATGTTTTTCAAAAGCTGGCAATGGGATATGCCATCAGGTGCACCTTGAGAGGTTCAGCGTCCCAGGGAAGACCTTGCTCGGCTCTGATAGCCATACACCCACATGCGGTGGGGCGGGCATGCTTGCGATAGGAGCGGGTGGGCTTGACATAGCATTGGCGATGGGCGGTAGGCCCTTCTACCTAAAAATGCCAGAAATTGTCGGCATAAAACTATGCGGAAAACTTCAAGACTGGGTCTCGGCGAAAGACGTTGCACTTACTCTCCTGCGAAAGGTGACGGTGAGAGGCGGAATTGGCAAGCTCTTTGAGTACTATGGGGAAGGCGTTAAATCCCTCTCTGTGCCCGAAAGGGCAACGATAGCTAACATGGGAGCCGAGACGGGCGCCACAACCTCAATATTCCCCTCTGACGAGACGACAAAGGCTTTTCTTGAAATGCAATCGCGAGGAGATAGCTGGCGCGAAATAAAGGCTGACGATAACGCCGAATACGGCAGTACGATTGAAATTGACTTATCATCAGTAGAGCCGCTCATTGCGAAGCCCCATAGCCCAGACAACGTGTGCCCCGTTTCCGATGTTGCGGGAAGGGAAGTCAATCAAATAATAGTTGGAAGCTGCACGAATTCCTCTTATAGGGACCTGATGATCGTTGCGAGAATACTAAAGGGGAGGAAAATACATCCTGACGTGAGCTTTGCAGTAGTACCAGGCTCAAGGCAGGTTTTAGAGGAAATAACAAGGAACGGTGCACTTGCAGATCTCATTCACGCTGGAGCTCGCATACTTGAGAGCGCATGCGGTCCTTGCATTGGAATGGGGATGGCGCCGCAGACAGACGGCTTTTCTCTCAGAACTTTCAACAGGAACTTTGAAGGCAGGTCTGGAACAAAATCTGCAAAGGTTTATCTCGTGAGCCCAGAAACCGCCGCTGCATCAGCCCTGAAGGGAGCTATAACAGACCCGCGCGAGCTCGGGAAGCCGCCGCACATCAATATGCCGAATAAATTTCTCTTTACTGATGCGCTGATAATACTACCACCAAAGGATGGAAGAAGGGTAAAGGTGATGAGGGGTCCAAACATAAAACCCCTCCCAAAGAAGGGTCCTCTCACGCAATCACTTGCTGGCTCAGTCCTCATAAAGCTCGGCGATAACATTACGACGGACCACATAATGCCAGCTGGTGCGAAAATACTTCCGCTGAGGAGCAACATACCCGCAATAAGTGATTTCGTTTTTTCACAGATAGACCCGAATTTTGCAAAAAGGGCAAAGGATAGCGGCGGCGGCTTCATAGTTGCTGGCGAAAACTATGGGCAGGGCTCAAGCAGAGAGCACGCCGCCCTTGCACCAATGTTTCTCGGGGTTAAAGGAGTGATTGTGAAATCTTTTGCCAGAATACACCGAGCAAACCTAATAAACTTCGGCATCCTGCCACTGCTCTTTGCTGAACATTCCGATTATGATAAATTGAAGCAGGGTGATTTTGCAGAAATTAGAAACGTTAGGAAAGGGCTTGAAAGGCGTGAGCTTGTTCTCGCTTCAAAAGGCTTTTCAATAAAGCTCAAACATGATATGACAGACAAGGAGGTAAAAATCGTTCTTGCAGGAGGTATGCTCAATTACGCGCGGAAGGTGTCTAGATGGGGGAAAAGATAAAAGTGAAAAACGGAAAACTCATCGTCCCAGATAACCCTGCAATACCGATGATTGACGGGGACGGTGTTGGCCCAGAAGTAGCAAGCGCTGCCCGTGTTGTTATTGAAGCGGCGGTAAAAAAGGCATACGGTGGCAGGCGAAGCATTTCATGGAAAAAAATTCTTGCAGGAGAAGAAGCTAACGAAAAGCTTGGCGAATGGCTCCCACACGAAACTATAAATGCGATAAGGGAGCATGTTGTTGCGATAAAAGGTCCGCTAACAACCCCAGTTGGCGGTGGCATAAGGAGCCTAAATGTTTTGCTGAGGCAGGTCCTTGACCTTTATGCATGCGTCAGGCCCATAAGATACTACAAAGGAGTTCCCAGCCCACTTCTTCATCCTGAAAAGCTTGATGTCGTAATTTTCAGAGAAAATACAGAAGATGTTTATGCAGGAATAGAGTGGGAGGCAGGAAGCGCTGAAGCAAAAAAGGTAATAGATTTTCTGAAGGAGATGGGAAAGGCTGTGAGGCTAGATTCTGGGATAGGAATAAAGCCAATAAGCGAGACTGCAACAAAAAGGCTCGTGCGCGCTGCCTTAAACTATGCCATAGAGAACAAAAGGAAGTCAGTAACGCTCGTTCACAAGGGTAACATAATGAAGTTCACAGAGGGTGCTTTCATGAAATGGGGCTACGAAGTTGCGAAGGAGGAATTTCCGGATAAGGTAATAACAGAGGAAGAGTTCATTAAGCTTGGAGAAAGCGCACCCAAAGGAAGAATAGTTGTAAAGGACAGGATTGCGGATTCCATGTTCCAGCAGATGCTTCTCAGGCCTGATGAGTACGACGTAATCGCCACTCCAAACCTGAACGGCGATTATCTATCTGACGCATGTGCTGCTCAGGTCGGTGGGCTTGGAATTGCGCCGGGCGCAAACATAAATTTCACAACGGGCGTTGCCGTTTTTGAGGCAACGCACGGAACAGCGCCCAAGTATGCAGGCCAAGATAAGGTCAATCCTGGCTCGCTCATTCTCTCGGGTGCCATGATGCTTGAATATATGGGGTGGAGGGAAGCCGCAGAACTCATAAAGGAGGGTTTTGAGAAGACGATAACCCAGAAACGCGTTACATACGATTTAGCAAGGCAAATGGAAGGGGCGAAAATCCTCAGGTGCTCAGAATTTGCCAATGCAGTAGCCGAGAACATCTTGTCGTGAGGGGAAGATATTTATTATATTAGCGACAAAAATACTCTGGTGCTTTTTTGGCGAAGACAAAACCCGCAAAAATAAAGACTACGGCAGATGTTCCAGTCCCAGAGAAGCTTATAGACTGGATAATAGGGCAGGACAAAGCCGTAGAAATAGTGAAAAAGGCAGCAAAGCAGAGAAGAAACGTGCTACTAATGGGCGAGCCTGGCACGGGCAAATCAATGCTTGCGCAGTCAATGGCAGAGCTGATGCCTGTTGAAAACCTTGAGGATGTGCTGATCTACCCGAATCCTATTGACGAGAACAGGCCGCTCGTGCGCGTTGTGAAGACGTGGCCGACACCAGACGATTTGAAAAAATATGGGGAGGAAAGGAAAAAATTCCAGGCTGCCTTTATGGAGATGAACATAAAAAAGCCGAATGAACAGAAGAAGTTTGACGAAAGCATAGGTTTTGGAAGGAGACTCTATGAAGAAGAGAAGGCAGGGCTAACTTTCAGAGGCTCTTCACCGATACTACTGCCCTTTGCTCTAATCGCAATAGCCATCATCCTTGCGTTATTCTATGTTCTAAACTCAGGCAATATGGGCGACATAAAATGGATAGTGATGGCAACGATAATCGGGCTTTTCTTCATTGCTGGGATGATGATTTTCGGCTCCCAGCTTATGAGAAGACCACTTAACGTTGAATACCTTGCCCCAAAGCTGCTCATAGACAATTCTGGCAAGAAGACTGCGCCATTCATAGATGCTACTGGCGCAAAGGCAGGGGCTCTTTTCGGCGATGTTAAGCACGACCCCCTGCAGTCTGGTGGGCTTGGAACCCCAGCACACCTCCGTGTTGAAGCAGGGGCGATACACAGGGCGAACAAGGGCGTGCTGTTCATAGACGAAGTCTCATCACTAAGCGCAAAATCGCAGCAGGAGCTGCTGACAGCCATGCAGGAGAAAAAATATCCGATAACGGGACAGAGCGAGCTGAGCTCGGGCGCACTTGTCATGACAGAGCCAATCCCATGCGACTTTGTCCTTGTAGCTGCTGGAAACCTGCTTGACATACAGAACATGCATCCTGCGCTTCGTTCAAGAATAAGGGGTTATGGCTACGAGGTATACCTTGAAGAAACAATGCCCGATACCCCCCAGAACAGGAAAAAGCTCGTGCAGTTCGTTGCGCAAGAGGTTAAGAAAGATGGAAAAATTCCACACTTCACAATGGATGCAGTTGAAGAGATAATAAAAGAGGCGAGAAGAAAAGCAGGAAGGAAAAACAGGCTCACACTCAAACTCCGAGAACTCGGCGGCCTTGTAAGGGCTGCAGGCGATATAGCGAAGGAGGAAAACGCAGAATACGTGGATAGGAACCATGTTAAAAAGGCGAAGGAGATAGCGAGAACTCTTGAACAGCAGATAACGGCCCAGTTCATTGATGTTAAGAAAGACTACAAGGTTTTCGTGACATCGGGTTATGCGATAGGGAAGGTGAACGGGCTTGCTGTCATAGGGGACGCAAGCTCGGGCATTGTTCTCCCGATAGTCGCAGAGGTTGCGCCAGCGCTTTCAAAAAGCGAAGGAAAGCTCATAGCTACAGGAAAGCTCGGGGAGATAGCAAAGGAAGCCGTAGAAAACGTCTCTGCAATAATAAAGAAACACATGGGCAAGGACGTTTCGCAGTACGATATTCACATACAGTTTTTGCAGACATACGAGGGAGTTGAAGGGGACAGCGCTTCAATATCAATAGCGGTGTCAGTAATCTCCGCTATGGAAGAGGTGGAGGTTGACCAGAACATAGCGATGACAGGCTCGCTCAGCGTCCGTGGCGAGGTTCTTCCTGTTGGCGGGATAACCGCAAAGGTTGAAGCCGCCCTGGAAGCTGGGATAGGGAAAGTCATACTGCCAGCGGCAAACATTGAGGATGTCTGCATAGACGAAAGCGCTAGGAAAAAAATACAGCTTATACCTGTATCAAATATAGTTGAAGTTCTTGAGCATGCTCTGAAAGACTGCCCAAAAAAGCGCGATATTCTAGAGCGCATGAGAGGGGTAATAAGGGTCCCTGTATCGCAAAGCGATGAATAACTATTTTAACCAGATAACGAATTAGTTAATGGGGGTTTGCTTGCCAAAGAAAAGAATACTCGTAATTTGCGTGGACAGGGACAACGACCTATATAAAAAAGCAAACGTTAGCGGCCCTGTCATCGGGAGGGAAGCAAACATAAAAGCAGCAACAGATCTTCTTCTTGCCGACCCAGAGGATGTTGACGGAAACACAATGTTTGAAGCTGTTAAAATATATGATTCTCTCTCTGCAGAATACGATGCACAGGTTGTAACTTTAACAGGAGATGAAAGGCTCAGCTATCATGCGGACAGGGAGATATCTGATCAGCTTGACACGGTTCTTTCAGAATTCCCAGTTGATAGCTGTATACTCGTTTCTGATGGCGAGATGGACGAAGAAATAATGCCAATAATACAATCCCGAATGAAAATTGATTCCGTAAAGCGCGTTGTAGTAAGGCAAGCAAAAGAGCTTGAGAAGACATACTTTGTAATACTGGAAAAACTAAAAGAGCCCTACTATGCCCATATACTTCTTGGGCTTCCCGCCGTTCTCCTCATATCATACACGATAAGCGAGTGGCTTGGCTATGGCTGGCCTCCGATAGCGATAGTTGTCGGCGCTTATCTTCTCCTACGCGCATACGGCGCATGGGATAAAATAGAGCGATTTTTTAAGGGGTTCAGGATATCGGTTGAGAACGTCAGTTTTATCGGATATGTCATTGCAATCCCGTTCATAGTTGCATCTCTAATGTTTGCTTTGAATGCATACGGCCAGGCGGTAGAAACCGGCGTATCTCCTCTTGAACTTGCGGCTGCTGTCTTACGGAGTTTCCTGGGCATGTTCCCTTGGGCAGTTATAATGATACTCGTTTCAAAAATAATGGACCTGCTCCATGAGAGGAAAAAATACGAGGTTATACGGTATTGCCTGTACATGATTATAGTCATAGTCCTATGGCTCATTTTCCTCGTTGCAACGGATTGGATCCTTCGTGATGCATACTTCAAAGATTTCGTAATAACGATAATATTGAGCGTTATACTCGTTTTTATATCCGTAGAAGTTGCCAAGAAAATAAGAAAGGACATGATAACGCGAATAGACCTTGTAGGAAAGACCGTTATAACCGAGCTTGGGGTTCGTATGGGCAAAGTTGTAGGAATCGACAAAATAGGAGGCGGCATAATAATCCAAACACCATTCGGACAAAAATTGAAACTTGACTACGATAGCGTCATTAGCATATCAGATAACGTTATAGTAAAATACTAATTCTCCTTCACGATATCACAACCGACGGGCGTGAAAAGTAAAGATGGGTTTAAAATAGAGCTTAACAATATCTTCGCATACCCCACATACGGTATTCTCATTATAACCTTACCGTGTATGTTTCCTTCTCTTACGGGCGAGTTTCCCCACTGAATATCATATACGGGGTTGTTGTCGCCCTTTGTTATGTAATGCCTCTCACCTTCAACATCAACAACCAAAGCGACCCTATGGATTATGGGCTTTGAGCGGTAGTAGAAGTAGTCCCCCTCCTTCGGGTCATAGACTATTATGTCGTTTTCAGTGTTCTCTCTTATCTCCTTGTCCCCTATTTTCAAATAGTGTACGCACAAACCGACCTCCTTCTCCCCGTTTTTCCTGTATGCGCACTGCCCGTATGTGAAGTTGAAGAGCCCATCACTTTCTTCAAGCGTTATGTTTTGTAGGATAACGTCCTTCAATTTTTTGCATGCATCTCTCTTGCCCAACGCATTACAATCAAAATATGTAGAATTCCATCCAACCTTCCTTCTTTCCCATTCTGCTCTTGAAACGTATACTACCTCAGCTTTCGGCTTTTCACCTTTTAGGACAACCATATCCCCCCTCTCTAAATTGGGTAGCATGCTGCACGAAACCACCGCATCAAGCGGTGCACCTGTATTGAGAAAAAAAACAAGCCCGTAAAAGAAAACGAGAGCAACTACTATTGCGATCACGTACTCCATCAACTCTTTTTTTATGCCTGCCTCTGAAGCCCCCAGTATGCTTTCAGCTATAAGCTGCGCTATGACAAAAAGGACGCAGATAACGCCCACAAAGGGTTCCTTTGTGAAAACATAGAGTAGAAAAAAAACA
>JAVZCV010000030.1:0-9787 GCA_038874215.1 Candidatus Micrarchaeia archaeon | reverse complement strand
TCGCAGATTAGAATTCATGGAGGATGACAGAACAACGGTTGTAAATGATGTTAGCATAACCCACCTTGGGCAAGCTTCATTTATGATTGCCTTCAAAGAGTGGGTTATTTATATTGACCCATTTGTAATTGATGATGAGCCACGCAAGGCAGACCTTATTCTCATTACGCACGACCATTATGACCATTGGGCAAATATAAAAAAACTCAGAAAATCTGCTACACAAGTAATTGGGAGATGTCCTGAGGCTGAAAAAATAGATGAATACGAGGAGCGAGATTTGGGATGGGTAAAGATTAAGGCACTTCCCGCATACAACATAGGCAAACCTTTTCATCCACGAGGAAAAGGCATCGGCTTTCTAATTACCCTTAATGACATTAGAATATACCACACGGGCGATTCAGACCTCATCCCAGAGATGAAGGGCATAAATGCCGACATTGTGCTTCTGCCGATAGGGGGGAAATATACGATGAATGCTGATGATGCCATCAAATTCGTTGAGATGAATGTTCCGAGTGTTGTGATACCCATGCACTACAATTCTTCCCAGTATGGGGTTGCGGGCATAGAAACAGATCCATACAACTTTAAAACTCGCGTTGAGGCTCTTAAACTTGGGACTGATGTGCGGGTGATATAAATGGGTGATTGATTGCTACGCCCCCGCAAATTATTCCATCTTCTTCTAAAAAAATACGGAAGCCAAGGATGGTGGCCCGCAAAAACAAAATTTGAGGTTATAGTTGGCGCTCTCTTAACTCAACAGACGAGATGGGAAAAGGTAGTGGTTGCTATTATAAACCTGAAAAGAGCGCATCTTCTATCCCTAAGAGCCCTTGCGCGAGCGAACCCAAAAAAAGTTGAGAAACTTATAAAACCCGTCTCGTTTTACAGGCAAAAGTCCAAAAGGCTCGTCAAAATATGCCGCTACATATCAAAATACGGTTCTTTAAAAAGATTTTTCAGAAAGCAACAGGGTGAATTACGAAGGGAACTCCTATCCCTTGAAGGGATAGGTAGAGAAACGGCAGATTCTATAATCCTTTATGCTGCGGGCATGCCCTCTTTCGTAATAGACAACTATACCATTAAGCTTCTTGAGAGGCTCGGGTACGGAAGAATGAAATACGAGGAGGCAAAAGACATGTTTGAGAAAAGCCTCCCGGAGGATGCCCGCCTTTTCGGAGAATTCCATGCCCTCATAGTCAGACATGGGAAAAACTGCAAGAAGACTTATTGTGCCAAATGCCCTCTTTACAGATACTGCACTAAGAAGCAAGATATGCCTGGAAGGCTTGCAGACCATTAACAGCAGCTACGAGAGAAGGCGTTAGAATCCTATCACCACTCCTACTTATATGGGAATAGTAAGCAGCAAGCGCCTGTATCTCCTGCTGTCCAAGGTTCGCACCCGCCCCCTGCGGGTCATACGCATTCGCATCAAAGCCCTGCGGTGGAGCATAACGACCCGTTAGGGCTTGCAGCGTCTGAAACTCTTGGGCTGTAAGCTGCACCTGTGCTACTTGATCCTGTTGTTGTGTTTCAAACCTCTGTTGAAGGTTGTTTATAATCTGTGCTAAACTATGTAAATCCCCTATAACCTGCTGTGATCTGCTACCCACCCCTCTCAGTTCTTGAAGCGCCGTCTCTATGTTTTGGTTATTCATAAATGCACTAATGTAATTGTAAAAGATATCTGCCCTAAGCCCATCCAAACTGACTGTCTGAGCTGCTGTATCTACCAATGGTCTGATTATGGGTCTACCCAAACTATTCTGTGGCAGAGGTCCCGCAATATTCTCAACCATCCTAAGAACCCATTCATCTCTATTCTCAAGAACAACACCATGGCCCGTATTATGGCGTACAAGCCTGTTCTCAAGCTCATGAACATCCCTAACAAAAGCTTCCGCTACTTCGTGGATTCTACCCATTTCATTTCTTATTCCCGCAAGATATTGAAGAAGCTCATTGGCTTGTGCTTCTGTCATATTTGGATTCGTCGCTGGATTGTATACATTCGCATCAAAGCCCTGCGGTGGAGGAAATGCAGCCGCGATTTGTTGTAGATCATTAAATTCTTGTTGTGTTAGCGCAATTCTAACCGCTTGGGGAGGTTGTTGCTGTGCTGCCTGCTGGGCTGTTTGGAGTTGCTGGTATAGTGATGTTTCAATCACTCCCGCCAAGTATGCTAAATAAATATCATGCCGCGCCCCCCTTATCATATTTATCGTCTCTGTGCTGAGGCCGAAGTTCTGGAGAATGCGAACGTTGTTTGGGTCATTTGCGAGACTTTCAAGCATATTGATTATGTTCTGCTCTGACTGTGCTTCAATGCTTCTCCGTCCCGTCCTTGGATCAACAACATAGTTGATACTGTCCAAGTATGTCTGCAAGTACGCTATAAGGCTATCGGCTTCCTCTCTTGATATCGGGTCAAGAGGAATTTGCCTCGTGTTCCCGAGCCTACCGATAAGCTGAAGCTGGTTTTGGTCAAGAGTTATCGCACCGTATGTTCTCAGTGCATCCATCATGCTACGAATAGAGACAACATCATCATAGCTTATGCCCGCAGGAGGCTGTAGCACATCTGCCACGAGGCGTTGCTGTATCTCGTCAAGCTTTGTCCTGACAGATGAGTTTGGTTGTGCGGCTGCAAGAAGCTCCGCCTGCGCATGAGCAGCGGTCATCGGGTCTGGGTCGTAAAGCTGACCAAGCGCAACGAATAGATTTCTCAATGGTTCTGTTGTTGCGCTTGCATGCGTATCCCAGCCCAACGTATGGATAAGATTGGCAATATGGATACGCAAATCCTGTAGAACAAGTGCATCTGCCCGTGTTGTTGCACCCAGATTCATGTTGGCCACACGGTCAAGCCTAACCTTTATATCGTCTACCATCTGCGACAGTCCAAGATGTGTATAGCGGATTTCTGCCGCAACTTCTCGCAACGCCTGCGGATAAGGACCGCCAGGCCCAAGCAATCCTGCGGCGGTCCGCGCATCTTCATCTGGATCAAGAATATGCGCAACAGCCTGCCTTGCTTCATTAAGGGTTTTTGCCGCAGCCCCAAGCCTACCGCGCCTAGTCATACTTTCATACTTCTCTTTCAAGCGTGCTATTGCCTGCCGCCTTTGCTGTGGGTCTGCGGTGTTCGCTGCTCTTATCAGCTCGCTAAAAACATCCTTTATAACCCTCTCGTATTCCCTCTCCAGCCTTCTTAATGTCCTCATTATCTCCTTATAACCTCTCTTCGTTACGGTGCTCCTGAAAATCGTTGGACCTTCGCATAGGCCCGTTGCAATTGTAATGCTAACATTTTTCCTACTTATCGCACCAGCCCAGAAGAAAAGACCTCTTCTTACAACACCAGGAGAACGAAGTATTGCCATATCCGTCTCTATCTTAGCGCGAACCTGTGAAAGAAGCTGGCGCTCTAGGTTTATAAGCTCATCAACACTCATTCCATAGACATCAATAGGTATCTCTGGGAATGCGTGGGAGTTTATCTGGTCCTGTATCACTTCATTTACTCTTCTATCATAATAATTAACTACCTCTCTTCTTGCAGCTTTGATCATCTCCCTTTCAAGTCTTTTTCTCCTGCTGAAAAATGCCCCTATCCATGTGGGACCCCGCAACCTACTTAACTCCTCAGCTCTTCTCTGGTGTAAATCTCTAACCCCACCTGTAACAGTTTGCGATACCATACCCCCCTAAAAAATTACGAACTTGAAGAATATAAACCTTATCAATTTTGACTGCGGGTTCGTCAAACACCGAATTCGTCATAAACCGACGAAATCCCCTGCCCCTTTCCCACGCGGGAAGAAAACGCCATTCTTTGTTTTTACTGGAAGCATCAGCTCCTCCGCTATCCGAACTCCTTCGGAAAGATCTATGAATTTATCAGTTTTCAGCACTGGATAGATGCCCATCGGCGAGTTTATGCGCTCAACTACGAATTCAATCTGCTGATACATCCCAGAGCGTTTAACGCGTATCTTAACCTTGCCATTTTTCAATATCTCAGCTCTATCCACGCAATTCCCCAACATCTATTATATTGCACGCCCCATCAATACTGCGGGTCTTCCAGTTCGTGGCACAGTAGAATGATACCTAAAACCATATATATGCCTGTTGCACCTGAACTTTGGCATATTTGGATTTTCCTGATTTCTCTCAAAGAAGACAACGAGTTTCTCCCAGTATTCCGAAGTTCTTTCTATTATCTCGCCTGCAGAGTTCTCGCAAACGTTACCTATGGGAGTTATCCTCGTTCCCCCAAGTCCAAGGCACGGTAGGACATCGCCATTAGGCGCTATCGTGTATATCACCTCCCCCCGCAGAAATCTGCAGCCTCTTGTTCCAGAGTCAAAATCCTGAACGACGTTCATGCCTCTACCTACAGGACCAACAAGCGAAAAACGCACGTTCAATTCGCTGTTTGATGATGAGAAAACCGTAGAAACAACAGGATTCTCATGTGTGGGCATGTTTATCGGTTCCGTGGGCCTGTACCCAAAAATTTTTAGGGCTTCTTTTAATGCCTCAATCGTTCTGCCCCAATTATGTTCGATCGCAGTGCATGAAATGGTAGGATCCATACCTTCGTTCAATAAATGCCAAAAAGAATGCTCGAAAAGCTTGGTAGGTTTTTTTGAGAATAGATTGAAAGAGAGGCTGAATAAAAGGCGGTCTGCAAACTCTCCCATTTTTTTGAGTGCGGTGTGCGCGAGTGCATCTCCGCTGAAAAAACCATTCGTATTTATGGCGATCTTTTTAATGCCAGTATTCCTAAAGAGAAGCCGTACAACATCCCCAAGATCCCGCCCCTCACTCTCGTACCTTATCGGCTCCCCCCAGCATATTAGTAGCGTATCAGAGAAAAGCAACTGTTCGGATTGTGCAAGTTTTTCAACAAAAGAAAAACTCATTTTTTCTCCGTCTGGCTTTGCATCTTGGCAACAGTGAGTACACCCATACCCACATGCGTACGTCAAAGCAAGCCCCTTTATCTCAAGAAAATCGCCCATAATATACCTTCTCATCGCGGATGCAAAATTCACCTGCTACCTCTGATAAACCTTCTCTTTCTCGTATATGATTATCCCGTTTTCTGTTATTTCGAGTGGCCTCGGATATGTGTCCATCTTCGTTTTTCTCATCTTCGCAACGGTTATAAAGCGCATTCCCTCACCAGCCTCCCAGCTTCTCTCAAGCTTTATAACCCCATCGCACATGAATTCGGAAACAGTATCCCTGCTAAGCCAAACGCTCTGCGTAGGAAGCTCCGATATGAGGATAGCCGTGGTTTTCATGCTTCTTATATCGTTTATTATCCTCATAACAGCTCTCCTCACAACAGCATCGCCCGCGGGCACATGCCTCGGGTCCTTCACCCCCATCATATCCATGAGTTCAATACCTGCAACAGCCTCGGCATATACAGTTAGAACAGAAAGAGAATCAAGAACGAGCCTACATGGCATGAAATCCGTTATCTGCCTCCTTATTTTATCAATCAACCTAACAACATGCTCGTCAGTCATATCATAAGACACAACGCGGACGAGAGAGCTTTTTTCAAGCATCTCAAAATCCCATCCAAAAGAAAGCGCATTCTCTATAATATCCTCCCTCCTCTCTTCAAGGGATATGAACATCCCAGGTTCTTTATAATCAACAGCACCTCTATATATGAATTCAAGCCCAAAAACAGACTTCCCACAACCCGCAGAGCCAGAAAGCAATACCGTTGAATTCCTCGGTATCCCGCCACCAACAAGTTCGTCAAAGCCCCTTATACCAGATTTAACACGTTCCACTCAAACCCCATCATTGTTGCCACTTCCACTTTTTTATTCGTTTCTTTACTCGTTTTGAACCATCCCCCACAGCTCTTTAAGAGAAAAGGGTTTTTCAAGTAGCCCTGATGCATCTCCTCTTTCTATTGCGGCCTGCACCCGTTCAGCTACTCGCCCATCGATATACCCGCTCATAAAAATGATTCTTGTATGGGGTGCAATCCTATTTATCTCTTCCATAAGATCTACACCACTCATACCTGGCATTCGAATATCGGTTATAACCAGCCCAAACGGTTCGCCCTTCTCCCTTGCTTCTCTGAAAATTTTTAGCGCTTCTTCACCATTTGCCGCAACCCCTATTTCAAACGTTATCCCATCTCTTTCACCAAAAGCCTTAAGGCCTTCAGGGACAACACTCCTTATGTTCGGCTCATCATCAACAACCAATACCCTCATCGGCACCGTTCGTTTAGGATCACCGAGCCCACGTTCATGGGCTTTAATAAACGGATTTTGCGGTTGTTCCCTTCTAATATTCTGTGGTCCATACTGGCCATTTCTATATATGTTCATAAAACGCACCCCAAACAACATCATTTTTCACATTTTAAATTTAAAAATTTTCTCTAAGTTCTTCAGCACGCCTAAGCGCTGCCTCCACTGCTTTCTCAATGATTTCCCGGAATTTGTTCTCTTCAAAAACTTGGAGGGCTCTTTCGGTTGCGCCACCTGGCGTTGCGACCATTTTTATGACTTCGTCTGGCTCGTATCCGCCCAGGATTACCTTACCAGAGCCAAGCGCTGTTTGGGCAGCAAGCCTAAGTGCCAGTCTTTTGCTAAGTCCTCTCCTCCCAGCTGCATTTGCGAGTTCTTTTATGAAAAGGACGAAATAAGCAGGACCGCAGCCGCTCAGCGCAGTTATCACATCAAGCTTGTCCTCCCTAACCCTAACCAAAATTCCAGCATTCTTAAGCAAGCCCTCCAGAATCTTCCCATCTTTCTTTTTTGCCTTGCTTCCAAGGGAATAGGCGCATGCCATCTCGCCCACCATGGCGTTCAGGTTTGGCATCATCCGTATAACGCGCGCCCCGCTTAACTTCTCCTCTATTTTTTTTATTCCAACGCCAGCGGCGATAGAAACAAAGAGTTTTTTTCCAGAAGCGGACCCTATCTCATCCAGCACTTCGGGAACGGTGTTGGGCTTCACCGCTATAAATATTACATCACACTTCCTTACAACTTCTGCATTTGAACTAAGAACCTTTACACCAATCCCCTTCGCCTTTTTCCTCTGCGAATCGTTTGGGTCATACGCAAAAACTTCAGCCCCTGCTTTCCTCACTGCTCTCATAAGCGCAAGCGCCATCTTGCCCGCTCCAATAAAACCTATGCGCATCCTATAAACCCCTCAGAAAATCCTCCATTCTGTTCATGCCCTTCTCTATCTCCTCCATAGATGTTGCAAACGAGAGCCTTACGTGATCATCAGCACCAAACGCTATGCCTGGCACAACAGCAACGCGTGCTTTTTCCAATAGCAATTCAGCAAACCTTGAGCTTCCCATGCCCAAATGCGCTATGCTCGGAAAAACATAGAATGCCCCTTTTGGCTTGAAGCATGGCAACCCCATATCATTAAGCCTCTTCACAATATAATCCCTACGCTTTCTAAATTCCTCAACCATCTTTATAGGAAACTCCCCGTCTTTCCGAATTGCTGCGAGCGCCGCTTTCTGGGATATTGAAGATGGCGCAGATGTGCTGTGCGATTGCAGGTTCGCCATCGCATTCGCCACTTCAAGAGGCGATGCTGTATAGCCTATGCGCCATCCAGTCATTGAATATGTTTTTGATACGCCATTCACAACAATGCTTTCCTCACGCAGTTTTGGCTCAAGCACAACAATGCTTTCTGCAACCCCATCATAAACAACACGGTCGTATATCTCGTCGGATATCATACTGATTTTTTTCTCCAATGCGATTTCTGCAATGCCTTCAAGCGTTTTTCTGCTGAAAATCGCCCCCGTAGGGTTGCACGGGCTGTTGACGATTATAAGCCTTGTTTTTCTTGTTATAGCTTTCCTGACATCGTCAACATCAGGCTCAAATTCTCTATCACTGCTGCATTTGATGAATATCGGTTTTGCACCCGCATACCTAACCTGTTCCACATACGTAACCCAATAGGGTGTGAATAATACAACTTCGTCTCCCCTTTCAAGCAGTGCCTGCGTTGCGTTGAAAAGGCTCTGCTTTGCACCCGAAGAAACTACTATTTCCTCGCTTTTGTATATGTGTCCCCTCTTAGCCAAATCTTCACATATGGCTTCTCTAAGTTCCAAAATCCCCTTATCGGGCGTATATTTCGTGAAACCGCTCCTTATCGCCTCAATTCCACCTTCCTTTGCATTTGGCGAAGTGTCAAAATCTGGCTCTCCTGCACCGAAAGAGACTACGTCTATACCCTCTTTTTTCATCTTCTTAGCTTTAGCTGTAACCGCAAGCGTCGCTGATGGCGCAATCCCGCTTATTCTTTTTGAAAGCCTCATCTAACCCCTCCATAATGACTATGGTTTTTCAGCACCCATAGGTTCAATCTCTTCTGCAATCTCCGGCACCAAACCCTCCCTCTCAAATTTTTTCAGCCATTCCATACGCTCTTTCCTAAGCTCTTCAGTCAGCTCTGCATACTTTTCCGATGTATAGTACTTCCGCGGGTCAAACTGTGAATAATCCATTCCTTCTATCTTTTTCGGTACAAGATAGCACCAGTCAGGGTCCTCCTCCCACTCTATTGTGCCCTTTGCTATAGCCTTTATTATATTCACAGAGTCCTCTATCGTTATCTTCCTCCCCGTTTTTTCATCCCTCGCATCCTGCGCCCCAACCCTACCCGTGTTGAAAAGGTAGACTTCTACCTCTGGTTTGCCCTCCTTTCTTCTCCTCTTGTTTATTTCCTTCAATATCTCCAAAAATATATTTCCCTCTTCGTACTCTGGACCAACTATGAAGGGGTTTGTGCCAACCTCCCTTATTGACTGCCCTATCTTATTCGGGTCTTTCGTGCTACCCGAAGAATGGACGGATTCCCCAAGCATGAAGTATGCTGCTGCCTGCTCAGGAGTTTTAAGCTTGGCGACTGGGGGTACGATTGTGTTCCTCCTAGTTATGAACACTATCACGTCAACTTCCTCAACATCAATGTTATCTGGATCAAAATACTTACCAAAAAGGACGCTTGGAATAATCCCACGGCTGTTCGTTGTTTTTCCAACATAGGGATGGTCAAAGCGCTTGAAATCTGGTCCCAACGTTTGCGGGTCTATATAAACATTCTCTATAGAAACGCTCTTACCTCCCTTTCTAACTGCATTATAGAGAAGAGGCTGGGATTTCTCATCCAAGCCGTCAAGCTTCAGATAACAGCCTTGCTCTGTGCCTATAAACTTTCCCTCCTTCGTGAGAGTACCAAAATCATCCTGCTTTATTATTATCGTTTCTCCATTTTTCTCATCAAGCCACCAGTGATGGAAGGTATGTGTTGTTTTTCCAGTTGCAGTTAGCCCAAGAAACAGAAGGCCTTTCTCAACGAGCTTACCTCTTTTATCCCTTATCCTTATCAGCTTTGCGCCAGCATGAAGGCCAAGCCCGCCCTCCTTTCCATCACTTCTCCTATACTTTTTCTTCTGCAAGTACATGACCATCCTAAGATGTCCCTTTTTCATCTCACCTACGTAATCAACACCGAGCGCAAACGTCGTTGCTCCTTCAGGGTCAACCAATATGAGCGGGTCTTTTTTTCCCTTAACCTCACACCATTCTGGCACCATTATGAGTATGGTATCCGGCTCAACTCCATCAGGCAGAAGCTCGCCCTCGTTATGCGGGCTTGCATGCTTTTTTACCCCATGTTTCGTCTTTGTAATCTTGTTTACTGGGAGAAGGAGGCTTTTCCACATGTGAAT
>JAVZCV010000029.1:0-10516 GCA_038874215.1 Candidatus Micrarchaeia archaeon | reverse complement strand
TGAAATATACGCCTACAGGAGAGAGGGAAACAGTGAGAAAGTAGAGCTGCTTAGAAAGAGGAGGGATGAGCTAAGGACCCAATACGAAGAATTAGAGAGAACTCTAAAGGAGCTTGATAGGGATTATACAAGGTTGAAGAAAGAGAAGAGAGAGGAGATTCTCGCGCAGATGGGTGAAGAACCCAAATATGTGAAGGCCATGGCAAGGGCGCTTTCAAGAACAATAGAATATGATTCATACTATTGGACCCTTGAGTTCCCTGTAGGCAGATATCCACAGACACTTACATCGGCGTGGGGATTTGGCACGTACCTGGGGACGTATTTCCATACGGGTATGTCTGGACCCCCGCAGCCTATTGAATGGTTCAGAACGGGCAGGGGTCTTATACACAGCCCATTCTCGTGGTTCAGCGATGAGTATTTTTATGGCACTCCGCTTGGAACTATCGGGGAAAAGATAGGAGGGAGGCTTGGGAGAACGTTGATGCGTGTTGATGAGGGCATAGCAAGGGCAACGGAGGCAGCAGATATTGCAACAGGATATGTTGTAGGTGGGATGCTTACTGTAGGGCATAACCAAGCAAGAGAGTTTGCAAGCAAGATGAAACCTTACATTGCAATAATGATGAACCTGCCAGGGCAGAGCACAAGGTTTGATGAGAGACTGAAGAAAATTCTTGTGCCAGAGTTTGATGCCGATACGATTGAAAGCATAAGGAGAGATATAGAGTATCGGGAAAAACAACTCCAAGGGGAGTATGATGCGGCTAGGAAAGATTACGTAGATGCTATCGCCAGAGGGGACGATAACAAGGCAAACGAAGTTGAGGCTAACATGAGGAGAATCCAGGAGGATATAGATAAAGCGCAGAAAGGAATTGCTTTTATTCAGGGTGTTCAAGAAGAATTGAGATACGGCAAACCGCTCTACGATGAGAACGGGGAGGTATTGGGTAGGGATACATCTAATGCGCTTAGAGGTAATGTTTGGTTCTGGCGTCATGACAGGGAGATCCTTATGGGAGCAAAGGAGAGGATATGGACGTGGCTTGACAACGAGGGAATGCTTGGATATGTGAAAACAGAAACGAAAGATGAAAATGGTGAGGTAATCGGGATTGTTGGGGTGCGTGATAAGACACGAGGTATATCCCCGCGTGTTGCAGAGTGGGTTCCAATCACGAGGTTTGATGAAGCAAGCACGATCAGTAAAATGTATAATTGGGTATTAGAGCTATCACCGCTACGGGTTCCGATTATGGGCTTTCTTCCTGCATGGGTTGATGTCAGAAACTGGGCATTGCCGAGGATAAGATATGATGCGTGGGGTTATAGAGATTATGATGAGTATAGCCACTACCAAGATTTAAAGCCGTTTGTGTCGCCAACGCATACCATATTCTGGCACCAGAGAATGCACTGGTACAACCTATTTGGCCTTCTACCGTTTGAGATAGGGACGCATAGGGATAGAGACATATACGCAACTGGTGATGAATGGTATATGAGAAAGGTACCATTGCTTGGCGATATGAGAAATATTGGCGCGTTCCACTCCCCAAAAGTGTATGGATATGGTGGCCCACATTTGGGTGGACCGGGTTATGCAAGCGGTATTGGGCTAGGCTATGCTGGTGAGAATGCCATGGTAGCATCTCCGATAAGCCCATGGCAGAGAGAGACACACACAGGGTTTGGTGCGCCTTCAAGAATGATACAGTGGGAAACGCCTGAGACGCAGAGCATATACAACTACGGAGAAAAAGCAACACAGAGAAGATTTTCAATGCACCCGAGGCTTGCGATTGAGAGTGATATTGCGGGGGAGATGTTTGGCATTGATGATATTATAGCAGCCTATACACATCAGTTCCATGTGCGAACCCGCGATGCGGGCGCACTTTTGGCACAGAGATCGCAGGAGTTTGTGCATATGCACTACGGGTTTGCTAATCCGTATCTCTTTGGACCCGCCTGGCTTCTATCACCGCCGCTGTTTATTGCTATGAAAGCGTGGAATTTGCGCCACTACGTTGGGATTGGTAGTCAAGAGATACCACAGACAGCAGGTGTTAGACCGCACATTTGTACCAACTGTGGCAAGTATACACATATGGCAAGATGCGATTCCTGCGGGCATGTTGAATGGAGATGAAGCATGTTATTAGAAAGAATATATAAATTTGGATACACAAAAGGAGAATCATGCGTAAGGCGCTGTTATTATTTTTTCTTATTATGTTTTCGGGTTGCACGCTTCCCCCGCCAACGCTGAGCCCAGCATCGCCAGAGATAACAGTAAAGTATGAGAAAGACAATCTGTGTTTTAATGAAGATCCGTGCATGTGTATAGTATGTAAAAATGAGACACTATCAACCTGGTGGGCAAGGTTCTGGTATTGGATTACTGGTAACCCGATTGGCGGTGGCGTAAGTTCAATGCGAAACGGCCATTGCTGGATTGACAAAGATTGCGCTTCAATTGGCGATTCCTACCCGCCCGCATACCATGGAAAGAATAAATTCACAGAGATTTATTTTGGAGAAAACCCCGATAAAGTAAAACCAAATCTGAAGTATTTCATGGTTGGACAGGGACCAAGTTTTACTGCTTTTGATGAAGCAAATAGGTACTGTAATGGCTCGCTCGGGTTTGCCGTCAAGTGGATGATAGGAAAGCCTACAACAAAGCTGAATTACTATGATGGGACAACAGGAACAAGGATAACAATAAATGGTGTGCCCATGTTGCCGCGCGCAACGCGGGCAGCATGCTATCTGGACAGGAATACAATTCCAGTTTATCTTTATCATGTAGTTGATGAGAATGGAAAGAGAAGATCGCTTACGGATAACGATGTAAAAGCGATAGGATACATCGCAAAGGAGCTCATGAAAGACCCTGAAAGAAAAATAAGCCTAATTAATCCAGAGAAGAAAGACCTTGGCTTTGTGATGATAGCACCTCAGATAGAGTTTGAAGCAAGCGAAGTTGACAAGATAAAGGAGCAGATAAGGGCGATAAAGGCAAACTGCCCAAATGTTCAGGCGGGCGATGCTGATGTGAACCATAATTGGGTGCCAGAAGGCGCACTACGCTGTGCTGTTGTGGCAGTTCCAAAAGATAGGAAAGCGCTTGTTGCTCTTCTTGGGGACCCTGGACCCGCAGGAAGTGAGCAACAGTTATGCAAAAACGGTAGAGGGAATTCTGAGATGTGCCAAAAAGTTGACTTTATAGGCTTGTATGGGCTTATGAACAAAAACGTTGACTGCGAGCCAGAGCGCTCTGTCGCAGAAATGATAGAGTATTCAAAATGGATTTTGTGGACTTACGGGATACCAACGATATGGCTCTACTACGGAGTTGCGACTAGGTATAAGCCGCCCTTCCCAATGAACGAATTCCATCCAGACTTCCAGCCAGGACAACCCGTCGGAACAACAAGCCCAACAAACGAAGACTTCATACAATGCGAGATAACAGATGAGATTGCGGCGGATGCGGTTGATTTCATGTTTTCCCATATACCCGATATGACGAGTGCGGGAATAATCGGGTTTGCGGGATATCAATGGTATGATGGTAGGTTTTACACGGGGGAGATTGCAAGGGAGAATGTTGAGGGAACAGAGATAGAAGGAAGCTTCGGATTCTGGTCTTGGGATTCAGGCACGAATGAATTCTGGCAGAAAAACCCGTTTTTCAGCATGTGGTTCAGGAGATGCCAGGAGTACTACAACGTTAGCCGTATTGTAAAGAAATCGCCTGGGGTTTTTAGGATGGAATCGGATGACTTTCTCCAGGTTCCCCTCGTATTCGCGGGCAGGGGGGCAAACCTGTCTTTCTGCGACGCTGGTGACGTTTATCAGCAGTATATGAACATACTTGGTGAAACAGAACCCGACCCAAAAATAGAACCGGAGAGATACAAAGAGTTTAAAGCATATAGGTATGGAAAGCCCGTAAACTGTGATGCCAATTGTCAGAACTGTGAAGTCGGATGCCCAAACGGGCAGGTTATTAAAAAATATCCTGACGGTGTATGCAGATGCACCATCGTGCCTATGCCAAGGTATTTTGGATGCGAATACTGTCTCAGCCCCCCAAAGCCGCCACGCGAATGGGTTGCGTGGGGTGGGGGACCGCTCCCACCAATCCAATCTCCAGACCCGAATACTGGTGTTAGTCCTGATCCACGCTATGAGAAGATATGCGTACCTTATGATTACCTGATAAGGGAGAATGCTGAGAAGTGCGAGTTTGACCCGCTTATGGTAAGAGCAGTAATGTGGCTTGAAAGCGAATTTGATCAGTACGCAGTTTCTTGTGAGAGCACGTATGGGGTACGGGATGATGACACGAGCGGATGTCTTATAAACACGCCTGCAAGCCCTGAAAAAACAAGTGCACTTTCCAATTGTCCTCATGGTGATGAGGGAATTGCATGCGGATTGATGCAGACGATATCAAGCACTAACACTATGACGAGCATGTATGGGAAGAGCGTATGCGGTCCTGACCTTAGCTGTGGCGACCCGAATGGCTATAACCCGTTTAAGCCTGCTGAGAACATCTGTTGCGGTGTGAGCGAGCTGTGCAATGCATGGGAGGAGATGAAGAGATTTGTGGAAAGTGAGAGCGAGCAGGTTCCTTCCCAGTATCGTGTAAATCCCGCGGTGCCGCAATATGTTAATGTCCGGGAAGAGTTGGGTCTAAGCGGCGATCCTGAGGAGTATTGGGACAGATGGGTCATAATGTTTTTCACGCTTCTCGCTTACAACAGGGGCGTTGAAGGTGCAAAGCAGGTTTTCTGGGATTGGATTAGTTTAAAGTATTGTAGAGATCCTGGACCAGAAAATTATTGTGAGAGAGTAGAAGACCCCGATACGGGGGATGTTTATTATGATAACTGTTGCGATTCCGGTGCCCAAAGCTGGGCTGGCTATGAGTGGTGCAGACAGCAGACAGTATGCTGTAGAGATGGTGGGAGTGATCCTGATGGAAACCCTGCAGTTTGCGGCTCTGAATCAGATTTCTTTGAATTCGCCTGTGTTTATAATGTAGTTCCTGGTGCGGCTGACCAGACCAATTACCCCTGTAAGGTAATAGCGAGATTTGATGCGATATTCGGTGAAGAGAATCCTAATTCAAACACGGGATGCGAGATGAGTTGCAAAATAACAAGAGGTCCTGGTATAGGTGGCATTACCGGTGGCGGATCTAACTGCGTTACTTCGGCCGCTGCTGCTTACCTCGGATGTCCGTATCTTTACGGGGGAGGGCATGGGGGGTACACGGGCGTATCGTGCATTGGAACTGATATTATAACAAGCCCAGAGGATACGTGTGGGAGCGGTAGCGGAATGCGAACCACAATACCCGGTGGTAGCCCACGATGCGTTACGGAAGTGTGCAACGATGCGGGGAGTCATGCCGGGGAGGCCATATATCTTGACTGCTCTGGCTTTGTCGCCCGCGCATATGCTGATTGTGGCTATACATTTCTTAATAATAGAGGGGCAGCTGATATGTGTAGCGCCTCAGGAGCAATAAGAATAGATAATCCATCAGAGCTTCGGCCGGGCGATATAATAATAAATAGAGGGGGCAGTCATGTCGTGATGTACTTTGGGGGCGGGGAGATAATAGAAGCTCCAAAAACTTGCTTACGTGTACGTAAAAGACCACTGATGGCTAGTGATATCGGCACTATGTGCCGCTATCCCGGGGTTAGTTGATGAAGGTCAACAAAACAAAGCAATCCGTATTTATTTTTTTAATATTGTTTCCTATCCTTTCTTTTGCGCTGTCGTGCCCTCCCGGATATTATGAGGTAACCGGTATCTACGGTTATGTTGTTGATGAAGAAACACGTGATCCGCTCCCAAATATAAGAATCATGGTTGGAGGGGATTCTGAAGTATTTATAGGTGTAGGGGATAACGTTCGAACTAACTCAGAGGGATTTTACAATGTTTCGTTCTGTACAAATACTGACGAAAATGTTGTGTCTGCAAACGCATATGAGTGGATAAATGATGCACGTGGGGAGAATGGGGAGTATTTGGGGAGTGGTTCGTATGCGATTTACGAGGTTCCAATAAATATTACTTTAAAAAGAAGATACTCCTGGGTTTCTGGGAGACTTGAAGACTCGTCAGGAAAGCCTATTTCTGGTGCAATAATAACTATAAAACGTATTGGTTCAAATTTTTCCTTAGAAACGATAAGCAACGAGTCTGGAATGTTCGGAGTTCGTGTAGAAGGACGTTCTATAGGCCCGTTGGCAAATGCTATAGATGAGTTTTGGTATGATGTAGAGATAGATTCCGATAATTTTATCAAGAAGATTATCAAGAACTTTAGTCGCCAGCCAGAACCTGCATACAAGCCAATAGTATTGACATTAAAACCGTGCGGCAGTAGTTGTCCCTACGGGACTGTGCAGCAACCCTACCCAGACTGCACATGCAAGAGTTCGCCCCGCATCGGTTGTAATGTAGGCTGCCCGATAGGGTTTGTGCAGATGCCATCGCCAGAATGCACATGCGTTTCAGAGCATGAGGAGGAATGCCCCAAGAAGTGTGGTGAAAACGAGACGCAGTTGGCTTTCCCAGATTGCAGATGTATTAAACAGGCGAATAAGATGGAGGGTATTATTCAGTTTTTGAGTTATGTGCTTGCCATGGTAATTCTCGTTTTTGTTTTGCTTGTTTTTGTAGTTGTTGTAAAAGGAAAAAGAGTGGATTAAGAACCAAAGGTAGCACCGACCCAGTCCCCAACATAATGGGTTATAATGATAACGACGATGGCTATGAGCAAATGCTCAAAAACAACCTCGTATGGCCGAACGTTCTGTGCCTTCGCCATCCTATAGCTGAGAATAGCTAGGAGAAGAAGACCCCAAAACACGCTCGCAATTATGGCAAAATCCAAGGGTAAAAGCAGGATGGGGACTAAGAAAGTAAGGGCAAATACGAACTTTGCGAGAAAAGTGGCAATTGTAGATTCCCATATCTCCTGTGGCGTATGCTTGTTTTCGGATTCCTCTGACATGTGCATGCCAAGCGCATCCGATAATGCGTCGGCTATCGCTATAACGAGAATGCCGCCGATAACAACGGCAGTTGAATGCGTACCCGAGTGCAAGCCAACTATTAAGCCGAGCGTTGTTATGATGCCTGATGTTAAGCCAAAGCTAAAACCCTTTCTTATTGAAAGTTTCATGCGAATGCACCGATTGGTTTCGTAGTATATGCGCCGGGGATGGGATTTGAACCCATAATCCCCGAGAGGGGAACCAGATCTCAAGTTTCGCCTCGCCGATTTTTTTCTCTTTTTAATAGAGAAAAGGCGGCTGGCGCATTACCAGGCTCTGCCACCCCGGCACGAGTAGAGAATAGCGAATCAGTAATAAAAGCATATTGGGTGGATGAGCCTCGTTATTCTATGTTTATTTCTATGTGAACTGTGTCTGGAACACGAACGCGCATTATCTGGCGCAGTGTCCGCTCGTCTCCTGCGACATCTATTATACGCTTGTGTATTTTGAACTCCCACTTTTCATATGTGTCGGAACCATCGCCGCAAGGAGTGCGCCGTGTTGATATTTTTAGGCGCTTTGTGGGCAAGGGTATGGGGCCTTTTACCTCAACGCCTGTCTGGGAAGTTATTTCTTTTATTTGCTGACAAACGCTGTCAAGCTCTTTGGGATCTCTTCCGAGAAGCTTTATCCTTGCCCTTGTCATGAAAGCACCATCCAGCTCTCATCGCTTGCGGATGAGATGCAAAAGCAAAGCAAAAAATTACTGCTGCCTTGGCGTCACCTCAAGCACAACACCCGCTGCAACGGTCTGGCCCATATCACGGACAGCGAACCTGCCGAGCGGCGGGAACTCCGAGAACTTCTCAACTACTGTTGGTCTCAATGGCTCTACTTGCACTATTGCAACATCACCAGTCTTTATGAACTCTGGGTTCTTCTCAAGCGTCTGGCCCGTCTTGGGGTCTTTCTTCTCTAATATGTCTACTATTTTGCATGCGACTTGCGCTGTGTGAATGTGGAAAACAGGGGTATAACCTCTCGCTATCGCGGTTGGGTGGTCAAGAACTACGATTTGTGCCTTGAAGCTCGTTGCAACTGTCGGTGGATTTGAAACAGGACCTACGACTTCCCCCCTCTTTATGTCTTTCTTATCAACTCCTTTTACGTTAAATCCGATGTTATCGCCTGGCACTGCCTCATTTAGTGGCTGGTGGTGCATCTCTATTGATTTAACTTCTCCTTTCGCACCAGAAGGCATGAAGATTATAACATCACCAGGCTTCATCTTCCCGCTTTCCACTCTGCCAACGGGCACTGTGCCATGGCCTGTTATCGTGAAAACTTCTTGCACTGGTATGCGAAGAGGCTTATCTGTTGGTTTTGGTGGAACCTTAAAAGTATCTAGTGCATCTACAAGCGTTGGACCTGTATACCAGGATAGGTTTGATGATTTCTTCGCTACGTTATCCCCCTGTAGAGCTGATATGGGAATGAAGAGCATTTCATCGGTCTTGTAGCCTATATTTTTTAGAAGAGCACCCAATTTCGTTTTTACTTCCTCGTACTTCACACGGTCATAGTTGACTGCATCCATTTTGTTTATGGCAACTATCATCTGTGGTATGCCTAAAACCTTTGCAAGGAAAGCATGCTCTTTCGTCTGTGGCTGTATCCCTTCTTTTGCAGAGCAAACGAGCACCGCTGCATCCGCTTGCGATGCACCTGTTATCATGTTTTTCACGAAGTCCCTATGGCCTGGGGCATCTATTATTGTAAAGTAGTATTTCTGTGTCTTGAAGTCCCTGTGCGCTATATCTATGGTGAGCCCTCTTTCTCTTTCCTCCTTTAGTCTATCCATGGCAAATGCAAGCTCAAAGGTTGGTTTTCCTACTTTCTCGGCTTCTTCTTTAAGTCTCTTGTAATCTTGTTCTGACAGAACCCCAGTATCATATAGAATTCTACCTACCGTTGTGGACTTACCATGGTCTACATGACCAATGAAGATCAGGTTCATGTGCTCTTTTTCAGCCATCAGAAACACCTCCTACCGTATCCTTTTTGAATGTAATAATTTTAAACCTTCCATAACCTATTTCGGCCTTACCTCCGTCCAGAAGCTTATGTCCGTTTCTTCTCCGAAGAATGGTTGTGCTATAATTTTTATTTGGTGCCGGCCTGGCGTTAAGGAAAGGGTAAGATAATCTTTTTTCACCTCCCATGACTTAAGGAATATCTGCTTTTTCTGCAAAGGCTCATCATCTACGTAGACAGTAACATTCACTTTTGTATCATATCTATATTTTGATTCTATAACGTATTCGCTGGTAAAGAAACTTCGTTGCGTGACTCTTGGGATAGATACAACGACAAGTCTGGAACCCGTAGGCTCTATCGCATATATTGTGAATCCCCTATCGCCTATAAAAAAGCTATCCGAAGATTTGAGAGTTCTGTTTTCTTTAGAATTTGAAATAAGGACGATATCATAGTACCATGTCTGGTTTTTTTCTAAAAGAAGTATGCCTATGGTTTCGTTTTCTATGGTAAGGGTAGCGTACTTAGCAATGCCCGAGACGGAATCGTTTGTTGGTATGTCTCTAAAATCCTGAACCACATAAGTACCCCAGTACAAGTTTATGAAATTCTCTGCCGGCCTTTGCATAAAAATAAGGAGCAGAAGAATAAAGATGATAAGAACCACAAACAAGATCACAGCTGTCTTTTTGTTCCAAATGAGTTCCCATTCCTTTTCCCTAAATTCAGATATATCAAACAAACCTAATGGAAGAAACCTCCTTCGCAGCATTCCAAGAATTACTACAACCAATATTGCTACAAGAAGTGATATGAATGTTGTTTCGTGCGTTATAAGAAAACCGAGAGCGGTCAAGAGAATACCAACAATTGAAAGAAAGCAGAAACTTAGAACCAAAACAAGAGAGAGATATTCTATTGGTGTGAATTCCCTTGGGTCGTTTATTATAAGGTATAGAAGACAAAATCCAGGTAGAAAAAGAGTGAAGAGAAGCCCAAAAATGATGTTTAAAGGTAGGAGTTTAAGCGATGAGGAAAAATATATGAGGAGTGAGCATATAAGTGTCGCAACTATAAGGTATATCCCTTGTTTAACCATGCTTCTCTTGTTTATGTTCAAAATTAAAAACTGATGTGCGCTTTAAATAAACGATGCTTTTTTATCATCTCGTAGGGTATAGACTTAGGTCATCTGATGAACGTCTGCCTGCTAGCACCAGAATTTTTGCCCTCAATAGGAGGAGTGGGGGTCTATATAGGGGAACTTGTCAGACACATGCCCAACGGTATAAACAAGGTTATGGGTACACCGTTCAGGCGTACGGCTGGATTTCGCCTGGAGGAGCGCGTGGGAAAAAGAAAAAACATTAAAGTTATAGAGATTAGCATCGCCAGAGAAAAATTTTTTTATAATCTATTTTTTCAGGCTGCTT
>JAVZCV010000028.1:0-12445 GCA_038874215.1 Candidatus Micrarchaeia archaeon | reverse complement strand
AAACTGTATTCTTTCTCCTCAATGAAAAATACCTCGGCGCTGTCTGCGCCCATCCTCTCCGCTTTTTTTACCAAGTCCATGCTCATCGCCTTTCCAGTTTTTCAATTACGGGTATTTCAGTGCAACAGTTCGGGCACCTGCCGTTTTTAATTTTGTATTCAGAGATATTGAAGCCGATGCGCCTTATTAGGAGCTCGCCGCAGTTGTGGCAGTATGTGTTTTCGCCCTCATGCCCAGGAACGTTTCCCGTATACGCATAACGAACGCCCTGCTCAAAAGCGATTCTGCGGGCCATTTCAAGCGTTTTAACGCTCGTTGGCGGTATCTGCATCCTGTTTGCAGGGTAGTAGGCAGTAAAATGCACGGGGATGTTTTTATCCAAGTCGGCAACCCATTTTGAAAGCTGTGCAATTTCTTCTGGCGAGTCGTTTTTTGTTGGTATTAGCAGGACGATTATTTCTATGTGCTGCCTCCCACGGAGAAGCCTTATTGAGTTTAAAACATGCTCAAGGCTTGCCCCGCCGCAAACTTCTCTGTAAAATTTTTCGTTGAAAGCTTTAAGGTCTATCCTGCTCGCATCTATCGGCCCCATCATATCTATTGCCTCTGACGTCATATAGCCGTTGGTTACGAATACGTTGTAAAAGCCCTTTTTCCTTGCCAATTTTGCCGTGTCAATCGCATACTCAAAGAATACTGTTGGCTCTGTGTATGTGTATGCTATTCCGTCTGCACCCTTCGCAAGCTCGACAACACGCTCTGGCGGAAGTTCCCGCCCGTATATTTCGCCAGTCTGTGATATCTCCCAGTTCTGGCAGTGCTCGCACCTAAAATTGCATCCAACTGTTGCGATTGAGAATGAGTCCGTGCCTGGCATGAAGTGGTAGAAGGGCTTCTTCTCTATCTTGTCAACAGCATATGAGCAAGCCTTCCCATATACGAGGGAGAAAAGGGTGCCGCCCCTGTTTTCCCGCACCCCGCAGAACCCGCGCTTGCCATCTGCTATAACGCACCGCCTGTTGCAGAGCGCACACCTAACCCTGCCTCCCTCCATTTTCTCGTAAAGCCATGCTTCCTGCATGCGCCTATTTCTCAACCAATATTAAAATTAGTGGTGCATTAACTTCATGGAAGGAAATAGCGGGCATACGCACGAGAGTAGTGAGGTTATTGGAAAATGCCTGAGATGCGGAAAAGAAGTTTGCGCAAACTGCGGCAAAAAAACTGAAAGCGCATCTGGGCAATCAGTCGCATTCTGCAACCAGTGCTTTTCAGAGATTGAAAGAAAAGAAGCACAAAGTGTGAAAAAGCGGAAAAGGAAGGAAAGGGAGGAGCGGGGAGAGGAGAAACATAAGCGGACTGAGGTTGAGCTCGTGCGCTCATGGCTGATGTGCTACATTAAGCCCGTTGAAACAGCGAAGCACTTGAAGGAAATCAGCTCGTATACAAATTATGCGATAAACATCGCTGCATTCACCATTATTTTTCTCCTGACGATGGCCATCTATATGGTTGTGGCATACTTCTTCTATCCAGATTTAAATCGCTTTATGCCAGAGATGACGCCCGCCCTTGCAATTGTTGCAATCCTGCTTTTCATAAATTTTGCAGTCTTTGTCGCTTTCGCTTCGGCTGCAACATACATCGTGGCGAGGATTCTGAAAGGAAAGGGGAGGTATCTGCACCATCTTTTCGCATCATCCACAATTCTGCCCGGTTTTGCCATACTCTCGCTGGTATTTGAAGTTTTTAGGATAATCCTGCTCTTCGTGCCTTATGGTTTTTACATTGCATTCGTATTTAACCTATTTCTGCTATACTTCGTTGTTAGAACATACACGAAGATACTCGTTGGCGTCCACGGGTTTGATAGTATAAGGGCGATAGCATGCTGGGCGGTTCCTTTGATAATTCTCGTTGTTTTAATAATGCTTTACGGAATTTTGGCTGGTTAAGCGAGCTCGTATTTCTTTCCTTCCTTTACGAGGCATACTCCCCTTCCTTTTTCGGCATGCCCGATAATCCACGAGCGCATTCTGTATTTTTTGAGTATGCCAATTACCTCTTCTGCGTCTTTTTTACCGCATATTATGCAGAAGCCAACGCCCATGTTGAAAGTCCTGTACATCTCATAATCGCCTAAGTCCGCCCTTTCTGCAATATCTTCAAAAATTTTCTGTTGCTTTGGCATGCCATCAAGAATAAAGCGCATGCCCGCCTTTTCCCCTATTCTCCTCATCTTTGAGAATGCACCCCCCGTTATGTGCGCAAGCCCATGCACTTCCACGCTATTGCACACATCAAGAGCGGGCTTCACGTATATCCGCGTAGGCTTCAGGAGCTCATGCCACCTCTCCTGCGGAAGGACTTTTCTCGCAAGCGTGAGGCCGTTTGAGTGTATCCCCGAGCTCTCAACACCAACTACAAGATCGCCCGCACGCATTTTGTCTCCAATTATCATATTCCTAACGATCCCGACGCACGTCGCCGCCAAGTCAAAACCAGTCTTTCCCTCAATTCCCCGTATCACATTCCCCATTATTGCGGTTTCTCCGCCAACAATGGCTGAGCCTGCTTCCCTTGCGCCTTTAACCAATCCCTTCGTTATTTCGCTTACGAGCTCTGCGTCCTCGCGCTCAAGCGCTATGTAATCAACGAGGGCTATCGGCTCTGCTCCAACGCATATGATGTCGTTCACGTTCATCGCAACGCAGTCTATTCCTATCGTATCGTATTTATCAAGCTGTTGCGCTACGAGAACTTTTGTGCCAACGCCATCGGTATGGATTGCAAGATTTATGTTTCCTATTTTGAGCAGGCCAGCGTAATGGCCTAAAACATGCAGGGAGTATTTGTTTTTCGTTTTAGCTATCATCCTGTTTATCCTTTTATGTATCCCCCCTACCCTCCCAATGTCTATGCCGACATCGCTATATCTCACCATGGGATTAGCCCTCACGTATCTTTTGCATCATATCAACGCGCTTCTGTATCAGCTCCCTTGTGCCAACATCACGCCTGTGGTAGAGCGGGCCTTTTACGAACTGCGTTGCGCTCTCTGCCTTCGCCTCCGCTTCCTCTATCGTATCGCCTATTCCGAGAAGGGCTATCGCCCTTGAACTGCCCGTGTATATCTTCCCGTCTCTCTCATCAACCGATGCATAGAAAAGCATCGCTCTCTTTGCGATCGCCCCTTCATCAACTGTTATCTCCGCATTCTTCTTCGGGTTTGTGGGGTATCCCTCGGGAACGAGGTATTTACATACGGTCGCCTTGCTCTCAAAATCTGCGTTTTTAAGATACTCGTCTGCGATTGCATTAAGTATGTCAAGGAAGTTTGTTTTTAGAATAGGTAGGACGTTCATGGCTTCTGGGTCTCCGAGACGGGAGTTGAACTCAATCAGCTTAACGCCGTCTCGGCATATCATGAACTGGCCATAAAGGAAGCCCTTGTATATTATTCCCTCGTGTTTAAGCGCCTGCACGGTATCCTTCATTATCTTCATCGCTTCTTCGTAATCGGCTGGGGTCATGAACGGGAGAAGGCCCTTGTCTGAATATGAGCCCATTCCTCCCGTATTTGGCCCTGTATCTCCCTCAAAAGCAAGCTTGTGGTCCTGCACGCATGGGCACGGCACAACGCTATTCCCATCAACAAACGCCTGAAGCGTGAACTCCTGACCAACGAGCTTCTCCTCTACAACAACTGCCTTTAAACCACCAATGTTTTCTTCTATGACTTTGGCTGCATATTCTTTTGCTTCCTCTGTGCTTTTCAGCTGTTGCCCTGTAACCATAACGCCTTTGCCTCCCGTAAGCCCTGCTGGCTTTATTGCAACATCGCCGAGAGAATCTATGAAATCTGATGCCTTCTTCACATCTGTAAAAACGCCAAATTTCGGGCATCCGCTTATGCCGTGCTTTTTCATAAGGTTTCGCGCGAAAGCCTTATCCCACTCAATTCGTGCAGCCTCCTTTATAGGACCAACGCATTTTATTCCATTTTTCCACATCGCATCCGATATGCCCATTTCAAGGTATGCTTCTGGGCCGACAACGCACAGCTCTATTTTCTTAGAGAGAGCCCAGCTAACTATTGGTTCAACTTTTGCCTCCCCAACCGCAAAGTCGCTGCAAAGCCTCGCTATTCCTGGGTTTTTGCTCGTCATGTATGCGTAGAGCTCTGCGCCAGAGTTCTTTGCGGCGAGCCCGATTGCATGTTCGCGCGCACCGTTTCCCACAAGCAAAACGCGCAATCAATCACCTCTCGCGGGTTTTTTTCTCGTTGGATATTCGCCCGTAAGGCATGCCATGCAAAGGTTTTTTCTGTCAATTCCTATGGACTTAACAAGCCCTTCTATAGTCATATAGTTAAGAGTATCAACCCCGATTGTTTTCCGTATTTCCTCTATTGTCTTACCAGACGCAATCAGCTCCTCGTATGAAGGGAAGTCTATGCCCATGTAGCACGGCGCTATTATAGGCGGGCATGTTATTAGAAGGTGGATTTTCTTTGCGCCCGCATCGCGGAGAAGTTTCGCTATTTTCTTCATCGTTGTTCCACGCACTATGCTATCGTCAATAACAACGACCTCCTTGCCCTTCAGAACAGCCTTAACGGGGTTGAGCTTTAGCTTAACAGAACTCTCCCTGTTCTTTTGGTAGGGCATTATGAAAGTTCTCCATATGTATCTGTTCTTAATCAGGCCTTCGGAAAGCGGTATGCCGCTCTCCTCTGAAAAGCCTATTGCAGCGGACCTGCCTGAGTCTGGTATTGGAACTACCACATCTCCTTTCACCTTGTAAAGCCTTGCAAGCGTCCTCCCAAGCTCCTCCCTAACGAGAAGGGGGGTTTTCCCCTCAAAAATTGTATCTGGCCTTGCGAAATAGACAAACTCAAACATGCAGTGGGCATATGCCTTTTCCCTTACCAGCCTTTTCGCCCTTATTTTCTCTTTCAGTATCACGACCTCGCCTGGCTTTATCTCCCGCAAGAAAGGTATGTCAAGCGCATCAAGCGCAGATGATTCGGAGGCGACTGCTGAAAGCGAGTTCGTCTTTCCGATGCAAAGGGGCTTGAAGCCCTTAGGGTCTCGCGCAGCTATTATCTCCCCTTTATCTGTCAGAACAACGAGAGAATAAGAACCATCAAGCTTCTTCATGATTTTTTTGAATGCGCTAAAGTAGTCGCTTTTTGTCTCCCTCGCAAGAAGATGGGCTATCACCTCTGTGTCCGTTGTTGTCGTGAATATGTGCCCCTTCTTTTCAAGCTCCTCTTTCAGCTCGGGGTAGTTTAGTATGTTGCCGTTTAGTGCGACGGCCATGCCGATTTTCGGTCCCCTGAAAACGAATGGCTGCGCATTCTGTATGTCTGATGCGCCAGTTGTGGAATACCGTGTGTGTCCTATGCCCACGTGCCCGTAAAGATATTGAAGCTCCTGAGCACCGAAAACAGAAGATACAAGCCCCATTCCTTTGTGAACGCGTATTTCTTTTCCATCAAAAACAGCTATCCCCGCAGACTCCTGCCCCCTGTGTTGGAGTGCCATCAGCCCATGGTATATGTACTGTGAGACGAGCTGGTCTTTTGAGAATATTCCGAAAACGCCACACTTTTCCCTTATTTCGCAGCCCATAGCAATACCTATCTGAGCAAAACCTTATAATCCTGCGAATGCGGGTTTACGAAAAGCCCTTCTTTTCTGCTTTTGGTAACAGCAATCCTCTCTGCAAGCTCTTTTCTCGCATCGCCGCTCACACTATTCTTAAAGTATATCTTCCAGAGAACGCCCGCCTTCACATCAAGCACGTTTTTGAAACCGAGAGTATTCACAAGTGTGCTTTTAACGTATGCTGCGAGCCCGTCTTCGCCCTTTGACCATACGAGTACATCAATGCTCTTGTCTCCAAGCGTTTCGCCAGCTAAGGCTATTCGGTAGGTATGCTTGTTCTTGTTATATATTGCACCACACTTCATAACTATTTCCTCAGCCGTCCTTCTGGCTTCATCGCTGTTGGCGCATTCAAGTGAGATGAGCCAGTAGTCCTCCCTGTCAAGGGCATCCAAAAGATCGGCATAACCCATCCGCCTAACGAGTGTATTGAAGGCTGTCTCTGCCACTACATCTGGAATTTTCAGCTTTACGTATATGCCGACATCAAAGCGCGCCATCTCTATCCCCTTTAAGGAAGGCTGCAAGGGATTCAAACAGTTTTCTGCCCATGCCTTTCTTCTCTACGAAATACGGCGTTTGCCATGGGTGGAAAGCCCTCTCTGGATGGGGCATTATCGCCATAACGTTTCCCTTCGGGTTGCATACCGCCGCTATGTTTGAGAGTGAGCCGTTTGGGTTGACGGGAAACTCGTCAATAACATCGCCATCTTCATTTGAATATCTGAAAACTATCTGGTCGTTTGCTATAAGCTCATCAAGCAGGCCTTTTTTCGTTGTTGTAAAACGTCCCTCTGCGTGTGCCATGGGCATGGGCAATATCTCCCCTTTCTCTATGCCCAAGTTGAATGCGCACCTTGCTTTCTTTGAAGAGCTGAGAAGGTAAACCCAGTCGCAGTAATAGCCCCTTCTCACTATCCTTCCTTTTCTTTTCATTATGTTTGTTGCAAGCGCCATCTCAACTTCCCCAAAATTGTTTCCTGGTATCATGCCGCTCTCAACGAGAACCTGTGCGCCGTTGCATATTCCGAGGACGGGCTTGCCCTTTTCTGCCTCCTCCATCACTTTACCCATTATTGGTTCCTTTGCTGCTATAACGCCCGCCCTAACCCTGTCTTGGTATGAGAAACCGCCCCCGATTACGTATGCATCAAATTCATCAAGCTCATCAACGCTTCTGTTCCACCTGAAAATCTCTGCATAAATGCCTACTTCGCGAAGCGCTCTCGCTGTTTCGTATTCGCAGTTGCTCCCTGGGTATTGGATGACTGCTGCTTTTTTCTCCATTTTATCAGCCCATCGCATCGGCAAGCCCTTTTCTCCAAGCTTCCTCAAGCTCCTCTATGCCGATTGATATGAGCGAGTCAACCGTGAAATTCTTCCCTTTGACTTCCCCTATCTCCCTTGCATATAACCCACGCTCTTCAAAAAGTTTCAATACTCTATGCACATTTTCTGGCTTAACCTCAAGCACGAAGCCCGATGATTCGGAGAATAGAATCTTATCAGCACGCATTTCTCCAAGCCCGTTTATAGAGATGCACGCGCCTTTTCTCCCTGCTATCACCATTTCAACAATCGTTGCGGCGAGACCGCCGTTTGATATGTCATGGGCAGAAAGCACGAACGACGATTCTATCGCATCTATTACGGTATGTATCATGGCTTCCTCTTTCTCAAAAATTATTTTTGGAACATTCGCGCCCATCCTCTTGAAAAGAGCGTAGTACTCCGACCCGCCGAGCTCATCTTTCCTTTCTCCCAAAAGAACGAGCCTGTTTCCCTCTTGCTTCAAGCCCATCGTTATCGCTTTTGTGAAATCCTGCATAATGCCTATGCATGCAACTGATGGGGATGGTAGGATTGCCTTTCCTCTTGCCGACTCGTTGTAAAAACTAACATTTCCAGATATTATGGGGACTGGAACGCCATATCCTTTCAGCCTTATGTGCTTTGCCGCATCGGAAAGCCCTCGGACAGCCTCCTCAAAGTCCCAGAATGCATGCGGCTTCTCAGGATTGCCGAAGTTCAAGCAGTCTGTTATTGCCCATGGCACTGCGCCTATTGCAGCGACGTTTCTCATGCTTTCCGCAACTGCGTTCGCTCCGCACCAATACGGGCTTATCGCACCATAACGGGGGTTTCCGTCGGCGGAAAGGGCGATGCCGTATTTCTCACCTTCAATTGGGACAACCAGTCCAGCGTCTGCCTCGCCGGGCCTTATTACGGTGTTCCCCTGCACTTCTGTGTCGTAGTAGCGGAAAATCGCTTCCCGCGATGCTATGTTTGGACTCGCCATAAGTTTTAGCATTATCTTGTTCAAGTCGGGCATGGGAAATTTCGGCTCCCTGTATCGTATTTTTCTTGGGATTGCTTTTCTGTTGTAGGAAATGCCTCCGCACAGCTTATGAATCGGTATATCGCAAACCACTCTGCCTTTGTATTTCAGTATGTAGCGGGGCTCTTTGATTACCTTTCCAACAACGCTCGCACGGGCGCCTTTGTATATGTTCGGTAGATCCCACTCCTCATTGTATATTTTTAGAACCTCTGGCGTGAACTCGGGCGGAACTACGAGAACGTAGCGCTCTTGTGTTTCGGCACATGCGAGAACTTCAGGCAGGAGATTTTCCATTGAAACGTGAAGCCTATCAAGCTCTATTTCTGCTCCGTATCCTCCGTTTGCGCATATCTCCCCTGTTGCGCATGCAAGCCCTCCGCCTCCAAGGTCCTTCATGCCTATCTTGTATCCCTTCTCAAAAGCCCGTCGCCAAACCTCTGCATTAGCCTTTCTCATCGCAAGCACGTTCTTTAGGAATGGGTCGGGTATCTGCACTGCCCCCTTGCTCTCTTCCTCCTTCTTTTCATCAAGTATTTCTGATGCGAATGTGACCCCGCCGAAACCGCTGTTGTCTGTAGGCTTTCCCACTATTATTATATCGTACCCAACGCCTTCTTCTGGCACTCTGCTCCTTATTATCTCGTGCTCTTTCACAATCCCTATCGCAACAACATTGACTAGGCAATTGTCATCGTAGCAGCTGTCAAAGAATACATCGCCACATATGTTCGGAACTCCAAGAGCATTGCCGTATGTCCATATGCCTTCAACGACACCGTTTGCAATCCACTTAACTCGCTCCTTGTGCTTTCCATAAGGGTCTCCAAAACGAAGCTGGTCTGCTACTGCTATAACATGGGCGCCCATGCAGTCAACATCTCGGACATCCCCGCCTATTCCCGTGGCTGCCCCTTCAACGGGCAGAACCTGCGATGGGTGGTTATGGCTTTCGTGGGAGATAACAATGCAGTAGCTAACACCATTTATCGTTGCGAATCTTACTATTCCAGAATCCTCCCCAGGCCCGAGAACAACGTTCGGGCCATCTGTGTGGAGATAGCGCTTAAGAATCGCCTTGCTGCTCTTGTATGAGCAGTGCTCGCTCCATTCTATATCAAAAATCTTCAATTCGGTCTGGCGAGGGTCCCTGCCAAGGAATCCAGCTATCATGCGTACTTCATTGGGTTTCAGCCCGAGACCTCTCCTCTTCAGCTCTTCTGATAGAGAAGCGTCGTCTGGGAATTTTGATAGAACTAAAAACCTGTCTAACTCCTGCAACAAAATTCCACCTGTTATCATGTTAAATGAAAAGTTATTTTAACCGAACGTGGTTATGGGTGGAACGCATGCAATTAAAAATATTGGGAGTTATTCTATATGCATGGTCAGGATAAAGGACATAATGCACGAGATAACTTTGGTTAGCGCAAATGAGAGCGTGAAGGGCGTTGCAGAGGTAATGAGGAACAAGGACATAGGCTCGGTTATGGTGAAGAGGGGAGACGAGATATGCGGTATTCTCACTGAGAGGGACATAATATGCAAGGTCGTGGCGGCTGGCAAAGACCCCGAGAAGACAGAAGCTCAGGACATAATGACTGAAAAGATAATAACGATAAGCGCAGACGCAACAATTCTTGAGGCAAGCGAATTCCTCAACAGATACAAAGTGCGCCGAATTCCTGCCGTTGACAAGGATGGCAAGATAGTAGGCATAGTGAGCGCGAGGGGCGTTGCTAAGGCCTTGGAGAAGATATACAAGACAGTAACGCCATTCTAATTGCGTGGTTTAATGCGCTTGCTCTGCGCACTTTTATTAGCGGTTTTATTAGCGAATGCCCAAAACTGCACGATAATAAGCGGTGATTATTTTCTTTATAATGATACAAATTCGTGTTTTATTGTTTTGGGTGGCGAGCTTAACTGCATGGGGAAAAAAATATTAGGGAATGAAAGTGTGGGAAGCGTTGGGGTGAGGGTTAGGGCGAATGGCGCAAGGATAAGAAACTGCACGGTTGAGAACTTCACAGTTGGGATTGCTGTTGAATTTTCTGATGATGTTTATTTGGTTGGTAGCACCGCACGGAATTGTGCTGAGGGTGTTGGCATAAGATATTCTACTCGTGTATCAGTCTCTGGCGGGATATTCAGTGATAACGATAAGGGGGTTTATGTCGCTCACTCAAAAAACTGCCGCATAATAAACAGCGTTATGGAAAAAAACAGTGTCGGTGCCGCTTTTTTCAACAGCAGTATGTGCATGATAGAAAAAAGCGGTTTTTATGAGAATAACGTGGGTGTTGTAATGAACACAGAAAAGGGGGACTTTATTGTGGATAACGTTTTTGATGGAAACAACGAGGGCATAGGGATGATCTTTTCGGAGAATTGCAGTATAATGAAAACGAACTTTTCAAGCGTTTTCTACAACATCGGACTGCGTTCATCAAAAGGAAATTCTATAAGGAACAGCGCTCTCATTGGCGCTGTGAATTCGCTCGTTTTTTATAATTCCTCAAACAACAGCGTTGAGGATACGCTCATCACTTTCTCCTCCCAATACGATGTGAAGGCAGAGGAGGGCTCTGTGAATTTTTTCAGGAACACGAAATACGAAACGAAGTATTGCGATGGCGCATCGGAAATAGTGCATTTGGACAACGAAAACCTTAAACTGCTGATTGCCATGTCGGCTTTTTTTGCGCTAATCGGGATTGGTTTTTTTAGAAAAAGGGGGCAGAGTTAGACGAAAAATTCTCCGAGTGTTTTCTGGTTCGCCCTATCGCTTGCAGGTTTTAGTTCGACTTCCCCATATACGCCGTCGTAGCCAGGCTTTATCCTTATTGTGCGGCTTTTCACAGCATCCATAATAGGTGCAAGTTCTGGGCAGATTTCGTAAATATCCCCGCTTCTTGCACTGAAAACGCCAAGCTCATTGCCAAACCTCTCTATGAGCAAATTGTAGATTGAGCGGGATTTTTTAGAGGATGGCGTTGTGCCCAAAGCCTTTGCAATCAGCTCTTCAAGCGGAAGAACGCTCATGTAGGGCTTTGCGTTCTTTGGCATAAACCCCTCCTCTCTGTCCGCAAGTTCTTCAACCCTATGCAACACTCCGAGGGTAAGCGGTTTCCTGCAAACTGGGCAGATGTTCTTGTATTTTATCGTTTCCCTCGGATGCAGGGACACATTGCAATTCCTATGCCCATCGTAGTGGTATTTTCCCTTCTCTGGGAAGAACTCTATCGTCATGACAAAGCGCTCGTCCTTTTTCTTAATGGCATCAATGATTTCATAATATGAAGGCTTTTTTATTTCAAACACGTTCGCCTCCCTGCCGATGTTGTGCGGTGAGTGGGCATCAGAGTTTGAAACAAGTGCGTACTTATCAAGTGAGCTAACACGCCAGTTCATCGCAGGGTCGGAGGAAAGACCCGTTTCAATCGCATATATGTTTTTTGACTGGTCTTCAAAGCATTCTTCAATGCTGTTGAATCCGCTTCGCGAACCAAAAACTGAGAACCACGGAGTCCATGCGTGGGCGGGTATGAGAAGGCAGTCTCTGCATATTGAGTTAATGATTTCGGATAGCTCTGAGCAAGGCATGTCAAGCGTTGGCCTCCCATCCGCGTCAAGCTCGCCGTGTTTTGACAGCGCATCGTTTATCTGCTCAACGACATCAAAGGATGGGGCAAGAATCACTGTATGCACCTTCTTCATCGCCCTCTTTTCTTCAAAAACGTTGCTGACCTCTGCGGAGAGCACAAAGAGCGTTTTGCCATGCATGAAAAGCCCGTTTTCTGCTGGTTGGAGTGAGGACCTCAGTTCGGCAAGCCATTTGGGATGCGTGAAATCCCCAGTTCCCACTATGTCAATCCCTTTTACGACTGCCCCCTCTGATAGTTCACGTATGCCCATATCCGTGCTTGTTGCCCTGCTAAAACGAGAATGGATATGAAAATCTGCTGTGAGGCGCATGCATATGTTTTTATAGTCCAAAGTTTATAATATAAGCACTTCGGCTGGTTTTGGGGTGGTAATATGGCAAATGCGATGCAACAGAATAAAAATCGTGTTCAAGGTCACCAGAACCGTGGACCCATGGCTTTGATGCCTAGGAGATGCTTTTTCGCTTGGCCGATAGGAGATTTGAGAAATGTTAAGATGCCTGCGTTAAAAGCTTTGGAAATTGCATTAAGAGTAAGAGACAGGTGGTGGGAGTTTACAGATATAAGACAAAAACATAGGGGGCTGGCAGAGGCTTACAGACGTATTTTAGACAGGTATATTGCAAACAATCCCATTGTGCTGCAAGTGGAAACGAGAAATGTTTACGATGAAAGGGGGGAGATTGATTTTAGCAGATGGCGGCTTGTAATCCCGAACCTTCGGGAAAATGCTGAATGGGTTCGCTATGTTTTTGCCAGCGATCCTC
>JAVZCV010000027.1:0-13504 GCA_038874215.1 Candidatus Micrarchaeia archaeon | reverse complement strand
CGCCTGCGGAAAGGATGGAGCGTGGGAGGGAAGTATGGGCCGGGCGGCTTCGGCTTAATGATTACCAAACAGCTAATTGACAACATAGAAGGAGTAATAGTATATGATAGGAATGGGTTAAGTTATAGGGTTAGGCTTGCCGATTATGTGCGTGAGAGCGACCCAACTACGAGATACGATTTCTCTTTTGACAGCAGAGGCAACGTTTCCGTACATGTCGGTAAAAGAGTGGAAAACGTGCAATACGAGCTCTCAATCGGAAATCAAATCGGCATATTGGCGTATGATATGGGCGGGAGATGGAGGGCGGGAGTTACGCTTGGCGGTGGGGGTACAAACTATTATATCGGATATAAATTTGACCCGAGAGGAGGAATTATAGGGGATTTAAGCGTTGACAGGGGAGAGTTGCGAGCATACCTGTGGAAACAGACAGGAGACTTCGCATTCGGAGTTTCGTATCCCTTTGGGGTAAGTTTAGGGGTGCGGGGACTTGGTGGTTTTCCAATACCGTTGGCAACATACGCAAAAGGCGCATTCACATTTAACTGGTTCGGCGCTGTTCTGCTCCTCTTCGGTATTTGGCAGAGGCACAGGGCAAAAGAAAAGGCAAGGAGAATGGCCGACGAGATGCGCCAGACTTTCTACACAGTGAGCAACGCTGATTTTGCAAGAGCGGAGTATTCAGTTGGAGGAAAAGGAAGAATAACGCTTGATCGTGTCATGGCACTACTGCCCAAGCCGACAGAGATAGCGGAGAAGATAAAAGGCGCTGAGGCCGGGACGATAGTGATATCCCAAGAAGGCAAGGATCTCGTTAGACTTCAGGTTGCAACTCCACAGGGCATGAGAACATACATACTGACAACTGATAATGCCAAGCAGGCTCTACAAGGGGTATTCGGAAATGCCGATATGCTTGATTTTTCAGATGGCGTAAGGCAGATAACGCTTGCATTCGGAAAGAAAGAGGACGGAACATATGAACTGGTGGTTGATAAGACGAGGCTGACCGATTATGCGACAGTGCTTACAAGAATAAAAAATGCTGGCGACTGCAAAATAACTGTATCAAAAACCGCTTCTGGCGATGCAAGGGTTACTCTGGAATACTACGATGCAGACCACGGCATGAAGAGAACAAGAGACTATTTGGTAAAGCTTGAGGACCTTGATAGGATAGGGATATTCAAGGAAAATAAAGTGAAGGGCGATGTTGAGAATGGGAATTCAGTCGTGCTTGAAGTTAAAAGAGAGGGAGAAGCTTTTGCTGTTAGAAAGCGGGTAGTGGCTGTAGAAAGAAGAGATGCCCTCATAGACCAGCTCGTGGCAGAGGCTAAGAGCGTAAGGGAGGGAGGCCGCGGCGTCATTCAGTTTGAGCATTCAGAAGACGGTTCTGTTCTTCTCATGGTCAAAACGGAGAAAGGAAGAACACTCTATCACCTGAGGGACGATGAATCTGCCCTCGCCCTCTACAAACTTTTCGGCGCAGAGTTCTTCAGAAAAGCGAATTCTGAGAGCGCAAGAGCTGAATACGACGCAGGTATCGGGGCTGTTAGGGCTACTGACGCTTTTCTTGATGCGATATCGCCACCCATCCCTGCACAGGAAAGAGCGCAAACCCGTGTTGCTCCAGAAACAAGCGTATCGCCCCAAGCACGACAGCCAGCGAGAGAAGAAGTTGCACCAGACCCAACAAAAACCCTTAATCAGGCGTACCTATCTTCAGCCCAGTTCCAGAACCGACGTCAAAAAGAAGAATGAACAGATTTTAGCCTTTATTTTCCATGTGAGGTAAGCGTTATCTCTGTTCCGTCTTGCGCAACAAGCGTGTTTTGGAATATCCTCTTCGCCTCCTCTTCAAGAATCTTCCCATCCCCATAACGCGGGCTTATGTGAACAAGAACGAGTTTCTTTACGTTTGCGAGCAAAGCGACACGAGCTGCATCTGTTGCGGTTGAGTGCATCCTGCTCAGGGCCTCCTCCTTCATATCGTCAGAAAAGCTTGCATCGTGCATCAGAATGTCTGCTTCCTGCGATGCCTTAACCGTGCTCTCCGAAAAAATAGTATCCCCTGTGTATGCAATTTTCTTCCCTTTTTTTATATACGTAACATCCTCAATTCTCACCACCCTCCCCTCTACCTTGATCGCTCCTTTTTCCTGCAATTCGCTAAACATCCTCCCCTTTATTCCCATACCCTTTGCCCTCTCCTCATAAAAGTTCCTCCTATCGTTTTCCTTGAAAACATAGCCATAGCTCTCAATACCATGCTCTGTTTTAAACGCAGAAACCACAAATCCCTCCCCAGCGAAGCAGAATTTTTCATTTATGTCCTCCGTTTTAACAAACCCCCGAATTGCCCCAAAAGCCCTCATCATGCGCGTGGTTCCGCTTGGCCCAAAAATATAAAGCGGCTCTGTTCTCCCGCCTAGCTCAAGCGTTCTTACGAGCCCAACGATTCCTATGAAATGGTCGGCATGCAAATGGGTTATGAAAATAGCCTTTACGCGCGAATAGCTTACCTTAAATTTCATCATCTGCCTTTGCGTTCCCTCACCGCAGTCAAAGAGAAAGACATCCCCGCCATACCTTATGGCTATTGCTGGGAGATTCCTCTCCACACTGGGTATGCTTGCGCCAGAGCCTAGGACTACAACTCTTATCATGATAAAATATCACTGATAATCTTTATAATCTGGGCTTCGTATCCCAGAAGCATGGATTTGCAAAACCTCGTTCAATCGTGCGAAGCAGATTACGCAGACGTGCGCATAACACACATTTCCTTTGTTATCGTTGAGATAAATGATGGCAAAGTTGAGAATGTTGTTGAGGCGAACGACTGGGAGGCTGGCGTCCGCGTTCTTCATAAAGGAAGCTGGGGATTTGCGAGCACGAATAATGAACGAAACCTATCCGATGCGCTTGAAAGAGCGCTCAGGCTTGCACATGCTGGCAAGGGAAACGCACGGCTTTCTGATGAGGAAGTTGTAAAAGAAAAGTTCATAATCAAGCCTAAGAGACCCATGTATGAGATGTGCGTTGAAGAGAAAGTTAAGCTCGCTTTGGAAGCGGATAAAGAAATGCAAGAAAGCAGAATAAAGACGAGAACGGTTTTATACAGGGACGCTTTTGTTGAGAAAACCTTCCTAAGCTCCGAAGGTGCGGAGATATTCCAGGTTCTGCCAAGCGTCTACATACGTTTCTATACGATTGCAAGATCAGCAGGGAAGATGGCACACGGTTTTTCAAGGTTGGGCGGGCATGGAGGACACGAATTGATTGCGAATTTCCTTGAGAAGGCAAAAGAGACGCGCGAAAAAGCCATCTCCCTCCTTGATGCAAGCGTTCCCAAGGCTGGGAGGAGGACTGTGGTTATAGATGGAAAGATGGCGGGCGTTCTTGCGCACGAGGCAGTGGGACATGCATCGGAAGCGGATAGCGTTGTTGGGAAAACATCGGCTTTTGTGGGAATGCTTGGCAAAAAAATAGCTGATGAAAGCGTCACGATAGTAGACGAGCCCATACTCGTCAATGCCTTCGGCGGCTTTGCCTTTGACGATGAGGGCGTGCGTGCTTGGAAGACGTATATAGTAAAAGGCGGAATCCTAAATTCATACTTGCATTCAAGGGAAACTGCCGCTATCATGGGAACTCAATCAACGGGAAACATGAGGGGGCATGCAGCAGAGATGCCCATAGTTAGAATGAGCAACACATTCTTTGAAGCTGGCGATATGGAGTTTGATGAGCTTATAGACATAAAAGAGGGCGTTTATCTCTGCGGGGTTCAGGGAGGTGCGGTCACACCCAAAACGGGCGAGTTCATATTCACATCAGAAGATGGATACGAGATTAAAAATGGCGAGTTGAGGGGCAGGCTGAGGGATGCGATGATAAGCGGGAATATCCTTGAAACCCTCCTCAACGTTGATGGGCTTGGAAAGGAAAGGACATTCAGCCTTGGAGTGTGCGGTAAGCATGGGAAGCACATAAATGTTGGCGATGGAGGGCCGCACATTCGGCTTACCGATGTTTTTGTTGCAGGGAAATGACGCTAATGTTTTTTAAGCAAGAACGAAAAATAAGAGCATGGCAAGCATGAAGAGGATAGAAACGTTAGTTGATAGGATATGTGAATATGCCTATGAGAAAGGCGGTGCGGGCATAGACGAAATATCAAAAGCGCTCGGCGAAAGCGAATCCCATATTGAGAACATAGGCAAAATTCTCAGCGAATATGGCGTTGTCTCGCTGATATATCCTACGAATATACTTTCTAAACCCCAGATAAGAGTGCAGCAGAGGCTCGCATGGCATACGGTCGAGGCTCCAAAAGGAGAAGTCCTTGAGAAATACTCGGTTGAGGCAAACAACGTGAGGGGGGCTGTTGAAATAATAAAAGTTAGTGGGGAGGGAAGGCCGTTTTACCATCTTGCATCACCCGTTATAGGACCTTATACAGAAGTTTTTATGAATCACCTTCGGGACGAGATAGCGAGGCTCGTGCCCATTGAAACCGAAGAGATAATAGACCAGAGAAAAACTGGCGAGCTCAAGGAAAGGTTCTATACGAAGGCATCCGAAGTTATATCGCAGTCCATCCCAAAAATTGAGGAAAAAGAAAAGGATGTGATGGCTGGCATACTTCTCCATACGATGTACGGGCTTGGTGATATAGAGCTCCTCATGGCTGACGATTACATAGAAGAAATAGGGATAAACGGCTCTGCATCCCCCATAGCCGTATACCACAAGAAATATGGATGGCTTAAAACAACCCTCCCCAAACTAACCGAAAGCGAGATATACAACTATGCGTCGCAAATAGGCAGAAAGAGCGGCAGGGAGATAACACTCCTTGAGCCCATAATGGACGCACACCTAGTGACTGGCGACAGAGTTTGCGCAACCCTCTTCCCGATTTCTACGAGCGGGTGTACCCTGACGATAAGGAGGTTCGCCCGTGCCCCATGGACGATAACCTCGTTTATTTCAAGCGAAATACACACGTTTTCATCAGAGATTGCGGCTTTCCTCTGGCTCTGCATGCAATACGAGATGAACGTGCTTGTTGTGGGAGGGACTGCAAGCGGCAAGACGAGCGCCCTTAACACCCTCTGCGCCCTAATCCCATCGCACCAGCGCATCGTTACGATAGAGGATACACGCGAGCTAAACCTTCCAGATTACCTAAGATGGAACTGGGTACCGCTTACAACGAGAAACCCGAACCCAGAAGGAAAAGGACAGGTCAGCATGCTTGACCTCATGGTTGCGTCCCTTAGAATGAGGCCAGACAGGATAATAGTGGGCGAGATAAGGAGGAGAGAGGAGGCAGAAGTTTTATTTGAGGCGATGCATACTGGGCATGCGGTATACTCAACTATGCACGCAGACACGGCAGAGCAGACTCTCAGAAGGCTGATTAATGCTCCCATACAACTTCCGCCGCAGGAGCTCGTTTCCCTCCACCTAATCGTTGTGCAGTACAGGGACAGGAGAAGGGGAATAAGGAGAACATATGAGATAAGCGAAGTGCTATCCTCAGGAACAGAAGCGGTATCCTTGAACAGGCTTTACAAGTGGCACCCGCGAGGAGATTCGTTTGAGAAGATGAACAGAAGCATAAGGATATTTGATGAGCTGAACCTGCATACGGGAATGAGCGAGCAGGAGCTCGCTGAAGACATGCAGGAAAAACAGATGATACTTGAATGGATGCTTAGGAAAAAAATAACAGACATTAACTCTGTCGGCAAAGTGATGGCTACATACTACAATAATGCCGATGCCATCGTGGAGATGGCACGCAAGGACGAGGATTTTAAGGGGTTGGTATGAGAGTCCCGCTTTTTCTCGTGCCGTCTGCGATTTCAGATAAGATTGCGCACAAGCTTAAGGGCATCGGCGTCCCGATTGCTTCGCTTTTCCCATCGTTGAAATACGAGTTAAAAATGCTCAAGAGCAAATACGACAGCAGCGAGTATGCTGTTGTCTCCATCTTCAATGCTCTTGCGTGGGCCTTTCTTGTATTAATTTTAATGCTCGCACTCTTATACGCAAAGCCCGCAAAAACAAAAACCACTGATTATAACTCCATAATCCTCGCCTTTATCGGCTCCCTGCTTCTCTTCTTCTTCGTTTTCATCTTTTATCCCCGCATACTCGTAGGCAAAGCGGTTGAGGCAATAGACAAGGACCTCGTTTATGCAGTGAGGGACATGATGGTACAGATAACATCAGGCGTTTCTCTTTATGACTCAATGGTGAACATCTCTGAGTCAAGCTATGGCGATGTTTCAAAGGAGTTCAAGATAGCGGTGCAGGAGATAAGTGCAGGAAAATCGCAGGAAGAAGCACTTGAGCGGATGGCTCTGAGGACAGAGTCCAGGCATCTAAAAAAGATGCTATGGCAGATAATAAACACGCTAAAAGCAGGAGCGAGCCTTCAGGGCGCCCTGCAGAGCATAGTCCATAACATGGAGCAGTATCAAAGCTCTGAGATAAAAACGTATATTCAAGAGATGAACCTATGGATCCTCATATATGTAGTGGTTGCAGTTGTAATACCAACACTCGGCACAACGCTCCTCATAATACTCTCCTCTTTCGCAGGCATACGCATAAGCGAAATGCACTATGTAGAACTTCTCATCCTATGCTTTGTGCTCCAATTCGTGCTCATAGAATTCGTGCGTATAAAAAGGCCAGTGATACATGCGTGATGAAATGGCGTCCTTCATAGGGAAAATCGGCTCATTCGTTCCGAAGGGTTTCATAAACGCCGCAGAGAAAATGCTTAACTATGCAGGAAAGCGCGAGAGCGCGGAAGAATGGGTCGGCAAAACACTCTTATTAGCGATCGCTGGCTTCATCGTTTCCTACGTGATCGCACGCCTCTATAATCTAGAAACTCCCTATGCGCTACTATGCGGCTTTTTAGTTTACCTCTGCCTTATTTTCGTGAGATACGCAATCCTGCACAGCGAGATTGAGGACAGAAAGAAGAGGGTTGAATCTATCCTGCCCGATTTGCTGAGGCTCGTTGCATCAAACATAGATGCAGGCGCTTCTCCCGTTCTTGCGCTTCGCATGTCAGCTCGGCCAGAGTTCAGCCCTCTTGATGAGGAGATACGCTATGCGACAACGAAGTCCCTCGGCACGTCATCCCTTCACGAAGCACTCCTTGAAATATCAAAGAGGATAAACTCCGAGGTTCTTGAAAGGGCCGTCTCTCTCTTCGCAACAAGCCTCAAAAGCGGCGGCAGCATATCAAGGTTGCTCGTTAGCCTTGCCGAAGAAATAGAAGAATCGCAAAGGCTGAAAAGAGAACTGATCGCAGGTACATCAATGTACATGATCTTCATACTCTTTGCGATAATCGCAGCGATGCCCTTTCTTCTCGCCGTCTCAATAAAATTCATCGGCATAGTTTCATCGTTGCAGTCTGGGATGAGCACAGAAATGGCGGCGAGAATCGGGCTTGCGCCTGGCAAGGTTCTCAGCACAGATTTTGTATACGCCATGTCCCTAATAACCCTCGCAATTACTTCGCTCATGGCGAGCATGCTCCTTGGAGTTGTTCATGATGGAAAGAAAATGAATGGAATAAAGTTCTTCCCGCTCATACTCGCCGCATCGCTTCTCCTCTTCCATCTGATAAAGGAATACCTGCTCTCCTACTTCATCGTTTAGAAAGATATAAAAATATCCTTGCTGAATTAAGAGAAGGAGGGATAAGATGAAATTCAAAAGAGCACAGGCAGCAACCGAGTATCTAATAATATTGGCAGTAGTAGTTATAATCGCCCTTATAGTCGTTGGTGTCATGGGCGGATTCCCACGGATAGGGAGAGGTGTAACAAAGGCCGAGAGCGATGCATACTGGAGCGTCGCAGAAGTCGCCATTATAGGTGCATCCCTAAAAGGCACGAATGGGGAGGCCGGGCAGCTTATTGTCAGAAACAACAAGAAATTCCCGATAAACATAGATCAGATTGGTATAGGTGTAGCTCCCGCAAACGTTCAGTCTGTCAGCCCGACGCGTCTTGAACCAGGGGATACTGCAATAGTCAATATAACTTCTGGTACAAACTACCCATCTGGTACAGCAGGCGAGGAATACTCGCTTGATGTAACAATAAAATACCGCGATGCAGAGCACACCACGATGACATACTCCTTCACGGGCAGCCTTCCTCTTGTAGGGCAGTACCAGTAGAAAAACTAAATCCCTTCTATCGTTATTTTCTCATATCTCTGCCCGTCTATTGCTATGTCTAGAGGCACATAAATCCCCGAGACACTGCCAGATGCAGAAACATTCATCGTAACCCAAGCTCCGCTTTCTCCCGAAGGTACGAGAGAAACGCATGCGGCTGGTTCTTCTGCTGTTGAAACAAGAAAACTGCCTTTTTTCAATTCAACAGACACCCAACTGCCGAGCTTTATTTTTCCGTCCTGCCCAAATGCGACATCGCCATCTGCATCCACTATCTTAATGAAGAAAGGCGTGCCATCTGCCTCTTCCACCCATTTATAATCAACGGATTTAGAGCACTTTTTCTTGCATGAATCGTTAAGATAAATTACAAGAGAGTAGTTCTGGGATGAGCATCTCGGCGCATAAAAAAGTGCGCTCCACCTTTTCAAACCCCCATACCTAAGCCTTAAATCATCCGCACGAATCTCAGGCGCATTTATAAGAGCGTCATCCAGAATCGTTGTTTTTACCCCAATCTTTTCAGAATAAGAGCTGTTCAGGAAAGAGACATATTCTCTAAATTCTGCTACTGGGTCTTGTATTTCTGACGGGATAGAGAACACCCACGCAACCTTGAAAGAATCGCCCCCTTTTTCAACGCTTGAATTAGTCCCGAGCATAAACATAATGTCTGAGGAAATATCATCATATACGTACGAAATTCTCTCTACCCCCCTATTCCTCTCATCACCGCCGTAATTTGAGCTGTAAAAAACGGCAAACATGAAAACCGATAGGAAAAGCATCGATAACAATATCGTGAAAAGGAATCCCTTCATCTGCATCGTATTACCTCAACAAAGCACTCATCAACCTTGCCCCTATTCTGTATAAGGAGGCTTCTCCTCGTAATGGAATATGATTCACAGATGCATCCAGAATCTACGGGATAGAGAATTGAGCCGTTCTCGCATCTGACAAGCATGCTCGTGCATCTCTCAAATCTAACAAGCACTCTCGTAGCATTCATACTGCCTTTCTCCGCCAAAGTCGCAAGGTCCTCACCCTTATAATCCACAATGCTCATGCCTGCCAAATCAACGTTCATAGTGGCAGCAAGTATAAGGACGCATACTGCAACTGCAACGAAGGCATCCGATGTATAAACAAAGCCCCTTCTATTTCCAGACAACAAGCCTCACCCTCACAACGCTTCCATTGAGCAAGCCATATCTCTCTGTTGATACGACAACGCTACCAACTCCAACTTTCCCAGCGCTATAAATCGTCCTCCCGTCAATCATTTCAATGCTCATGTTGAACTCGTATCCTACAATACCAAGAAGCTTTTTTGTTTCGTTGTAATCGTTTTTTATCTTGCTGAAAAGCTCCGCTGTCTTATTTTCATCAAGCACGTTGCGCGTTTTCGCGATTCCGCATCCATGCGAAGAAACCACGATATGCGATATTGCGGAATTCGCCAATGCAAAAATTCGTTCCTTCTCTGTCCTTTCATAAAACCCAGAAATCTTCATCTGGTATGCATGCAAAGATGCGACAAGAAGAACGGTAACCAAAAGAACTGCGAACACTATATCGTAGGAGAACATCTGGCCCCTCAACCAATCACCTTACTACAACACTCCCATTCTCATTCGCTATCCTCACCTCGTTTGCATCTGTCTCGTAAAAAGAAAGATTCGCCAAAACAGGTGCCGATACGCTATCTCCCGTGCTGTTCATGAAAATCTCAACACGCCTTTCAACGAACCGGATTAGGTGCGGCTCATCAAAATCAATTCGCATCACAACCTCGGTTCCGTCAGGTGCCTCCGAAACCGCATTAATAGCGGCTGCAATTCTGTATGCGTTTCTTTCCGCGACAACTTTCTTCTCCATCTCCTGAAATACGCCCACCCTCGTTACGTACAGCCCGAGAAGGATAGAGAATATAGCGAATGCGATTACCGTTGCGATGAGAAAGTCTGCACTTACCTGCGCACGCATCAAACCGCCTCAACCACAAAATCCACCTTTTCCCACTCGCCGTTGCTGGCAGTTATGTTTGCAAAGCCATAGTAATAGCCAACCTGCCTCGAGTAAAACCTCAGCGTCATGTTTACCTTCTGTCCTGGATTGAGGTAAGCGTATGTTGGCGTGCATCTTACCTGCAAATTTGAGGAACTCGCCGTTACCCGTGCATCCACACGTATCCTTGATTTTCCATAGTTTGCCAAAGTGATATTCCTGTACCTGTAAGTTCTTACAGGCGTATTCTCGTATATGAAATAGGGGTATAGGGAAAGAGAAACGTTGCCAACACGCACATACCCGTTCTTAGCCTCAACGAGAACCGCATGAACACCGCTCGTGTTTGGCAGAATGCCTATGACAGGAACATTTGCTCGCGTGTTTATATCCGTATATGAGACATTACTGCCGACACCGATGTTTATTACGTTCCCACTTATGAACACTCTTTCAGGGAGAGCACCCGATGGAATCTCTATCATTACAATCTCTCTAGAGCCAAGCCCTGCATAATATACGCGCTCGCACGCATCTGCTATTTTTTCTACCGCTTCCCTTGTTTTTGAAACACGCATCATCTCCTCAAGGCTTTTGATGTTGTTGTATGCAAAAATCACTATGGCTGAAAGAAAGAGCAGCGATACAGCGAGTATGACTACGAGTTCTGTTGAGCTCTGCGCCTTCCTCATGCTATTGGATTGGTTTTTCTCTATATAAAAATTTCCCGCTCAAAATTTTGCCTCGCCGAAAACTGGCTGATTTGGGAAAACGACAACACCACTCTCAGTTATCATCATCGGGCTCAGCTTTCTCTGGTGGGGTATCCCCCTTAGCTTCACTATTTCTATCGCCAAGTCTCGTATATCCCCGCGCCTTATCATGTGTATTGCTATTAGCCCATCTGCAAGGAACTCAAGCCCAAAACGCGCCGTCACGTTGCCATGCGCATCGGTTTCCCCCTCAGCAGTCAGGAGGCACATGCAACCCCACTTTCTAAGCGTTTGCATCGCGTTGAGAAAAGCCTGCCTTCTCTTGTACTCCGTCTCATAAAGAAGCATAAATGATGTTATGCTGTCTATTACCAACCTCCTCGCCTTCATCTCTTCTATACAGTCTTCTATCGCGCCACCCTCCGAAAGAAACCTATCCACTTCATGCGGAGGATACTCAAAAAGCCTAAATTTCCCCTCCTTCTCAAGTTTTGCGAAGTCCCATCCATAGTTCATCATATGTTTGTATAGCATGGCTTTCTGCTCCTCAAAAGTTATGTAAATCCCAGGCTCGCCAGACACGGTTGCGCCATTGTAAAGAAACTGCAATGCCAAGGTTGATTTTCCAGAACCCGCAGGACCAGTAACTATTACCACGCTCTTTTCTTCAAAGCCGCCACTGATAAGCTCATCAAGTCCGGGTATGCCTGTTTTTATTCTACCCACAGTTACCCCGTCATTCCTTCCTTCCATCTTTCTCAACCATCTTGGAAAGCTCTTCAACAAGCTTCTTTACATGCGGAACAAGCCCGTGGAGCTCAACGCCTGGTTTAGCTATTGCAGCGACAAGTATCGGCGTGCCAGCCCCCATCATTACCGCATTCAGCTTATCGGATTCTATTATAACAGAAACGCTTTTTACCTCTGCGCCCATTGACTGTATGAATGATTCAGCAGAACCTATAATGGCGGCTGTTATCGCAGATATGTGCGGAGACTCTTCAATCGTGGATACTAATTTAATACCGTCTCTCCTCGCCACGACATAGCCGTCGACCCTTGCATCCCTATTCTTTTTAATGTAATCATGCATCCTCTCAATCATAGTCATAGCATCATCCGGTTATAAGCGAGTCTGTAATCGCTGGCCCCATTATCCTGCTGAATTTCTCCCTAAGTTTTTCAACGAGTTTTTTGTACTGCTCCTCGCTTTCTATTCGCTGCACTCTTCCATCTATTATCACCACCCCTACCTCCCTTCCCGCATCTGCGGCGAGCGTGTTGGCAACAGGCCCCATTACCTTCTTAAACCTCTCTATTATCTCATCAGCCTTGCCCTCATTTACCATAAAACCTACTCCAGCATAGCCGCAACCTTATTCGCAGTCCTGCCCATAGCGAGCAGAACAAGGCCCAGATTGCCATGCGGCTTTACAAGGCACACGAGAATTGCGAGCCTCCCAGCACCCGTCGCTATTATCTTACCCAGCTCGCTCTCCACAATAACCTGCATGAACTTCCCTCTCTGCAACTCAGAAGAGCACGTTTCTGCAGTCCCAACCATGGCAGCGCTCATAGCCGCTATTGTGCGTGAATCTATCCGTGAAGGAAGGTTTGATGCTATCATCAACCCATCTCTCCTCACGATTGCGCTTGCTTCTATATCTCCCGTTGAGGCGAGCTCAGAAAGCAGCTCTTCAAGCTTAAGCTTCACTTCCTCTGTCATCAAATCACTGCGTTACTATCAAATCTATCAACTTCTTCACGCATTCAACGCAACCCTCGCCCGTTGTTGCTACCGTCGGCATAACAGGTATATTCTCCGGTAATCCCATTTCAGCTCTGACCTGTTCTGGCGTGAGGGCACCTTCTAAATCCTGCTTATTCGCAGCTATAACATACGGCAGGCCATAACCAGCAACCTGCTCTATCATCTCTTTTGCTCTTTGGAACGTACCAGGATTGGTTGAGTCAACTATGCAAACAACACCAAAAGTGTCCTTATTCAGAATATCCAACATGAAATCAAAACGCTCCTGCCCAGGCGTTCCGAAAAGGTCTGCAGTCAGACCCCCATAGTCTATATAACCATGGTCAAGCGCTATCGTCGTGCCCATCCTATCCACAGAAACCGCCCTTACGCTGACCTTATGTATGAATGTGGATTTTCCAGAGTGAAAGGGACCCGTAACGAGTATCTTCGGTATGTATATTGAAATTCCATCCATCCCTATCCTAAAAGGCACGTTCGCATTTAATACCTCTTTCGGCGCTTTAACCACAGAAAAATAGTTTCTTAGCAGCACCTTTTCTTCAACAGTTTTCAGGTTGACGACGTAGTCAAACATCCGCGCAATCCTATTTATCCTATCCTGCGGATAATTCCAGTTAGTAAAAAGGAAAATCGTAGTTATCCTTTTGCCTTTTGCATTTTCTATCCAATAAGAAATGCCCTCCAATATCCCCTCGTCATACTTAGAGAGAAGACTGGAGAGTGAATCGGCAATGAAAACGGATCCCTCCTTCATGCTTTCAATAGCCTCTTTAACAACAT
>JAVZCV010000026.1:14842-15126 GCA_038874215.1 Candidatus Micrarchaeia archaeon | reverse complement strand
GTTTTCTAACTTTTTAAAAAAAAGGCGAAAAAAAGAGAGGTGGTGTCAGTCACAGTTCCCTTTCCATCGGGACTGGTTTTCTAACAGGCGTGGGAATCGCCTACGCCCTTGTTATATAAGAAGGTCACAGTTCCCTTTCCATCGGGACTGGTTTTCTAACTTTCTAACTTTAAAAAAAAGAGGTGATGAAAATGAATGTCACAGTTCCCTTTCCATCGGGACTGGTTTTCTAACAACGGTAGGTAAAGCGCTCATAAAGGTGAGGTTGCGGGCTTAGTCACAGT
>JAVZCV010000026.1:0-14832 GCA_038874215.1 Candidatus Micrarchaeia archaeon | reverse complement strand
AACTTAACGGCTAAAAACATGGTTGTGGAGGAGGTTAAATGAGGTCACAGTTCCCTTTCCATCGGGACTGGTTTTCTAACAGCGGGTGAAAATGCTTTGTTTGGCAAACAGAGAAATATAATGGCTTGTTTTTTTAATAGTTTGTGGCATACCCCAAAAGGGCTAAAAAAGTGGGGGGGTATGCGGATAGGGAATGAGAGATTGGATTGCTTATTTTATATGCGAGAAGGAATATTATGGCGGATGTTGGGAAAGTGCGGAAAAAGGTGGCCGCTTTCTATTTGAATAGGGAGTATGTTGGATATTTGGAAAAAATGAGGTTTTTAAAGTTGTCCTTGTGTAGCGATTCAGTAGCGTATAAAAAATGATGAGAATTCTCCCTTTGGCTCTTCCCGCTCTACTTTTACATCGCTCACACGTGCAGAAGGAGGCCCGACCTTGCACCATTCAAGAAAGGAGCGAAGTGCGCTTTCCTCCCCCTCTGCAACGCATTCAACGCTTCCATCTTCCCTGTTCATCACCCAGCCAACGAGCCCGAGCTGCCTCGCCTTCTCGCGAGTATGCGCCCTGAAAAAAACGCCTTGGACTATTCCGCTGATTATGAGATGAATGCGTTTTTCAGCCAATTCGGCACCCCCAACCTGCAAGTCATTTATGTATATTAAAAAACAAATTAAAAAAATTTTGAGAGCGGACCTTTCTCAACCCGAAGCTCAACGAGCCGATTGTAAGCCTTCTTTAACATTTCTTTTGCGGTGTCGTATGTAAGCTTTTTTAGTGCCGACTCGTATGGAAGCCAGATGTAGCCTATGTGTTCATGCGAAAGCCTGACTTCTTTCGTGCCCGTACGGGCGAGAAAGAAAACCACTTCCTTAAAGCTCCGCTCTTTCCCCTTCCAATACCAGTAGGAAAGCTTTTCCCTGAAATCCACAAACTCTAAGTTTGAAATGCCCGTCTCCTCACTCGTCTCTCGTATTGCTGCGCTTTTCTCATCCTCGTTTTCCTCAATGTGCCCTTTTGGGAAATCCCAGTGCCCAGCACCGTAGTGGAGAAGGAGGTAGGAGACAACACAATCATCAATATTATAAACGATTATCCCGGCGGACCTTTCATGTATCGTTTCGCCAGAAGCCATATAAGTAAATCTCAGTTTGGTTTATATTTTGTTGCTCGTTGTATTAGCGATGGGCACGCTTTGGCAGTATGTGCATGTTTGGCACTATAACGATTTCTGGCTCTATCGGATCGCCGCCACGAGCCCATTCAAAGTATCTCACTGCTACATCAACCGCACTCATCGCATCCTCGTTTTTTCTTCCGTTTCTGAGCAAAACACCCTTTACTCCGAGGAGCAAAGGATCAACGCGAGCCTGTTCGAATGAACGCTGCGCTTCTGGGTGGAGCTTTACTGGCGGGCTTATCTGGGCAAGATAATCAACGACTTTTCTGTTTGGAGTGCCTACGATGAAGAGGCCGAAGTTGCGCATTATGTAGAGCATGCGGAGGGCACGTTGGCCACCGCCGCCGAACCCCCGCTCTGCTTCATAGACTTGGTTTAGGTATGCCTCCCAAGAATCAAGAACACGCTGCTTGAAGTCATGGATTTTTGCCTGTGCCTCTCGGGCATCGCTCATGCGCGAGATTTCAGAGTTTATCTGGTCTATGTTGGCATTCACTATCTCTCTCAGCTTTTCAAGGTGCTTGAAGCTTGAAGGAGTTGCTATTCCGCCGCTGTATTCTGCTTTGCTGCATGGCGTGAATAGAATGGCAACGCGGTGCAGCGTTTCGCCGAGTAGAATGGGGTTGCCGTGTGGGTCGTGCAGGCGTATGAAGAAGTCTATCAGCCTCGCCCCTTGGTCAAGGGCTTGGTCCTTGCCCTTGTCAACACCTCCGATTATTATGTGCACTCCCCTGTCAATCATGCCAGTGTATGAAGTGAAAACTATATCTGCGCTTTCTTCCCACTTCTGTGCCGCTGGTCCTACGAGAACATCAACAACGCGCGTTTTTTCTCCATGCTCGCAAACGAGATTTACTGAAAGCGGCTCGTACCTTAGCATGCCTTCCCTTCGCATAGCCTCAAATAGGGAAAGGGCTGCTTCTTTTACCGCGTTGAAGAAACGGTTTCCCGTTATCCTCCCAGGATATGTCGCCTCGTCAAGAAGGAGGGAGGGGGAGTGGGTGAGGTAAATGTTTTCTGGACCGCCTACTCCGACTATGCACATTTTGTATATGCTGCCGCTTGCTCCCATGTATGGATGAAGGTCAACATCGGCTATGTTGAGAAGAGCCTCGTGCTCAAAGAGGAGTTTGTTTGCGGACATTACGACATTCCTTCCCTCAAAACTCGTATTGAACTTTTTTAGTGAATTCTCGTCTTTCCAATCGTGCTGCATAATCGGAAGCCCGTCTTTGCCGATTGTTATGTTGTATTCTTTTGCGCATGCCTTCAGCCTCTCAAAAAGCTCTGCTCCAAGAAATTCGCGCAGCTCCTGCTCGCTCATTGGTTTGTGGGTGCCGCCGCCGGCGAGTATGGTAGTCTTTTCTGGGCGGAGCTCTGGGTCGGCGAGGATTGAAAGAAGGGCATGAAGGCCCGCGCGCGCAGATGTTGGCGGCCTTGTGTTGTCTGGTATGAGCACGAGGAGGGAACGTGGAACGAGGGAGTTCTTAGGGAATAGCTGAATGCGGAGCTCTTCTTCAATAACTGCTGGTGGGTTTTCAATCGTTGGCTTGTCCTTAAAGCCCCTGCTCTTAATCATCACTGCATGCCCTGGGACGAGGAGTTCAAGCTCGTTTCCCTTGCCAGCTCCGTAGTCTAATGTGATGCGCCTCTTATTCCACATATCGTTGGTTGCATGCGGAAAACTTGGTTTGCGGGCATTCATTTTCCTGTTTGAGTTAGAGTTAGGTCTGTGGGCTTGCATAGTTATATTATGCAGGATGGATTTTAAATTGGTATCACTGGAAAATCGCCCTTTCGCATGCTTTTTAAGTTGGTTAATTCTTTTTGGGTGTGGTGATTTTATGGATGAGATTGAGGCTGAAGAAGAGAAGCCCCAGCCAGACTTCAGGGTTGTCCAGCCCGAAGTTGATGCTGAGGGAAACACGAAGTACACGAATGTGGGTGCGCTATGGAAAAACGAAAGCAAAAACGGGAATGTTTTTTACACTATGAGAATAGGGAAGATGAAGCTGCTCGTGTTTCCAAATGCGAAGAAATGAGCTACTTCAAAAGGAGGTTTAGCCCCCTCAACATAGCCTCAACGCTAGCGCGGACTATGTCGGTGCCCGCACCAGCGGCAGAAATTTCCCTGCCATCCTTTCGGAGCTGTATCTTCACATCAACGAGAGCATCCGTTCCGCCCGTTATGGCATCAACATGGTAGCCTATGAGCTCTACACCCGTCCCCCCAAGTGCATTCTCTATCGCATTTATTGCTGCATCCACTGGCCCGTTTCCAGTGCCAGCAGAAACCACTGTTTTTCCGTCTATTTCCAATCTCACAGAAGCGGTTGGGGTTATAGTCGTTCCCGTTACTGTTACGAGCTCCTTCAGCTTTACTTTTGGCTTATCCTCTATTCCGAGCGCTGTGAAAACTATAAGTGTGAAATCCGCATCGGTAACTTCCTTCCCTGTATCGCCAACCTCCTTAACCTTGTCAACTATCCACCGCAGTTGCTCCTCGCTAACCTTTATTCCCATCTCGTTCAGCTTCATCTCTATTGATTTTCTCCCAGAATGCTTTCCTAAAACAAACCTGCGCTTCTGCCCAACCATCTCTGGTGTTATCGGCTCGTATGTGCATGCGTCTTTCAGTATTCCGTCAACATGTATGCCAGATTCGTGAGCAAATGCGTTTTTCCCTACCACGGGCTTGTTGGGTGCAACCTTAACGCCAGTCAAAAGTTCAAGAAGCTCTGATACCTCTGCAAGCATTTTCGTTTTCACTGTTTTTACTCCATAAAAGTATTCAAGCCCTACTACAACCTCCTCAAGCGCTGCGTTTCCCGTCCGCTCCCCATACCCATTAACGGTGCAGTGTATCTCGCTCGCACCAGCCCTGAAAGCAGCGAGAGAGTTCGCAACCGCAAGCCCGAGGTCGTTATGGCAATGGACGGCAAGCGGTAGTTTTATCTTTTCAAGGAGGAACTTGTAGAGCTCTTCGGTGCGCTCTGGTGTCATTACTCCAACGGTGTCGCAAACGCATACCGCATCAGCCTTGTTCTGCTCGCACTTAAGGAATATGTCTCGCAGAAATTCTTTATCGGTCCTGCTCCCATCTTCGGCGAGAACCTCAACCTTCAAACCGTGCTCCTTTGCATAGTTTAACGAATCAATTGTCATCTCCACAACCTGCTCCCTAGTTTTCCTAAGCTTTCTCTCTATGTGAAGGTCTGATGTTGAAACAACGAGACATATCATATCAACATCGCACGAGAGCGCTGCATCTATGTCCCCTCTCAGAATCCTGCAAAAGCTTGCAACGTCTGCGTTGAGGCCAAGGTTTGCTATTTTCTTTATCGCATCCCTTTCTCCTGCGCTCGCTATCGCAGAGCCCGCTTCTATTATGTCAACGCCGAGCTCGTCAAGCTTCTTCGCTATTACGACTTTCTTTTCTGGCGTGAGCGACATGCCTGGCGTCTGCTCCCCGTCTCGCAGTGTTGTGTCTAGTATCCTAACCCTTTTCATAAAACCAACCTCCAAGAGATTTGCAGAAGTAGAGAAAAGCGAAACGCGCTATTCTTTTTCTCTTTGTGGAATAATGAAACCACCGCGGTTTGATTATGGAATAGAATGTTAATATATGTATCGCTTCGCTTCCTATGAAATTACACATATTCAAGGGGATACCTTTTCCTCCTCCAACGGTGGTAGGCGAATGTAGAGATGAGGATGAGGAGGAGGATTACTAATAAAGCCTGGATAACCATAGGATTCTTCTGCCCTTCAACCGTTCCCGAAGCGCTGGCTTGGGGTAGAGAGCGGAGCTTCGCAATGTTCTCATTCAGGGCATTCTTTATATTCATTAGGTCATCTATCGTCGTTGCTGTTGGGAGGTCTCTGGCGATTAGGGAAAGAGATACTGAAACCTGCTCCTTTACTGATGAGTTTGCGCTTTCAAGAAGCGCAAGAGTTTCGTTGTAGAGAGCGGTTATGTTTTGGTAAAGCGATGCGAATGTTTCCAGCTTCTCGGCTGTGTGGTTTGCCATTTCGTTAAGGCTGGAATAAGTTCTGTTCGCACTCCTGAAATCGTATCCCTTGCATTCTTCCTCAAGCTTTCTCAGCGACTGTCTGAGGATTGTTATTTCTCCACTTATCTCAACAAAAGAAGGCATGTCCCTGCTCCTGTTTTCCAAATCGGCGATATTTTTCTCGGAGAGCGCAGCCATATCTCGGCATGCCTCAACGCTTTTTCTGAAGGAATTCCGCTCCCTTCCCATGTCCGCAAGTTCGTTTGCATAAAGGCGCGGTTTTGTGAGCATCTTTATTCTCTGGATGGCGTTGTTTATTGTTCTCTCGGCTTCGCTAAGTGACTGCATATCGTATTTTGGGCTTGGGCAGAAGAGGAATGTGTGCGTAAATAGTGGGTTGCTTGATAGAGAGGAAGACGTATTGCGTATTTCTTTGAGGATGGATGATGCGGATTCTGCATCGTCAAGCCCGCCGTTTCTGAGAACGAAGATGAGTTTAGAAACCTTTTCGTCAATAACGCGGCTTTGCTTTGAGAAGTTTGCGACTGCATCAAGGAAGCCCCAGCCATAGCCCATCATCGCATCCTTGCATACTGGGGTGTAGCAAGAGGACTGGCATCCCCCCCTATCATCGCACGGGAACCTGTCTGTGCCGGTGTAAAAACGGCATTCAAGCTCCCCGCCACGAGATTCGTTGAACTTTCCAATCAGGTATGCGAGCTCGTTCAGCTCACGGGTTGTTAGAGTAGATTCGTTTATTGACTTCTCATGCACATATTCAGATATGATTTCCTCTATCAGTGCCGCATTCTCAATGGCGATGCCTTTGCCGTCTATTATGAATGCGATTGGGCCACCAATCCTCACAAGTTGGTATTCGCCGAAGTTTTCAAGAGAGTATTTTTCATCAGCCTTGAAATAGTCCCGCAAATCTGCAGAAAAGGAGAGTGAGGAGAGAAGGATGAGCAACGCTGGAAATATGAAGAGGGCACGCTGGGGATTATTTCTTTGCATTTTCATGCTACCACTGGCCGCATAAAAATTAGGTGCTTGGGGGTATATAATCGTTTGCAAACAGCACCACTACGCCCCCGTTTCGGCATTTTTTTCTTCTGTTTTCGGTTGCTTCTGCTTTCTCCTTATGGGGAGTGTAAAGCTGAATGTTGAGCCCTTGCCGACTTCTGAATTTACCCAGATTTTTCCGCCATGGAGCCTCACTATCTCTTTCACTATCGTAAGGCCGAGCCCTGTGCCCTTTCGTTTTTCATCCCCGCCCCTATAAACTTGGTAGAAACGCCTGAATATTTTGTCCCTATGCTCTGGCGCTATGCCTATTCCCGTATCGCTCACATCAACCTGTATCTTGTTTTTCCCAGCTACAAAAATCCTAACCGTCACGCCTCCTTTTTCCGTGAATTTTATCCCGTTTGATATTAGGTTTATGAGAACCTGCGCTATTCGGTCTGGGTCTGCCTCTATTTTCGGGACATCTTCGCTTATCTCCCATTTCACGTATAGGCCCTTTTCGTCCGCCATTGATTTGCACGAGCATTTGTCTATGAGGTCTCTGATGTCAAGCTCCTGCATTTTCAGAGTTATCTTTCCTGCATCTATGCGGGAGAGTTCAAGCACGTCGTTTATCAAGCGGGCGAGCCGCTCAGACTCATTCTGTATTATCCTCACGAACTCCATCTGCTCTTCATTTAGCTCGCCGAACTCCCCATCGTATAGAAGGCGCGCATATCCGTGTATGTTTGTGAGTGGAGTCTTGAACTCGTGCGAAACATCCGAGATGAACTCTGATTTCATTCTGTTAAGCTCCATGAGCTCTTGCGTTTTCTGCTCAAGCCTGCGCCTTGCCTCCTCGCCCTCCTCAATCTTTTTCTGCGATGACATATCACGGCAGATATGCAGGTAGCCCAACGTCCTTCCGTCCTCATCTTTTATCGCGCTTGCGTATAGCTTTACCATTACCTCTTCCCCACTCTTGCTTATTCTCGTTGTCTCAAGCCCGTCTATCGTTTTCCCAGCCCCAAGCTCGTTTATCATTTCGGTAAGCTCGTGGCGGGATTCGTATGGGTAGGTAAGGAGTATGCTCCCGCCGAGCATCTCTTCGCTCGTGTAGCCGAATATTTTCTCTGCTCCTACATTCCAGAAACGGACTGTGCCTGAACCGTCTATCCAGTATATCGCATCCGATGAGTTGGTTATTATCTTTGCGAGCATCTGCTCGTGCTCGTATGCTTTTTTCTTCTCTGTTATGTCAGACATAATCCCGTTTACTCCGATGAGCTCTCCTTTTGCGTTGTATTTCCCCCGCAGATGCATCTCAAAGTATCTGAGCTCATCATTTTTGGCAAAAACGCGAACTACGAGATTGCTCACTGTTTTTTTGCCTCCCTGCAACTCCGTTATTGCATTGCTAAACATGCGGAAGTCCTCTGGGTGTATTATTTTCGGGAACAAAACGCCAGAAAGCTCTTCTTTTGAATAACCGAGCAGGCATGTCACTTCTTCGTTTATTGAGACAAGCTCGCTCCTGCTGTTCAAAGAAAAAACTATCGTAGGGATATTCTCAATTATTTCCTTGTAGTTTGCTTCGGCCAAAACTCGCTTCGTTACGTCTATGCATGATGCCTTTGTTATTTTTCTACCGTCTATTTCCATTTCGCTTGTGTGGATTTCAACTATGCGCGGCGCATCAGAGTCTGGAAGCATCTCAAGGCTGAGAACATGCTCCTTCATGAGCCCAAGCTCTCCTATGCTACGCCTGCCGAACAAACTCTGGAATGTTTTTTTTAGGAGTTCTGGGCGCGGGATGCCTGTTATTTTCTCAGCCATTTCGTTCGCGCTTAAAATCTCGCCAGTAGATGAGTCAAAAACGAATATCGCATCCGTTGATTTCTCAAAAAGAACGCGGAGGAGTTTTTCAGAGATGCGGGCATGCTTGAAAAGGCGAGCGTTTTCAAGAGCGCTCGCAACATCACCGGCGATGAGCTGCAGGTAATGCGCGTCGTCCTCTGAAAACGCATTTTCTGATGTGCTATTTAAAACAAGAGCGCCTATCGGCTTGTCTGCAATTAAGAGCGGTGCGATAAGGATTGAGCGGATTCCTTGCTCATGCTTTTCGCGCAGATCGTAGAACTCGGAGTATGCGCCAACGTTGTTTTGGAGGAAGGGTTTTTTTGCTTCAACGCAGTATGCAGCAGAGCTGCCCGCAAGCGTGAATGGCGCCTTTTTTTGCGTTTCAAGTTCAATAGAGATGCAGGCGTCGTTCTCTATCAGAAAAATCTGCGAGCTTGTAAAATTTATCACTTTCCTGAGTTCTAGAGGTAGGCGCAAGAGCAGTTCGTCTTCTGAAAGCCGTAGCGTGAAAAGCTTTGCAAGCTCGTTTAAAAGAATGAGCCTTTTGCTGTTTTCTGAGTTCTTCTTTTCAAGCAAAATTTTTTGCGTAATATCACGCAATATAACCAGCTTGCTGTTGGCGAGAAAGGGGGAGAAGCAGGGCTCGTAGTATTTTGAGCCGATTCTGATGTGGTTGCTGTTCTCCTTACGCTCTTCCATTGGGGCATTCTGCACAAAGCCGAAAAGGGATGGGTGCGCTTTTCCTACGAGATTCCCGAATTCGGCTATCGCAAACCTGTTCATAAAGGTTATCCTACCGTCTGCTACGATGAGTATGTTTTCTGGTATGTCGTTCAGGATTGATTCTATGCTTTCAAGTTCTGTGATTGGTCTTTCCATTGGCTGGTCCCAAATAGATTAATATAGTTCTAATATAAATAGGTTGAGATGAATGTGAGAAGGGTGATTGCATGGGCGAGCCGTTAATGGTTGAATCCCTTATATTGCAGGTATTTGAGAAAAGCGATGAGCTATCTAAAAACGAGATTGTTAAGCTATTGCCAGAGCATAAAGAGAGAATTGATAACGCCCTTTTGCGCTTGCTTGAATCTGGCGCTATTGAAAAACGCATCGTCGGCAGCCAAGAAATGTACTACGCGCTTGAAAAGGAGAAGCCGATGAAGGTTCTTATCGTTGAGGATGACAGGGACATAAATAGGCTGATAAAGCTCTCTTTGGGGAGGGGCTTTGAAATTCTGCAGGCATATGATGGCAATGAAGGAATGAAGATGGTGAGGGAGCATAAGCCTAACCTTGTAATTCTGGATCTTATGCTGCCGGGTATGAATGGGCTTGAGATATGCCAAGCGATAAAGACAGACGTAGCTCTCAAAGATATTACGGTGGTTATCGTTTCTGCCGCTGATGCTGCGAAAAATCGCTTTGAAGGAATAAGGTTGGGTGCAGATTACTACATAAGAAAACCCTTTGACCCAAAAGAGCTTCGCTCGCTCGTAAACATATTTCTAAAAAAGAAGGGCAAAAGGTTTGACCCTCTGATAGATTTGCCCGATGAGGAGAGAATTTCAAGGGAGATGGAGGAATTGATAGGGGAGGGGAACTTTGAAATATGCAGGGTAAGAATAGAGAACATTGGCATGTATGCTGTTGAGCATGGGGAGCGTGCTGCGGAGGTAATAGTGAGGCTTGTCTCGCAGATAATACAAGAGAAAGCGGGAAGGTGGAAGGAGGCATGTGCATTCGTCGGCTATGTGGGAAACGGCGAGTTTATCGTTGGTGGTTGCAAAGGCAAGATTGAGGCAATGGTAACGGATGTGATTGAGGAGTTTGAGAGGGTTCTGCCGTTTATATACCAGGAGAAGATGGTTGTTGATTTCGCAGAAGGTATTGAGGGAATGTTTGACGCACATGAAGGAGCAAAAAACAGGCTCGCTATAAGTTATGAGTTTGTACCGCCTGAGAAACTGCTGGCAAAGCGTGGCGAGATACTGGAAAGGAGGGGTATTGGGAAAGATGCGGGGATTAAAGATATAGGCTCTTACACCTATCAGGAGTTGCTTGAAATGCTTGGGGGCACCGATGCGGATGTATCAATAACACGGGATGCAAGAGGGGTTAGGCTCTCGCTTTCCAAACCCCGCAATGAGGGGGGTGAGGAGGGAACACGATGAATTTTGGTGAAGGCGCTGCGCTTGTGTTCCTTCTTGTTTTATTCGCTTTGGCTGTTTATTTGATGGTGAGCACCCAGCAAGGGGTTGAAGCTGAATACAGTGAGGGGGAGAAGGTTTTGCAGGGTGGCTCTACTCCATACGGTAGGATGGAGGGAAACTATGAGGAGTTTAACTTAACAAGTAGCATGAAGAGGGCAGGTATTGTGCGGGCGTTGCAGAGAATCTACAAAATTGATGAAACTCCGCTAATCTATGAGAGGGTATATGAGTTTAGGAATATAGAGGATGCTGCAAGTTATGCAAACAAGCAAGAGATGTTCAGGCGTGAGAAGGAAGGGAAGTACGATAACATTAAAACGGCAAGCTACCTGTATGGTGGATTGCGCGTATTTTATGCCAGCATAGCAGGCATGAATGGAACAACATACGTTTATATAGTGCATAATGGCACAAGGGTATATGAGATAAACGGGCCGAGGAACGCTCTTGATGTGGTGGGTTTTGGTTTGGGGTGAGGTGTTGGGAGAAGGGGGGCATTCCGTATTGAAAGGTTTTTGTTTATCTCGGGGTCTGTGGGAAGCAGTCATGGTTATCGTGATGGTTTCGCTCGCTTTTTCTGTTCCCTCCTGCGTTTTTGATGAGGAAGGGGGGTATATAGCCGATGTTGGTGAATTCACATGGCAGGCGAAGGTCAATTTTACGGATTTGCCGATAAGCGTTACGCAGGCAAAAATCCGCTGCACAGAGTCAGAGGCAGGCCTGATTGTTGACATAGTAAGGGACCAGAACGATAATACGAAAGGGTACGCCTCTCGCTCATGCACATACCCCGAAGTGAGCAAGCAGACCTTGTACACGGCGAGCGCGGAGGCAACGTGGGATTCGGACGGGGTTGCATGTGATTTCCCTGTATATGACAGCCCAAAGGTACAGCCTTCTTGTGCTATTGGCGCAAAGCCGAATGGATGGATAGGGCCGTATGAGTCAAACATAACCGCTACCCTTAGGTATGTGGGGGAGTATGGAACGGTGCGGTTCAAATGCCACGAAGATGATGGTTGGCATGAGGAGCCGTTTTTTGAAAGCAAGGCATCGCATATATGCTCATACCCGCATGTGAAGTATGGCAGGACGTATACGGTGAGGGCGGAGAGGGATTATTATGAGGAGGGGCAGTTGAAGACGATCGGGTGTGATGTTGCTGTTTTGGTTTCCTCACCACCAGGTCCATTTTGTAGTTTCCCATACAACCCGACTACGGGCCTTTCTTATGAATTAATTGGCCCGAAAACGCAGGAGATAACTTTTTATGCGTGGGCTTTGCCTCCTTACAGCTACCTTGACGAAAACACTGAATTTAAAGTGAACATGAAGTGCAGCGATAGCGATGAGGGGAGGGAAGTAGCATTAACGAGAACCGACTATTCTGTGATGGGTGGTTGTTGGTGGAGTTGGTGGGACCAATATTGGTGGTATGATGATGGAACATGGCCGAGCAGGCTTTGCCCAGGCCCGGAATGCCCTACGTGTGGCTATGCGAAAATCCAGTGCGAATATCCGCTTGTTACGCACACAACAGACTATATGATATCGGGCGTTTTGAGTTTTCCTGCGAATGAGTATTACGCTAAAACTTCTTGTTCTGCGAATGGCAAAGTTAGGGATTATCCGCCGAATACGCCCTACTGCTCATTGTATTCTTGCTTGGGCGGGATATGGGGGGAGCTGGGAGGAGGCGGTGGGGAGTACGGGCCATTCACGACTGTAGTTAATGCGACAATACGCAATCTGCCAGAGGATTACCCAAATCCTGCGCTTGGGGATGATATAGTGAATAAGCCTCTGAATGCCATGATATGGTGTGATGTAGAAGACCCAGCAGATATGGGTGTAGAATCCGTTATGACATATGTGCCTAACGAGCGCCTTGCTTGGGCTGCACGGAACTGCAGCTACCCCCAAGTCAATATAACAAAAACATACACGGCGAGGGCGAGGATACAGAATATACCAGAGAGAATATGGTACAACTTCCCTAATTCAGAGTGCTGGAAGAGCATAGGGATAGGGGATTTGGCGCTTCCACAACCAAGCTGCGTTTACTATTATCCGCTCAACTACTATAGATACACGCCCCCGTATATCGGCACTGGCGAGTTTAGTGTTGATACTTGGGTGGAGATAAGAGACATACCGAGGCAGTACAGCGGGAAAAAGCTGCGCATAAACATGACGTGCTATTACTATGATGAGTACAAAGATGAAAAATTGCAGAGTGGCGAATACACATTTACGAATTCTCCGATTCCTGCGCATCCCGATGACACAGTATGCAACGATGGTATATGCAACCCAAAAACTACGTGCGGTATCGGGGATTGCACGTTCAGGGATAGTGGCGAGATTGTTGAAGTCATCGTCCCGCCTGCAACATGCGGGAACGGAGTATGTGATTCTGGCATGGAGTTCTTTGAAAACTGCACGAGCTGCCCTGCTGATTGCCCGCCGTGTGCGGAGTGCACTCCAAAAAACGCCCTTGTTAAACCTATCTACGCAAAACTTCGGTGTACGTATCCGTATGTTGGGACAGTGGTCATTGAAGACCCAATGGACCCGAATATAGAGGTAAAACCTGTTAACTTCACAACGTGGGCTAACACATCTCTTGAATATCTTGAAGAGTTGGGAATAAAATTTCTGCCGATAAACTGCACTGGAAAGGTTAGCGATTATCCGAAAGTTGTATATACCCCGAAGCCTTTCTGCAGCATCGGGGCGAACATAACCACGTTCTCTGGGGAGGCGGTGGGCAGGGTGATGTACAAACTCTACAACATACCGAATGAGTTAAAAGCAGAATTCAACGATCCTGCAAAGGGCATATACGCCGAGATAAATTGCACGAGAGGTGGTACAACAGAGCTGGTTAGAATGGTGGAGTTTGACCCAACAAACCCAAGCGACCCGTATTATGAAAGTAATTACGGTTACATGGTGTGGGGGCTGGGAGATCCAAATGATGTTTTCCATGCTGTTGCTGTCAGGGATTGCACATACCCACAGGTTTTGGCGCAGGCAGGCTTTGCCCCAGAAGGGAACGCAACAATAAGGTTGCCCAATGAGAAAAACTATGTGTGCCGCACAACGATTACAGATAAGCCGATAACATGCACGATGACAGCGTGGCCCAACGCTGGCTGGGGAACGTTTGATACAAATCTCTATATCCAATTGAACAGCGAAGCACCATATTCTAATGCAAAACTGCTTGTAAAATGCACGCCAGACGATCCCGGGACGGAGTACAGTATACCTGCTTCAAGCAACCTAGTGCATAAATGTACAATAGAATCTCCACCGTTTCATAGAGAAACGAGAAGGGCATCAGTTTGGGTATCGTGGCAGGGTGGCTGGGCGCAAATATGCAGCACACCGATAACAGCAAAGCCGCTTTCAGTTATAGAAACGTATAAGTGGGCTGGCCCGAAGGATGCATGGCTTTTTGAGGATAAACAGCAAAAGAAAGTTTCTGAGGGCGCATGGTTTGACATGAATTTGAGGGCTGAAGCATATTTTGAGAGGATAACGAGATCAAATATTGTTCTTACGATAGATACGACTGCCAGTATGAGAACAGTAACGGAGGACAAGATAACGTATGCGGTTGATGCCGCGAAGAAGTTTGTTAACAAAACTCCGAATGGGAACTACCTTGGTGTTGTATCATTCAGGAACTGTAAGGCTTCTGCCGTAACGCCGCTTGTGATGGCGACGGATGATTCAAAAGAATATGTGGAGGGTGTTTTGGACGGGCTTGTTGATCAGACAAGCGGAGAAACGAACCTCGGCGCTGCGCTAAACGCATCAGTAAAACTTGTTTTGGGGGAGTTGGGGGTCGGGGGCTATTGGAGTGGGCTTCCTGCTGGTTTTGCTTGCACTCAAACTAAACCCGTTATGTTAGCAAAAAAGTGGAATGGGTTGTTGCTTCAACAGGGTGGTGGGCCAGGATGTGATTATGATTGTGTTTGTGATGCTGGGGAGAGTTGTCCATCATGTACGGATTGTCTGCCATGCAGGAGATCGGAGTGTGGGGGAGGGCCTGGGACGCCTTGTAATAACAATGGGGTTTGTGAGCCTGGGTTGGGGGAGACAGCTATGAACTGCCCGGGTGATTGTGGGGGTGGTGGGCCAGGATGTGATTATGATTGTGTTTGTGATGCTGGGGAGAGTTGTCCATCATGTACGGATTGTCTGCCATGCAGGAGATCGGAGTGTGGGGGAGGGCCCGGTGTGGTGTGTGGGGATGGAATATGTAGCCCAACGGAGACACCCGAGAATTGTTTGAAAGATTGCGGATTTTGTGGCGATGCGATTTGTGATTCCGCAAAAGAAGATTGTTACAACTGCCAGCCCGATTGTGGTGTTCTTGGTTGCCCAGAGAAGGACGATAACGTAACGGATAACCAGAAGGTTATAATTTTATTATCCGACGGAGGGCACAACTGCGGCTTAGAGCCGTACGAGAAATACTGCTCTACTGAGTACTGCTACGAGCAAGATGGTATGCTCTATTGTTGCAAGAGCACCGGTTTTGAGCCGTGGG
>JAVZCV010000025.1:16742-17411 GCA_038874215.1 Candidatus Micrarchaeia archaeon | reverse complement strand
TAGTAGTTGATGATGGCTCTGCAGACGGGACTGCGGAAATTGCTCGGAGAAACGGCGCAGTCGTTGTACGCCTTGGAAAAAACAACGGCGTTGGAAGGGCCCTTCGTACGGGCTTTGAAAAGGCTTTGAAAGACGGTGCAAAGTGGGTTATAACTCTTGATGCTGATGGGCAACATGATCCATCTCTTATACCCGTATTTATTGAGAAAGCTGAGAGGAATAATCTGGATGTTGTTTTTGGCAGAAGAATAGGAAGCATGCCTCTTCTTAAAAGATTCGGAAACGGCGTACTTAACTTAATCCATAGGATATTGTTTTTTGGGTATGTTTCTGACTCGCAGTGTGGTTTCAGGTTGCTATCGCGGCAAGCAATTGAACGTTTAGCTCTCAAATCCGATGGTTACGAAATTATTTCTGAGATAGTTGTTAGGACAATGATTGAAGGTCTTCGTTATGGAGAAGTCGACATCCCTTCAATATATTTCAGCAAAAAAAAGGGGACTACGGTACTGCACGGAGTGCAGATAGCCCTTCACCTTCTAAAATGGAGGCTGTGTGGCTTTTGATGAGGAGCATATTTAGGTTGGGATGATGAAAGGCACACGAAAACCAGGCATCGACATCAAACCCGTAGTATCAGTCGTGATATGCGTAAAAAATGAGGAGGAG
>JAVZCV010000025.1:0-16732 GCA_038874215.1 Candidatus Micrarchaeia archaeon | reverse complement strand
ATGACTTGATGCCCTTTTCAAAAATGATTACCCAAAAGAAAAGATGGAGGTAATAATTGCTGATGGTTCATCAAAAGATAGAACGCTGGATATAGTGCGGCAGTATGACGTGAGGGTTATAGAGAACGCTGGCGCTTGGGGGCCGTCAAAAAACCGTAGTGTTGATGTTGCAAGCGGAAAATTCGTGGCGTTTTTAAGCGGGGATTGCGTCCCTTCTGAAAGTTGGCTCTCTAAACTTATTGATGCCATTGCGAAGGCAGGTGAGGACGTTGCAGGGGTTGGCGGGCCCGGCCTTCCCCATCCTAAAGACGGATTTTTTGCAAAAGCCATTGCACATGCCCAAAACACTTTTCTTGGCTCTGGCGGTTCGGTAATGGAATACGTTTACGAAAAACAGAGGTTTGTGGATTCAATCTCTGCGGGGAATGCATTATATAGAAAAGAGGTATTCAATAAGGAGCGATTTTTTGAAGAGGGATATGAAAGCGATGATGCCGATCTGAATTTCAGATTAGTTAGAAAGGGCTATAGATTTCTCTATCTGCCTGATGCATATGTTCTACGCCATAGAGAAAAAAGCGTGAGTAAATTTATAAGAAAAATGTGTGGTTACGGGTATAGCATGGGTAGGCTTTTTCTTATGTATAAAAAATTGGTTAGGTGGTTCTCGCCCATCGCAGGAGGATTTTTCCTTGCTTGCATTTTACTTCCCATTTTGGTTTTTCTCGGAATTATGCCCATTACAGGCTTGTTTGCCTTTTTTGGCATTTACCTCCTTGCACTTTTCCTAAACTCGATACAAGTTTTGATGAAAAGTGGTTCCATAATTTTTGCTATTCTTTCTATCCCCATACTCGTGCTGCAACACTTTTTCTATGGAATGGGCTTTGTGCTTGCCTTACTGGATTTTGAGTCGGTCATCGGCGGAAACGCGCATTGCATCCCTAAGCGAGAACCTTCCTGTGTATAAAGCTTTTCCCACTATCACACCGTAAGCTCCTGTTTTAGAAAGCGCTTTTATATCATCAAGCGTTGCCACGCCACCCGAAGCTATGATGGGTATACGCACACTCGTAACGAGTTCTGAAACACGGCTAACGTCAGGACCGCCGAGCATGCCGTCCCTTTGAACTGATGTAAAAAGCAGGAATCCTACGCCCTTTCTCTCCATTTCCAAAGAGAATTTTATGTAAGGAATGCTTGTTTTTTTCATCCATCCTTCAACCGCAACCATGCCATCCTTCGCATCAACGGCAACCCCTACCTTATCTTTTCCAAATTTTCCAACGAGTTCGCTTATCATTTCTGGATTTTTGATTGCGGCAGTGCCAAGGACTATGCGCGCTCCTGCCTCTAAAAGTTCAGAGGCACGATAGAAATCCCTTATGCCGCCCCCCACTTGTACGGGAATTCCAAGGTCTGTTATTATCCTTTTTATTATTGGTAAATTTTCCATGCTACCCGTTCTCGCACCGTCTAAATCAACTACGTGGAGCATTTTTGCGCCCTCTTTTTCCCATCGCTTTGCGCTTTCAATAGGACTACCAAAATCCTCAACTTTTGAAAAATCACCTTGCGCAAGCCTAACGCATCTTCCATGCAGTATATCAACGGCAGGTATTACGAGCATGCTAACCCTTTGTAATTTTAACAAAATTTTCAAGCAACCTTAAACCATTTTGCCCGCTTTTTTCTGGATGAAACTGAAAAGCAAAAACATTTTCCTTTTCTATCACGGACGGGAATAGCCCACCATGCTCTGTTACCCCGACTGTTATCTCTTCTTTAAAAGGAGGAGCGTATGAGTGCACGAAGTAGAAGTAAGAACAATCAGGAATGCCCTCCATAATCCTGCTTTTCTTTAATATGCGGACGCTGTTCCAGCCGATATGCGGTATTTTAACGTTTCCACGAAGCCGTGCAACCTTCCCCTCAAATACGCTTAGGCCCCTGCCATCCGCCTCTTCGCTTTCCTCAAAAAGCAGCTGCATTCCCAAGCATATTCCAAGAAACGGTTTTTCAGAAGTAGCAAAAACCAGTGCCTCGCGCAATCTTTCAAGGTCTTTCATTCTTGCAAAAGAACCCACGCCAGGTAGAACTACCCCGTCTGCTTTTTCTAAAACCTCGGCAGATTTTGTTATTTCAACCTCAGCCCCCAGATGAATAAGTGCCTTTGCTATGCTCCAAATGTTGCCTGCGTTGTAATCAACTATTGCTATCATCAGCACACCGCTACGGTATCACGCGCTCCATCCCTAAAACCAGTATGTCTTTTGCGCCTACCTCTTTAAGTCTTCGTATAATCTTCCCAAGGTCTCTCTCATCAACAACGGCATGCACTGCATACTCCCCTTCTTTCGCAAGTTGGAGGACTGTTGGGCTTTCCATCGCAGGTATCACTTTGACTGCCTTTTCAAGAATGGCACGGCTTGTTACGTTTGCCATAAGATATTTTTTTCTTTTGGCGCTCATTATTCCGTCAAAAGCGAGCTTTATCTCCATAATCTGATCTTTCTTTGCAACAATAGAGCGCTTATTCGCTATAAGGCATGCGTTAGATGCCATTATCTCATCAACTATCTCCAGGCTGTTCGTTTCAAGCGTTAGGCCTGTCTCAACTTGGTCAACTATCATATCTGCTATGCCCATATATGGGGCAATTTCCGTTGCGCCAGAAACCTCTATTATTTGAGCGCTTACACCCTTCTTCCGAAGGTATTTTCGCGTTAGGTTTGGAAGTTTAGTGGCAATCCTTTTTCCCTTGATGACTTTAGCACTGCCTTTCGGTGCTGCAAGAACAACACGGCATTTGCCATAGTCAAGTTCCGAAAGAACGGCGACTTTTGCCCCTCTTTCTTCAATTAAGTCTTTTCCTGTTATTCCCAAATCGGCAGAGCCTACCTCAACATAGCGGGGTATGTCCTCAGCTCTTACGAAGAGCACGCTAACCTCTGGGTCGCATGTCCTGCAAACGAGCATCCTTCCTGCACCTATCAGAGACATTCCTGCTTTTTCAAGCATCGCAACACTTGGCTCGTAAAGTCTGCCCTTATTTGGAATGGCAAGCCTGAGCAAATAACCACCCATAGAGTTTAGCGTGTCAAATATTAAAAAGAGTTGGCTGGTGCCTGGGATTATTAATAACGTGGTTTTATTCCTGCAGCTTCACAAAACTCGCGATGATACCCAATAACCTTCAAGATGTGGTTCCTTTTTATTCCAGGAAGGTTGTTAATCCAATTAATTCCTCCCTTTCTTATGGCCCTACTAACGCCGCCTTCTCCCGCGTTGTTGGCAGACACGATTTGAAGATGCGTTGGATGGTAGCCCATTCTTTCCAGTGCAGCCTTCTTTGTTTTTGCAACGAGGAACCAGCCCCAAACAGCATGGTGGATATCATTCCACTGCCACTCGTTTGAGCCGTTGTACCACTTGGTTTTTCTCCATTCCCTTCGTGCCCTTAATATTTCGTCGGGTGTAAGCTGCCCTAGCCCAATACTGTCCCTGCCAGGACCGGCATCATTCCGTGTAATGCAGTTTGGATTAAAGCCGCTCTCCTGCGCAAATACTCCCAAAACAAGAAACGGGTCAAATCCAAGGTCGTTGAACATGTGTATCGCATCAAGAATTTTTAACATCCTTAACCGTGGAACACCCCATTTTTCAGAAATGTGTGAAACCACGTTGCCTAAAATGCGCCGTGCTCTTTCGGTTTCTATGTGATAATACCTCGCCAGATAGCGTACAACTGCCCGATATGTCTCAGCTTCCACCTTTGCCCAATCTGGGACTTCTATCTCTGGTTGGCTGGCTGTTTGCGGTTGCTTGGGCGTAGTTAATTGCTTTTGGGTTGGTTGATTTGGGGGTCTGGTAGAGAGGCTTGGTAAAGCTGGTTGTGAATTCGGTTTGGGCGCTGTAGGTGGTGGTTTGGGTATTTGTTGCATCCCTCCTAAACTTGCAAGTCTCTCGTATTCTATGAGTATTTCGTTTGCCCTGTCGGCAGTTAGTTTTATTCCTCCTTCTCCTCTTCTTCCTATCGCCTCATGACGTAATTCTGCGAGCTCCCTGCTTATATCATCCCCCCTACGAGCTCTCTCAAAAAGCTTACGTGCATATGCTCTCAATACATCTACTGAGGAGTAGTATTCGTAGTACCTAATCCATTCAGCGGCAGCAGAATCCCCCCTGCTTCTCCGTGCATACATAGAAAGAACGTATTCATCTCTTTCCTGAGCTGTTTTCTTTAGCCTTGGGTCCCCAACCGCATGAAGGTATGCATCCCATTCACGAGCATTGAACCGCTGCATGGCAGACATGCCATCACTGAGAATATTAACGCATTTCGTGTTTATATTTACATCTATGACGTTTGTCAAACGAAATCAATGAGAATGTGGAGAAGGTAGCCCAAAAAGAAAGCAACAGCCAAATAGAGGGCTTGCTCAATTCCTATTATACTAAGTAGAATGAGAAGTAGGAGGGATAACAGTAGTGCGCCGGCAATCGTATGCATAAACCCGCGGTGAGGGGGGATTATGCTATCAAGGAGCCACCCCGTTGTAGCGGGCAGAAGAAGGAGGAAGGTTGCTGCGAGAGGATAGTAGACGCCAAATAAAACAACGAGAGAATTCCGGTGGAATATAAGGAGAATTAGAGAAGATAAAAAAAGCAGGGAGGTGAGTGCAAATTTGATGTACTTCCGCGGTTTTGAAAATGGATGGTCCACGTCTGGTGCGACACTCCCGATCAGGAAAAAGAGGAGGGTGGCGAAAGTGAAGAAGCTAAGTTGTGGGCGAAGAAACAAAAGCACTACCACAACGAACAACAGCCCGACTGCGATATGTTGATAAAACCCAGGCATGTTTAGATATACGGCGGTGGTATATATGAAAGTACGCTGCAATGAATGTGGGGGCGAGTTTGAGTTTGACGGGAAAGAAGGTGATATTGTAGCTTGCCCTTCGTGCGGGCTGAAATTGCTCGCTAAGATAGTTACCCCTTATCGGGTATATTTTGAGACGGTTGAAGATGAAGAAGAAGGAGAAGAAACCGACCTTGACGATATTGCTGAATTCTGATTAAATCATCCTATCTTCCATTCAGTACTCCCGTCGCTCTTATCTTCTAATGTTATTCCAAGCTCTTTGAGGCGAGCACGTATCATGTCGCTTGTTTCGTAATCCTTATTCTCCCGTGCGAGTTTGCGAAGCTCCAAAATTAATTTAAGTAGCTCCTCATTTATTCCTTCTTTCAACCGCGCTTTTTTCCCATCATTCTCTAAAATGCCGAATATGCCGCACATCTCCTTCAAAGTTGCCACTGCCATCTCCAAGGACTCCCTGCAGACTTCCCCAGTTATGTACTGGTTTATTTTTTTAGAAACAGCAAAAACCGAGGAAAGAGCGAGAGGCGTATTGAAATCGTTGTCCATTGCGGCGATGAATTTCTTTTTCTCATTGCTGATGTCTCTCTCAAAATCAGTATCCCTTTTTCCTTCGTGGGCATGCCTAAGAGCAGCCTTGCTGTTTTCAAGTGTGTTGTACAATGTTTGCAATGAGTTGTTCGCCTGCCTAAGGCTTGAGACGCTGTAATCTATAGGGGAGCGGTAGTGCGTCAGGGCGAAGAACAATCTTATTGCTTCAGGGTCATGTTCCCTGAGCGCATCTCTCACCGTTATGAAATTGTTGAGAGATTTCGCCATCTTCTCTCCGTTTACTGTTAGGAACCCTGTGTGCATCCAGTAGCGAACGAATTGCTTCCCAGTTGCTGCTTCGCTCTGCGCAATTTCGTTTTCATGATGAGGAAAGATTAGGTCTCGTCCTCCACCATGTATATCAAAGGTTTCGCCAAGATATTTCATTGACATTGCGGAGCATTCTATATGCCAGCCGGGTCTGCCGCGCCCCCACGGGCTATCAAAAGAGATTTCGCCTTCTTTCGCTTTCTTCCAAAGGGCGAAATCCTCAGGACTCCGCTTGTCCTCACCAGGCTCAACCCGTGCGCCTGCTTTTATTTCATCAAGCTTCTGCCCCGAAAGCTTCCCGTAGTCGGCGAATTTTGAGACATCGTAATATACACTTCCCTGTGAGACGTATGCATATCCTTTATCAATCAATCGCTCTATGAGCGAGATTATCTCTGGGATATGCCCTGAAACTTTGGGGTAGAAGTCGGCGCGCTTTATTTTAAGCTGGTCCATGTCTTCAAGAGCCATCTCTGAAAACGTTTTTGATAACTCTAACGGATCTCGCTTTTCATCGCGCGCGCGCTTTATTATCTTGTCGTCTATATCCGTTATGTTCTGCACGTAGCGAACTTTGTATCCTTTATAACGCAGGTAGCGTATTATTATGTCAAAGGCAATATATGTGCGAGCATGCCCGAGGTGTATGTAGTCGTATGGGGTTACGCCGCACACATATATTCCAACTTCGTCGCGCAACGGAACAAAAGGCTCCAGTTTTTTCGTCAAGCTGTTATAAACTTTTATTTTTCCGCTTCTGCCAGTCATAAAAACCGATTACGTTTCGGATGATACGCTAATAAACTTTTTTCAATTTTAAATAGTGTGCCAAAATAGTGAAGGCGGTAAAATGCCGAAAAAAGTGGCAAACCTCCTCATGCTTGAAGTTAATTCTGCGAAACGCAGTGTTGTTTTTCTATCGCTTCTTATATTAATCCCAATAACATTCGGTGTTCTTTTTGGAACTTTTAAGCAGATAGTCCCGAAAAGCGCGCCATCTGCTGTTGTTTCGGTTGGAGGAAACGAGGAGGATGTGAGGTTTGCGAGCGCCGTAGTATCGCTTTTTTCCAATGTGCGCATAGAAAACGAGATAAGCGAAGCAAAGCTTTACAGAGAGGAGTTGTATTTCATAGTCGGGGTGAGTGAAGGTATATCAAAAGGAGCGGGCAACGTGACGATTTACATAGATAACGCCATGTCCCCCGTGTATGAACTATCAACGTATGCGGTGGAGATAATTATGTATGAACTAACAACGCACTTTTCGCATGTGCCCAAAATATACGTGAAAGGGTTTGGAACGCCCGTGCTCCCGAACCAGTTTTTCACGCCTGGAATAATCCTTCTTTTCGCAATCATTACGGGCCTGCTTATTGTTCCCTTCACAACGAGGAAGGATTGGTTGGTTTACAGCAGACTTACGACGATTGCCAGCCCAATACATATCGTGATTTCAAAGATGGTTTTCGCATTCGCGATAGTCCTAATTCAAACTATTCTTTTGCTGCTCACAGAGTATTTTTTTGGGCTGCCTCTAATAAAAATAGATGGCACATTCCTGATAACGCTTTTTATCACATGCGTATATCTCTCATTAACAGGTCTTCTCGTCTCCTTTCTTTCCCGTTTTTCAATTGCGGGCCAGGTTTTGAATGTGCTTCTCGCTGGTTTTCTTCTCGTTTTTTCAGGCTTATTCTACCCTGTTGGATTCCTACCACGCCTGCCCGTTTTCGGGGACATCCTTCAAACGATACCAAAGTTCATGCCCACCTACTACTCAGCTATTCTCATGCGTTCTTTTGCAATTAGAGAGGCCCCTCTCGCTATTTTTTATGACTATGTTGGCATAATAACGATAACGGCTCTGGTTTTGTTCGTTATGACAGTGTATGTTATGGGTAGGTATAGATGAGCAGAGGAGTAGTTTTGGAGAACGTAACAAAAAGATATGGTAATGTAGTTGCGCTTGACAGAGTTTCAATGGAGATACCAGAAGGAGCAGTTTATTGTATAGGCGGACCTAATGGCTCGGGCAAGACGACACTCCTCAATATCATTGCAGGAGTTATTACGCCAACAGCTGGGAGAGTTATAAACCCGTTTAAGAAAATAGGGTACTGCCGCCAGAATCCAATGCTCTATGAGGATATGAGCGTTAGGGAGAATATAGAGTTCTTTGGGTGTATGTATGGGGTAGATAAGAAGTGGGTTGAAAACGTTTTGCATATGATGGGGATGGAAGGATGGGCTGATTTTCTTATTAGGGAGCTCTCACAGGGGATGAAAAAAAGATGCGAGCTTGTGATGGCGCTTTTGCCTAAGCCATCGCTACTCGTGTTGGATGAACCTACGACAGGGCTTGATGCAGATAGCGTGAATGCGATCGTAGAACTGGTAGCACATATAAAACACGACAAGACGATAGTGTTGGCGACGCACAGGCTTGACGATTTTGACGGTATAGGAACCCATCTCGCAATAATTAAAAACGGGAAAAAGGTATTTGAGAAGGAAACTCACCGTATATCATACGAATACAGAAAAAATTATATTGATATATATGGAAATAGGCTGAGTGCGACTGAATGAACAGTGCTTGGTGGTTTGATGGAAAAGAAGAAAAAAGAGGAGAAAGTAGTAAAAGAAACAACGTCGTATTTTGAAATCATAAGTTCACCGCGAATCTTCATACCCTTTCTTATAATTCTTCTCCTATGCTCGCTCGCATTTTTCGTTTACCAGAAGTTTTATGCTGGAAAGCCCACAGATATGCATGGGAATAATCAGACGATGGAAGGTGGGCCTGTGCATAAGGATTATGAAGTTGTAAGGGCTCTTGACCATTATCTCTGGCTTTACTATGGGATAACTCCGCATGCGCACTCTGAATCAGTTTATGAAAGCGGGAAGTGGCATATAAACGTGAGCTTTTATTCAGCAGGAAAAGAAAGGGGGATAATTGTAGAGCTGTATGATGAAAACCTCTCCGTGTATGGGATGTATGCGCCCGTTCCGCTTCTTACTATTCCCTCAGGTGTTGTTCAACTTGAAAAAGTGGAGTGCAATGAAAGTGAGAAGCTCAGGATAATTGAGTTTTCAGACCCATATTGTATTTACTGCATTGAATCGCAGGAGAGAATTAAACCAATTATAATGAAGTATAATGCGTCGTTTGAATATTATGTGGCATATACCTCTTCTCTTAATCTTATGAAGAGTTTTGATGCGTCGCGTGTTGAGCTTGCAAGCAAATATGTTTTATGCTCACAAAAACAGAACAAGATTCACGAGTTCCTTGACTGTGTGGGGGAGCGCTATATGAACCACACTGGGATACCACTTTCTGAGGCGGAGCTTATTCAATGCTCTGTGAAGACGGGCTTGAACATAACAAAGATGGACGAGTGCCTGCCACGGATAGATGAAGAATTGCGGTTCGGCAACAAACTAGCTGAGACATACATGCAGCAGATTACGACTCCAGCAATTCTTGTTAACTGCAAATATCTTGCAAGCCCGAGCACGATTGAGAATGCCATCTGCTGGGCTTATCCGAACATAACGCAGTGCAGATGGTAGGAAGTGCAAAACGCGTAATTCAGGGGCAACTACTGCTTCTCTCCGTTTGGGTTCTCCTCCATATCTATCTTTTCAAGTATTTCCCAGAGATCAACATCGGTGTTTGCGCAGCCCGCTTTTCTAAGCAGAACTGCCTGTGCGGGTATCGTGACTCTTTCCAATCCCATTTTTATCTCTGGGAAGCAGGCAATTCCGATAACGGCTTTGGGTTCGTATTTTTTGATGAGGTTTATTACCTGCTGGCCGCCCCCTACGACGAAATACCTCATTCCGTTTTTTTCGCAAGCCGCTATTATTTCTGCTATCTTGCATTCCCTACATCCAGCGACGCAGTGAAGGCCCTCTTCATCGTAAGTAGCCTTGCATTTGGCAGTATTTCGCAGGCAGTGGGGTATGAAAACCATCCGCTGTGATTTTGGGATTTTTTTGAAAAAGCCCTCGTTAAGGCTGTTGTTAAGCGCAATGGTTGTGTATTGCACCCACGCCTCATCCAAAACGCCGACCTGCTTTGTTATGCCTTCGGCAACGTTGCTGATTGAGCCTATCGTGCCGATTTTTGCGGCACGTGCTACAAGAGCACGGATTTTCAGTTTTATATCTTTTATATTCGTAAGTCCATCGGGCAATTACTCACCGATAGCTCATTAGAAGGAAAAGATGCGCCCTATCGTATGGTTCAAGACGGATTTTCTCAACAATATCAAATGTCTCTTCTAATTCAGAAACGGTATTTTTAAAGGTTTCCTCAACATCCCGAACGGCGTCTATGCTCTGGGACTTTATAGCGATCATAGCCCAACCGCTTTTAACTAGAAAGCGGCTTGCATTCCTGACCATTATCTCCGCCTGCTCTGGTTGTGCCACATCCTCATATATGACATCAACCTTTCCTATATCTGAATAGCTTTCTGGCATCCGCGCGTCCGCAAGTATCGGTACCATGTTTTCCCTCTTTTCGCAGACTTTGAGCAAATCCCGCATTGCTCTGGGAGCAAATTCAACACAGAATACAACACCGTTCTTTTCTATGATATCGGAGACATGGGAAGCCGTTGTCCCGCTCGCTGCGCCAAGGTATAGCACTCGTGCGGTTCTTTTTATCGGAAGAGTTTTGAGCCCATTCTTTATGGCGGCTGCAAGCTTGCTTCTGTAAGGATCCCAGAAGCGGTATTCTGCTCCGCCGACATTTACGAGTTTTTCTCCGTAAACTCGGAAACCTGGGGAAAGGTTTTTTGTTGCGAGTTTTCCTTCAATCAGATAAACTCCCTCAAAAAGTTCCTTCATGCAATCCCCATAGTAAGAGCGGGCCCGGCGGGATTTTCATCAGCGAAGAACTTCCCAATTGGGAAGGTGCCATTTGAACCCGCGGCTTCCTGGTGCCTTCTTCATAATTAAAAGCCAGGCACTCTAGGCCAAGCTTTCAACACCTCGGTCTGTTAAATTTGGCCGTAGGTTGAGTTACGGGCCCTTGGATGTTTTACGGTATTTAGACACAAAAAAATAAAAGCCTGCCAACACCCTATGTTTTTTCTCTCTCCACAATGCTTGCTACATCTACTGCGAAATTTAGCACCTTGCCCAATCCTTCAATATCTAAATCCCCTTTCGCATATATAATTAATTCGCCTTCATTCATATAGGAAGAAAGTATGTCGGGTAGTATATCCTCGTATTTTTTGAATACGCTTTGCATTTTTTCATTAGTCCCGCCTGCATAGAGGATGTCTGCGGCTCTTCGGGTTTCTACAAACACCTTAATTTTTAGAACATCCCTGTTTTCCCTTCGCACTACGCTGATTGTGAAGTCTCTCCCGCCATGCTTTCCTACTATGGCTTTGACATTCGGCAAGATGAATGAGAGGAGGGCTGGGCGGTCCTCTGTCAAAACGTCAAAACCCGTTTGCTCAGCAAATAAAGATAGACTATTATAGGAATGGACTTCAAACATAATGTAAGTTGCAGCGAGCAGAAGAAGGAGGAGGCCTACCATCATTGGAATGATACTGTTTGATCCGTTTGCTGGCTGGGTAGCTGCAAATAGAGCGATAACGGCTATGTCAACTAATATCAAGAGGGCTCCAAAAATCGCGTGCCTGCTCTCGTTTATTGCAAGCTTCCTTTCCCTTATACAACAAAAAAACCGCAGGATTGTTATAATGGGCCAAAAAACAAAAACTAAGAGAATAAGGAGGGATAGGAGGAGAAGAATAACGATTGTATAGATTCCGATTAGAGATGTACCGATTTTATCTTGGCCGAATAGGAGGAATACCCCAAAAACGCATGAGAGTAAAACAAGCAAGAGTGATATGTATGTAAGCGTAAGAAGGCCTTCTTCCACTTTTTTAAGTAAGTTTATCATGAGATTAGTTCACTACTGCTTTATAAATACCGGCTTTTTTTCTTAAATCAAAATACTTAAATATTGAAAATTCGTAGTGTTATATAGATTTCTATGAGACAGCCGCCTGCATTTATGCATATGCGTAGCCAAAAGATTAAAGCAAGCTTAGGGGAGGGGAGAAGTACCAGAATACCCCATCCGATGAAACCAGATAGACCCCGGCAGTTCGTTATAAGAGCCTCTGCCCCCCATTATCCCGAGCGTGTTTTTGAACAGCCGCAGGCTCTTACTGCGCAGGCAAGAAATATGGCAAGGGATATTGCAAATGATGCAAGGAATATCGCTAGTACGGGTTTTTTTCTTGAGAGAGGCATGATAGTGCCGATATGCTCTGATGGTAGCCGCATACCCGTAGAGCCATTTGTTAGGTCAGTGGAGGATCGGTTGGGCGGGAGATATACTGTTGAAGTTTTACCAGCAAATGGAGGTATTGTGATAAGAAGGAAAGAACCTAATTCTGCCTCTACTACTAACGAGTTTAATGCGTTTGGTGATAGTATTGTATCGGCGAAGGTTCATAGAGGAGGGAAACTGGGTGTGAGGATATCGCTTTTCGCTGCAATGACTGCTGTTGTCGGAACACTAGTTTTCTCAGCACCTGAGCAAAAAGCATACGCTCAGACAGCAAGCCCGCCTGCAATACATGCTGTTTATGTATCGGCGGCAGCAACTGCTGCTGCGCCTGAAGTCGGAGTAGTTCAGAAGGAACCGCGTGAGAAGATTGAACCGATAATAAGCGAAGAGGAGATGAAGATATGCGAGATAAACCCGCATGGAATGCAGCTCGCGCCGAAGGTTGCTGAGCGTTATCGCAGCATGGTGGGAGGATATTTGGATAGGTTATCGCGGCATATATCTGCCATGATTACTGCTTACAAGAGAGGCCCGCAAACATACGAACAGTATGTAAAGCTCTATCACGATGTTGCGTCATACAATAATAAGTTTGAGAGGCTGATTGGTGCGTATGCTAGATTTGGGGATTACATAAACTGGTACGAGAGGCGAGAGGGGCTTACTTGGAACCCTGTTGATTGGCGTGAAGTCAATCATGAATATTTGCGACATAGGTGGATGTGCACGTGGGATGTTAGTTTGCCTCCAGATGCAGTTGATGGGGTGCTGAGGAGCAGTTTATTAGGTGTTGAGCTATGGAGATACACTTCAAGGGCATTGATGAGGGAGGCGGATGTGTTGCGAGATATATTGGCTAAACTTACAGCCATGCAGCGTGAAGTTGAGAGAGCGTATAGAGTATACTCTTTTGGCGATGGAACGCATTCTTTTGATAATTACCAGAATGCGGTGAAAGAAGTCCGAAGAATAGAAGAAATTAAGAGACAGCTCATATGGCGTCTGAGTGCTGTTTATGATGAGCTTTGCAGCGGAAGGGAATGGAGAAGGTATTTTAGACCTTATAGGAGTGATTATGGGAGCCTAATGCATGATTACGCATACAGGTGGAGCACGGTATGGAGCCCAGAGGAAGGGATTAGAGCGCAAACGCAAGAGGGGAGGACGCTCCCAAAAACGCCTGGCGAGATGCGAAATGAAAGGATAAATCCGCCACCCAGAGAGGAAGCAACTTGGATGGATTTGGAACAGGCTACTGCAATTATGGGTTGTGGAGTTAGGAGAGCACTCGCTTTCAACTCAGAGTTAAAAACAACGCCGGATGGTAAGGCAATACAGCGGATTCCGACATCGGTAACTGTTGAGATGAAGAGTGGGGCTATTGTTAATGCCGCATTTTTGGGTGGTTGCGAAGGAAAAAGCATTTATGACACGCCAACATACAGGATAAGGATAACGGCAGGCAGAAGAGAGTATGAGATAGTTTTGCCTATTGACATACTTGGTATAAACATGTATGGCCCTAGCGATAAAGCTGCTTTGAGGTTTGTTGAGAGTTTGACCGCTGCTATGATTGAGGCAAGCAACAGCGGAAGATGAGGCATAAATCCGTCTTGTTTAGGATAGTTCACTATCTATCGTTCTCTTTATAGAACTGTATGGTTGGGCCCCAACGACAGATATGTTATTTATGTAAAGTGTGGGGGTACCACGAACGCCAAGCTTTACGCCTTCTTGATAATCGGATATCGCTATGCTCTGTGTTTCATTGCTTTCCAAGCAGCTATCAAAAGAACTCCTTTCAAGCCCTATATCAGAAGCGTATTTTTTGAGGGCAGCAATTGTGAGGTTATCCTGATTTGCAAAAAGAATGTCATGGTATTCCCAGAATTTTCCCTGCTTGGCGGCGCATTCAGAAGCCTGGGCTGCTGCAAGAGAGTTTTCGTGAATGGGGAAATGCTTAAAAACGAGTTTAACCTTTCCCGTGTTCACGTAATCCCGTATGATGTTTGGTATTGCAGGTTCCCATGTTGGGTCCCGTGATTTAAGGTAACTCACCACATCCTCGTTTCCGCCAGCAAGCGCTCCGCAGTATGGGCATTCAAAATCGCTGAAAATAACGATTGTCACGGGGGCGTTCTGCTGCCCAAGTATCTGCTTGCCCGTTATATTTATTGTGGTTTGGGATTGCTGATGGGAAGCATTTGTAGTTGTTGTGGTTCTGTTTTCCTGTGTAGCCATAGAACTCATGTTAGTTAAAATTTGCAGTTTACTGATTTCGGATGCGAGAGATTGCATATTCTTGTTTAGCATTGACCCAGTGTAGATAATGCTGGCGGATATTATTAAGGCTCCAAGGATTATTATTAAACCTATTGAGAGAATAAAGGTTAATTCAGATGTTGGCTTTTCTTGCTGTTCCTCTTTTTTTTCATCTTTCAAAAAACCACCCCGCGGATAGTAGAGAAGATGTTAAGCATAGGTTTATAAGTTTTATATTGGTAGAATTTCCCATCTTTGTTTTCCCGTAAGGACTGCTTGGCGCTATGCGCTGTAAGCAGGAGGGATTAGATGGATAGGAAAGGAATTGAGGAAGCAATCAGAAAGTGCCTTGAGGATAAGGGAAAGCGGAAGTTTTTACAGAGCGTAGAAGTTGCGATAAACTTCAAAGGAGTTGATTTCAGCAAGCCCGAGAACAGGCTAAACGTGGATGTTGTGCTTCCGCATGGTAGGGGGAGGGAAGTCGGCGTAGTCGCATTTGCGGATGGCCAACTTGCACTTGATGTAAAGAAGGCGGGTGCGAGCGTTGTAATTTCGTCTGATGAAATTCCTAAACTCGCAGGGGATAAGAAAAGGCTAAAAACACTTTATAAGAATGCTTTTATCGCCCAACCGAGCCTTATGGCTGTAGTAGGAAAGCACTTAGGCCAGAAGCTTGCAATAAGAGACAAGATGCCAAAACCGATAACTGGAAGCGTTGAGGAGGCTATAAAGAGGGCTAAAAAATCTGTTGTTTTGAAAACGAAAGGAAAATACCTTCCCGTTGTCCATTGCCTTATAGGAAGCGAGAACATGAGCGTTGAGCAACTTGCAGACAATCTTGAAGCAGTTTTGGATGCAGTAAAGAAAGCGGTTGGGGAAGGGAAGATACGCTCAGCTTATGTAAAACTGACGATGGGTAAGCCCCATAGGGTGTTTTAGTGGAAGCTCTGAAAAGTTCAGCTGAAAGGGAGAAAAAGCAAGAAAGGCGCTCAATAACATTGAAGAAGAGTGCTGTTGCTGAGCTATCAAAAGAGATAGGGAAAGCGAGCCTGATAGGGCTTGTGGACATACGAAATCTTCCAGACAGCCAATTTCAGAGAATAAAGAAGAGTTTTCGGGGGGAAGTGAAATTCAAGGTTTTCAAAAATACGATAATAGAGAGGGCTTTGAAGAAATCTGGCAAGGCGCAGGAACTTGCGGAAAAAATGCTGGGCCCGACTGCCATACTGCTTTCAGACATGGATCCTTTTGAACTTTTTAATAAAATAAAATCAAGCAAGGGGAGAGCGTTCCTTAAACCTGGGCAGACTGCGCCTTTTGATATAGTTGTTCCTGCAGGCGAGACATCAATACCGCCAGGGCCTGCCATGACAGAGCTTAAGCAGGTTGGCATAAACGTGAAACTTGATAAGGGTAAGGTGGTTATAGCAACCGATTCTGTTGTTGCAAAGAAAGGCGAGAAGGTGCCTCTCGGGGTTGCGAAGGCGCTTCAAACGCTCGGGATAAAGCCATTGGAAATAGGAATGTCTATAATAGCGCTCTGGCAGGACGGCTTCCTATACACTCCCGATATACTTGATGTTGACCCAGCAAAAACGCTTGCCGATATCAAAACGGCTGTAATGAATGCTTTTAACCTTTCGATAAATTGCGATTATCCAACAAAGGATAACGCAGGCTTGTTCATAGCGATTGCTTATAATAACGCAAGGAACCTTGCAATAAATGCGAATATATATGAGAAGGAAGTGATTGATGCGATTCTGGCTCGTGCAGCCATGCATGCGAACGCAATAAATTCCAGGATTGGTGGTAGAGAAGAAAAATAAAAGTATCATGTGTATTCAATAGAAAAAGAGGTGTTGGATATGGAGTATGTGTATGCGGCGCTTTTGCTTCACGCTGCGAAAAAGGAGATAAACGAGGAGAATATAGTGAAAGTAATGGAAGCGGCAGGCATTCAGGCGGATACTGCAAAGGCGAAGGCACTCGTTGCCTCTCTTAAAGATGTGAACATAGATGAGGCGATAAAGAGCGCCGCTGTTCCTGTGGCAGCGCCAGTTGCAGCCGCACCGGCACAGGAAGCAAAGAAAGAGGAGAAAAAGGAGGAGAAGAAAGAAGAGAAGAAAAGCGAAGAGGAGGCCGCAGCAGGTCTCGCAAGCCTGTTCGGTTAAATCATTCCTCCTTTTTTATCGTTTTTATAGCTTTTCCGAACTTTACGTGTTCTAACTATCCTATTTAGTCTGGTTGGGGTTTTAATTTGGAGATTAAAGCAACTCTCGTATTTGTTTTACATCAGCATTCGTTTTTACACCGTTGCTTTTGAAGTGCGTTCTTGATGCGGTGAAACCTGCTTCGTGCAACCTGCCTATCAGATCTCCTATTTTTGG
>JAVZCV010000024.1:0-18453 GCA_038874215.1 Candidatus Micrarchaeia archaeon | reverse complement strand
CTCTTTCTTGCTGAGTTCTTCTGCTATTCGGGAGACTTCTTGTTCTTTTGCGCGGGCTTCAAGGAGCTTTTTGCGGATTTGTTCTTCTTTTTTGAGGAGAAGTGCGCGTTTTTTCTTTATGTCTTCTAATATTTCGCCAGCTTGCTTGTCTTTTTCCTCCTTCACCAAGCCCAGATATGTGCCATCTATACCATATTCTATTTTCGCAACCCCCCTGTAATCAAGTATCTCGGCCCACTTCTCAAGTATTTCCTCGTCTATACCAAACTCGCGCGATATTTCGCTTAGTTTAACCTTTCCTCTTTCCCTCAGCAATTGCAGGATGATGTCTATTTCTGTCTTTATCTCGCCAGGCATCAAAATAGATGTACGCATTCTATTTTATATCCCTACCCGATGTCTAGCGTCTTTTATATAAGCAGGTTAACAACCTTGTCAACAGTCATAAATGTAATTTTGCCTCTGCTATGCTCAAGCTTAATCATAAGCGATATTGTTTTTACCGAGCCGTCAAGCCACTTTTTGAATTTTTCAAGGGTTTCTTTATCTCTAAATATAATTATGTTTGTGCCCGAGGATACACAGCGAAGAACTCTTGCAAGCGTTTCCTCTCCCTCATAAATGTGTATGAAAACATGGCCTACGGGCGTGGTTATCATCGTATCGCAGTCTTTTCTTTGGTTTATGTCCGTGAAGGGTATGGTGTGGTTTATGAATAGGGTGCGGAGAAGGCGGAAAATGGCGAGGTATGACGCAGACTTACCAGACTCTGTCTCCCACTTCTTCAAGCCGTACAGCCCAAGCTCCTTAAAAACAAGACCTTCCTTTACGAGAGTATCAAGAATCTGCTTCGCGTTGAATTCTGTTATGTTAACTGGGTTGCCTTTGTAGATTATCTTTCTGAAACCAGCTTGTATCTCCTGGATTGTAAGGGGCATGTATTTCCATTTATATTCCGTGTTCAGTTGGTCAAAAAGCGATAGAACTACGACTTTGGGAATCGGTATCGCATTCCGCTTCATCGGTGGGAAATCTGGCACGTCTATTGAGTAAAGCTCTTTTTCTCTTCTCTTGAATAGAATCCCGATTATCACCACAAAGGCCGTTATAATAAGAATGCCGTAGAACCATGGCTGCTCGTACGGGCTCCGTATAACTCTGAAACTTTTATTGAGCTTAATGGTTTTGCCTGGAAACATTATTGTAAAATTGTGTGTAGTTTCTTCTGGCAAGCCGACTATGAAAATCTCCAAGAACCCCTCGCGGTTATACCATGCGCCAAAACCTTTAGCATTGATGTCTGGAAGCATTTCTTCTCGTGCTTCCTTCACTTTGACTTCTCCCTTATTGTCGTATGAGACAACGATGTTCGGCTTATCAATCGGTTTATCATCACTCGTAATCTTGAAAAAAACCTGCGTTGCCTTGCTTTGAGAGCTCTGCGCCCAATCCGTAGTTATCGGTTTAACCCGAATAACGGGGATGTGGAGGTAGGAGGATGCATATATATGCTCGGATTCGTCAACAAGCCGTATTATGTAGTCTCCATCCGCTAGGTCTACAACGTAATCAAAGTCATAGGTAAATGGGGAGTTTCTGACTGTTATAGGTTCGCCCTTCCTGAAATATTGCAGGTCTACGATTGCGTTTGAGGAATTTGAAGTTTTGAATATGAGTCTTATCGGAGTATTCTCGGTGAAGTTGGGTCTCACTGTAAAGGTTATAGGCAGAACTGTGCCATTTATTGCGTTTGGATTGTGAACAAGCGACCCGCTTCCTTCAATTTTTATAGGTGCCGTTATCTTCCTCTCAATAGTCTTATTATCCCATGATGTTCCCATTATATAAGCAACTACGTAGCCCTCCTCTGCTCTTACTTCTTTTGGGGTGCTCAGAAGGAAAACTGAGTCTGTGAATTCAAGTTTGCCAGGCTTTTCTAATTCCACCGAGAATCTCCCGGAGGAGAGAACGGGTTGCCATGAAACGCTGTAGATGAGATAGCCAATATCCTCTGCGGCGTCTGTGGCATTGCGCCACCCATTGTCAAGCTTCTGCGGAACTAAAACTAATGCGCCATCCGTACCCATATCGGTTGCATAGAACATATTGTCTATAGAAATAACGTCGGAACTTGTCTTTTTTACAGAATAGAGCGGTTCATTCATCCTAAACCTGCTTTTGATAGGGATGGGCCTTTCGCTGAAAGATATACCAAGCTCCTCTTCTATCTCTGAAAGATTGAATGAGTACGGTGCATCGTTATATATCACGGTGGAGAAATTATAGCCGATGTAGAAGATGACATTTCCTTTTTTTGCGAGTTTCTTAAGAAAAATGGGGGAGTTGGCATCAACGAACTCACGAGGTATAAAAGGGGATGTGATTACTATTACCGATGGAGTGAAAATTCCCTCAAGCTCGCTTGCGAGCACTTCGCCGCGGTAAAAGATATCGTGGTTTTTTAGGTAGGTTGATAGGGCAACCGCAAAATCTTCATAGGAGGATGGCTTAAATGCCCCTTCTGGTTTTACCAGGAGCACTTGCTTCGGTGGCTCTTTCTCAAACAGGTATGCGGACGTGTTTATAAAGCGCATATCGCTTCCGCTATAATTTATTACAAGATAGGGAGCCAGAGATCCGCTGGATGCATACGAAACGATACCGCCGCGAATCAGTGAGGTTTGCAAAATTGGGTTGTAGACCTGTGGTGGAGGAGGTGGCCCTTGCGAAAACACAAACAGCCACAGATAGAGGAAAAGCAGGGATAAAGCAAGCATGATGCCAAGCACAAAAAAAGTTATTATGCGCTTTGCCGCTTTTAAAGAGCTAGCGGTGATCGTTGGTTTTCCTTTTCCCCCGCTCCCAGGTTTGAGTATCTCCCTGATACCATCCCTTAGCGCCTCTATGAGAACTTCTCCATCAACACGGTCAACCCTTTTTACAACCCTGCCATTCACGATATATGAGAAATGTTTTTTTGGAGCAAGCCTGAAGCGCTTTTCTTCCGCCATCCCATCACTTATAGACCAATTGCTTTTTTCTTTTTTAAATACTCTTATTGAAATTTGGGGGGGGCGCGAGCTACCGATAAAAACGCTAGGTTACAGGAACGCCTCAACATCATCCTTTTTCTTATCCTCTGCCTCTTCCCATCTCTTTGCAATCTCTTCAAGCGGCTGGCCTTTTGATGATTTTTTTGATTTTCTGTCTCTTACACGAACGAATATGGGATGGTTCGTCGCCTCTCCTACTATAAGTGCCTCGCCAACATATAGGGTTGTTATTGCTGCCTGCATCCTTTGGTCTATTCCCTCGCAGCTCTCACCAATGTGCTTCAAATCGTAAGGATTCGTTACGCGCAGGATTATCGCGGTATTGCACTGCGAGAGGGCGGTCGTGCTCAGCTTAACGGGCCTCTGCGAAACAAGACAGAGGGACGCTCCGAACTTTCTTCCCTCTCTCGCTATGGTTTCTATTATCCCTTTTGAAATTCCATGTTCTTTTGCAACCTTTTCTGGGGCGAAATTGTGGGATTCCTCTATGAGCAGAAGGAAGGGCGGCACCTTCTCCTTTTTCCTTGCTTTGAAAAGCTTTTTTGCTATATGGGCGACGATGAGCTGCTTTTTCTTCATGTTGTCTATATCGCTAAGGTCAAGTATCGTAAGGTGGCCTGGCTTTGCAAGCTCCTGAAGGCTCGGGTGCTCTACCTTTCCTATGAGCCTTAAAGACTTTAGGGCATCAAGCCATGAAAGCAGGGCGCCTTTTGTGCTCTCTTTCATGTCGCTCATCTTTATTCGTTCAATCAAATCCGGCAAGCCGAAAAAATTTCCGCTATCCTTTGCCTCTTTCTTCATCTCGGAGAGAATTGAAGACAGGTCCCTCATGGCGGTTCCAGAGATGTTCGGCATGAAATCAAAAAGAGACGATGGGGAGAGCTTTGATAGCGCGATTTTTATTTCCTTTCCATCTATCACCGTTGTGCTCTTCGCATACTGCCCCTGTCTAAATCCCCCATATTCCCCATGCACATCTATCACTATTATGGCAAGCCTTCCGTGCTCTTTCCTCCTTTCAAGCAGTTCTTCTATTATAACAGAGGCGAGATGGGATTTCCCAGCGCCAGACATCGCAAGTATCGCAAGATGCTTTTGGAGAAGCCTACTCATTGAGAGCCTTACTTCAACATTGTGGTTTTCCAGCTTTCCGATGTTTAAGCCCCTTTCATCAAGGCCTATGAAATCCTTGAGTATGCTCTCATCAACAGAGTAGACCTTCGCGCCTGGTGATGCTGGGAATTTTGCCCTCGCAAAAATCGCCCTGCCATCGCTCAAAAGAGTATATACGCCGAGAGCCTTTACGTCTGCAACAGTGTATTCCCATTCCATTGTGGGGAATTGGGACATTGCGCCGAGCCGCTCATACTCTGCGACGCTCTCGGCTCTCTCAAAATACCTGTTTGCTCTTGTTATGTCGGTTATAAAACCGATGAGCAAGCCGTCGTCTGTTTCTGTCTGCACAAACTGGCCACGCCGAACAGTCTCGGTGGTAAGCACAAAGGAGAAGGAATCAGTTGTGGGGGATTCTAACGTTGATATCACTATGCCTATCGGATTCTTGCCGTTTGCATCGTTTGGACACATGGCATTACCTGAAAGGCCGCATGTTCCTCCTTAGTTTCATTATGTTAGCACGGGGGCCCACGCGCGATAGAATGCTGCGGTATGCCCTTTCAAGCTCTATTCTATCAAGAGCAGCCCGCATATCTGCCTCTATAAGTATTGCGGGATAGCCGTAGTTTCTGTTGATGCAGCTCAAAGTATATATAACAGATGCAATTTCGGGGAAGTCATCGCAGATAAACTCCACCCTAAGCGGCCTGTCTATTTCAACGGGCTTTACATACATCGCCTTAACCCTTTTTCCCCAGTCCCCTAAATCCATAAGCACGTTGTGCTCGCTTGCCTGCTTTGAGTAGTAGAAGGCGAATGTCCTCTCGCCCTTCCTAAGCATGAATGTCAGGAGAGAAGTATCGCCCATGCGCATCGTTTGTATCCCTGCTTCCCCAAGCATCTCAATGAAGCGCCTGCCCCTGCTGTCTTTTATTACGCCGATAAGCTTACATCCGTTTTCATGCGCAGATTCGTAAAGGGAGATACACATGGAAACCAGATCGTTGTATAGCGGTCTTACTACGGAATCCTCTGACGGCTTGTCTGCTATCTGCGGGACTATTGAGCCGTCAAGTAGCATGTAGTCTGGCTTGAATTTCTCAACCATTTCTCTCGCAAGCCCTATCTCGCCCTGCATGCGCACGAGTGATTTGTGCCATGCAAACTCGTGTGCGTCAAGCCCGCTGAGCGCGCTCATTTTAACGGGAGGTTGGGGCTCGGGATAATAGTCATATTTCGCAAGCCTGCCTTCATCGTATTCGTAAAAAACTCCCACTGTCCTTGAAAGAACAAGGTCAAAACCATGCAACTCTTCTGCAAGAAGGCCGCCATCAACAGCGGCGACCCTAAAATCAGCAGTATTCTGCTGAACGAAATGAATCATATCCCGCTCAAGCGCATCCCGAAATTCTTTTTTCAAGCCACGCAGCTCCTCGGCAATCGTAACGGTTCTGCTTTCAGCCTCCATTATGCTCTCTGCTATCTCATCAAATATCGCATCTTCCTCGCTTTTTTTCAAGCCAACACCGAGAATACAATTAATGGAACAATTTTATAGGCTTGCATGGGTGAGTTTCCAGTGAGGCGTTCGGCCCTTATTTTTTCACTCTATCAACAGCCAGCTCTGCTATCTCCGCCCCATAGTCTGCTATTCTGTCCAAGCTCTCCACAACCATGCGTGCATGCTCGTTTTTCACTACTTCTGCTTCCTCATCTGCAATTTCTTCTCTGAGTGCAAGCATCTTGTTTGCAAGCATGAAGTCCCTATCAAAAAAAGCCTTTACCGCGCCGGAATGTATTCGTGCCGCATCATCGTTCCTCCTCTCAATGGTACGCACACTATCCTGCAAAGCTCTCCTCTTTCTTAGAGCTTTAAGCGTATTCTCGGCTATTTTCACATTCTCATCGCCTATTCCCTCTATGCATCGTGAGAGCGATGCAAATTCAAGGCAGTCGGATGCAGTTATCCCGAGCGAGCGCATGAGCCCCGAATCGCTTAGGGCGAGGTTCAGTTGCCTTGTCACAAGATAGCGTAGCCTATCTACTTCATCATCCATCGCTATGACGTCTCGGGCAACTTTCTCATTCCCATATAGGAATGCCCGCACGGCATTCTCCTGCATCCCGGAGGCAAGCATATAAGCCCTTTTCATCGTTTTCTCAACGGAGAGCCCTTGGTGTGAGAAGAAGTCCTGCACAACGATCTCATCGCTCTTCTCTTCTGTAACCTCTACCCCTATCAGCCTATCAACCTCTGCTATCACGGCGCTTCTCAGCTCGCTTGGTATTCCCTTGCCCTTTGAGTATATTCTAATCACATTGTATCCTTTCAGGTATTTTGCAAGAAAAGTCCTTCTGAGATGGACTGGCTCTATGATTTCATCAACGTTTATCTCAGCGCTCCTAACGGAATGCGCTTCTCCTCTCGTTTTAACTGAAAGAGAACCGTCCTCTTCCTCAAAAATGTATAGCTCGGCGCCTGGCTTTATGCCCTGCCTCTTCACCCACTCTTTCGGGAGAGAGATGGTGTGCGTAGCCGTACCCGTGCGCTGAACCCTTCTACATACTGGCATGCATTTTTTTTACTCAGAAAATTATATAAGTTTGTGTGTAAGTAGTGGTATATATTAATCCACAAATCCCTGCGAAATCAGGGGTGCATCTTCTCCTCGTGCTTCCTGAAGCCTATTCCTCATGCTGGTTCCACAGAACTCTTTTCGCATTGAGAAGCTCCTTTGATATCGCCATCAGCTCTGAGCTGAGCCTCAGGGCTTCGTCAGGGCTCAGTTTCATAGCCTGCGCCCCCGAGCCGTTTATTATTCTTATCGTAATCACTCCGTCGCGCGGGAACCCGTTTACCACCTGCGGCTTCTCGCTCTCTATCCGCAGTATGTTCCTGTGGCTTTCATTGTTCTCGTCCTTCCACCAATGCACTATCTCATCCTCAACAGTCATCTTTCCACCCTATTTATCCCTCCCGCGCGTGGTATTCTCCACCCCAACCTAATCTATTTTCTGGCTTTAAATAGATGCGCAGAGACTAACTTTCCAGTGATATTCGCATTTGCTACTGTTTTCTTCCCAAAATGCTTATGCGGACAGCAGAACCCGAAGCGATTCCAAAGGCCCGCATGACGTCGGCGGGCAGAACCTCCTCGTCCATTACCTTCACGTCTTTAAAACCTGCTTTTTTAACCAGCCCGAGGTATTTCTTCTTCGTAATCGCCCCTGCGATACAAGCCGCATATGCATCGTTGTAGTTCTTTATTTCATTCGGCAATTCCCTAGTGAGAACGATATCGGAAAGCACGAGCCTTCCGCCAGGTTTGAGCACCCTGAAAATCTCCTCAAAAGCCCTTCTCTTATTAGGAACGAGGTTTAGAACGCAGTTTGAAAGAACGACATCAACAGAGGAGTCTGAAACTGGGAGGTTTTCAATCTCGCCAAGCCGAAATTCAACGTTTTTATAACCCCCCTTCCTTGCGCTTTCCCGAGCCCGCTCAACCATCTCTGGCGTCATGTCAACCCCTATCACCTTTCCCCTCTTCCCGACTTTCTTCGCCGCAAGAAAGCAATCAAGCCCTGCGCCAGAGCCGAGGTCAAGCACTGTTTCGCCCTTCTTCAAAGATGCTATCGCCACGGGGTTGCCACACCCGAGTATCAGGCCTGCGTCCTTCGGAACATGCTTCAGCTCCTCCTCGCTATAACAAGCCATTCTCGCTATACTGCACTCCCCTCCCCCACAGCATGAATCTGACCTTGATTTCGCAATTCTCCCATAAGCCTCTCTCACTATTCTCTTCAGCTTTTCTTCTTTCAAAAAACCACCTTTTGTTTCAAGTATAACTTCACTATTTATAAACGCCTTTGTGCTTTATATTGTTGGTGAGTCAAATGGATGAAGAGAGAATAAAAAGCGGGATTCCGGGATTAGACGAATTAATAGAGGGAGGTATCCCAAGAAATGCTATTGTATTGGTTAGCGGAGCGCCAGGTTCGGGTAAAAGTATCTTTTCTCTTCAATTTATTGTAGAAGGAGCAAGAAGGGGGGAAAGAGGTCTTTATGTCTCCCTTGAGCAGACAGAGGAAGACATTAAACTTCAATCAAGGCGTTTTGGATGGGATCTGGATAAACTCATTAAAAAGGGGCTTATAACTCTCAGATCATATATGCCTGCTATAGAAGTCTACAAAACAAAAGAAGAAGTTATAAGATCCATACTTCCTTTACCGATTGACCATCCACGTTATGTATGGAAGCGTTATTTTGATCAGATGATATATGTTGAGCTTGAAGAGGAATTCAAACAAAAAATGTATACGCGGTTCGTTTTGGATTCTGCATCTACGTTGACGCTTTTTAGCAATGATGACTATGCCACTCAGAAGATAACGATGTTTAGATTAATTAAGTTCATAAGAGAAAAGAAAATGACGGCGCTGATAACTTCTGAATTGAGCAAAGATGCCGAATGGTACAGCCGCGATACTGTGTCTGAGTTTCTTGTTGATGGAATAATCGTCTTACGGTATATAGAGGGGGAAGAGGGATTTAGAACGCTGTATATCCCGAAGATGAGGAATACAAGGCAGGCAACAGCCGCTTTTCCTATGGAAATAACAAGTAATGGCATTGTCGTGGATTCGTCTATTGAAAAAAAGGTATAATGGATGGTATCAATAATAGATAGATTCAGAATTGCAAACCTCGTTAAATTCGGGGATGGGGACATAAACCTGATGGGTTTACCAGTATGTATGATACCGATTTGCATGCTTGTGGAGATTCAGAAAACCCTAATCAAAGACCTCGGATATGAGAAAGCTTATGAGAAACTTTATGAAAGTGCGAAATACAGTTCAAAACAATATAATGATAGATTTATAGTGAAATACGGTCTTAAAGATAGAAGAAAGTTATTAGAATGGCAGACCAATATAGTAACATGCGCGGGTTGGGGGAGATTAGAGATATCTAAGATAGATTTTGAAAATAAGGAGTGGCGAGTTCATATAATTGAGGGACCATTTGCAAGAGAATATGGTAAGGCTCCTTATCCTGTTGACATTATAACAACAGGTTTTATAGCTGGCGGTCTTTGTTCAACACTTGATTTTGATGTTGATGCGATAGAAACGAACTGTGTCGCTATGGGTGATTCATATTGTAATGTGCTCGTTGCAGAACCAGATAAAATAGCAGAGATGAGAGCAAAACGAGGGGACAAGTGAGGGGGAGGATGAGTGCGGCGGGAAAGCTTATTGATTTTTTAGAAACTACTGTGCCACAACATTATTGGATATCAATTGCAGGTTTTTTGTGTGGTGTTTATCTTGCAATAAAAAAAATACCAGAATACGAGATTATATGGCCCTTGCTTGTTGTGGGTCCGCTCATAGTTGCCGCTTTTAATTCGTTTAATGCAGTTTTTGACAGGGATATAGATAGAATAAACAAACCATACAGGTCCATACCCGCCGGAAGACTATCCCCTACTATTGTGCTCGTATTTTCTGCGGTCCTTTATTTCATCTCCATATTCATCTCGTTTTTCATAGTGAGAAACAACATATTTGCTTGGTTGGTGCTTGCTGATACTTTGCTTACAATACTCTATTCACTGCCCCCTATAAGGTTAAAAAACGCATTTATAATCTCAAACCTTGTCGTTGGACTTCATTATGGATTCTTCCCCATAACGTATGGATGGGTTCTTTATTCCGATATCAGCCTACTACCAATACCAATAATTGCGATAACAACGCTTCTAGCATTCTCGGCCAACATACTCAAGGATTTTGAAGATTACGTTGGAGACAAAGCATATAAAGTAAGGACAATCCCGGTCTTTTATGGGCCGGAAGAGGCTGCCCGGCTTGTTCTCTATCTGCTTCTTATCCCATATTTTGTTCTTTTCCTTTTAGTTTTTCTTGGGCATATGGAAACTCAGCTGGCATTCGTAGGGCTGTTTGTGTTGTGGGCTTACAAAATCGGAAGAGACCTCATGGAAGAACCGTTGGAGAGAGGCGAAACAGCAAGAACTCAGGCGATACTTCTCGGCATATGCACTGTTTTGGCTCTGGCCTTATTCTCCTAGCCTTTTCCCGTATTCCTCCTCAAGCTGCTTTATAAAGTCCTCCATGACCTTGTGCCTCTTCTCGGCAATCTTTTTGCCTGCTTTCGTGTTCATGCCGTCCTTCAGCTTGAGAAGCTTATCGTAGAAATGCGCTATTCCTATTGAGAGGTTTCCGCCCCTCTTCCCAGTCCAAAGGAAACAGCGGGCAACCCCGAGCGCCCCTATTGCGTCAAGCCTATCCGCATCTTGGAGGATTTTAGCCTCAATGCTCACAGCATGCTTCCCCTTTGAGTACCTGTGGCTCAGTATGCATTCAATAACATTCGGTATTTTTTCCTTCGGAAAATCCGTCATTTCAAGTAGAGCGCTCGCTATCTCTGCGCTCTTCTCATCGTGCTTCTCTTCATCAATCGCATACCCAACATCGTGGAGAAGGGCGCTTGCCCTCACTATTTCAACATCAGCGTCCTCGCTGCGTGCAATCTCTTCTGCAAGCTCGCAGACGCGGAGCGTATGCCCATAGTCGTGCGTGTTGTCTGTAAGAAGCCTCCTCGCCGTTCTCTTCACGGTTTCCTCCCACTGCGCCATTCAACCACCCGTGATTTAAGTTCGCCTAACCTCTCTTTCATATTCTTGGAAGTTAAGATTGATGTACCGACAAGAACGGCGCTCGCCCCAGCCCTCAAAACCCTTTCTACATCCTCGGCTGTTTCTATCCCGCTCTCGCTTACGACAGGCCTGTCTGGCTTCTCTTTTTCAAGTATCTTAATCGTCGTATTTATATCTACGCGAAGCGTTCTTAAATCCCTGTTGTTTATGCCTATCAAATCGGCATCGGTTTCCATCGCTCTTCTGAATTCCTCTTGCGTGTGCGTTTCAAGCAGAACCTCAATCCCTTTTTCATGAGCGCATTCTATAAGGGCATTCGGGGTTTTGCCTACCAAATCAAGAAGAGAGAGTATGAGCAGTATCGCATCGCCTCCGCTTATCTGGCGCTCGTCTATTATGAAATCCTTCATGAGAAGCGGGACTCCATAGTCTTCTCTGAGTAGGTCTATCCTGCCTTTGAAGTGCTTCGGCTCTGTGAGGATTGAAAGCGCATCCGCACCTGCTGAAGCGAGCTCGCGCGCAACATGAACAGCGTCCTCTGATATAAGCACGCCCTTGGAAGGAGAGCGGGGTTTAACCTCTGCTATGAGCGCTCCTTTCTCAACAACCTCTTTCAAACTATACAGTGGTTCCCGTGCAGCCACGTTGTAATAACCAGAATTTATCGTTTCTCTCACATCTGGAATTATCCTATCAAGAAAATACTCCGCTCGCTTTTTCATCTGAAATTCCTCATCTGCTCTAATTTTTTTAGAGCCATTCCGCTCTCTATGCTCTCGCGAGCAATCGCCACTCCTTCCCTTAAATCATCGGCTCCTCCTCCGACGATGATGCCCAGCGCGCTGTTCGCAAGTACTGCATCAAGCTTCGCGCCTTTAAGCTCGCCTTTTAAAATAGCGGTTATCTCTTTTGCATTGCTCCCAGCATCTCCCCCTGATAGCGCTCCTGCCCCATGCCTCGCCAATCCAAAATCATCTGGAGAAAACGTGCGCTTCTCAACCCTTCCATCAACAACTTCGCGTGCTTGCGTTTTTCCGCATACAGAGCATTCGTCAATTCCCTCCTCGCCATGCACTACGAAAGCATGCTCGCACCCAAGTTCTGCAAGCGCACCCGCAACCTTGTCAAGTGCTTCCAATGAATAAACGCCAACAACCTGCCTCTTGACGCCTGCTGGATTTGTGAGAGGGCCGAGCATGTTGAAAACAGTCCTTATTGCAATCTCACGCCTAACCTTGACGGCATGCCTCATCGCTGGGTGGAATATTGGTGCGAACATGAAGCAGATTCCGAGCTCATCAATGCACCTCTGCACGTCTGCAGGCTGCATGTCTATCTTAACTCCAAGCGCTTCAAGCACATCTGCGCTCCCAGCCTTGCTCGTAACAGCCCTGTTCCCATGCTTCGCAACCCTTATTCCGGCGCCTGCGATTACGAAGGCGGAGCATGTGCTTATGTTGAACGTTTTTGTTAAATCCCCGCCAGTTCCACACGTATCAACTGCATCTGGCGCTCTTATTTTAACGCAGCTCTCGCGCATCGCTCTCACAAAAGAGGCGATCTCCACGGGGCTTTCGCCCTTCATCCTCAGCGCGATTAGGAAGGCTGCAATCTGCGCATCGGTCGCTTCACCTCTTAATATCTCAAGCATTGACTCGTAAGCTTCTTCTCTCGTGAGCTCTTCGGAACATACGAGCTTCTTTATTGCCTCAGAAATCATGATTACGAAACGGCATGCAATTTAAAAAACATTATATATAAAAGAAATTGGTGGGGCTATGAACAAGGTTGATAAGATATGGATGAACGGCTCATTTGTTAAATGGGATGATGCGAAGATCCATGTGCTTACCCATGCGCTTCATTACGGTGGGGCGGTTTTTGAGGGAATACGGTGCTACAACACCGTCAAGGGGCCTGCTGTTTTCAGGCTGAACGACCACATGAAGCGCATGTACAACAGCGCGAAGATATACCTGATGAAGATTCCGTACCGAATTGAGGAGCTCTGCATGGTAATAAAGGAGCTCATAAAAATAAACAGGCTGAACGAATGCTATATACGGCCGATAGCGTATTATGGGTATGGGCAGATGGGGCTTGACCCGAGAAAATGCCCTGTTGATGTTGCGATTGCCGTTTGGCCGTGGGGTGCATATCTTGGCGAGGAGGGGTTGAGGAAGGGGATAAGATGCAAGATTTCATCATGGTGTAGGATAGACTCGCGCATACTCCCGCCGCAAGCGAAGGCGAGCGCCAATTACCTCAATTCAATACTCGCAAAGCTTGAAGCCGTGAACAATGGGTATGATGAGGCAATCGTCCCGAACATAAACGGGGAAATAGCGGAGGGAAGCGGGGAGAACCTATTCATAGTTAAGGATGAAGTTCTGATAACTCCGCCGCTCAGCTCTGGCATACTGCCAGGAATAACGCGTGATTCTGTCATAAAAATAGCGAAGGACATGAACATACCCGTAATTGAGAGGAGCATAAGCAGGGAGGAGATATTCACGGCAGACGAGGCCTTTTTCACGGGCACTGCAGCAGAGGTAACCCCCATAAGGGAGGTTGATGGGAGGGTAATAGGAGAGGGAAGAAGAGGCCCTGTCACAGAGCGCATACAGTCAAAATTCTTTGAGATAGTTAAGGGAAGGGACGAGCGCTACTCACTTTGGCTTGACCCAGTCCAGTAGGAATCAAAGAAGCTTCAAATCCTTTGTGAATTTATCTATAGCTTCCGAATACCACGGGCCAAGAACAAGGCATGTTATCGTGCCTTTGGGTATCTGCGTAAGCCCAGCATCCTTTATTAGCGCACACGGTAGTGTTGCTTTCGCCTGCTCAAAAAGGGAGAGCATGCTTGCCAGATTGGGAACGCGCACAACTATTTTCTTCTCCCCAGCCTCCTCCCACTCACGCACAATATTCGGGTTCTTTTTCATAACGAGCCTATAGCCTTCAAGCGCCGCATGCGCAACATGGGCTGCAAGCTTCCCCTTTCCCAATCTCAAATCGTCCCGCACAACTATAACCTGCTTTATCCCGCCGCCTTTCCCCTCGCGCGGCCTTGCATGCGATGAAAAAATATCAAGCTTACTCAATATATCGGGATCCACAGATTCAGTTCTCAGGTAAGATTAAAATAGGTGTTCAAAAGTGGCAAATCGTTCTAAAAAAGTATTATATATGCCCGTGACTATATTGCTTTTGGAATCGGAGGTGTTTTTATTTCTACTGAAACTTTTTCGGAGACAACTCTGAAATTCGCATGCCTTCTTCATGACCTCGGGAAGCTTGTGCAGAGAGCTCGGGATCCTAATACGTACCACGGATATATGGGCGAGAATTTCCTAAGGAAGTGTGGTTTCTCGGGAGAAATTTTCAACGAGGAGTTTTACTACAGCATAAGGGCGCATCATAAGAAGTATAGGGAAAGAGGCGAAACGGAATTATTGAAGATTGTTGAGAAGGCGGACCATTACGACGCCTCTCAAAGAGGTGAAACAGAGGAGGAAGCACAAAGATATGAGATAGGCTTATCGTCATACTTCAACGAAGAAATTTTCTATGTCCCAACGCTTTTTTCATCGCCTTTTGAAAAACAGATTCCAAGGAAGAAGATATCTAACCACGATCCCACACGTACAGATCTTCAACAGTTCTATAAAGATGTTTTTTCTTTGGAGAAAAAAGAAAACGAGGATGTTTTTAGGCAGATTGCCAACCATAGATGTTCCGAAGATGTAAAATTTGAGAATACGCTCATGGCTATGAGAGAATTCTGCTCTTTTGTGCCAAGTTTCACGCAGGATAAATGCAAGATATCGTTATACGACCACTGCAAGAACGTCTCTGCGATCGGCCTTTGCCTTTATAGATATAATAAAGAAACGGGAAAAGAATGGGAGGGCGAGTCGCTTCTCCTTCTTCGTGGCGATATGTCAGGGATACAGAGCTTCTTATCTTCCATGAAATCAAAGCGAAAGGAAGGGGAGGATTATGGGAAGAGGTTGCGTGGAAGATCTTTTTTGATAGAGGTTGTTTGCGACATAGTAGTGCGCCACATACTTCTATCTCTAAATCTCACATATGATGCGGTTGTTTTTTCCTCTGCGGGTAATTTTGTTATTCTATGTCCGAATACACCCTCTGTAGTTGAGAATGTGGGGAAGTTAGAGAGGGAAATTTCAGAGTACATGTTAGACACGTTTGGTTGTGTTCTCAGATTAACGCTTGCTGCGCAGCCGTTTAGCCCAAAGTTGCTTGATTTTGAAAAGCCCGAAAGCGGGGAGAAAACAGAATTTTATAAGGAAGTACTTGAGCCTCTTGATAAGAAAATATCTGTGAAGAAGACCCAACAGATTTTACACATGCTTGATAAACTTGGAGAATGGCAAAAACCAGAAAAAGGTGGAAGCGGTGCTGTATGTGATTATTGCGAGGCCGGAATTGAACAAGGCAATATTTGCGAGTTATGCGATAGGAGCGATAAGATAGGAAAAAGTATAAGTGGAACTTCTCCTGTTTATCTCATTATCTCAGATTCTAGGATAGAGGAGAAGGAGGAAAGATGCCATGTACTTAAAACGTTAGGAAAAACGAATGCCATACTCACAACAGACCTTCGTGCAGCTATGGAACGCAACAGGGGAAAGAAACTGTTCGTGGTTGCCTATATATACGAAAGTTTTGAGCCATTCGCAAAAAACTACTATGAAGCTCTTAAAAAAATTGTAGAAGGTGGCTACGATGTTTCGTTCGTATACAAATACCATGCTATGAGCAGCGGAAAAAATCTTGAGGAAATAGCGATGCTTGACACAGAAGGTGGGAAAGAGGACACTTATCTCGGGCATCTCATAATGGACGTTGATAACCTTGGTAGTTTCTTCAAAAAATTCAGAATTCTCGCAGATATGAGCGCATTTTCAAACCAGCTTGACTTATTCTTCTCAAAAGGAGTGAGCACCATCATGGGGAAGGAAGGAGCAGGAAATGTTTATACAGTGTTCTCTGGCGGTGACGACCTCTATTTGATAAGCCGCTGGGATAGGGCGTTGGATTTGGCGGAGAAGATACGAGAAAAGCTCTACGAATTTAGTGGAGAAGGCCTAAAGATATCTGGAGGAATAGCAGTGTTTAAGCCAAAGTTCCCGATATACAAAGCACACCCAGCAGCGAAAGAGGAGGAAATTTCGGCGAAATCTGTTAGCGGAAAGAATGCAATTAGTATTTTTAGGACGGGCATGAAATGGGATGAAGATGAAGGAAACTTTAAAGACCTAAAAAAGTTTGCGCTTGAGATAAAGGATGAAAAAAAACTTTCAAACCAGGTTCTCTATACAATTCTAAGTCTATTGCGCTCAACTAAAAAGAGAAAAGAGGAAGGAGGGCATAGCCGCACAAAAGCAGTCTTGTTAATTAGGTATATCTTCGGAAGGCGCATGGGCAAGGATAAATCAATGAACGAGAAGCTTGCCAATTTGTTTGAAAAAATAATAAACAAAAGGAACTCAGAGCTTGCAATCGCTCTTGCGCTCATGTATCGTGCGTTAGAAAAAAATAAAGGGGAGGTGAAATGATGGATGGTAAAGGGTATAGAGGTATAGGATCGCAGGAGCAAAGAAATAGGAGCGAGGAGAATAGAGCGATCAATAATTTCAATCAAAAGTTGAGCAATAGGGACCTTTCTTCCATAACTCCTGAAGAAATTGTTAGAGATGCAGAGGAAATTGTGAAGTCTTTGCCTCGCAGAAAAGGGGAGGAAAGGGGAACAACGCGTACCCAAATACGAAATCTTTTCAACATCATACACGACGCCCTGAAAACCAAATCTGGGACAGGTGGAATAAAAAGACAGCTCATTCTCGCAAAACCAAAAATAGCGTATATGTGCAGGAAAAAAGAGAATAAACCGCTTGTTGATTGCATGCTACGCTTCGTTGATAAAGTAATCGGGAAGAACGATGATGAGTCTTATGAAAAATTAAGAACTTTTGTTGAGGCGCTTGTCGCCTATGAAAGATATTATGGGGATTCGGGAGGTGATAAGAATGAGTGAAACAAAAAAGCTAAAAGGCAAGTTTTTTATAACTGCTACCCTCGTGTGCGATACGGGTTTGCATATAGGGGGCAATAAAGACAGCTACAACATAGGGGATGTTGACAACCCTGTGATAAAGGATGCGCTGACTAACATGCCATACATACCTGGCTCATCATTGAAGGGAAAAATGCGCTCACTTCTTGAAGAACTTAAAGGGGTGTCTGGGTCCGAGCCTTGCAAATGCAGTAGTTCAAGTTGTCCTGTCTGCGTTCTTTTCGGCCCGCATGGAGAAGATAAGAAGATTAAGCCTCACCTGATAGTTAGGGATGCGAAGGTTGTTGAAGATGAGTATCTTAAAAAGAAGGAATATGTTGAAATAAAGATGGAGAACACTATAGACAGATGGAGTGGAACATCTTCAAACCTGCGAGACCAAGAGCGTGTGATTCCAGGGACAAAATTCGAGACCGAATTCATAATAAGTGTGTGGGAAGGCGAAGAGATAGGAGGAGATAAACGCAAAAACGAAGAATTCCTGATTCACAATTTCTTCAAAGCAATGAAGCAATTAGAAGACGACTACCTTGGCGGATCGGGAACTCGTGGATACGGGAAAGTCCACTTTGAGAATATACAAGTAAGCTGGAGGCCCGCGGCATCGTACGAAACAGGCGAAAAACAGGGGGGGACAGTATCTGCAAAAAATCTTAGTGAAGCTGAGGCTAAATCATCTGAAATGATAAAGTTGGTGAATGCGTGAAAGCGGCAATAATGATGAATGTAGTAGTATCTGCCGATTCCCCAGTGATTCACTCAGACACACTTTTTGGGGCGGTATGCTACGGGATACGACACATATACGGTAACGATGAGCTTAGCGCGCTTCTTGAAGAGAAAAAAATCCATGTCTCATCAACGATCCCAATGATGGATGACGCCTTATATGTGCCCTTCACAAATCCGCCGATATACAATGCGCCCGAAGGGCTTGAAAAGAAAATCAGGAAGCAACAGTTCATAAGGGCGGATGCTATCCCAAAACTGCATGAGATAGACGAGGATACGATTGAGGATATATTCTTATCCGAACCGTACAAATTTGTAGCAGTCCCTCACAACATGCCGAACAGAGAGTTCTTGCAATCAGAAAACCTGTTTTTCTCAACGAAGATATACTGGAACAGCGACATTAGTCTTGTGGTATTATACAAGGGCGATGATAAAAAAATAGAGGCTGCGTTAAGACTGCTTGCTGACGACGGAATATTGCGCGATAAAACTTCTGGTGGCTGCTTTTTTGAATTGGAAATAGGCGATGTGGATTTACCACAATCTGGGAATCAGTTCATTAATCTATCTTTATACATTCCAACCCAAGACGAGGCAGAATACTACAAGAGCAAATGCTCAGCCTACTACAAGCTCATTATGCGCGAGGGGCGTTCTGAAAACATATATGCAAAGGAAAAGGTAAAGCCTGCAAAGATTTTTATCGCCGAGGGATCAATTTTCCCATGCGAAAATAAGAAGGAACTGTATGGCGCATATG
>JAVZCV010000023.1:0-19547 GCA_038874215.1 Candidatus Micrarchaeia archaeon | reverse complement strand
CTGAATCCATACAAAATCACAGTACTATAAAATGCGAATAAAATATTAAAGATTACTTAATAGATTGCAGATTCATACAAAAAAATAAAATTTAATAGTTGAATTAAGAAAAATCAGCATTTATATTTACGAAAAAATATTTTTGCAATATTTTTACTGATGTAGAGATAGGAAGAATGGTTGTAATAATTATACCCTCTATTGTTCTTAATCCTTTTTCGTCTTTTGCTAAAAAATTGTCAAGTAAAAACTGCCAGAATCGCAACGCTTAAATATATATTGCTTCAATAGTTTGGTGTGGCCAGTCGGCTTTTTTCATCTTAAGGTGGTCAGTGATGGAAAACATGAAAGGCACAACGACGGTGGGCATCGTATGCTCTGACGGCGTAGTTTTTGCAGCCGATAAGCGTGCTGTCATGGGCTATTTTATAGCCAACAGGGAAGTTGAAAAGATATTTAGGATAGATGAGAGAATGGCGATTACAACAGCAGGAAGCGTTGGAGACGCACAGACATTGGTTAGATGGCTTTCTGCGGAAGCCCAGCTTTACAAGTTAAGAACAGACAAGTATATGACCCCATATGCTGCGACTACACTCATATCAAACATTCTTTCAGCATACAAGTTTTTTCCATTCCTCGTTCAACTCTTAATAGGTGGGTTGAATGATTCTGGGGAAGGGGAAATATACAACTTAGACCCTGTTGGCGGAGTAACAAAAGAAAAATTCGTTTCAACAGGAAGCGGTTCGCCCGTCGCTTTCGGTTTGCTTGAGGACGCCTATAAGGACGGCGTCACCACAAAGGAAGCAGCACCTCTCGCACTAAAGGCAGTGAGCATAGCGATGAAGCGCGATGTAGGTACTGGGGATGGCGTGGATTTGGTCATAATCACAAAGGAAGGCTTCAAAAGATATGCTGATAAAGAGATAGAAAAATTGGTTAAAAAATAGTTACCAAAAAGGGCGTTTTTTTGAACAACAGCGAGGAAACGAAAAAAGCAATAGAGGATTTACTACCTTCGGGATGCGAAATAACGAAGATAGAATACGAAGGTCCAGACATAGTGTTATACCTAAAAGATGTAAGCGAATTTTACGAAGATGAGAGTCTGATAAAGCGTGTTGCAGGAGCTCTGCGTAAGAAGATATCGGTCAGGAGCGACCCCTCAGTGCTTGCACCTCAGGAAGAGTCGCTTAAAAAAATCCAAGAACTTGTTCCTGCAGATGCTGGAATATCCGAGGTTAAATTTTCACCCGAGTTCTGCGAAGTCATAATAGAGGCGCTGAAGCCGGGGTTGGTGATAGGTAAGAACGGCGCAACTCTAAAATCAATAGTTCTCTCCACAGGTTGGACGCCAAAAGTTCTCAGAACGCCCACGATACCGTCAAATTCCATAAAAGGGGTAAGGGCATCTTTGCTTAAAGAGGCAGCATACCGAAAGAAGTTCCTCACGACAATCGGTAAAAAGATAATGCAACCGCTCGGTAAGAGCGACTGGGTAAAGCTTACTGCTCTTGGTGGATTTAGGGAAGTTGGCAGAACGTGCATGCTTGTACAGACTCCTAACAATAAAATACTAATAGACTGCGGCATAAACCCAGAAACCACAGAACCATCAAAATGCTACCCGTATCTAAATGCCATGAACCTTGCTCTTGACGAGCTTGATGCTGTCATAGTAACGCATGCGCACCTTGACCACTCGGGATTTGTTCCATACCTTTTTGCATACGGGTATGATGGGCCTGTTTACTGCACGCTTCCAACAAGAGACATGATGGTTCTGTTGCAGTTTGATTATTTGAGCATAATGGCAAAATCAGGACATACGCCACCTTATGAAGAGAAAGACGTGCGAAAAATGCTAAACCACTGCATTACCAGAAAATACGAGGAAGTAACAGACATAAGCTCCGAAATAAAACTCACGTTCCACAATGCGGGCCACATAATAGGAAGCTCAATGGTTCATCTCCACATAGGCGAGGGTCTTCATAATCTTGTTTATACAGGAGATATGAGATATGGTTTCACTAAACTTTTTGAGCCCGCAACCATTTCTTTTCCACGCGTTGAAACACTCATAATTGAAAGCACATACGGTGGTAGAAGCGACATAATGCCCGAGCGCAACGAAGCGGAGCAGAAGCTTACAAGCCTCATAATGAAAACCCTTGAAAATAAGGGCAAGGTTCTAATCCCCGTATTCGCAGTGGGCAGGTCTCAGGAGATAATGCTTGTGCTTGAAGAATATGCGCAAAACAATGAATTCAACTACCCTGTTTATATAGACGGCATGGTGCTTGAGGCTTCTGCTATACACACCGCATATCCCGAATATCTGCGCGAGAGCGTTCAGCATCGTATACTCTCAAACAACAGCCCTTTTGAATCCGAGATTTTTGAAGTAGTTAAGAAAAACAGAGAGGAGATAGTTGACGGCGATCCATGTGTAATCCTTGCACCGTCGGGTATGCTCTCAGGAGGCCCCTCTGTTGAATATCTTAAAGCTCTTTCCGAAGATGAGAGGAACCTGCTCCTTTTTGTCGGTTATCAGTCTGCACTTTCTCTCGGTAGAAAAATACAAAGAGGCGAAAAGGAGGTGCCCATACTCGGCGATGATGGAAAGTTAAAAACATTGAAAATCAACATGGCAGTTGATACTGTTGATGGCTTCTCTGGGCACAGCGATAGGAAACAACTGGTAAACTTCGCCAAAAAAGTTAAGCCCGCACCCGAGCGCATATTCACATGCCACGGGGATGAAACAAAATGCGACGACCTTTCCAAAACTCTTAACAGACTGCTGCATGTTGAGGCACGCGCTCCGATGAACTTGGATGCAATACGGCTAAGGTAGGCAAAAAATGAAAAGAGGTGGAAAAATGGATTCAAAAAATCCCAGAGTTGTGGTTTATTCAACACCCACGTGCCCCTATTGCATAATGGTTAAAAAGTATCTTGCTGCCCTTGATGTGCCTTTTGAGGACGTGGATGTTAGCAAGGATGATAACAAAGCGCAAGAAATGATTGAGAAATCGGGCCAGATAGGGGTTCCTGTAATAGACATAAACGGAAAAATAATAGTGGGATTCAACAAGGATGCCATAGACAGGGCGCTTGGGATATAAAAAAATTCTTGCCCACCTAGATGGTGATATGCAAAAAAAGAAAGGCGAAGGGGAAATTGAACTTGCACTTGGAGGTTTGCTGACAGCAATCGCAGGGACAGAAGCAGCAGTCGGCGCAATAACCGCATGCTCCACGACATGCACTCTGGGCGCAGCAACAGCAGGCGCTGTTGCAGCAACATGTCCGCTATGCGCAATAGGTGCAAGAATATTTTTAACAGTCGGTGGCTACAAAAAATTCATTAAAAAAGCATGACTACTTTATTACTTCCCCTATCGCAAAAGTTCTTCTTACAGATGTTATTCTTATCCTGACAGTCTGCCCTATTTTCACTCCAGGTACAAAAATAACAAAGCCCTCTATATGTGCTATCCCGTCGCCTTTGCTCCCCTGCGCATCTATTGTTACTTCATATTCATTTCCTTCCGCAACAGGCCTATCCATACCCCTCATTTACCCCCCTCCCATAAGCTAACAGAATATCTTTCTTCTCTCTATTTTATAAAACTTTCTGTAAATCTAGTAAGTAGCCAACAGAATACTACCCGACACTCTTATACATCGGGTACGCTTCTATTAAATAGTCCCCGCCCAGCGATAAAACCCGCACTACCTTAAACTTTAATGCATCATACATTTTTGCAACCCCCTCACCCTCCACAGGAGTTTTCGCTTCCTTTCCACCAACAATTTTAGGTGCGATAACGAAGTATATCTTATCAACAATTCTCTCATTAATGAAAGAAGCATTTACTTCCCCTCCTCCTTCAACTAGCAGAGAGGTTATGCCTCTCTTCCCCAGCAGCGAAACCAGCCTGCGCAACCTTACCCTCTCTTTCCCACACACAACAACAACGCATCCAGCCTTCTCAAGTTTTTCTCTTTTATCCCTATCATGCTTCTTAGAAGTTGCGATTATAGTACCTTCGCGCACAACCTTCGCGTTAAGCGGAATTCTAAGTTTGCTATCAACTATGACTCTGACTGGGTTCCTGCCACCTTCAATCCTGCATGTGAGCAGAGGGTCATCTTTTATAACTGTATTGACACCAACGAGCACAGCATCATAATACGCACGGAGAAAATGCGCATACATTCTCGCAGTTTTTCCGCTTATCCATTTTGAATCCCCTGTTTCCGTAGCTATCTTCCCATCAAGCGTCATTGCGCACTTAAGTGCAATAAACGGGCACCCTGTACTCATGTACTTAATGAACACCTCATTGAGCCGTGCAGCGTCATTCTTTAATACGCCTACATCAACCCTTATACCTGCTTCTCGGAGTTTTTTTATCCCACCACCACATACCTTTGGGTTCGGGTCTTTTATTCCAACTACAACTCTTTTTATTCCATATTTTACAATCTCGTCTACACACGGTCCTGTTTTCCCATAATGGCAGCATGGCTCAAGATTTACGTAAAGAGTGGCGCCGTTCGCGGATTTGCCTGCCCTCCTCAGCGCCATTATCTCTGCATGTTCCTTACCATACTCACGATGGTATCCTGTTGCGATAATCTTTCCGTTTTTAACCACAACCGCACCAACAAGTGGGTTTGGAAAAGCCCTTGGTATCCCCAAGTTTGCAAGCCCAAGCGCAATCCTCATAAAAAATTCATCTTCTACCGTATTGGAATTGAACCTCATTTTCCCCACTCACCGCTAAGCATATGTCCCATCTTCGTCTCCTTAGTTTTCAAATACCTGCGGTTATAAGGCGTTGGTTCTGCTATAAGGGGCTTTCTCCCGCTAACCTCCACCCCATTTTTCCTCAAATCTTCTATTTTCTCAGGGTTGTTGGTGAGAAGAACCACAGAACGAATCCCTAAGTACTTTATAATCTGTGCCGCTATCCTGTAATTGCGCATATCGTCTTCAAATCCCAAGCACCTGTTTGCCTCAACCGTATCCAGCCCCCTATCCTGCAACCAATATGCCTTTATCTTGTTCACGAGTCCTATCCCCCTACCCTCCTGATTGAGATAGACCAGAAGACCGCATTTCTTTTTCCCTAAAAATTTTAATGCTGCTTCAAGCTGGTCCCTGCAATCGCACCTCATAGATCCAAATACATCACCAGTAAGGCATGCAGAATGAATGCGTGTGGGGACATTTTTTTTATCGCGCACATTACCTCGTATTATTACTACATGCTCATCACCCTTCTTATCAACGACTGCCATTAACTTAAACATGCCAAACCTCGTGGGGAACCTAACGAGTGGAGTAATATCCCGAAACTCGGCTGGATGCCTCGGCCTAACTATTGCTTTGCATCTCTTCCTCCCCATTTTCTTCACTCCCATTCAAAAATAGCACTAATATTTTTATCATTATCCATTATAACTACTCATTAAAGAGTAATTACTCCTTTTTATCCCCACCTTTTTTCTTCCCTCCCCCCTTGTCGTCTCCCTTGCCATCCCCTCCAGCATACAACTCATCAACGCGCCTTTTATCATACCCTCTGTAATCCTCAAATTGTTTCCTGTACGCTTCTATTGCCTCCCGTATTTTTATTGAAAGAATGACTTTATCTGCACCCCTTTTCGTTCGGGAGCGTTCCCGCCTTATCCGTTCTATCAGCTCTTTGTGCATCTGCATATCCAAATTGTTAATCTTCATCTCGGGCTTTTTGAGTTTGTCGTGTTCTTCTTGCCTACGCACGACTTCGTGTGAACTTTTTATGTGCTCCTGAACAGGCATTGTTTTCCTGCTTTCAACTCCCACATGCCCCCTTACATTCATAGGTTCCACTTCTACATCTCTCCTTAACTCCTCAATTTTTCCCTCTTTTTTCTCTCTATGCTCCACTGCTACATCATGCTTCTCCTCAACAACAAACTGCCTGCTCTCAAATTCTCTCGTTGGCAGTTTTTCCTCAACAACAATCTCCCGTTTTACATCAACTGCGGCTCCTTCTATTTTAGCCTTTTGTGGTTCTCCCTCCACCTTCTGCATTTTTTCCTCAAAAGAAATTAGTTGCTTATCCCTGAAAACCTCCTGCGCTTCCTGTTCCTTCTTCTTCTGATTAGAATGCACCTTTATGCCTGCGGCATGAATGGGGGGAGAATCAGGCGAAACTTCTTCCCGGAAAAGTTTTTTCCTTAACTCCTCCTCCACCTGCGTAGATTTCTTTTTTGGTTCTATTATATGCTGTTGCATCAATTATCTATTCCCTCACGCCTTTATAAAGCTTATAAGCATCCAAAGCTATAACGAAAGAACTTCTTCGTAAACGCCTTCAATTTCGCGGGCCTTTCTTGCCCACGAATGTTCTTTTTCAGCGCTTTCCCTTCCATTCAGCCCCATCCAGTTCGCCCTATCTATATCCGAAAACATTTGCCGTGCTCCCCAAGCTATTGAGTCTGGATTTGGATACACTTTTAGGCCGTTAACCTCATGAGTTACCATCTCGCCAGGTCCTCCCCCATGCGTTACAACAACAGGCTTAGCAGAAGCCCAAGCCTCTAAAACCACCATGCCAAAAGGCTCATTCCTGCTAGGCACACAAACAAATTCGCATGCTTTATAAAGATCTAAAACATCCCTATCATCCACATACCCCGTGAATCTGACGGCATGCGATACGCCTAGTTGCCTTGCCCTGCTTTCAAGATGCATGCGCATATGCCCATCACCAACCAATATAGCCCTTGCCTGATTATTCTCATGGAGTATCCGTGGCATTGCCTCAATTAGTATGTCAGGTCCTTTTTGGTAAGCCATCCTCCCGACATACAATATCGTCGGGTCAACAGGACCTACCCCAAACCTCTCTTTGACTCTTCCCGGATCCAAATATCCCTCATATTTCTTTACATCTATCCCATTGCCTACAACTGCTATCTTATGTTCTGGTACACGATAAAGCCACATTGTTTCATTCTTCATAGCATGCGAGCATGTTATTACCTTGTTTGCAATATAGGTCCCATAAAACTCAATATTCCTGATATGCTCTGACATCCCACCTGCAAACTTGTTCCCGCAACGCCCATATTCGGTTGAATGTATAGTCCAGACTATTTTTCTTCCGCGCCCATCCTTTATCCTTGCAAGGCCGTTCACCACGTGCCAGTCGTGCCCGTGGACGATGTCAAAGGGTCCGATATAATTCTCGGTTTGTTCGAGATGCCAAGCAAATGAATTGCTCATATTGTTCATTTCCTGAATGAAATTTGGGTTTAAGTCAAACGGGCAACGATGATAATGCACGCCATCTATCCTCTCATAGTGTGGTTGCCCATGCCCCATTCTTGTGAAAACATGAACTTCATGCCCTCGTTCGTATAACGCTTTTGCCAATTCGCTTGTGTGAACAGCCAAACCGCCTACCTTTATAGAATGCAAAGACTCCCAACTTAGGAAGGCAATCCGCATTCAAACACCATTCTCCCAACGCATACAAAAACTTAGAATTACAATATTTCATCACCAATTATATTTATAAACCTTCGTATAGAAAAGGGAAGCAGAATGATTTACATTATTTGCGCCTGTATTTAAACTTTAATATATAATATAAACTAACTATTTTATTCTACATAATTCAATCTATATATCTGATATAAAATAATTACTGTAATGGATCAGTATCAATATTCAAATTAGCAATTTTTGCAGTTTTTTTATAATAAAATGCTATCTAGTATACAATATATTGTAAGTCAATTATCTGAAGTAATAATAAAAGATTTAGATATATCTCGGTGTTTTATTTTTGTACTACATTGCTATGCTACTACTTCTCTTTTCCCACTTAATGCAAATTTAACCCTATATCTCCAATTCTAGCCTACACAAAAGTCCCTCTACGAAAGTTTTATATATGTGGAATGCAAAGTTTTAAAAATACCACAGTTAGCAACTGCGGCGATGCGGTGGTTTCCGTGGCATATGAATCTTGCCCCGATTGTGGCAGCAAAAACCTGAGGAGAGATTACGAACGTGGCGAAATAATATGCACAAGATGCGGACTAGTTGTTGCCGAAAATGTCGTAGATGAAGGTCCGGAATGGCGTGCCTTTGATGCAGAACAGAGAGACAAACGCGCACGAGGTGGCGCACCCATAAAATACATGCGACCCAACAAAGGCTTAGTAACCGAAATAGACCAGTACAATCGGGATATACGTGGAGCACGGATATCCACAAAAAAGCAGGCTCAATTGTATAGAATGCGAAAGTGGCATAAGCGTGCAAGCATAGCAACCTCTATGGAAAGAAACCTTGCAATAGCCCTTAGTGAATTGGATAGGGTTGGTTCATATCTGGGTTTGCCAGAAAGTGTTAGGGAAGCATGCGCACTCCTCTATAGAAAATGTGTTGAAAAAGGACTTATAAGAGGAAGACTGATAGAGAATGTGGTGTCCGCAGTGATATATGCGGTATGTAGAAACTACAAAATCCCACGTACGCTTGATGAGATATCTGAAATTTCGGGGGTACCCAAAAAAGAAATCGGGAGAACATACCGCTTTATAACAACAGAACTTGATATAAAAATTCCACTCTCAGAGCCACGCTACTACGTCCCGAGATTTGCAACTGCTCTGAAACTTAGTGGAAAAACTCAGGAGAAGGCAATAGAACTTCTTAACAAATCCGTAAAACGCGGTCTAATTTCTGGCAGAGGGCCTACGGGAGTTGCCGCTGCAGCCGTCTATATAGCAGCCAGCCTTGTTGGTGAGCGAAGAACCCAGAAAGAAGTTGCAGACGTCGCAGGTGTAACCGAAGTGACTATAAGGAACAGATACAGAGAACTAAAAAAAGAGCTTAAGCTAAAAATAGATCTCTAGCCCTATCAAGAGTTTTTTATACTATTCTCTATAATACATGAAACATATGCTGGGGGAAGTCCACGACTCGCTTGCATTACATAGACGATTCCTGGATCTATCTTTTGAGTTGAAACGCTTACCAGATGCTTTCCCCGGACAATTTAACGATGGGCTAAGGTATGCAAAAGAGATCGCGAAAATTCTGGATAGCGGGATATACGACTCTGGCTTCTCACCTGACGGTTTCAGTGCGCCTTTAGAGAAGATTACTGATGCGTTGGAAGGGGCATACAAGGTTGAAAAAGAGTCTGAAAAGCGTGGGATTGCACAACTATTAATCAACTCTATCTTCTCATATTGTAGGCGTTCAAAATATGACTACACACCTCAATTGATAACAAGAGTAGGAAGAACCGCAATAACCAACGGGGATTACAACACATTCATATCATCTACCGAGCTCTTATCCGATGAGCTTGTACAGGGGACGTCGTTCATAAAAATGAGAGAAACACTAAGCTCTCTGCTTGAACTTATAACAAATGCCGTAGGCTACTCCTCACTGAATTCCGAACTCAGAAAAGATTATCTCTTCAACAGCGCAATAGATGCGCCAAAAAAATACGAGTGCATCGCGCACGGAATACGGATTGCGGATTCTCTGGAAAGGAGAGGAAGAAGAGCAGGTCCACCCCACACCGAGCTAATGGCAAGAGCTGCCAATAACATACGAACACATATGCTATTGCTCTCCATTAGGAAAGTTTTTGATGATGCAATGCTTCCTACTTCTCTCGGTGATACATTCATAAAAATCGCCTCGGATATGCTCAAAACAAAAGAAATAAACGCAAATTTGCTTAACAGCCTAAAATCCGAAGCGCAAAAGAAAGTAGAGATAACAGAGCATGATTCAAAAATTATAGACGCGTTGATTAAGCGTATCGCCTCACTTATGGGCCATAGAGAAAAACCATACCTGCGGATAACAACACTCATGAAGCTTGCACACAGATACTCGCTAAGGGACGATTCTCCGCTTAGACCTTTAAAAGATAAGACAGAGATAAAGATTCTTGACGAGAAGATACGCGTCATAATAGGGGATAACAAAAGCGCACGCGCCTTATACCGAAAGATGTGCAAGCGGGAAGTTCTCCATAGCACATCAGTCCAAGAGCTTCTGCATTCCTTCACAGACCCAAACTCAACACACGATGTCCGCTTCTATGGTGGAGACGGAACCGTTCCTGGCTTTATTTCCCTTATCGGCGAGGAAAAAGTGAGGAGACTTCTTCCACTGATGGAGGAAGTGATAAGAAAAAAGAAGGCATACTACTTCGGTAATTCTAATAAAAGTATTTAATCCGTATCTCTGCATGTTAACCCGAATTGATTATACAAATCTCATCCTCTTGTCCGCAATATTCATCTGGGGGACAGTTCATCCTATCGCAAAAATCGTCCTTGGTGAGTTAACGCCTCTCCAGATTGGAATGTTTCGCACGGCATTGGCCACCCTTATACTAATGCCTTTAGCGGTTAAAAGCCGCCAGAAAGAACTTTGCGAGATTCTGCAAACACTGGGGCAAAAGAAAACTCGCAGATGGGTTATCAAAGCGCTTTTGCTAGGTATGCTTGGTTATTACATATACCAAATTCCTCTGCTGGTTGCACTAAACCTGCAATACGCATCAATAACAGCTGTGCTAACAAACACATCCCCTCTTTTCGTTGTGCTGTTCTCACTATTTTTAGGTGAGCATTTTGGCAAAAACCAGGCTATTGGCGTACTCCTTGCTCTTATCGGTTTATTTTTGATGAATTTTGACGCAGACTACACTGCGATATCCCCCGAATCACTATCTCTAAGTTTACTTACTGCAATTCTTTGGGCCGTATACACGATAGGCAACAGGAAGCTTGGTGGCGACCCATTAATATCTACTGCGTTGGGGAGCTTTGGCAGCGCATTACTTTTTGCTATAACGCTATTGCTTACAGACGGATTACCAAACTTACTCCACTATCCCCCACATACTGCCATCTCTCTCCTATATATTGGTTTCTTTGGGAGCGGCATTGCCTACTACATATGGTACTGGGCGATAAACAAAAAGGGCGTTGTTGAGGTCAGCGTTTTTGGCTACCTTGTCCCCGTTGTCGGCGTTTTTTCATCAGTAATTCTGCTGAAAGAAACGCTTTCCATACCTGTTGCTGTTGGTATGGCTCTAATAATCCTAGGTGTTTGCATCACTTCCCGCAAAAGCGGAAAATAGGTCCAAACATCGGTTATTTAATATTTGCGACGAAATATGGAGGGAAAACAGTGATAGGATGGAACTGCCGAATATATACGAAGGCGATTATAAAAGACTCATGCTGCTACCGGCTCTCATGCTCCTAGCCGCTTTTCTCCTAATACCTAGAATTCCGCAAGGAGTAGATCTTCGCGGCGGCACTCTAATTACCATCCAGACAAACAGCACTGTTGACACCTCGCTTATAACCCAGAAACTTAAATCAGAGCTTGGCGCAACTGACATTGACATAAACGCATATCCCGCACCTCTCGGGGGTAATACTGTTGAAATACAGATAGAACAGAACGAGCAGCTTGCAAGGGCCGAGAGGGATCTGCGTACATTCTATAAAGAATATGAGAAAGAGAACATGCTTTTCCTTCGCCTTCTTGAGATTGAGGAGTGGTCATCAAAAAACCCTGAGAACACCACTCTAAAAAACGAACTTGAGAAGATTCGTGCTGATTACCAGAAGCAGAACGCGACTCTTCTCTCATATGCTGAATCACTTCTTGCTCTGTCCAACTACACAAACAATGCAACCAACTCCCGCGAGCTGAAACTTCTTGTAGAAAAATCCTACTCAGAGGCAAAGGAAAACTACCGCAACAAAATAATAACTACGGTGGGAAGTTTGGTAAAGATAGACACCTATTCATTCAAAGATATTACGCCCTCTCTCTCGGAGTTTTTTCTAAAAACAGCAACAATTGTCATAGTAACATCTTTTCTGCTCTCAGCGTTGGTCGTTTTCCTGATATTCAGGAGCTTTGTTCCATCCCTCGCAGTCATAATCGGTGTTTTTAGCGACATAATAACAGCCCTCGGTGCGATGGGTCTTTTCGGAATACCGCTAACCCTCCCTTCATTTGCAGCCCTTCTGATGCTCATAGGCTACTCCCTAGATACAAATGTTCTCCTGACAACGCGCGTGCTTAAACGCTCTGAGGGAAACGCGAGGCAGAGAGCATATGAGACGCTTAAAACAGGATTGACGATGACATCAACAGCGATAGTTTCCTTCTCTGTCCTTCTTCTTCTCTCAATAATCACTCACATTCCCACATATTACCAGATAGCGTCAGTTGCAGTCAGCGGCCTTTTTGGGGATATTATGGCAACGTGGCTTGTGAATGCACCGATAATACTCTCATATGCAGAAAAACTTGAACAAGAAGGGAAAATGTAGGTGTATCAATGGAAACACTCCCACTTTTGAAGGACAGGCGGATGCTACTGCTTTCGGCCATAGTGCTACTTTCGTTTATCCTTGTCTACTTTCTCGGCTTTCACTTGGGCATAGAGTTTGAAGGCGGTACGCGTCTGCCCGTAACCCTTGAAAAACCCGTTACACCCGACATAATGGACGAAATATCAAACACGATAAAGGCAAGGGCAACGGGATACGGCTTGAAACAGGTTCGTGTCAAGCCCGTTGGCGAAACAGAAATATACATAGAGGTTTCACGGGCGGATACATCTCTTATAGCCGAAATTGAGGGAATACTCAAGAAACAAGGGAAGTTTGAAGGAATAGTAGATGGGAGGGTTGCAATTACGAGCGATGACATGGTCCCTGGTAGTGTAGGCGAAGGAATGCTCAGGGAGGTCGGGGGTGCAATACAGTGGTCTATTACATTTGCTATAACGAGCGACGCTGCAAAGAAATTCGCAAAAGTTGTATATGGAAAGGCAAACTACCCAGTTTACATGTTTCTTGATAGGCCAGAAAATGCCATAATACTACTTAAGAGAAGCGAACTGATGGAAAATTTGACAGCAGGCATAACCACAACAGAGGCTCTTTCCGTTCTCTACCGTGCTCTCACCAAGGATAATGATACCCTGCCGATATACCTTATAGATGATTGGGAAAGCACAAAGGAAAAACTCGCAAACAGAACAGAGAAAAGCGTTATAATATCGGATGATGCGCTCTCACCAAAAATCCGCGCAGATCTTGAGCAGATGAACTTTACAATAATCAACAAATCACACGAAGATATTGTGCCAATATTCTCGCTTTCTGAAGGTGAACTAAGCGTTGACACGTGGAAGGGAGTCGGGCTTCTTTCATCGCCAAGACTTTCTCCCCAGATAACACATGGCGAGATAAACCAGCTATACCAAATCTCAGGCTACGCGAAGGGATATACATGGGAAGAAAGGAACGCAAATGCAAAATACGAAATACGCTACCTAAAAAGCATACTCAGCGGCGGCGCTCTTCCTGTTCATGTTATAGTCGGCAGCACTACAACTGTGCCCGCACCGCTAGGCAGCGAATTCCTAAAATACAGCATCATAGGTATATTCGTTGCACTCATGGCAGTCGCCCTAATCGTCGCAACACGCTATACTACTATGAAGATAATCCTACCCATACTCGGCACATGCATAATTGAGATGGTTATATTGATATGCTTTGTTGGCGCCGTGGGAACGATGGACCTGAGCGCGATGGCTGGCATAATCTCCTCTGTTGGCACGAGTGTAGATGACCAGATAGTTATAACTGACGAGATGCTGCGTTCACCATCTACAAGGCTTTCAAAGGAGAAAGAGAAGCGCATGAGCATAAGGAAAAAGCTTGACAGTGCGTTTGACATAGTCTTTCGTAGGGTTACCGTCGCCATAATTGCACTCCTCCCCCTTCTCTTCTCAGGACTCGTTGAGATAACAAGCTTTGCGCTCGCAACAGTTATAGGCAACATGCTTGGTGTCCTCGTTACAAGACCCGCGTATGGTGCTGTCATCGAGTACATGTTCAAAAAAGAAGAAGACTAATCAAACAAAAGCAGCCAACCCATGAGTGTTTCATTCATCTCATCACAATATCCGTGCGTATCGCATGCAAATTCGTAAAATGCATTAGGCTCACCCGCTTTTCTAAAAGTATTTTTTGCAGAGGTTATAGGTACAACTCTATCCTTAGACGAATGGAACATAGCGAAAGGCCGCGGAGATATACGCATCACATACGTATCTGGGTTTATTGAATTAGCAAAAGTTTCAGCGCTTCCAATAAGCGATTCCCCAAACTCGTATCCCGACGTGCTTATGCCTACAACCCCGACAAAATCAGCATCTACCGCACCAGCAATAATCGCAAACCTGCCGCCCATGCTCTCACCCATTACTATAACAGCATGCCCTCTCTTCTTCAATACCTCCTTCGCCGCAATCGCGTCATAAACCATCTTGTGGAGCGTGGGCTCCTTTCCTGAAACGAATAGTTTATACTCCTCATCTATTGATTCAACTTCACCATCAGTCTCGCCTATCCCCCTCTGGTCAATCGTAAGCACAGTATAATTATTCTTTGCAAGAACCCAGGCAAGTTTTTCATCCTCTTTTCTTACCCCCGCGCCCGGGAGCAATAACACCGCTGTTTTATGCGGAGATTTTGGCGTAAGCAACAACCCATATATTCTTGCGCCCCTGCTCTCATAAACTACCTTCTCAGCAACAATTCCCTCCCTCTGGTAAAGAAATTCTCCTGTATAATTCTGCTCTCCAACACGATAGTGAATAATACCGCTTCGCTCAACCCAATAATCTCTTGTGTTGTTATCTGGCTTCTGCAACTGCGTAGACCCTATCCCTTCAGCTTCCTTCCGAGGCATGAATACAAGCACGGCGATGAGCAATACCACAATCAGCGCTCCAAGAAGCACGATATTCCACTCAATCCTCCCTTCTTTCTTCTCTCCCCCTGTTTCCCTCATTTTCAAAAGCTCTTCTCTGCTCATGCTCTCCTCGTGCCAGAGAGGCCTATCTATAAGTTCCCCACTGTTTTCGTCGACAATCTCATCTTCTTCCATCTGTTTTTCCCTCCATTCCGCCTCCAAAGGCGTCGTATCCATGCGCATGCACTTTCTTTCCATCAACCTTTATGCCTCTTCCTCTCTCCACTACCCCTATCTCGTAAAGCTTCACTTTCTCCCCCGCCTCCTCAAATGTTTTTTTCGGCATACAAACAAGCAACTCATAGTCCTCGCCAACATTAAGCATGGCACTTTTATCCATACCCCGAGCATATATAAATTTCTCAAAAGCGCGTGATGTCGGAATTTTTTCACTCTCAATTGAGAGCATAACACCACTCTCACGCGCAATCTCGCCCGCAGTATAAAATAGCCCATCGGTTATATCCATTGCGGCGGCCCGTGGAAACTCTGAGAATATTATGCCTTCCTTGACTCTCGCTCTCGGCTTCAAGAAAGAGCTTGCAAGCTCTCCATCCCGCCTTCCCTCAAGCACAAGCATAAGGCCGCATGCAGCAGACCCAATCTCCCCAGTTACCGCAACCACATCCCCAACTCTCGCATTTTTTCTAAGAAGTGGCTTGCAACCTTCGCCCATATACCCAACTGCAAAACCGCAAAGCGTCAGCTCCCTTGCTTTTTTCGTATCGCCTCCTACGAGGCTAGCGCCGTATTCCATACAGCATTTCTGCGCATGCATAACTATCCTCGGTATAACCTGTGCTTCCGATTTCGGCGCCCCTGCTGAAAGAAGAAAGCAAAGCGGAACTGCCCCCATAGCGGCAAGGTCGCTCATATTGGCAGCAACTATCTTCCCCGCAATCTCCTCATTCCTCATCGCCTTCGGGAAATGCGTCCTCCTAAACATCATATCTGTCGTTACTACAATCCTCGTATCGCCACATCTCACTATTGCAGCGTCGTCTTCTCCTGCTTTCACAAGCACGTTCCTACCGCCCGAAATACCTTCTCTAATCCTATTTACAAGCATCTTCTCAAAAGCATCCCATCCCAAAAAACCACCGCCAATAGATTCCCAAAAAACCTATTAAATTTAACCAATTTAATAAATCGGTGGTTTCTTGGTTCAAAAAAGCGACAATTCTCTTATAGGCGAGCTGAGCGCCGCAAAGACTATGAGCGCACAGGAAACTGTTGCACGGGCAATCTCAAAACTATCTGGGCGCGACGATTCCATCATAGTAGTTGATGGCAAAAAATACGTAGGCATAGTAGATGAGGGCATAATTCAAAAATTAAGCGGCGACTTAACAAAGATAAAACTTGGCACCGTGGCGGAGAAGGTTCCCCCAATAACAGACAGCTCGAGTATAGAAGAAATATGCACCGCCTTTTATACGAGCGATTTCAGGTCCCTACCCGTTATTTCAAAAGGCGTTCTCAGGGGGGTTCTTACGAGGCTTAGCGCAGTTAAGCTCATGTTGCTAAAAGGGATCGTTGAAGATAGACGTGCTTCAGAAATCATGACTTCCCCACCCGTTATGATAGAAGAAACCGCCACTGTTGCGCAGGCGAAGGCAAAAATGCGCGATAGCAAAATACAGAAGCTCGTCGTTGTTTCTGAAGGAAAGCTGCGTGGTCTTTTGTCAATTTATGATTTGACATCAGCGCTTTCTATTCCTCGCGAGAAACCCCAGATGCTTGACCAAGCAAAAATAGCCGCTGAAAGCCGACCTATATCCCCCTTTATAACTCCTGCAACAACGGTCGCTAAAGAAGATACACTAAAAAGCACCGTTAAGCGTATGCTTGATGCAGGCTCTCTTGATATTGTCGTAGTTGAAGATGATAGACCAATTGGTATAATAACTTCCCACGACATTTTCAGGATTGGCATTAAAGAAAAAGAAACAGACATAAGGATAGAGGGTCTTCCTGAAAGCGACAGGATTGAAGTTGATAATATAAAGAAAGAGTGCAGGAAAACGCTATCAAAAATAGAGCGTGGCCTCCAAGTCCAATACCTCAAAATCCATATAAAGAAGAAAACAAATAGGTATATCGTAAACGCGAAACTAAAACTGAAAAGCAAGCTTGTCATCTCAGAAGAGGAGGGCTATAAGCTAATCTACGTGGTGCGAAAAGTTCTCTCAGAGATACTGACAATACTCCGAAAAGGTAAGAGAAACAGAATGCATGTCGGATAAAAACACATTTTCATCGCCATCTCATTCACGGGCAACCGCTGGTTTTTTTGCTATGACGTTAACGCTGCGGATAACTGAAAACGGAAAAATAGTGTTGATCCACATGCAGAATTTCATGTGCCTTATGGGAAAGCGTATCTGAGGCGTTATGGGCCATCTCAACCAGTGCCAATAATCAACCACTTCAAAACCGCACTTTTCAAGCATCGCATTCAGAGCTATAAAATTGCAAAGCAGTATCGTCCATTTGTGGTCTGCATGTGCGAACGCAGTGGTTTCGTATACAAAAGGAGAACGGATTATGAGTAGTCCGTTTGGCTTCAATATCCTTATTATCTCCCGCAGAACTATCTCGGGTTTCTCAAGATGCTCAAATACGTCAATCATGGTAACGACATCATAGCTTTCTGGAGGAATAGTTGGCAAGTATTCCTCTGCTTTCGCACGCTTAACACGTGGGTGGGAATTTGGCGGTGGGTCCATGTCTATTCCGTCCCCATCGCATTTCAAAAGCAGATTGCCGTCTCCGCACCCGACATCCAGAACCTTCTTTCCTTTAAGAATCGGTATGAGATAATCGTTGTGCGGATTCCAGTTCATAACATCCCCAGTTGAAATCCCCTGTCTGTGCAATATAGCAAGTATAATAATAAATCCCTATCTTTTTCCCATCCTCAACCTCTAACTTAATACCCCAATGTGTCCACGAAATTTTATTCGTGGAAACTTGGAGTTAAGATTTCAATCCTACTATAGCCCTATTCAAACAGGTGAAAAAATGAATAAGATAATTATAGATGTTAAATTTCAATCCTACTATAGCCCTATTCAAACCATATATCTTATTTCTATTTTCATCCACTGTAAATATATTTCAATCCTACTATAGCCCTATTCAAACTGGCGATTTCAAGTGGTTTAACGCCAAGAGTAATATTTCAATCCTACTATAGCCCTATTCAAACATTTTCTTAGAAGGGCAACATCAGAAGGGTATTTTAATTTCAATCCTACTATAGCCCTATTCAAACGTCGTCATCATTTACTGATACTACCCTTTCAATTAAAATTTCAATCCTACTATAGCCCTATTCAAACTACTGTAGAAAAAACTAATTCTATACAACGAGGTGATATTTCAATCCTACTATAGCCCTATTCAAACATGCGGGAGTAGGCAAAACAACGCTTTTAAATTTGTACAAATTTCAATCCTACTATAGCCCTATTCAAACTTACAGTTTTTAAATTTTCTAAACCCCGACGAGGGCCGATTTCAATCCTACTATAGCCCTATTCAAACGATTGCTGGGCTAGAGGAGTATCACTCCCGAAGCCCCGATTTCAATCCTACTATAGCCCTATTCAAACTGCAAAACGCAAGGGTTTGGATATATTTTTACGAAATTTCAATCCTACTATAGCCCTATTCAAACTTATTTTCGTGAAGATAGCAAAAGGTGTATTTTTGATAAATTTCAATCCTACTATAGCCCTATTCAAACAGGTGATATGATGATGCAGTGCACAGTATGCGGAAACATTTCAATCCTACTATAGCCCTATTCAAACAAACTCTGGGCACTCTGCTTTTGAGTCGTATACAAGATTTCAATCCTACTATAGCCCTATTCAAACGTTTTCTAACGGAAGGCGAGGCCGCTCAGAACACCCATTTCAATCCTACTATAGCCCTATTCAAACTTATTCATTTTTTCACAGAAAAGCCCTTCAGGGTTTCATTTCAATCCTACTATAGCCCTATTCAAACCGCCTTTTCACCCATCTGCCCACACATGTATTTGTGATTTCAATCCTACTATAGCCCTATTCAAACCGTAGGAAAAAATTAGATCTCCAGAATTTAACGTGACGATTTCAATCCTACTATAGCCCTATTCAAACGAAGAAAGAAGATTTTACGTCGTTACAGCGCGACACGATTTCAATCCTACTATAGCCCTATTCAAACTCTCGGTTTTGATGACCGAGATCTAATTTATGAAATCTATTTCAATCCTACTATAGCCCTATTCAAACTTTCGTCGTCATTCAATGATATTACCCTTTCTACACTAATTTCAATCCTACTATAGCCCTATTCAAACCCCCCTCTTTTGAATATAATACATAATAATAAAGGTATTTCAATCCTACTATAGCCCTATTCAAACTCACAGTTCCCTTTCTATCGGAACTGCTGGTATACGCCATTTCAATCCTACTATAGCCCTATTCAAACAGGCTGTAAAAAAACCATCCATATTGAGGATTTAGATAGATTTCAATCCTACTATAGCCCTATTCAAACAAGCAGTATAAGGCGGATGTGTTAAAGTCCCCGATAAATTTCAATCCTACTATAGCCCTATTCAAACAGGTCATGTATG
>JAVZCV010000022.1:0-20641 GCA_038874215.1 Candidatus Micrarchaeia archaeon | reverse complement strand
CGGCAGAGTCTATCCCCGCATCCGCAAGTTTGCCTATAATCTTTTCCGGATCCTTATTACCGAACCAGCCGTTTGAAAGCATCGAAACGACTATATGGGGATAGCGCTCTTTTATTAATCTTGTTCCCTTAACCATACCCTCAAAGCAAAGAGTGCATTCACCACCGTTCCACAGAAAGCTATTAATCGTGGGTATATCTCTAATCTGCTCTATTACATCCATCAGCATTTCACGTTCCATCGTTGCGGCGTTATCGTTGGCGCATATAAAACAATGGGCGCAGTAAGCTGTGCATCTAGTAGTAGGCAATAGCGAAATTCCCTCTACTTTTGGTTCGAATCTCTTCAACGGTTGCCATTCCTTTATACTAACAACTCTCGGATTTCTTCCAGCAAAAACCCTATACCGGCTCATTTCACCACTCTGCCAAAAAGCATTAATTATCGCTCATTTCATGCTTAAATTTCTTTGCTATCCTTTTGGCTAGTTAATTCTCATGCTCATTTTGGGAGGCATCGTGAGCCTCTCAAAAGGCTTCCCAGCGCTTTTCTTCCATATCTCTTCCTTTAAAGACTCAATACCTATCTCTACAGTTTTTCCTGTCTCACGCACTCGCACGCTCAGGATCCCGCTCTGCTCCTCCTTGTCCCCAACAACAACAATGTATGGAATCCATTCTTTCTCCGCCTCGCGGATTTTCTTCTGCATTGTTTCCTCTCTGTCGTCTATATCCCAGCGAACATCTGTCAATGATTCGGCGAATTTACTGCATGCATCTACATGTCTCGCAGAGACTGGTATGAAACGCACCTGAATGGGCGAAAGCCATAGCGGAAGCATCGCTTTCATACCCTTTTGCATATTCGCTGCTTCCCTTTCAAGAAGTGCATAAACAACCCGCTCAATGCTACCGCTTATAGATGCATGGAGCATTACAGGAGTCGCCTTACCGCCATCTGAATCAACATATGTTATTCCGTAGGTCTGTGCATTCTCAACATCTATCTGCACTGTTGAAAGCGCGGACGCTTTCGCAGCGTTATCTATAAAATTAAACTCAAACTTTGTAACAAAATAGGCATAGCGCTCATCAAAAACCTCAACGAGAGCAGGTTTCCCAACCTTCTTCACAAGGCGCATATACATCTCTTTGTTTTTTTCAAGGACTTCCCGCAGGACTCTTATCCCGACTTCAAACTCCAGCCCCATATCTGTTATCCATTCATAGCACAGAGAGAACTGGCGCTCAAATTCCTCAAATGCTTGCCTCATCCCATCCTTCTCACTGCATATCGTATGCATATCTGGCATTGTGAGCATGCGGACACGCTTCAGACCGCACAACTCACCAGACTGTTCGCGCCTAAAACTCTTTGCTAGTTCATATATTTTCAAAGGCAGATTTTTGTAAGATATAAGCACATCCTTTGCCATAAGAAACTGACCGAAACATGCCGCAAACCTGAGGAAAAACTCCTTATCGTCAGATTTCACGACATACTGCCTTGCAGGAAACCTGTTGAGGTATTTCTTAAGTGCAGGATGCTCAAAATCATACATTAAGGGTGTCTCAACCTCATGCGCCCCATATTTTACGCATATCTCGCTAATCTGCCTTTCAAGAAGCTTTTTTATCAGGCGACCTTTCGGGTACCACCGCATGTTCCCGCAGTCGCTTCCGGGCTCGCAATCAGCAATTTTCTGCTCTCTCATGAGTCTTATATGTGGAGGCTCGCACGCATACTCCCGCTCCTTTTTCATCTCATACTCCGCAAATTTTTTCAGGCTTCCATATCCTGCAAAGTCAAACTTGGCCACTGGGACAAGTTGCCCATCAGGCGTTAGTATGTAAAATTCGCTTTTCAGCTTTGATTCTTTTTTGAGCGAATCGGAAACCAACTCTTTTCCCACACCGCTTTTTCTCTCTCTTTCCCCTGCAACCTCACCCTCTTTTATTTCTCTTGAAAGTTCGCTCAGTGCATGCCCCTTACACTTGATATCAAATGCCTTGTACCATCCAAAAGGCGCTCTGCTTACCTCATACTTTCCGATTGCGCGTAAACCCGTCTCAATCATTTTGAGTTGTTTAAGCGCAACTTCTGGTTTAGCCGGTTTTGATGACAGGTGAACCCACGGATAAATAACAATCCTGCCTGTCTTAACCTGCTCCGCTATATTCGCTATCTCTCTAATAGCCTTTGCAGCCGCATTATCGCCGTCACCTTCTTCAACAGAAGTAAGAACGACCAAGCACTCCTCTACTCTAACCTTTCCCTTGCCCACTTCTTCTGCTGTTTTGATTGCCTTTTTTAGCGGCTCGTATTCCACGAAATCCGCATGAATGGTAATAATCCGCATAAAAAATCAATAACGGATAAAATAAATAAACATGTTGCAAAGGCCAACGTGGTTCTAGTGTCTCATAGGAGGCGTTTTGGATGGATTCCTTTGTCCCCTTCCCTTAGGTACTTCTCTATTATTGCGCCTTCCAAGAGGTCCCGCACGCCAATCCGAGAGAACTCCATCTGTTGCACCGTTAATAACTCCCACGCCTCCTGTGTTTTTACCCGTCGTCGGTTGTATAATCTCACTAAGTTGTTTTTTCTTACTTTCATCCGTAGTTGTCTCTATAAGTGCTTGAACCAAGTTGTAGGCAGCATCACGAACAAGAGGGTTCTCTGACGCAAGAGCCCTTCTAAGCTCAAAAAGCTGCTCATCCGTAAGATGGGGGTCTATTACGGTTGGCTGCCCGATAGGTTTAGCTTCGTACCATGTCATCGGATCTGCAAGAAATATTGCTGCTTCACGAATACTGTCCACTACCTTAGTCGCTTCACGATATTCGGGGGCTTGGCATTCTTGTTGTGTTAATGACTTTGCATAGCGTCCTTGCATGACCCTCACCGCTATGGCATTAGGGTCAAATCTCCTCCACATATTCACATCAATATCCTGCCTATCCCCAACACGTGCAACCTTCAAGCCCTGAACATTTACTGCTTTTCTTGAGACTCTGAAAAATTCATTCGGGTTGGCGGGATTCGCCGATATAGCCATGGTAACTAAAGCATAGTATGACACCATTCTCTCCTCTGAGAATTCCCCAAACAAGTTAATAAAATCTGAGAGCAATTTTTTTGAATTCTCCAGCTGGCTTCTCTTTTTCTTTGCTTCTCCGATTCTTTTTCTAAAATTTTCGCAATATCGCTTTCTCACCCCCCTTATAACTTCTCGCTCTTCAGGTTCTGCAAATTTAATGAACTCCCTATATCTTCTCTTATCGCTCTCATAATCTCTGGAAATTTCATCACACTCCCTTATCTGTTCATCAATTTGCTGAACCGCACATCTCAACCTGTTTATATCAACGACAGGATAAGCCGCCCTGCTTGTTGCAATTACCCTGCTATCAGGGATACCAATGCCGATCTGTTTAATTTTCCACGCCTGCGCCTCCCAATCCCCTTCAGTAACTATATAATAATCTATGCCCAACCCACTTAGCAATTCAAATAATCTTCCAGCACCCTCATAAGCATACGACTTAAAATCCGTAGAGCGTGCCTCTGCATGTGCTCCCTCAATTTTCACTCTATTTCTCGGGTCGTTTTTTATATCCTCAATTTTCTGCTTTAGTTCTTTAGCATTCAAATTACTTATGTACTCCGTGAGCCTAGCCATGAATGTTTCGTCTTCCAGAGGTTTTTGTATACCTTCAAAAATTGATCGTATCTCCTCAGTATCAAGAGCGAGAAGAGTTGCGAAGAAATCTCTATCGTACCAAACTTGGCGGAAATCAGCATAACCAAACGGTTCTCTGGAGAAATGGGGGTGGTTATTATATACTGCACGGGCAAGTGCCAGAGCTTGGTCCTCCGTTAGTTGAAGGCCAAGTTCTTTTATCCCGTTTTTTGCAGTAGCGCACCATGCCGCAAACGAGTCCATCAGTGTGTAGTCTAAATCCACAAAAACTACTCTACGCGATCCACCCAACAATTTCTCGTGAAGATATCCGGCAAAATCCAGCGCATTTTTATCTTTAGTCTCATAAAAATATTCAATAACACTTCTAATAAGACGTCTAATAAGAGAGCGCTCTTCATCCCCAATCTCGCCTTTTTCAATTATTGCATTAATGATCTCCATAATTGTTTTAAGATCTACTGGAATCGCCATGGGCTGTAGTTTTGTTCCTGTTTGCCTACCCTCATTTTCCACTTCTTCTGGATATGTTCCCCAAGGGGAATTTACATCTATTCTTATATTTAATTCTGCTTTTGCTGTTGCATCGCCTCCCTTTCCCCCTTCCCCTCCTTTAGCAACATTTATATTACCACTAGATCCCTCAATCACTATACTTTCATTAGCACCTATACTGGTTCCACCTTTCTCCTCCCCATCCTCCTCTGTAGCCATTACACCACCCAAAAAAGCGTAGAACCCACTAATTTTATGTGCGAGGTAATATTTAAAGCACAAGTTTCCTGCAAGAAAGTAATTATATTTCAACGAAGCCGCATTATCTCGTAAGGTCCGATTCTCACAACCGTTTCATACTCTACCCGCAGATATCCCTCCATTTTGTCTGCTGCATGTTCCCCAACGTAGTCGTAATACCTCGTTTTATACGAGAAGTCCGCTACAACCCATTTTATCCGTTTTTCCTGCAGTGTTCTTATAATTTCATCAATTCCCCGCTCATCAGCAAAACCCCAGAGCAGGTAATCATACCTTGTAGGATTATCCCTACCTGCAAGGAGATATACTATTGAGTCTGCGGGAAAAACAAAAATCTCATCCTCATCTGCATTTTCTCTAAGGAATTCCACAACGCCACGCAGGTTTTCCACAGTTTCTTTATCCATATAAACATTAGCGCCATCAAGCAAAAGCGGAACCTCATCAGCCCTAATGAAAACATGCACTGCATGATATATAAGAAAAGTGCCCAAAAGCGCAAAGGCAGGAAGCGCATAAAAGCGCCTGCGCACCCAAACCATGTTGAGGACATAGGCCAAAACAGGAAGCGCTGGTGCGCTTGACCAAACGGTATAGGGGTAGTCTATCGTTGGAAAAAGCACAAACAGATTCATTACCCCGAAACACATAAGACCAAGAAGCAATCTATTCTTTCTCCATTCACCCCTAATAAGCAAGGCTGCTAAATACGTAAGAGACGGCAACCATACCCCGACAGTTCGGAAATACAGTGCTAAAAAATGCCTGCCCGTTGCGAAACCCAATATTAGAAGAAGAAAAAAAAGAGCCGACACCCATCTACCCCGGAATATAATCACAGTAGTTCCAATGAAAATAAGCGGGAGAATACCCAGCCACTGGGGGGGAGTTGCAATAAGCGGAATCCGTGCAGGAAAAACAAATACACCGTATAGCCAATCAATAACAGCCGAAGGCCCGCGAACAGCCATATAATACAACGGCATGAGCGAAACCGTTGCAACAAATGGAAGAAGAATATACAAACAATCTGCCAATGTGCATCTAAACTCGCTTTCATAGAACCAAGCAACATAAAAAAGAAAAATAAGCGGAAGAAGGAAAATGGCAATTACATCAATGGAAAGTTGTGGCAGAAGCATTGAAAAAAACAATAAGGTTGAAAACACAATCGGCAGTGCCTTAAATACTCTCGGAGTTCCGTGTGCGGTGGAAAGAAATAGCATAGAGGCAAGCATGTTATACACGCCAACCGTCTGCTTAAACAGGAACGAAAAACCAATCAGAATACCCGAGAGTGCGAGGGACCATCTTTCCCCCTTTTCTCCAAATCTAAAAAGAAAAAGTAGGGCTGCAAGCCCAAAAAATACGGAATACCATGTAGGATACGGCTTGAAGCAGACAGGGAGGCCGTAGATAAAGAATACGAAACTTGGGATAAGCGAAAACGGAAATCTGGCAATCCGCCGTGTAAGCAAAAAAAGTATAGCGACTATACCGCAACCAAAAAAAACCAACACCCTGCGTAGGTTTACTATGTCAACCCCAAAAAGAAAAAATACAAGAGCATGGAAAAAATACAACCCTCCCGTATAACCCGTAACGAAATCAACGTGTGGCAACTGGCCTGCAAGCACGCGGACTGCGGGATAAGCAAGATAGCCGTCATCTATCGGGTCAAGACCACGATTATGGGCAAAAAAGAAAACAACCGCACTAACCAGAACGATCAACAGAAGCACAACCATATCGCGTTTTTCTTCTTTGATGGCCACTGTCAGATCCCTCATAAAAAATAGTCCGCTCCTTTTAATAATTATCAGTGAAGAGGTTATTCTTTTGCAAAGTATTCTTTTGCAAAGCGCTAAATTTATATACTTTTTTAACAATCGTTAAAAGTATGAAAGTCCCATGCCAAATGGTCTACTGGTATCTGCTACCTGCAATAACCTCAGAAATTACGAGAGAGCTCTTCACGAAAGGCATCAAAAAAAGCCAGATAGCACGCATTCTTGGAATAACCCCAGCCGCAGTCTCGCAGTATCTGAAAGGAAAGCGTGGGAGAGGGCTCAAACTTGATGAAAAAACTAAGAAAGCAATCTCAGAACTTGCCGATGAAATAGCAAGGAATGCTTCAAAAGGCGATACCCACGTAGTAAGTGGAATATGCAGGGCATGCATGCTTGCAAGAAGCTCCGGTGCTGTTTGCAGTTTTCATATGGAACTTGCCGATATGACTTCATGCAGTTTGTGCAAGAACGCCACACCTTTATAGCATAGCAAAAGGTGGTTTTGTGAAAGTTTACATGGATAACAGCGCAACGACATGCGTCCTCCCTGATGTAGTAAGGGAAATGCTTCCCTACTACACAAAGAAGTATGGCAACCCCTCCTCGCTCCATTACCTCGGCGAGGAGGCAGAAAACGCGATTACAAAGGCACGAACTACGATAGCGAAGGCGATTAATGCAAGTGCGAGCGAAATCATATTCACAGGCTCTGCAACAGAGGCAAACAACATTGCGATTTATGGGATTGCGCTCGCTGGAAAAAAGAACGGGAAAACGCACCTAATTACATCTGCGATAGAGCACAGTGCCGCTCTCAACCCTATGAAAAGGCTTGAAAAGCAGGGCTTTGAGCTTACCATTCTGCCAGTTGACAGCGAGGGCTTCATAGATACCACTCGTCTTGAAAATGCAATAAATGAAAAAACGGCGCTCGTTTCAATAATACACGCCAACCACGAGATAGGGACGATACAAAACCTGCGTGAAATAGGTAAAATATGCAGGGAAAAAGGCGTTCCCTTTCATACAGACTCTGCGCAGGGCTTCACAAAAACAGAACTTGATGTAAAGGCTCAGAACATAGACATGGTAACCCTCAACTCACACAAAATACATGGCCCGAAAGGTGTTGGCGCTCTCTATATCCGCTCGGGCATAAAACTGGAGAAGGTTTTTGATGGCGGTCCCCAAGAGTTTGATATACGGCCCGGTACCGAAAATGTTCCAGCGATAGTCGGCTTTGCAAAGGCTGTTGAGATAGGAATGCGCGATTACGAACAAAATACTGCACACATGCGCAGTTTGCGCAACATGCTAATAGACGGGCTTCTGAGCATAGAAAATACGCATCTGAATGGGCCGAAGGGAAAAAACATGGACAAGCGCCTTCCAAACAACGCAAACATAACATTCAAATACATAGAGGGCGAAGCCATAGTCCTCTCTCTAAGCATGCACGGCATATGTGTGTCAACGGGTTCCGCATGCTCCTCCCATGCGCTGCAGCCAAGCCACATTCTAACTGCAATAGGACTCAGGCATGAGGATGCACACGGCTCTATACGCTACTCCCTCTCGCGGTTTAACACAAAGGAAGAAGTAGAATATGTTATAGAAAAAACAAGGGCAGTTGTTGAGAAACTCCGTAAAATAAGCGCATTTGTTCCGCAATAGGTGGTCCAATGGCTATGCAATACACGAAAAAAGTCCTTGAGCATTTCAGGCATCCACGAAACGTTGGCGAGATAAAGAACCCAGACGGCGTTGCGACAGAAGGCAGCCCGCTATGCGGAGACATGCTTACGGTTTATCTGAAAGTTGACCCAAAAACCCACAAAGTGAAAAAAATGAAGTTCAAATCATATGGTTGCGCATCCAACATAGCCACAGCTTCGGTAATATCAGAGAAGGCTATAGGCAGAACTATTGAGGAGCTTGAGAAGATGGACTACCTCACCGCAGCCCGCGAGCTCGGCGGTCTCCCACCCGTAAAAGTCCATTGTTCTGTTCTTGCCGTTAACGCGCTGAAGGCTGCGATAAGGGACTACAAGCTGAAACAGGGATTAATCAGCAAAGAAGAAACCCCTCTCACCCACGATGCTGTGATGAACGAGCTTGCAAAAGTGATAAACCCCGAGATAGGCATAAGCATAGTTCGGCTTAAGATGGTCAGAAATGTCAAAATAGGCAAAGACGGGACAGTGGCGGTATACATCTCCCTCGGCAACACAGATGAAAAATTCGCAGAAAACATAAGCGAGGAAGTTGAAGAACACGTGCGAAAAATTCCTGGCGTAAAAAAAGTTAGGGTTGCAATAAGAAAATAGTGGTTAGTGGTGCCCGCAATGTTAACCAAAGAGTTTCTAATGCATTTGAGCAAACCACGCAACGTTGGCAAAATAAAAAACCCAACCGCAATCGGAACCGCCGAATACGCTGGCGGGAAATGTTCTGACAAGGTAGCTCTCTACTTAAAAATAAAACGCGATAAAATAACGAATGCGAAGTTCGGCGCAAGCGCATGCTCTGGCACGATAGTTGCCATGTCTGTTCTAACAACGCTATTGAAAGGCGCAAACATAGACGAAGCGAAAAAAATAGACAGAAGCAAAATAGTTGATGAGCTCGTTTTTGTGCCACCAGAAAAAGAGCACAGTTTAGAGCTTGCGCTAAAAGCACTTTCAAACGCGCTCTCTTCACTTGTGGATGATAAAGCGCCGAATTCAAAACAAATTAAAGGAGCCGATGTAAATTATCGGCAGGTGGTAGATTGATTTACAAAAACATTCTTGAAACGATAGGAAATACTCCCCATGTGAGACTGAATAAAATCGTGGGTAAAAACGATGCCGAAGTGATTGCTAAACTTGAGTTCTTCAACCCATGCTCCTCCATTAAGGATAGGGCGTGTCTTTACATGATAGAGGAAGCTGAAAGGGCTGGCATGATAAAAAAGGATACCATAATAGTGGAGCCTACATCTGGCAATACTGGCATTGGGCTCGCAATGGTTTGCGCAGTGAAAGGCTACCGACTCATACTCACAATGCCCGAGACGATGAGTATTGAGAGAAGAAAAATACTGAAAGCTCTTGGAGCGGAGATAGTGCTCACTCCGGGAGAAAAGGGAATGAATGGCGCTGTTGAGAAAGCCGAAGAGATAGCAAGGAAAGATGCCCATGCTTTCATTCCAAACCAATTCAAAAACAAGGCGAACGTTAGGGCGCATGCTGAAACAACTGCGCGCGAGATAGAGCGTGAGATAGGCAGATTTGATGCCTTTGTTGCTGGCGTGGGCACGGGCGGCACAATAACGGGCGTTGCAGAGGCGCTAAAGCCTAAGCTTCCAAATGCAAAATTCATTGCGGTTGAGCCTGCGGCATCACCCGTTCTAAGCGGCGGTAGCGCAGGCACGCATAAGATACAGGGAATAGGCGCGGGTTTCATTCCAGAAATTCTCAGAAGAGAGTTGATAGACGAAATAATACCTGTAAAGGATGAGGATGCATTTGAAACAAGCAAGAGGCTAGCCCGTGAGGAGGGAATATTCTGCGGAATATCTGCGGGTGCGAATGTATGGGCTGCATTGCAGGTTGCACGAAGGCTTGGAAAAGGAAAGCGTGTCGTCGTAATCGTGCCAGATACGGGCGAGCGATACCTCAGCACAAAACTTTTTGATTCGGATCCTGAGCCATACCTATAAGTAGGTGATAATATGGGGAATAACGCTGAAATAAAATTTGAAGCAGGAAAGCTCTCTCATGAAGAGATTCAGGCGATTCTTGAAGCGGTACCCATTGATATATCTTTTGTAGATTCTAACAATGTGGTTAAGTACTTCAATAAGCTTTCAAAGAGCCGTATTTTTGTCAGACCAAAGGAAGCAATTGGCAGGAGAGTTCAGCAATGCCATCCCCAGAAGAGTCTGCATGCAGTGAACCAGATAATAGAAGATTTTAGAAACGGGAAGCGTGATGTAGCGGAGTTCTGGATAAACGTAAAGGGCAGATTCGTTCATATCCGATACTTTGCCATCAGAAACGCCTCTGGCAAATACCTTGGATGTCTTGAGGTAACGCAGGACATAACAGAAATTAAAAATTTAAGTGGCGAGAAGAGACTGCTTGAATAATAAACACCTCACAAAAATATATTCTAAAACGTGTGTACGATGCTTGAAAATGCCCTCGTAGAGCTGAAAAACGGTATCAACATAGAAAATTCCACGCTCTATGCCAAAAAAGTTTGGAAAGGAAGGTTATCCGAAGAAACCAATGCAGCTCTCTATATAAAAAATGAAAACGAAGAAAACTTCGTTGCTTCCGCTAAATTTTATTACGGCTCAAAGCCATATAACCGCCCTTGGGCTGAGATTTTCAACATAAGCAATAAACCTTCCCCTAGCCTAAGTTCATTTTTCGGCTCCGCTTTTGAAAATGCTCTCCTCGCCCTCATTGCCCGCCATCTTGAACCAGGAGGCTACATTTTTGTAGAATACTACGAAGACCGTGAGACGCAGTATTGCCTTATGGTAGGCTTTCCAGCTCCGATAACGCGGCTCGGATACCAGCTATTCAACCTCGGTTTTACGTGGTTCAAGGACTGGTACTTTCCAGAGGGCTTCATGGAAGGAGGCCAGAAGCTGCAGGCTCAAACCGCTCTAGATAACGCATCAAAAGAAAGGCACCTCCTTCAAATAAAGTCCGAAGTCGCCGCCTTTCTAAAAACCGCACCGCAGTTTGATAAATCGGAATATCTTCTACGCGCTATTGAGAGGGCAAAGAAAATTTCAGGAGAAGCGTAAAAGCCCATTTATATATCTTAACTTCCCCTAAAACAATCCATGTTTAACCTTGAAAATCGCCATCCTTTTTTACCTATAGAAGACCATGCTTTCTTTCAGATTGCCTTCTCAAATCTATCCTCCCTGCTTCTGTTCATACTGTTTTATGCATTGTTTCTACTTCCCATAATACCCCGTCTACCCACCCTTCAGATCATACTGCTAACTATCCTCATCCTGAGCGCCCTCCTACTCGCTAATCTCCTATATGCCTACCTTTTTACTGATGCCTTCGTATTCAACGTTGATGAACACTACCTCTTTGTAAAGAAGGGAGTTGTAAAGACCACAATAACTCTAATGCCGTACGAGAAAATCCAAGATGTGAACGTATACCAAGACTTTTGGTCAAAGTTATTCGGCCTGTGGAGCGTCATGGTTTCTACTGCCGCTTCCACTGGTGGTTCAGAAATCATCTTCGGTTTAAGCAAGGATAATGCCGAAGCACTTCAAAAGTCTATTCTTTCAAAAGTAAAAGAGGCGAAGAACGTTGTTGAATGATAAAACTACAAAGCAGACGCTGAGGGACTTATATCCCCTTCTGCCTAAAAAGATAACCAAGAAGACTTTATCCGACTTTTTCCGATATGTTACAATGCTTGCGAGCGGCGTTCTTATTTTTTTCATTTATTTTGATTTTCCTCCATTGGCTGCCTTCTTTATTTTGGCGCCTTTATTGGCAATCTTTTTTTTGCTTGCTTCTCTTCTTCTCTATCTATACGAACGGGAATACTACTCTCGCTATTTCTATGATCTTATAGAAGATAGGCTCATCATACGCAAAGGAGTTTTTTTCGTCAATGAAATTTCAATTCCACTCAAAAAGATTCAGGATATATACAAAGACCAGGATATACTTGATAGGCTTTTCGGCTTATACGACCTGCATTTTTCAACTGCGACAGAAATCTCAGGAAAAATGTCCCATATTGACGGTTTAAGCAATGAGTCTGCGGATGCGATCCGCACACTCATCCTCCAGAAAATTTTTGGTTATTCTGCGCATCCGCATAAAATTGATGAAACAGCAATCCAGCCTAAAGAAAAACCCCCCGAATTATTTCTGCCCTCAAAAAATGCGTTTTTAGGTTTGTTAGTTTCATATATGCCCTTTCTCATCATAGCAATCATATTCCCCCCGCTCCTGCCACTTCTCATCTGGCTCATCTGGAAAGAGTTTCTTTCGCTCAGATACGAACTGAGAGAAGACGGTGTATTCATCAAAAGAGGATTTCTAACACCCCGTGAAACACTTGTAATCTACAAAAGCATACAGGACGTTGAAGAAGTGCAAACGCTTATAGACAAACTCCTGAATATAAAGCACCTGCGAGTAAAAACGATGAGCACCCTTTCAGTTTCGGGCGCTCATTTATTCGGGCTTGAACCGAGCAACGCCGTCAGCATGAGGTTAAAAATACTCTCCTTAGCCAAAGATCATGCATTGACTTCAACTGACATTCCATATGGCGAAACATCAGTAGCCAGCACCGAGAGACCCACCGACATAGCATCCGGAGCCACATCCGTGAAATTCCCATACCATTTCCTAAAATCCGCCATATACACCATTGCCATTTACGGAATTCTTGCACTTCTTCTTCTCCCAATAGTCTATGCAGTAGCAAAATTCTTTTTCCCACCATTTGCCAACATTGTTCTCCTTATAGGCTTAGCGGCCATTGCACTTGGCGCAGCCACCCTTATCATCAACGCCATGTACCTAACTTTTTCGTGCGATTATGAGATTACAAATAACTCCATAATAATAAAGTACGGCCTACTTAACACTGCGAAGAAGCAGATAGCATACGAGCGAATCCAGGATGTAGAGATTACGGTTTCTTTCCCGCAGAGCATCGCAGGGCTTGCCACAATACGTTTGGAAACAGGTTCTAAGGAATTAGCAATGGGTGATGGAGAACAAGTCTATTCTGCATCCGTAAACACCGAAGCAATTCCCGATATAGACTACGCACACGCAAAGAAACTACGCACTTTACTTGCGGAACGAATGGGCATTTCGCTTGAAATGGAGGGGACGCTCAGAAATAACTTTCCGCTTGCGAAACTGAAACCCATCAAAAAGACACTCCAAAGCATGATGATTCCAGCAGTAATATGTGGATTTTTATCTTTTACCTCAGTGCTTGCCCCAAAATTCCTAATTGTTTTTTTCGGTTGCGTTCTACTCGGCGCCATGCTCTTTGTTCTCACACTTCTCTACGAGTTTGAATATTTCAGACGATACTACTACGAGGATAATGGGGATGTTCTCATAATAAAAAAAGGTGTTTTCGGCTCGCAAGAGCTCATAATCCCGTATTCAAAAATACAAAGTGTTTACATAGACCGCGACTTTCTTGACGTTGCTTTCGGTTTGTGGGATATGTATATCTCAACAGTAACATCCCGCTCAAACTTATATGCTCACATAGATGGTTTGAATGAGCAGAACGCGGAGGCTCTTGCAATGCATATACTTTCCAGAATACGTGCAATAAGGGCAACGAAAGAAAAGACCAAAACAAATTAATTGTTCTCTTGGCTGTAGAGGAAGCCCATGCCAGTGTGCCCAATGCCCGTGGGTGGCTCTGGACTACTGTATTCGGGAACGTGTTCACTCACGACTTCATTCCCGCTCTCAACTTCGTTATCATCAATTTCCTCACCTTCCCCATCCATCTCCCGAATTTTTTCCTTTTCAACACTTTTTAATACCTCCTTTTTATCCTCCAACCTTCTTCCTACTATTTCTTCTTGGCTTATTTGTCCTTTAAGCAACAGCCAAAGCATCGTATTCGAAATGAGATTTACAGGAAGCAACACGAATATCCCAACTACCTTTGGTATATACTGAGTGACGCAACAACATGAAATTGGCATCGAACCTATGGTCATTAATATTCCAATTATCGCCCACACGAGCGCGAATAGAAAAACCAAAAGGAAATTTGAAAAAATAAGCGATATTGATGAAGAAACAGCCTTCAAAATTCCCGACCTTGCGAGTGCAAGCTCCTGCGGAACGAAAATAGCGAGGAAGTTCACCAATATGATTATAATAATAATGAATAGGATTAGGGTTGCAACTAGAATAAAAATCCCATCCCAAGATGTTACCGCCCGAAGGAATATAAGAATAAACGCAATTATGAAAGGTATGCTTAACACGATAAACAAACCAATTCTAATAACAACACACCTCAAACCATTTCCTATCTCTGTCCAGAAGTGTGCATGCCACACCGAAGGCTGGCGCTTCATTATCAGATCCCGTATGGCATGTAGCATGCTGAGAATCAGAGTATGAAGAAGAACCATCAAACCAATTACAACTGTGACCATGGTACCTACCACAAATAGATAAGGCAGAAAAACTGGAAAAGCGCCTAAACAATTTACCGTGGCTATTATCGTGGTGAAGTATATGTTGGGCAATGGGATTGAAAGTATAAAAACAATTATGAGGGGAATAAGGAATTTTGTATTGTTTTCTCGGTATATGGCAAAACTCCTACTGAATATTTTGGTCACCAAATCTACAGATTCGCCAATCCCCATGTCTTAAATTTCAAATTAGCACGTTTTAAAATATATCACTCAAACAAGACTGCAAAGTTTTAAAATAAACCAACATAAATTAAATCATGAAGAAGAAATGCCCGCGACGACTATTCTACGGCATAATCCTCATTCTGCTGCTATCCGTTTTGGGTGCATACACCCTTCCGATGGAGGAGCGCACAGCCACAATAGTAACGAACGCCCTTGCCATCGCAACCGCCGCAACCGCAGTTTTTGGCGTTTCGTGTTTCTACCGATTGTTCTGGAAGGGAAAAAGTGAGTTCGGCTTCTCATGGCTCCTCGTTCTCATCGGCGTCATACTATGGCTCTGCGCCGAAGCAACATGGGCGTACTATGATGTTTTGGTAGGAGTTGATGTCCCATACCCCTCTCTAGCCGATGTTGCATGGACGCTCGGTTATTTGCCCATTATAGCAGGTCTCTACCGTATATCGCAAGATACCCTTGCATACCACAACCGCAACCATATTTTTGCAGTGCTCGTTTTGGGAGCCGTTGTCGGCATACTGCTTGCAATTTTCCTCGTCCCACCCATCTCCAACGCCGAGGTGAGTGCTGCTGAAAAGTTTTTTGACGTATTCTACATTGCTGCCGACATCATAATAGTGACACTTGTAGTTCTCACTGCACTCTTCTTCTTTGGGAGCAAACTGCTCCAGCCCTGGTTGGTCATGCTCCTTGGTTTTCTTCTCATATGCATCGCTGACATATGGTTCGTCTATCTTAACGTATTTGGAGGCTACGGAACGCAGCATCCCGTAGATGCGCTCTATTCAATCTCCTATCTGCTAATCGGCTTCGGTGCGTTTTTCTATAGGGAAATGGCAGGCAGATAGCTACATGATTTAAACCTTTTTCCAGAAAAATTTTCGTATGGAACTCAGAACTCCGAGAGGAATGCGCGATTTCCTGCCAGAAGAAATGAATATGCGGGAGGAGCTTTTTGATAAAATACGTGCGATATTCCGCTCCTACGGATACGAGCCGCTTGAAACGCCTGCGCTTGAGGAGCTTGAAATACTCACGCTTAAATGCGGGGAGGATACAAATAAGCAGATATTCCGCGTTGAGGAAAAACTCGGGCTTAGGTTTGACCTGACAGTTCCACTCGCCCGTGTTATGGCATCACGCTTAGACATTCCAAAGCCCTTCAAGCGCTACTGCATCTCTCGCGTCTGGAGAAGAGAAGAGCCACAGAAAGGGCGATACCGCGAATTCTGGCAGGCAGACATAGATATCATCGGCAGTTCGCACATAGGCGCAGAGGCAGAGCTTGTTGCATGCGCTTCTGAATGCCTTCGTGCTGTCGGCATAGACAAATTCAATGTAAGGATAAACGACAGGCGCATCCTTGAAGCAGCATTCTTAGAAATGGGTGTAGAGAAAGGAAAGCTTCTTGATGCGTTCCGTGCGATAGACAAATTAGAAAAAATTGGGGTGGAAGGGGTTAGGAAAGAGCTCGCAACCCACAGCATATCGGAAACGCACATAGAAAAAATAATCCGCTTTATAAGCATAAGCGGAACGAATGATGAGAAACTGCGGAAAGCAAGGGAGTTTTTGGAAAAACAAGGCGGAGGCAAGCATCTTGATGGCATAAAAGAACTTCTGCGCCTCATCAGCACGTACGGTTATGGGGATTTCATAACTGTTGATTTCTCGCTTGCGCGCGGCCTTGATTACTACACGGGCACAGTTTTTGAAATCTCGTGCAGCGGGGGTGCGGGAAGCATCGGAGGCGGCGGGAGATACGATGGGCTCATAGGTGCATACGGCGGTGTGCAAATGCCAGCAGTTGGAATATCCCTCGGGGTTGAGCGCATATTTGATATTCTGAAAAAAGAGAGCCTTGCAAAAAGAACGCGCGTCCTCCTCTACATAGCGCCCGTTAGCGCAGAGCTATACAATGCAGGCATACTCATAGCTCAAAAATTCAGAAGCATGCATGTTCCATGCGAGATTGACCTGATGGGCAGGCCGCTTAAGAAGCAGTTTGAGTATGCGAATGCTCGTGGGATACCATTCGTTGCAGTGGTGGGTGATAGGGAAATTAAAGAGAACATGATAACTCTCCGCTCTCTTGAAACAGGGGAGGAGAAGAAGGTTAGCACAGAAGATGCCGCAAAAATCATTCTTCAAAACTCGGGCATTCCATAACGGTGGTGGGATGGGCATAGAAAAAAAGATAAGGAAGTGCGTTCAGGAGATGAGCGCCTACCCAACCGCAAGGGCTGTGAAATACGAGATAGGCTTGATGTCAAACGAGAACAACTACGGCCCTTCCCCCAAAGTCAAAAAAGCGCTTTCTGAATACTCCGAAAAAATATTCAGATACCCAGACCCAGAAGCGCGTGAGCTTAGGAATAAGCTTTCAGAATACACTGGCGTGCCGCCCGAAAATATAGTTGCTTTCAGTGGAGGAGACGACGCAATCCGCTGCATACTCGGGCTCTTCGTAGAAAAAAACTCCGAAGTCATTTCATACTCCCCAACATTCCCTATGTATGAGATAGGGACGAGATTCTACGGCGGCAGATTCATAACCCAGCCTCTTGATGAAAACTTCGCTTTTACGCATGCTACGGCAGAGGGCATGCTCTCAAAAATAAACGAGAGAACTGTCGCAATAGCCATATGCAACCCCAACAACCCGACGGGAACAGGGGTTGCGCATGGGCACATTGAGCGCTTCCTTGACACTGGGCTACCAGTCATACTTGACGAAGCATATTACGAGTTCAGCGGAAAAACCCTCGCAGGTCGGATACCAGATCAGGAAAACCTCATAATAATACGCAGCCTCTCAAAGGCTTTTGCTCTTGCTGGCTTGCGGGTTGGATACGCTCTTGCTTCAAAAGAAATCGCGAATGCTCTTATGAAAACCAAACTCGTCTTCAACGTGAATGGTGCGGCGCAGGCGTGTGCGCTTGCCGCCCTTGCCGATATAGACTACATGCGCTCGACAGTATCGCAAATAATAAAAGACAGAGAGCGTGTGCGCACAGAGATATCGCGCATGGGATATAAAGCCTACCCGTCAGAAGCGAACTTCCTGCTCGTAAAAGCTCCTTTCCCCAACCTCGCAGGGCATCTTCTCGCAAAAGGCATACTCGCCCGCGAGTCTCTTCCAGACTGCGTCCGAATAACAATCGGCAAAACAGATGAGAACGACAGATTGCTTTCATCACTCTTTGAGATTGCAGAGGAGTACGGAAGGATGAAAAAATGAAAATCTATCCCTACTGTGCGGCGTGCATGTTTGACCGCGTTTTAAAAACCGCAGAATTGGGCACAAAAGACAAGGAAAAAATACGAAAAGTTGTTCTTGAAATGTGCAGGCTGATGGAAAAAGAATTTTCATATGAAAAAACACCATCCGACCTCGGGACTCTCCAAAGCATGCTCGTGATGCGCCTGACAGGCAACAAAGATCCGTATAGGATGAAAAAACGGGAAGCGATGGAGCATGCCAAAAAGTCCTACCCCGTTTTTGAAAAGTACGTTTCGGAAGGAAAAACAGAATTTGAACGCTTTAAAAGAGCGCTCATGATTGCAATATACGGGAATATAGCCGAGGTTTCTTCGCCACGCCACTCGGTAAATGTAAGCGAAATAGAAAAAACGATAAGGAGGGCGGTACGCAGTGGGCTTGCGATAGATGATACGAGAGAAATTTACAAAAAGGTGCTGAAAGCCCGCAGCATCCTGTACATATGCGATAATGCAGGAGAGGCATTCTTTGATAAGCTTCTCATAAAAGAGCTTGCAAAGCGGGCGCGCGTGCGCGTAGCCGTTTGCACTTCGCCCGTTGATGATGACTTGACTTTAAAAGAAGCGAAGCAGGTGCGATTCCCAGCAGAAGTTTTCGGGAAAGGCTCCTGCTTCGGCTTTTCAAAGGAATTCGTGAATGACGAGGCATGGAAAAAATTCCTTGATGCAGACTTAGTAGTAGCGAAGGGAATGGCGAACTACGAGACCATCACTGAGATTCCAGAGGCACGTGGAAAAACGGCATTTTTATTTACTGTTAAGTGCATATCCGTTTCAAAGAATGTTGGCAAACCTATCGGCTCTGGCATTGCGATGCTGTATAAATAGGCGGTTGAAATGCGCATATATCGGCTTTCAGAACTAACCCCTGAAAAAAAGGAAAAGATAATGCGAAGGGCAGAGATAGATATTGAGGCAGCGATGCGATCAGCGAGAGAAATAATAGACGATGTTCGGGCGCGCGGAGATGTCGCAGTCCGCGAATACACAAAGAAGTTTGACGGCGTTGATATAGAGCCATCACACTTCCTCGTTAGCAGAAAAGAGATGGGCGAGGCAGAGTGCTCACTCGCACCAGAGCTAAAGCGTGCAATTAGAAGAGCAGCGCGCAACATAGAGAGATTTCACAGAAGGCAGATGCCCAAAGCATTTGAATTGGAGGTTGAAAAGGGCATAGTTGTCGGAAGGCGAATACTTCCGTTTCAGCGCGCAGGCATTTACGTTCCTGGCGGGAAGGCTCTCTATCCCTCCGTAGTCCTCATGCTTGGCATCGCCGCAAAAGTCGCTGGCGTTAAAGAGATAATAATGTGCACCCCACCACAAGCGGCAAAAGGAGCATGCCTTTATGCCGCCTCCCTTTGCGGAGCCCGCGTATATCGCGTTGGAGGAGTTCCTGCAATAGCCGCAATGGCTTATGGAACAGAAAGCATACCAAAAGTTTCCGTTATAGCGGGCCCAGGCAATCCTTACGTAGTGGCAGCGCAGAAAGTCGTGAGCGAAACAGTCCGCATCCCTTTCCTTCCTGGTCCGAGCGAGGGAATGGTACTGGCAGACGGGCATGCAAATCCGCATTTCGTAGCCCTTGACGTCCTATCAGAAGCAGAGCATGGTCCCGATTCTGCGGGCGTTCTGGTAACAAACTCAGAAAGCCTCGCCGTAGCCGTTAAAAAAGAAGCCTCAGAAATACTCCACCTCCTTCCAGAGCCACGGCGCTCATACATTGAAGAAAACATGAAAAAATATTCGTGTGCAGTAATCACAAATACGCTTGAAGAGGCAATAGAATTCGCAAACGAGTATGCGCCCGAGCACATAGTAGTTAATACGAAGAACGCCCCATCTGTTGCACGCATGATAAAGAATGCGGGAACAGTTTGCATAGGCGAATACACGCCCATAACTCTTGGCAATTTCATAGCGGGCACGAATGCAATTCTCCCAACAGGAGGAAGAGCGAAACTATATTCTGGCATCTCCGTTGAGACTTTTCTAAGAATGCCAACCTACGAAAAGGCGAGCAAGCATGGGCTTGCAAGAGTTGCAAATGACATAGCGCTTATGAGCAACTACGAGGGCTTTCCTGCCCATACGCTCTCTGTTAAAAAGCGCATAAACCAATACTGATTAATCGCCAGTGATGGGATGCGTTTTCGTAATATCTTTCTCTCCCTTTTCGCTGAGCTTATCTTCGTTATTCTCGTTCTCTGGGCAGTCTATGATGTATGCCATATCGGCTGCAATTTCGGAGATCCGTGGAACCATCTTAAAAACATCATACTCGCATTCTTCGTAATCGCCATTGACTCCATTTTCTATAATAAATTCGGCTCATACAACCACATACCGCGGAGAACCGCACCCTACCTCTATTGGACTGGATTAATCTTACTCTGTGGGATTACTTTTATCGCTATAGCACATATTCTAAACCAAACCTTCCCTTTCGTTCCTTTAAGCGCATCAATCATGCTCTCGTGGTCTGTGAATGCCTTCTTTGAGGAAACTTTGTTCCGTGGATTTTTGTTGACGCACGCAATCCGCATCATCAAGCCATGCCTTCTTTGGGGTGAAAAGAAATTCGCGGGTTTTTACGCCTATGAGCTTTTTGGGATCATGCTCTCAGCTTTTATTTTTGTTTTGGCACACAAAGATAAATCCATTGTTTTCTTTGTCGCCGGCATACTCTTAGGC
>JAVZCV010000021.1:0-21389 GCA_038874215.1 Candidatus Micrarchaeia archaeon | reverse complement strand
AGAAGAAAAAGCAATACACATCGCACTACTTATAGGGCAAACACATATATACACGAAAAAGCCTAATAGGCACATGGAAGGAGAGAAGGAAATAAAAGAGCCCAAAACGACGCATGAAAGAATTCAAAGGCTTGCAGTGAAGCCTGGCGAGCACTACCAGAAGCCGAGCGCATCGCTCCTCCATTCTCTCTCAATAGTTGCGGGCAACATAAAGAAGGAGCTCACTGTGCAGTTCTCTGGCGTATCGCTCATAAAGTCTTCATATGAAGACCCGCAAGACCAATTCCGTGTTACTCTCATTTTTGAGAGGGCTCTGAGAGAGATGAACGAGAGGGCGAAAGAACATGAGGGCGATATGCGCGTTTTCTTGTACACGAAAATAGCCCCCTATGCGATAGAGAAATTCAAGGGCGATATAGACATGCTTGAATCAGCAGTTAACGAATTCGTAGCATCTGGGGAATACACGCTTGAAAATTTCAAGCGCATAGCAGAGCTTTACTCGCACAGGGATGAGGAAGAGCCTACTCACACTGCCCTATGATAAGTTTATATACTTCGGTTGCGTAAATATAATCCAAACTGTTTAGCCTTATGGAAGTTTTCAAAATAGGTGGTCCTATGAATAGGAATATCTATACATATCCTCGCGGTAGGGGCGAAACTAATCCGAATATCAAAAAAAATACACGCCAACAACCAAAACGAAGAATTAATTGGGGTAAGATTACTGCAAGCGCTGGTGTAATAACCGCGTTAACGCTGGGCGGCATTGCGGCAAACCCAAACACACGTAATGCTGTTTTTAAATTTAGTCAGCAGGCGGTTTCCACATTCAGCCGTTATATACAAGAAAGCAGGGAAAGGGCAAGGATTGAACAGGAAAAAATAGAAATGGAGGAAGGTTGGCGATTTAGAAACGGGAAGTGGGAAGAATACTATCCCGGTGATGGTTGGATGAACCCCGTAGACCGCAATAAACTGGAAGAACAAAGAGAGAAGGAAAGACTAGAAGAAATGAGAAAGGAAAACACCTCTTTTGCCAGATTGCAACAAAAAGCTGAGGCTGAGCAAAGAGAGGATGAGGAAGCCCGTGTAAACTTCTGGAAGATGGTAAATGAAGGCAAGAGATTTCCGACCGCAGAAATAGACTGCACGACGGGCTTTAAGCCGAGCACTACGCTGCTTGGCATTAAAGTAGGCGGCAAGCCTACAGGTAAAATCCTAACTATCACTGACACGGGAATAGCCGCAGCAGGTCCGATGGAGACAAAAGCAGATTATCAAAGATGGGTTCCAGGCGTCAGCTTCAGGTCTATCAACAATTCTGGCAAAACAATATGGATAACGAGCGTTAGCGTATCATCTGATGGTGAAAATTGGCGAACAACCGAATTGAAAAACCCAATAAAACTTAGGACTGGTGAGAGCGGCAAAATAAGATGGTTCCCAGCTACTCCCGAACAATCTAACAAAGGTGGGAGATATTCCCCCGTATGGTCATGCGATGTCCAAATAGAAGGCTACATAGTAGAAAATGGAAAGAAAACGCCGTATGTCGCAAAATTCAGGATGGCTGACTGGGTTGCGTTTCCTGGCGAAAAGCAGTAGATAAAGCTTCAACCTCATCAGCGTTCAGCACAGGTCTGCCCAGCTCATCATCAGCTATTCTCGGGCATGCAGTGTTAACAATCAAATCAAAAGATGCAAAGTTCTCAATCTGCTCTCTCGTTATATTGTCCCCGACAAGCATCACTGCCCCCTTCCCCATCCTCTCAATTTTTTTCTTAATCTCAAGCGCAGTTTTCATTTTGAACTGCCCAGCCTTTGTGCTCAAAAAAATGCCAACCCTTTTCGCATTCGCAAGAGCAACTGCTCCTCTACGCATTCGCTTCCCCGAATCCTCGCATTCAAGCCAGAAAACTCTCTTCATAAACGGGTCTATCACGAGGATCCTCTTTTTCATGCCAAGGGGATGAAAGAGCCCACCTCCGAAGTAAATGAGGCAGTCCGCTTTTTTCTCAACTGATTCAAGAGCTCCCAAATCACAGCCGAGTATCTGCCCTGCATATTTTGCAAGCTTCCCTTTTCCTATGAGAACTATTTTCCCGTTTTTTTCAAGAAAACCTTTTATCTCCTCCAACTGCTCTATATGCTGAACCGTCGTTGCTATGCCAACAGTTCTACAATCCCGAACATAACCCAGAGCTTTTCCAAGCAGCCTTCTCCAAGGCACCTTGATCAAAAACTCCCTGTATTCAACCTTTATTTTGCTGAATTTTTTCGGAATAGGGAAATACGAATGCCCGTAATGGATTATTTTATCAGCACCTATTCTCTCAGCCTCGTAGAATGCGATATCACACGCTCCAAAACAGGGGGAAAGCGAAACGAATACTTCATGCCCATCCTTTTCAAGCTTTTTCGCTTCTTTCATTGCATTTTTTTTAAGCCCTTCTGGAAACTGCAGGAGTATGCGCATTCAACTCACTCAAACAAATATAAAACCTCCACTACCTTTTTATAGATGTCTTTCGCAATACCATCATGTTGCAAAATCACATACCACCACGTAATGGGCTCCGTGGCGTGAATAGGGCAAAACGAAATTCTCCCAATTCAAAAAGCCCGAAAACCTATATTACGAAAGAGCCGCGCTGGTTTTTTCCCTACAACCCAGAAACAAACAACGAGGGAGTAGTTGTAAATTGTCCTCATCTAGTTCTTCGCGATGAAAAAGGCGAGGCGCGCGTTGTTCTCGGTTATTCTGTTACTATGGCGGGCAAAGCAGTAATGGTGAAAATATCTCACATACAACGCATAATGGGCTACAAAAACTTTAACGATGTTAAGTATGCCGTTGGCATGGACCCGTTTGAATATCTAACTGCAGAATTTCTGCGTCGCCTTAGCAACGATATTCCTGAACTTGCCTCTTATGAAAAAACAAAAGCAGGCATTTCAGACATCATCTCCCTATTATTGAGCGATCCCAGAACAAAATCCTTTTACGAAAGGCGTGTTTCATTCTGCGATGCACGTCTAGATGCCCGCTCAATTTTTGATGCTTTAAACAAGCATCCAAAATGGGAAAATAGAGGTTACGAAGGACAAGAGCTATCACCCTCCGACCTCTCTTACCAGTTACAATTTTTAGAAAAAAGCATCGGAAATACGGTTTCTTTTCCTTGCCGTAGCCTGCCTCATTTTTATGCTAAAAGGATATCCGACGACAGGGTACGACTTTATTTTTACCCTGGGAGACATACCCTACACGAATTGCTTGTCGGAAAACGAAAGGAAATTACAGTAAGCATGGGGGGAGAGACATACATACTTTATGAAGACGATAATAAAATATTTTTAAAAGCAAAATCAGACCAGCTTGCTGTTATTTTGGAAGTGAGAACGATAGACTACGAACAAGAAGGAACACCTTATCCTAAAATAAAAGACCGCTTCTTCACCAACAAACCCGTTTTCGTTAGCCCTGATCTTTTCGGGAAGAGGCGCACCCTCACCCATTTTTTGAAATACGCACTAAACCCCAATAGAAAACGAGTAAGGGAAATCTTCGATGATTCCCAAATTAATCTTGTTCCGCCAGAGGAGGTCAAAAGAATGCTTGTGTCAGAATTCGTAGACTGCAGTCTGCTTGTTGATGGGCCGATAAAGAAACCCGTGCGCGTTGTAGGTGGTTCTGCAGAAGACATCCGCCAAGAGTTGATGAGAAGGGGAATAAAGGCGGAATGATAAGTGGCAATTTTCCTGCGAGCTATATCTCATATATGCTCTATGAACTTCTCTATCCTCTTCTCCTCCTCCATTATCCTCTCAAGCCTCTTCAGCATAACTTTCCTCTCAGCGCTCGCAACGAGCCTTCTCGTCCTTTCTATTGCGTCTGGGTTGACCGATATGCTCGTTATCCCAAACTCAACGAGTTTTTCAGCGAATTCGGGATAGACTGAAGGAGCCTGCCCGCATATTGAAACAGTAACTCCGTGCTTATTGCACGTTTTTATCACATGCTTTATAGCAGTGAGCACCGCCGCGTTCCTCTCATCAAATGCTGTTGCGAGCGTTTCATTGTCCCTATCTATCCCCATTATGAGCTGCGTTAGGTCGTTGCTCCCTATTGACACGCCATCTATTCCAGCCTCGCAGAATTCCTCTATGAGAAAGACAGTTGATGGCACCTCAACCATTATCCATAGCTTGAAATCCCTCGTTCTGTGAATGCCCAAGCGAGAGAGATGCTCCTTTATCGCCCTTATTTCCCCAACAGTTCTTACAAAAGGCAGCATGAGCCATAGGTTCTTCATCCCATACTCATTCCTTACTTTCTTTATTGCTTTAAGCTCAAGCTCAAAAACCTCGGGCTCGCTTATATACCTGCTGCACCCTCTATAACCCATCATGGGGTTTGCCTCCTGCGGCTCGTACTTCTCCCCTCCCTTCAAATTTCTGTATTCATTAGTTTTGAAATCCGTAGCACGGTATACAACTGGCCTCGGGTAGAATGCGCTCGCAATTCTTCTCATACCCTCTGCAAGCTTATCAACGAACTCTTCCCCCCTTCCCTCCTCAAGCATTTTCCTCGGATGCTCCCCGATGCCTGCTATCATGAACTCTGCCCTAAGCAACCCAACTCCATCTACAGCTTGTGCTGCAACCTTCTCTGCCAGCTCGGGTTCTGCAAGGTTCACGTATATCTTTGTTCCCGTAACGGGCGCATATTCCGCCTTTGCCACTGCAACCTCAACCTTCTCTTTCTTCTCCTCCATCGCAACCAATCCACTGTAAACTATCCCTCTATAAGCATCAAGCGTTACCTCATCGCCCGTTTTAAGAATTTCAGTCGCATTCTTCGTCCCCACTATGCAGGGAATTCCCAGCTCTCTGCTGACGATGGCAGCATGGCACGTTGCACCGCCAGAGTTTGTGATTATGCCCGCAGCCTTTCTCATCGCAGGCACAAAGTCTGGGCTCGTCATCTCAGTGACGAGAATCTCCCCTTTCTCCATTTTGTCTATCTCTTTAGCAGAGTAAATTATCTTCACACGCCCTTTCGCTATCCCTGGGCTTGCGCCAAGCCCTCTCAGAACGACCTGCGCCTCTCCGACGCTTATCTCCCTTCCTTTGCTTTCTGTTGCCATCGCTTGTTTTGCCTCCTCTCTCTTTTCCATTTCTACATCTTCACTCGGCTTCTCTGCTTTCAGCGTTGTGATAGGCCTGCTCTGCACGATGTATATCTCCTCCCCAACTATCGCCCACTCTATGTCCTGCGGCTTTCCATAATGCCTCTCTATTTTCAACCCAAGCTCTGCGAGTTTCTTTATCTCCTCGTCGCTCAGCTTCTGCAATCCAGCCGCATCCTCCCTTATCTCAACATGCTCGTTTTTATCCCCTATCCTCGTTATCATCCACGTCTGCACCGCTATGTTCTTCTTAACTATCCCGAGAGTTTTCTTATCAACGATATACCTGTCTGGCGTTACCGCACCGCTCACAACAACCTCACCAAGCCCATACGCCGCCTCTATCGCCATCTTCGTAGCGTCGTTCGTTATCGGTTCAACCGTGAACATAACCCCGGATTTCTCGGACTGGACCATCTCCTGAACAACAACCGCTATCCCAACATCAAGATGCCCATAACCCTTCTCCTGCCTGTAAAAAATCGCGCGCGGTTCAAAAAGGGATGCCCAGCATTCCCTAACCGCATTCACAACGTTCTCCGCTCCTTTTACATTAAGGAATGTTGCCTGCTGCCCTGCGAAACTCGCATCGGGCAGGTCCTCCGCCGTTGCAGAGCTCCTTACAGCTACATACTTCTCTTGCTCTGGCGTTGGTATCATCGCACCGCATAGCGCATTGTATGCCTGCACTATGTCTACTCGTATATCGTCGGGCATCGGCGCATCTCTAATCGCATCCTTTATTTTTTTGGAAACCTCATTCAGCGCATTCGTATCATTTGCATCTAAATTTTTCGTAAGCTCCAATATAAGCCGGTCTATTCCGTTCATCCTGATCGCATTGAAATACGAATCGCTTGAAACAACAAAACCAGGCGGGACGGGAAAACCTGCATTCGCCATCTCCCCGAGGTTTGCGCCTTTTCCACCCGCAACTCTTATGCTATCTCTCGTTAACTCATCAAATCTCACAACATTGGGCATTGCACCACCGAGAGAATTTAGCCTTTTTTATTTTAATTCTTTTCTTTTCTGCTGGATTATAAAAATAGCTCAGGACGCAACCTTCGTTATCCGCACAGAATACCTGCCTGGCATCTTTACGCAAGCTCTTTTGTATGCCTCCTTCACTATACTAACGTTCTTCTCAGCTACGAATACGTTGAATATAACCTGCCCTCCTTTTATTCTCGCCGCCCTGTCAGTAGCCCTTCCAAAAGCCTTTCTCATTCCTTTCTGAAGCCTGTCCGCCCCAGCCCCCAAAATCATCTTGTTCTCCCTTACTATGTTGTGTGGATACACCCTTATAACGAACCAGTAGTTTAGCGGAAGCTTTTTCTCAAGGAACTTGTTTATGGCGAGCCTCGCAGACTCAAGCGCATTGTCTCTAACTTGCACATCCTCTTCCGACACGAGGTCTACACGGTAGTTGAACTCCTTCTTTGGTTCACCCATTTTGAATATGGTAAGCGTGCTATGCGGTCTCGTCTTCACATATGAGCGCCGCGGGACTTTTTGAGAAAACCTCGTCCATGCTACCTTATCCAAGTCTCTGCACGTTCTCGCTGGCCTGAGACCCATACAATCATCTCGTGTTTCTTATTTTTCTCATAGCAAACCATATAAATTTACTCCATAATCAAAAGCCGAAGAAAAGCCTCTCTCCAAGCTCTGGCGGAAGGTCTGCCCTTCCGACTGCCTCAACAGTCTTCTCAACTTTATAACCTACTCTATAATTCTTAACCCTCCAGTTTTCATCTATCGTTATAAAGCTTGCCCTCGCATCCCCATCGCGCGGCTGCCCAACAGAACCAGGGTTAACAACGATTTTCTTACCTGCTTCTACATGCATTGGTATATGCGTGTGCCCAAGGATGAGCGCATCATAACCGCCAACCATCTCTGATAATCTCTCCTTCCGAGTTTCTGGGAAAACATACTCAAAAAGCGGGTTTCTCGGGCTTCCGTGAAAAACTCCAACCAACTTCCCATATATTTCAATCTCAAAGCTTTGCTTCATCCCTGCGATAAAATTTTTTCTTCCCATTATTCTCCTCGTAAAATCAATTGCATATGCTGCCGTTTCGTTAAACCAGCGCGTATCGCCCGTGAGAACAGCATAATCGTGGTTTCCCATCACGCATTCAATACTCTTCTCAACGATTTTCTCAACGCACTCGTCTGGAAACGGATAGTAGCCAACAACATCACCTGCACAAAAAATCCTCTTAACATTCAGCTTCTCAATCCTTTTCAGCACTGCTTCAAGGGCAGGCAGGTTTGCATGAACATCTGATATAACCGCAATCATCTTCTCACGCCGAGCTTGCAGAGCAATTCGCACGTCTTGCATACTTCTGCATTCGTGAGCTCGCCGCACCTGATGCACTCATTGGGATTTCCCTCACTATGTGAAAGCGCTTCCTTTACAACCATAAAACTGTTCAAAAGCCTATACTTCGTGCCAGGCTGGTTCTCCTCAAGCATATTCAAAAAATTCCTAACCTCTGAGCGATATGCCTCATGCGCATAAGGGCATGGCATGAACTTGAGCGGGATTCCTGAGAGAATCGCATATACTGCCACTTCTTTCTCAGGTGTTTCTATTAGCGGTTTTACACGGGTTACAAACTTCTTGTGGCTCACAACTCCTGCTTTCGGCCCAAGCCTCACGAGCCTATCGGGCTCATTCCTAAGCATGTTCATTATGAACGTCTGCGCAAGGTCGTCAAGGTTATGCCCGAGCACGATGCACTCGCATCCCATCTCCCTCGCAGTTTTATTGAGCAAATACCTCCTGAAAACACCGCAGTATGTGCATGTTGATTCCCTTTTCTCCCTGCTTATTCCTGCGATATCCTCAATCGCTATTCCCAGCTCTTCCTTGAAAGAAACAACAACATGCTCAACCCCAAGCTTTTCGCAGAGCGAACGAGCATTTTTAAGAAGGCTTCTCCTGTACTCTCCTACCCCCTCATCAACCGATATCGCCACAATCTCAAGCGGGAATTTTTTCTCCGATGCAAGCTTCTTCACCATGATAAGCGCAACAGAACTATCTTTTCCCCCAGAAAGCGCGACGGCAACTCTTGCATGCGGCCTGAAAAGCCTGAATTTCCTTATCGTCCTGAAAACACGCCTCTCAAAAAAATCCATGAAATGGCGCCTGCACATATTTCTTCCAGAATACGGTATATACGCTACTGCGAGTCTGCTGCACCCACCCACACCGCACTTCTGCATCGCCTAACCTCCATAAACAACTTGCTGAACGTCTATTTCCTCTTCAGCCGATATCATCTCTGTCTCGGGAATTAGTCTGCCTTTTCTGAAAACTACTACTGTCTGGCTGCATATCTCTAACTCTTTCAAAAGCTCCATCACAGAGCCAGAACGAAAATTGGTTTTTACCTCTCGCCCATTAACTCTTATCATAGAATTAAATAGGGGATATAAGCATTATCAATTTTAGCAATGGCGGAAAAAATCTCCCGCTCCCTACCTCCCGTATATCATCGTTCCGACTTTATCCCCTCTCAGCGCCCTCAATATTATGTCCTCCTCATCGCCACCTGCAATCCAAACCTTAGGAAGGTTTGCCTCTATGCACGCCTCCATCTTCGGTATCATCCCGCCCTTGACAACCCCATTTTCTATCAATCCAGAAAGCTCCTTTGTTGAAATCTTCGGTATTATCTCTCCATCGCTTCCAACTATCCCCTTCATCCCCCCGAGTATGAGCATCTTTGCTCCGAATGAGCGTGCAATTCTCGTTGCCATGCTGTCTGCATCAACGTTGAGCGGCGTTTTTTTCTTCTCATCGTATATAAGTGGCTGAAAAACAACAACATACTTCTCAAATAGCTCCTTTATCAGCTCTGTGTCGACTCTCGTCGCAACACCTTCATACCCCATCTCTTCATCCTGTGTCCCGAAAACAGTAGGACCGTCAACACCCGTTAGTCCAACTGCGCGCACTCCTGCCTCCTGCAAAGCGGAGACCATCTCGGTGTTTATCCCGCCGAACGCCATGAAGGCGAGCGAGAGTGTTTCTCTATCTGTAATCCTCCTACCATCCCTAAAAACTGGCTCCTTCCCATGCATCTTCATGAGGGAAGAGAGCTGCTCCTTCCCCCCATGGACTATTATCACATCGTAATTCTCCCGTGCTTTCGCTATCTGGGGAACGAGCTTTTTGAATCTCTTTAATTCAACACACTTGCCACTTAACTTTATGACGAGAACCTCGCGCACCCAAAACACCTATGGGTGAAGCCCTGGGAAGGCAAGGGCCGTTTTTTCATCAATCCCCATCATCACGTTCATGTTCTGTACGCCCTGCCCAGATGCGCCTTTCATCAGGTTGTCTGTCGCCGAGAATACAACAACCCTTCCTCGCTCATCATCAACATCAACGCCTATCTGGCAGAAGTTTGAGCCAGCCACGCTCCCTGTTGTAGGATACGGAATGTACTCCGTTGAGGCGCCTTCCTTCTCAAAATCAAGAATCCTTATGAAATACTCGCCCTTGTAAAACTCTTTATAAACCTCCAAAATCTTCTCGCGCGTTGCGCTCTTTTTAAGAAATGCGTTGCATCCTGCGAGGATACCGCGAACAAATGGTGTGTAATAGCAACTGAAATGTATCCTCACCTCCTTTCCAGCAACCTCGCTGAGCTCCTGCTCCATCTCATACGTGTGCCTGTGCTTCACAACGTTGTATGGAAAAGCACCCGTTGCTATCTCCGAGTGGTGCGTGAAAACGCTGCACTCTGCGCCCGCCCCGGATGTTCCAGAAAGCGCATTCACAACGATTGAATCAAGCTCAACAAGCCCGCTTTTTACGAGAGGTGCAAGCCCAAGTATAACTGTATTTGAGTAGCAGCCAGGGTTTGCAACTATCCTCGCTTTCGCTATTTTCCCTCGCTTCAGCTCTGTTGTTCCATAAACAGCTTCCTTCAGGAGTTCGGGTGCAGCGTGCTCTGTTTTATACACTTTCTTATATAACTCGGGGCTCTTAAGCCTGAAATCAGCAGCCATGTCTATCACTTTAATCCCGCGCTCCAAATAGTCTTTTGCGTATTTCATTGATACGGTTGCTGGAGTGCAGAGAAAAACCACATCGCAATCCCCAGCTTCTTCAGGCTTGCAGAACTCCAAACCAAAGCCAATCAGGTTTCTGTGCACCTTTTCAAGTTTCTTCTCACCCCGAGAAGTTACCCATTTTATTTTCGCGCTTGGATGGCCCACAAGAATCCTGAGCAGTTCCCCTCCAGAGTAGCCTGACCCGCCTACTATCCCCACCTCAATCATAGAACTCACCCACTCGCTTTCTCCAGAGTCTTACGCTCTCCACCTTCCTCCTCTCTCCCTCCAAAAAAGAACAAGATGATAATTATCGCCACTATTACCACCGGTACGACCCACCAGTACGCACCCAATAAATCCGAAACCTGCGCAATCGGTTTCGGCAGAACAGTTGTATCTATTTTTATAGGCTCCCCTTTCTTGACAGTATATGTTAGGTTCATAGTTTCTACTTTATTCCCAAACTTATCAAACGCCACCGCTTTTATAGTTACATTGGTATCTCCTGCTATCGGCGCAATAGCAACCTTGTAGAGCGGTTTATCATCTGCCACTTGCGTCATCCTCATCTGATACGTAGTATTACGAGCCGAAACCACAACAAATACATCACCGACACCGCTCGCATAGGGCTCGGGATCAGTTGCAAAAACAGAGACTTCCACTCTATCAATCTCAAACGGATTCTTAGGCTCGTATGAAAAATTCGTCAATCTCGGCGCATGCATATCCAAAACAACAGTCTCAGTATAATTTGTTGCATACGTTATACTCCCGTATATCACCACCAGCGTAGATGGGGCAACATCCCCCAAAACCGCAACCCCATTTTCATCAGTTTTGTAAGGCACGTTATCTGCAAGCACTATCGCATTGAGAGGAGAACCCATGTCGTCAATTACGCGTATGTTCCTTACCGTTCTATTAAAAGTGAATGTAATGTTCTCATCACGAGAAACGGTTAGAACTGTGTTCTTTTCTTCACCGTATGCAAACGCCGTAACATTGTACGTGCCCTCCAAAACCCTGAAAACCGCAATCCCTGTTGAATTGGTCTTTGTGATTACATCATTCATCCTCACGCTTACATTTTGCAACGGGGTTCCGTTTAAATCGCTAACATTAACGAGCACGTATCTCATCGGTAGCATCAGGCTTATTATTTCCGAATGATAACGAGCCCTTACCTTCGTGCTGTTCATCATCTGCACGGGCGAATACTCAGCATATATCCTTGTTGAGTTTATTTCATAAGGAGGTGTGCGGTATAGAATCTTTCCCCCCTCATCAACACCCACATTTCCTATGTCGGAGCGCCAGCTCAAGCGCGGGCATTTAACCGTATTATTTCTTATATCAAAACAAATCGCGATGAGATTCAAGCTATCGTTTGCGGAAACGACCGCCTGCGAAGGAAAAACCCTGCATGAGCTGGGTATGCCAGGGCTCGGCTTTAGTGTGTATGGAATGCTGCACTCAAATATGTTCGGGTAAACGGTTGGTGCGAGCTTACCATTCTCCTCCTTCCATCCAAGGGGAGGAGCGACAACAACCTTTCCAGCATTCAAACTTGCGGGCGGGCAAATAACAACAAGCCCACCCAAGTCCTTGCACCTGAACTTATCTTCCGAGAACAAGCACAGCGTTGTTGTCACATTCGGCTCGTTCGTGATGTTGAACTCAGCATAGCATGAGAAAAGAATTGGGTAGGACACGTTGATTATATACGTATCGTTTATAGCTCCCTCATTTGTAACCTTATTAACTATCACGAGATTAGCCATGCCGTTTTCCCCCGTGTAAGCGCCTATCCTCCCGTCAAGAATATCATACTCCTGCTCCTGATACACAACCTCAACCCACGCATCTTTTATCGGCATGTGCTTGAAGTCGGTTACCAGAACAGTAAGGTTCTCGACCCAGAATGCGTTTGCAACATGGGATAAAATCAAAATAGCAAACAAAAGCCCGATGTTTTTAGTGCGTAGCATACTACCACTTATATATTGGATGTTATATATGCTTTGTGGTTAAAGCGTTTTATTTGTTTTCGTTGGTGTGCGCATGAAAAAACTGCTCATCTTCGCCATTCTGCTCCGGCTCATCCTAATCCCACTTTTCTACCACGGCGATATCGGAATAAACGCCTACTTCAGCAACGCTATACTTGAAGGCCACACAAACATTTACGATTACTTCCGGCAAGAGTTCTCAATAGGCCGTAGCATACTCTCATACCCCCCCATCTACTACTTTCTGAATGCTCTACTCATAGCGCCAATTAAATACCTCCACATATGTAATTTACCAGACCTTTTTTATGTATGGGAAATACCCCAGCTTACAATGTTCCTTATCCAATCAACACCAAGCTTCCTAACACTTTTTCTTTTGAAATTTCCACTACTGCTTGCCGATATCGCCACGGGCTTTCTTATATACCGAATTACTGGAAAAGAGAAAGCCCTGCTACTATGGCTCTACTGCCCCATACCAATTTTTGCAACATATCTCGTTGGACAATTCGACATACTCCCTACATTTTTCACTGCATATGCGCTCTACTGTGCGAAAGAATATCTCAAAAGAAGCCTATCACGATACGATATTTTTTCAATGTTTCTTCTCGGGCTCGGCGCATCCCTAAAACATTACCCCCTCCTCCTAATCCCCATTTTCTCCCCTGCGCTTTCAAAATCCCCAAAAAAAATTATTCTGCTTACAGTAATCGGTTTCCTACCCTACATTCTCTCAATTCTACCATTCATCAATTCTCCTGCTTTCTTTGAACAGGTGCTCCAAAACGAAAAGACTCTCGGCGTTCTCTCTATAAAGCTTGAGGCTTTTGGAATTCCTCTCTACCCATTTTTCTTTCTCTACGCCCTCATATTCTTCTCAAATTTGCTCACACTAGAAAAAACCCCAAATTCACTCTTCACTCACTCATTCGCATGCGCATCTCTTCTCTGCTTAACTGACTGGAACCCACAATGGCTCGTTTTCATAGCACCTTTCTTGGTTGTTGCCGCCTCATCAACTCCCTTAGATATTCCTTATATCCTCGCAACAGCAATCTTTTCCCTAAGGTCAGTCCTTATTGGAAACATATCAATCGCAACACTCATGCACATATCCCCCATCTTTGCAAAAATGCCCACCCTTACAGGCTTGCTTTATCCCTACATCCCCCTAATAAACATCAGCCTGCTGCTCGCTTTCCTCCTCCTAACCCTGCTCCTTCTATTCCCCAAATTCAAAACGCGCATGGATGAAAAAATCCTAATCCTCATGCCACTCCTATTCCTCCTTCTCGTAATATCCCTCTCCTTCTTCTACTCCACTCTTGCATCAGCTTATGGGGGGATTTACGACGTTTATCAACCAGTTTACCACGATTCTAAACCAGCCAGCAGCGTAGAGCAATCCTTCTTCTCGCACTACTCCAATCTATCGGAAATCCGCCTCTACCTATTCGGTGAAGGCGAGGCAGAACTATCGTTGCTTTCTGGCAGCAATCGTATCGCCTCCTCAAAAACATCCGTCCGCAACTATTCCATCTATACTCTCTATTTTCCGAAAATAGAAGACTCAAAAGACAGAGAGTTCGTAATGCGAATAAACTCTACGGGCAATGTTTCACTGCTATACTCAAAAGAAGACAGATACCCGCTTGGAGAAATGGAGGGCGGCGGTGACCTCGGATTTTTTACACGGAGCAGGCCACCCCTTACGGAACTCATAACTTCCATATTTAGCAGCTTGCGGGATAGGCTGGAAGCAGAATTCCTGTTTTTTGTTTCATACATGCTTCTCGCATTACTCATATACCTAAAAAAGCCGATTGTTGCAAACTTGCTATTTACCGAGAAGGCTTGAGAGCCCAGCTCTCAAAAACCCGCCGAAAACACCACCCGTTTTCTTCCCAAGAATCCCCCTCAAATTGAGAAACGACTTAAACCTTGCGAACAAGGCAGAAATCATTAATGGCACAGATACAGAAGCGCCCGCAAGCTTTACCTTCTCAAATATACCTGCTCTCTTCTCCCCCCCAACATATGGTTTCTGTTCACGCTCAGGCGCAATCACCTGCATTTTATCACACCTTCACTCTTATAATCAAAACGTATTTATATCCTTCATCATCCCTTTATTTTCCGTACGCATACTATCTGGTGGCATCAACATCCATACCCTTCAAAATTTCCTGTTGAAACCCCTTCGTCTATTTACAACTCTCCAAATGCTTTTCGCATCCGCATTACTCTTTCCTCTCCTATCGCTGGCTTTTTGCCCGTTACCCTATCTGCGATATCATGAATAGGGTATATAACCGTCCTACCCAAGTTATCGCCTATCGCCTCCAAACCGTTCCTCAACCAATCCTTGGTATGCTGCCACTTTATCCTAATTGCAACAGACCCTGGCATCTTCTTAGCAGTTCCAAGCTTTTCAAAAACATCCCAGGCATATTCAATTTCCCGCAAGCCTTGCGGACCCATTTTTTTAATGTATGCGTTAATTCCACCTTTTTCCATTCTTAAGTTCCTGTTGCTATCAACGAGGTTTACAATCCTCTTTGCCCGTTCAATATCCTGACGAGTAAGTTGCCTCTCCATCATTCACCTCACCAATACCTTATTAACCTCGCTAAGTCCCGCTGCAAGCCAGCTCCTAACTTCCTTTGCTCTTACTAACGCTATGACCTCTTTTGGCATCTTCACTCCATATTCTTTATACACTCTTTCAATCTCCTGCGATGTTGCATGCCCTCGTGAAAGCGCATACACCGCCCAGTTTCCCAGCGCCTTCTCAGGTGTTTCTCCATAACGCCTTCCCTTTTCATTAAACCAATTTTTTAATTCCTCCCTCCTCGTCTCCATCTGCTTTTGGATCATGCCATCGCCGCTACTAACCTATTTTTCGTATATATACACTTATCTCCGATGAATGCCGAAGCCAAAAAGCATTAATAGAACCTATTACAGAATAAAGACCATGGGCACTGATTACGATGAAATAGAAGAAGGACTTCTGAGCAGATTCACAACTTTATACGAAGATGGAAAATATGAGGAAGCACTTGAATGTATCAACGAGCTCATAAGGCTAAAACCCGACCACGGGATAGGCTGGTTCCTGAAAGGCAGGCTCCTCTGTGAAATGGGGAGGTTTGAAATCGCAGAGCCGTGCCTCAGAAGGGCAGTTGAGCTTGAGCCCAACCGCATTGAACCGCTCCTAAATCTCGCATATGCGTACATGGGCTTGGGGAACATAGAGGAAGCGATATCTGTTTTAGAAAGAGCGAACGCACTCTACCCGAACGATATTGATGTTCTGATGCTGACCGCCCTCTGCTACGCAATACTAGAAGATGAAGAAAAAACAAGAGAATACTGGGAGAAAGCATTGAAAATAAACCCGAAAGAAGCGGCAGAGTTCGCGCAAGAGTATTTTGAAAAGGGTATTCTCCCAAGTGATGACATACCAGCTGAAGAGAAAATAGAACTCCAAAAGATGCTCAATGAGATAATGGCAAAGGTTGCTGTACTAACAAAAAAGCCTAATGCCTAAAATGCCTCATTCCAGTGAAAACCATCGCAATTCCATGCTCGTCGCAGGCTTCTATAACCTCCTTATCTCTTATAGAGCCGCCTGGCTGTATTATCGCCGTTATCCCCGCCTCACTTGCAATATCAACACTATCCCTGAAAGGGAGAAATGCATCAGATGCCATAGCAGCACCCTTCGCCCTCTCCCCCGCCTTCATGTTTGCCACTCTAACAGAATCAACGCGGCTCATCTGACCCGCTCCTATCCCCACGCACCTATCCTCATGCGCATACACTATGCCGTTTGACTTCACATGCTTTACTACTTTCCACGCAAACTCCATCGCCTTTCTCTCCTTCTCGCTCGGCTTTCTTTTTGTTACGACCTCCATATCCCCCATCAACATGCTATTCCTTTCCTGCACGAGCAAGCCTCCAGAAATGGTCCTTGCTTCAATTCCTTCAAGCTCCCCAATTCTGCCAACTTCTATGACCCTGAGGTTCTTCTTCTCGCCAAGTATGGAAAGGGCTTTTTCTGTGAATGACGGCGCAACTACTACCTCCTTGAAAGTCCCTACAATCTCCCGTGCAGTCTCCTCATCAACCTCCCTATTCACCGCTATTATCCCGCCAAATGCAGAAACGGGGTCTATCTCGTGCGCCTTTCTGTACGCTTCCGCTATACTCTCGCCCGTTCCAACACCGCACGGGTTTGTGTGCTTCACTATCGCAACAGCCGGCTCATCAAACTCTGAAACAATCATAAGGGCAGACTCTGCATCAAGGATATTGTTGTATGAGAGATGCTTCCCCTGCAGCTGCCTCGCCTCTGTTATCGTTCCTCCCCCTGCATTCGCTTCCTTATATAGCGCAGCTCTCTGGTGCGGGTTCTCTCCATACCTCAGCTCCTGAACCTTGAAATATGTCAGCTGCATCACATCGGGGAATAAGGCGGAATCGTTTCCCAGGTAGTTTGATATTGCAGCATCATATGCACACGTTCTCCTGAATGCAGCTCGCGCGAGTTCAAGCCTCGTTTCTCTTGGCACCTCCCCATTCCCCTCTTTCATTTTCTCCATAACATACTCGTACTGGGATGGGTCTGAGACAACAACAACACTCTCAAAGTTCTTTGCAGCAGCCCTGAGCATCGCAGGCCCTCCAATGTCTATATTCTCAAGCGCCCGCGAAAGGTCTGCCCCTTCAGCGATTACTTTCTCAAACGGATAAAGGTTCACGACAACCATGTCTATCGGACTTATCCCCTTCTCTTCAAGCGTTTTCATGTGCCCCTCATTATTCCTCAGCGCCAGTATGCCAGCGTATATCTTGGGATGAAGCGTCTTCACCCTCCCATCCATTATCTCCTCAGAACCCGTATAACCAGAAATATCAACAACCTCTATCCCGTTCTCCCTGAGCATCTTTGATGTCCCGCCCGTTGACAATATCTCAAAGTTAAAAGAGCGCAAAAATTTTGCAAACTCTACCACTCCCTTCTTCTCATAAACACTTACCAATGCTCGCTTCATCATTACACCATTTTCAGAAACAGTTGTAATGATATGCGATGGATAGGTTAATAACACTATTGCCATTCTTCCGAAATGATGAGTGGGACCACGGGGATTTGAACCCCGACATGCAGGTATCTTCTAAAGGCAAAGACCTCGCTCCAGTCCTTCTTTCATTCCTGCATAGCAGGTCATTCATTCTTTTGATGAACTTTTCTTCCAGAAAAGTTTCACTGGAGCCTGCCGCGCTGCCTGGTTACGCCATGGCCCCGCCTCATCACGTTAAATTCTCGCAGAGTGTTTATTATCATTTTCCCTGCACCACGGAAATTATAAAAAACCACAAGGCTATAAGCGCGACGCTTATCACAGTTCCAGTCACTCCTATGAGAGTGAATTCTTTGAGCGGAAATTTTTCGCCCCGCTTCTCGGCAGACTGGAGCACGATGATGTTGCTCGCAGCACCCATCAGAGTTATGCCGCCCGCAAGCGTGCTTCCAGCTGCAAGGAGAAGAAGCGTAGGGGGTTTTGCCGTCTCCCCAAGCGCATTTAAGTAGAGGATTACAAATGGGACGTTTGAAAGAACTTGGGAGAGAAGAAGAGAAGATGCGAGCACTACAAAAGGCTCACAGAGCACCTCCTGCGAGGGTAAAAACTGCTGAAAAAATCCAGATAGCCAGACTGCTTCCATCAATATGAACATGCCAATAAAAAACGCAAGCGTCTCAAAATCTGCCTTAAAAACCGCCCCCCACTCGCGCGAAATCAAGAGCGCTACTGCTGAACCCGCAATTGCTATAAACCAGAATGGGAATGAAGGCACGAGTGGAGTGAGGCTTGAGAGAAGCCTTAGAAACGAGAAGAAAAGAACAACTCTAAACCCCACTCTTGCAGCATGGTACGTTGGCGTCCTAATCTTCACATCTGTTTCAAGCCTCTTGAGCATGCGAAGCTCAGGGAAAGCAATCCAGATGATGCAGGCAAGGATAAATAGGGACACGAGTGTCGGCACGCCCAAGTAAAGAATAAACTCCGCAAACCCGCCATGAAGTTGCGGCCTGTTTGCAATTATGAAATTCTGCGGGTTTCCAAGAGGCGAAGGGACGCTTCCAATAGTTACCGCCAGCGCAAGTGTTAGGATAAGCGGTTTGGGAGATATACCACTCTTGCGCGCAATCATTATTGAGAGCGGCACGCCTATTATCGCAATCGTGTCGTTCAAGAGAAAGGCAGAAGCAAAGCCGATTGAAAAAACGATTGCGCAGAAAAGAATGAATGGATCGTGGAAGCGGTGCAGCACTTTGTAGCCAAGGTGCTCCAAATACCAGCTTTTTTGGAGGAAATACGCAAGCAAGAACATGCCGTATAGGAATAGCATGACACCCCAGTCTATAGAAGAATATGCTGCATCGGGCGAAATGGCTCCGCCAAGGATAACGATGACAGCGCCCGCAAGCATAGCCTGCCAAGGAGCTACAGGCATCCTGATAAATTCCCGAAAGAATATTATGAAAAGCACCGCTGAAAGTACGAATACGGGCAGTAAATTTGGCATGCAACCACGGCCGCCCCTTATACTTCTGCTGTTATCAATTAAAACCTATTGCAATGCCAGCCATTTTCCTAAGCATTTAAATATTTATGTATGCAAATATTTCCTCAATGAAACCCAAACCCACAACAATCTTTAAAATGCTGGGCGATGATACACGCTACCGCATCATAAAATGCCTGATTGATGGCGAACGCTGCGCCTGCGCAATACCGAAGCTCGTTAAGCGTGCCCAGCCGACTGTTTCGCTTCAGCTTAAAAAACTCGTAAAGGCGGGCATTCTGTCCTCACGGCGAGAGGGAAGATGGATGAAGTATAGCATTAGGGATAAGAGGATACTTTATTTGATATGGTATGTTGAGTGATTGTATGATTGAGCAGATTTTTTTTAGAGCGCTTTCGGGAGGCATTTTAGCACTATGGGACTATGTGACTGCACACATTCTCGGATGCCTAATCCCTGCATTCTTCATCGCAGGGGCGATGCAGGCGCTGATGCCGAAGGAGCGCATAACTGCCCTTCTCGGTTCAAAGGTACCATTTTACAAAGCCTACCCCATATCCGTCCTCTCTGGTCTTCTTCTTGCAGTATGCTCCTGCACGATCCTCCCCCTTTTTGCGGGAATAAGGAAAAAGGGCGCAGGACTTGGACCCGCAATAGCATTCCTCTACACTGCTCCAGCAACGAACATACTTGCAATAGCATTCACGGGAGGAGTAATCGGATGGGATTTTGCGCTTGCCCGCATCACGCTCTCAATCATGTTTGCGATCATTATAGGCATGATACTATCGGCAATATTCAGGAATGACGAAGAAAGAATGGCGAAGGCAGGGGCATCACCACCTATTTCATCAGGAGAAAAAAAATCAAAACTTGTGGGCATAAGACTCGTCCTCTTCTTTGCCTCACTCCTTTTGATCCTTATATTCGGGACAGCGAAATTTGAGAGTGCTCTCGGGCAGGAGCTCGGCGCTCAAGTTCGCATCGCAGGAATCGTTTTCACTCTCCTTGCGCTTCTATACGAAATCTCGGCATGGTTATCCGCAGATGAGCTCATGGATTGGCTATTGGAAACATGGGGTTTTGCAAAAACGATAATACTCCTTCTTCTCGTTGGCGTATTCATAGCAGGTATGCTCGGAGCGCTTCTGCCAGAAAATTTCCTGAAAACTTATGTTGGGGAGAATACGATACCAGCAAACATGCTTGCAGTTTTTTTCGGCGTATTCATGTACTTTCCAACGCTCGTTGAGGTTCCTATGGCGCGGGCGTTCCTTTCGCTCGGAATGGCGAAAGGGCCGCTTCTCGCCTACCTTCTCGCCGACCCCGTGATTTCCTTCCCGAGCATACTCGTAGTTAGGAGGCTGATAGGCACGAAGCAGACTCTCGCCTATGTATCCCTGATAATCATCTTTACAACTGTCGCTGGCTTCATATATGGTTCTTTCTCATAATAAACTACTGGCGAAATTGCATGCAGAGGTGGTTTTATGAAAATTGAGATATTGGGGATGGGATGCCCAAAGTGCAGGAAGCTTGAGGAGAATGCGAAGAAGGCGGTTGCAGAACTCGGGAAGAGCGCAGAATTCGTAAAGGTAAGCGACCCAAGCAGGATAGCAGAATACGGCGTTTTCTCAACGCCAGCCCTCGTCATAAATGGCGAGGTAAAATCGCAGGGAGGCATTCCCGATGTAGAGCAGATAAAGAGGTGGCTGGAAAGATAAAAGAATAGCGCAACCGTTATTGTTAATTTGTAAAACCGAAAGGGCAATAAAGGGCTACATAGTGAAAAAAGATTTCTGTGGAAAAATGAAGTTTTTAATATAATAAATGAGCAAATATACACATGTCTTCTGAATTTGTTAAAGAGGAAGGAGGAGCATTAGTAAGGATACCGAAGCTCGGGCTTAGTAGCGCAGTAGCAGTGAACAGGAGCAACGAGACAACCACCGTTGTTTTCACTTTTCGTGACTGGGAAGAAAGAGATGGAAGGGTCATAGAAATAAAGCTTGAGATTGAAGTCCCGAGAATGGAGCATAGCGGGGAGCTTGATTACAGAAAGCTCATGAGGCACAGGGATACAATCCTGACCGCACTGGGAAAATGCCTCCACGATCCCGATGAGATAAACAGGACTTGCGCGCTCATAGCACTATCGTGGATTGGCGATGCCAGCGCTGCCCCAATGATACTGGATAGATTACGGGTAGAAACATCTGCAGAAGTCAAGAAATATGTGGCAGAAGCACTTGGAGTTCTACTCAAGCATAGATTTGAGGTGGACTATGCGAAAAGAAGAGGAACACCAATGGAACAGTATGCAGTTAATGATACTGTGCCATATCTAGCGGAGGCATCAGCAACCGCACGCGAGCCCGAAACGAGAGAATACCTTATTTCTGCGCTTGGGGAGATCGGCTTTCTGATGGGCGGCATATGGCGCGTTTTGAGCAACTTAGAGATACTCATGAACTCTGCCCCACA
>JAVZCV010000020.1:0-22895 GCA_038874215.1 Candidatus Micrarchaeia archaeon | reverse complement strand
CTGCCGTCTGCTCAAATATGGCCGCAATCTGCTCGTAGCCTTCCTGCTTGGCTATCTTTGCGTAGAAGGTATATCTGTTTCTTGCCTGGCTTTCGCCTATGAAAGCCTTAACAAGGTTGTTAAGCGTCTCCATCCTTTCACCTCCCAAATAGGATATCAAGTTATATTTTAAAACTTTTTTGTTTGAAATTCAAACTATGGACAAGAAGGATGAAAGAATAATTTTTGAGCTTTTGAAAAATGCGCGTATTTCTTTTACCGAGCTCGCAAAAAAGCTTGGCATAACAGAAACCGCAGTAAGAAAGAGGGTGAAGAAACTTGAAGAGGAAGGTGTAATACTCGGCTATACTGCTTTGATTGAGCCCTCGCGCGCGGGTTTTGGCGCTGTTGCAGTAGTCGGCGTTGATACGAAACCAGATGCATTGCTTGGCGTTTTTGATAAGATAAGAAGGCAGGTGGGCGTGCGGTATGCCGCGCTTTCCTCTGGCGACCATATGATTGTTTTTGAAATATGGTGCAGGAACCAGAATGAGCTTTCGCGGGCGATTGGGAAAATAGAAAGGATGGATGGCGTTGTCCGTGTATGCCCCGCACTGCTTCTGAGGAGGATAGCGTGAAAGAACTCATCCGTAAGCTTTGCGAGCTAAAAAAATCCCATATAGCAGATTTGGTTGATAAAAGGCTCTCGGAATTCAAAGCGATGCGTGAAAGAGGCTCGCACGAATGGTTTTCTGAACTCTGCTTCTGCATACTGACTGCAAACTACACTGCTGAGGGGGGGATGAGGATGCAGGTGGAATTGGGCTACGACGGCTTTGCGAAGCTATCCAAAATGAAACTTGCGGAGAGACTACGTAAGCTTGGGCATAGGTTTCCAAATTCGCGCGCTTCGTATATAGTAGAGGCAAGAAAATATGCTTGCGGTCTGAAAGAAACGCTGCTAAAAATTGGAGAAGAATACGAAATGCGAGAGTGGCTCGTGCGAAATGTAAGGGGGATCGGATACAAGGAGGCGAGCCATTTTCTGCGCAACGTGGGTTTTGAAAACCTCGCCATATTGGACAGGCATATAATAAAAGTTATGCGAAAGTATGGACTTGCCCGTGGCATTGTTCCCCCAGAAGGCGGCTCGCTATCAAGAAAGAGATACCTCCTCTTAGAAAGAAAGCTCGCGGATGTTGCGAAAAGAGCGCGCATGAGTTTGGGGGAGCTTGACCTTTACCTCTGGCATATTGAAACGGGAAAGATTCTGAAATAGTCAAGTATGCATATCGCTCCTTTCAAAACGCATGTGCTTCTCGTCCTTAAGCCTAAAAAGCATTTTTTTAAGGTAGTATGCCTCGCCGTTGCCAAGGAAATCAAGCGTTATTTCGTAGCCGTGCTCACCAGCCGTATTTATATGGACTGTTGCTGTATCTAGGATGAAATCGAGCGGGTCGCGTGTAAGTGAAGCATCAGTTATCATTTCAAGAGGCGCTGTTTCTGTCTTGTGGTGGATTATGCCTGTACGAGCCACCATGGTGTTTTCGTTCAGTTCGTATTCTGTGAAGTGATAGTTAAGCTGTGCCAGAATTAAACAGAAGAACAGAATCAGGAGTGAGAGCGCTGCTCCGCCGATGAAAAAAACGAATTCCCCGCCCAATGAAAGGAGATAAAGCGATGATAACGCAAAAACAAAAATGGCGATGAGAAGCAAGAAAAAGCATCTTCTAATAAGGAATGCAATTCTTTTGGGCTTTAGTATAATGCGCTCCATGAGGTAGTAATGTATTCTGTTTTTAAATAGTGTGCGTCTGTTAGAGCTTTATTTAAAAGCGTAGATAGATTAGCATGGATGGAGGGAGGAGGGATTTACCGCTGAGTATGTACGTAGGCATATTCCTTTTATCCTTCTCAGCGATAGTTTTTGAATTCTCACTTATGCGCTTCTTTTCAATTTCTTACTGGCATCATTTCGCCTTTCTCATCATCAGTATAGCGCTGTTCGGATATGGGGCGAGCGGGACTTTCCTTGCTATTTTTAGGGTTTTGGTTGAGGGACGGATTAGAGGCTTTATGGCAATTTCTGCAGCCCTCTTTTCGCTTTCTTCTGCATTTGGATTCCTTTTTGCAAACGAGCTTTTTTTTGATCCCTTCCTCATTCACGATTTTTCGCAGTTTTTGAAGATAGGTGTGGAATACGTTGTTTTTGGAATCCCGTTTTTCTTTGCGGGTGCATGCACGGGCTTGGCGGTATCTTCTTTCCCAAAAAACGCAAACAGAATTTACTTCGCCGACCTTGGGGGTGCGGCTTTTGGAAGCGTTTCTGCACTCTTTCTTATGGGTTCTGGGAAGTGCTTGTTTTTTGCCTCTATCTTTGGGGCGATTTCTTGCTTGGCGTTTTCAATCGGCAGAAGGAGAATGGTTGTTGTGGCATTAGCGGTTATTATCTTTGTCATCGCATTTTTTCTCACTCAATTTGAGATAAAAAGTTCTCCTTATAAGGACCTGAATAGGGTTCTTTCAATGAAAGATACGAGGATAGATGAGACGGTATGGTTGTCCTATTCAAAAGTTGATATTGTTGAAGGTTCTGCGATAAGACATGCCCCTGGCTTGAGCGCCTCCTTCAACGGAACTCTCCCGCCCCAGATAGGATTAACAATGGATAACGACGCTCTTAGGGCATTTCAGAAGACCGAAAGCACAGATTTTGTGGAATTCATGCCCTCCTATCTCCCCTATGCGATTAGAGAGCGGAGAAGCGTTTTGCTTATACAGCCCGATGGGCATGAGCTTGCCGCAGCAATGCGGTCAAATGCGTCCGTTGTCGTTGTTGAGAAGAACGGCGCAGTTGCGCGCTTCATTAACAGAAGCATAGGCGTCAACTCAAAGGTAGTAGTATATGAAGGCGGTGTGCGAAACTTTCTTGCTGGAAATGAGGAAAAGTTTGATGCGATTGTCCTTCCGATGCAGGAGAGCACAGCAATGCTTTCGGCTGGCATATACGGGCTTTCTGAGGAATACGAATTTACCTCAGAGGCTTTTGAGGAATACTTCTCTCATCTTGCAGACGATGGCGTTCTCGTTTCGCACGCATTTCTCATAATCCCGCCGAAGGCAAGCCTGAGAATTCTCTCAACTGCAAGCAAGGTTATGGAAAAAAATGGTATTAATTCAAGTGAATGCACGGTGTCAATAAGGACGCTTACTACCATCACGTTCTTATTCAAGAAGGTTCCGTTCACACGAGAGGAGATAGAAAGGCTTAGGGAATTTTCAGCTTCAAGAAAATTTGATCTCGTTTATTATCCGAATATGAAGGCGGAGGAAGCAGATGCATACAGCAAATTCCCAGAGCCCTATTTCTACATGCTTACGAGCGGAATTATTGAAAACAGAACATCGGTAGAGAATGAATACCTTTTTGATATAAGAGCAGTAAGCGACGACAGGCCGTTTTTCAGCAACTTTTTCAGGTTAGAGAAGGCATCTGAGCTGCATGCAAGCATGGGGAAGAAGTGGGAGCCTTTTTTTGAGGGAGGCTTCATAACTTTTGTCGTTTTTATGCAGGCACTATTGCTTTCCGCATTTTTCATTCTTCTCCCACTCGTAAAGTTGGGCGTCTCCCTTGAAGTAGTATCTCATACGAGAAACCTCCTTTATTTCGCTCTTATCTCATTGGGATTTATGCTCATTGAAGTTTCGCTGGTGGAAAAGTTCATTCTCCTGCACGGAAATCCCGTGCATGCATTTTCGGCTACAATTTTCCCATTGCTATTATCAGCAGGGATAGGAAGCTATATCACACGGAAAATCAGCCCTCATTCGCTTGTAGTCATTCTTCCATTTCTCTCAGTTTTTTGCGTTCTATATTCGTTGTTTTTGGGATTTTTTGTCGCACATATGCTCGGTGCAGACATGATACAGAGATATATCCTTGGTTCGTTGATTGTTGCGCCGATAGGTTTTCTTATGGGTATGCCTTTCCCGCTGGGGATAAAGAGCATAGGAACACAAAAAACCATCGTAGCGTGGGCGTGGGGGGTTAGCGGCTGTGCCTCTGTGCTCTCGTCCACCCTTGCGATGCTTCTCGCAATGCACTTCGGCTTTTCTTTTAACCTGCTAATCGCAGGCCTTGCATATCTAATCGCTTTTTTTATTGCGCCTTTCATCCACCGCTTCTTCTCAAAGCCTCTCCCGTCATAGGAACGAAGCGAACATCTGTTATGTATTCGGTTCTTATCTCACCGCCCTCTTTCTTCACGAGCGTCAGCGTCTGGTAGTACCGCGTGCTTCCGAGCGGGAGTATGAGCCTGCCACCATCTGCAAGTTGTGCTATGAGCGGTGGGGGAATATGGTCAACAGCAGCGGTTATCATTACTGCATCAAACGGTGCATATTCTTCCCAGCCAAAATATCCGTCCGCATTTTTAACATGCACCTTCCCATAGCCGAGTCTATTGAGGGTTGCATTTGCCCTTCTTGCAAGCGGCCCGATTATCTCTATTGTAAAAACGTTTTCTGCACCGACTATTTCGGAAAGTATTGCTGCTTGGTATCCTGAACCCGTGCCTATCTCCAACACGCGCTCACTGCCGTTGAGTTGAAGCTTTTCAGTCATGAGCGCAACTATGTAGGGCTGGGAAATGGTCTGTCCTTCCCCTATCGGGAGGGGATAATCATTGTATGCCTCCCCTCTTAAATTATCGGGCACAAACTCGTGGCGTAGTACCGTGCGCATCGCCGAGATAACTCTGCTGTCTCTCACCCCTCTCCCGATTATCTGCTCGTTTACCATTCTCACTCTTGCGCTTTTTTGTTCCTCTGTTTCCTGAAAAGCCGATTCTGCGGGTGGTATAATGGATGGCGCATTTTTGTCTTCGGGTTTTCGTTGAAGATTTATGAATATGAATGATAAAAAAAGAAGCAGGAAAAGGAGGAATAGGATAGTGAAAATGGTGCGCATATGTGAGTTTATAGGCGTGGTGTTTTTTTGTTTTTTTGCCTGATAATTTTTTATTAAAAGTTTGAGATAATGCGTAGATGCGAGTGAGATATGCCCTTTGCATTTGTGCCTTTCTGTTAGTCGCAACCTCGGCGCATGCTGGGGACATAGAGGATTCAACGCTTGTTTATGAGCTGAAAACCAAAATCCTTGGGGAAGGAAGGGTTTATGTAAGGGGCGGTTCTATGAGCCAGCTTGAAATAAATCTGACTATACCGCAAAATACACCATACCAGATTTCATCATATTTGGGCGAAAAGGTAGAGGATGCGTATGGGAATAAGTACGCACATATAGCCGAGATGAGGCCAAACAACCCATATCTCTTTTCCGTGATGAATGAGGTTATAACCCGCGAGAGGATGACATTCTATCTGCCAAAAATGTACAGCAAAGAAGGAAAAGAACCGTATCTCGCTCCATGCGGAAGGATACAAAGCAATGATGCGCTGATTATGGAGACTGCACGAGGAATAACGGAAAATGCAACTGATGATTTTGAGAAGGTTGCGCTTATCTCAAGATGGGTAAAGCGGAATGTAAAATACGATTTAAGCATGGTTGGCGAGAATAAGGATGCGCTATGGGTTTTGAAAAACAGGCGCGGAGTTTGTATTGAGTACGCAACGCTTTTTGCAGCACTTGCGCGTTCAGTAGGCATACCCGTTCGTATAATAGCAGGATATGCGCCAGATTATGGGGAATGGGTAGGGCATGCGTGGGCTGAGGCATACGTAGGCGATTGGATTCCCGTAGACCCTCTGTGGATGGAGGTTGGAAACCTTGATGCAACACATATAGAGTTGAGCAAATCACCCTGTGCTGGGGCTAGTAGTAGCGCAATGGCGTTTATAACTTCGGGCGGTTCGCTTGAGTTTGAATATACTGGCGATTCCAAGCCAACTATCGCAGTGAGCGAAGTTAAAGTGAGGGAGAAGCAGAATGTTGAACCTCGGCTTACAAGAAGCGAGATAGGGTTGGGGGAAAGCGCTGTTGTTTTCTTTGAATTGAAACCTTCGGATTATAGAGTGGAGACCTTTACTATTGATTACTGGGGAGGATTTTTAACGCCGGTTTCGGAAAAAGAAAAGTTTATTGTTTTTAGGCCGAACGAAACCAAGTATGTGGCATGGGTTGTTCGTTCAAACGCGTCGCTTGCGCGCTATTACATCTACACTTCGGGAATCGTTGTTAATTCTGATAGCGGAGAATATGGGGGAGATACGAATATTTCAATAAATCCTAACGCGAGAGAAGGATTAAAGTTCTCCGCATGGTTGGAAGATTCGCAGGTTGCTATTGGGAAAAACCAGACGATATACTACCGTGTTGAATCCGTACCAAAGATAACTGTTTCGGACCCGCGAATCGGCTTTATATACGAAACGGCTGCCGGTTCTGTGCCGATACACTCAAAAGGTTTTGGGAAATTTGTATTTTCACCTACGAAGCTAGGCAGAAACAGCGTTATTGTTTATTCAAACGATGGGGGGGCGTTAGAGCTGTTTTTTGATGTTGTGCGAAACGCGACTATACGAGTTGGAGAAGTAGAGGTCGTTGAGCGTGCGCTCGTTGGGAGCCTGATAAATATTTCTATTTCGGTTGAGAACGACGGGTACAGCGCCGATAACATGTGGGCTATTGTTGAATTTGGCGGGCTGAATATTTCGCAGAGTGCAGCCGTGTGCGGTAATTACACGTTTCTATTCTTCATACCAGCCGAAAGAGCAGGAGTGGAAAACATAAGCATCGTTATAAAGTCGGATAGAGGTTTTGAGAAACGCATTTTCCGTGATATAACGATTGAGAGAAAACCGAATGTGAGCATTTCTCCGAAGTATAATTTCCTTAATACTACGCATACGGCTGTTTTTCTTGGCGTTGTTTCTGAGGGGAAGGCAGAAAACATAACGATAACGATAAACGGGAGAATGGTGGAACCCGTTGCAAATGCTGTTGATTTAGTCTTGCCAGCTGGAAGCTATGAAGTGATTATAAGATGGAATGATGACTTTGGGAATGTTTACTCGCGGCGCGAAATTGTGGATGTGCCCGTGAGAACGGGTGCGAGAATAAAGATAAACCCACGGGAGGAGGAAGGAGAGGCAGGCAGTTGCGCTTCTGCATTTGTAATATTCCCTGCGCTTATCATCGTGCTTGCAAGCCGAAGAGAAAGCTGAGAGCTGATTCCTTCGCTTTTCATTTCAGAACGTCAACACGCTTCCATGTCGTGTCTGCGGGTGCGCCCACGATATTTCTAACCATTATCCATGGTGTACTTTCGCCTTCTGGCATTTTCATCTCAAGAACGCAATCAAAGAGGAGCTCAAGCGAGGAGAGGTTTATTGCGCTTATGCTCTCGGACTCAACCAGGAAAATCCCCCTCACGCCCGCCTTCTTCAATTTTTCCGTGTTGAAGCTGACAAAATCAATTACGTTCTCAAACTTCTCCTTTAAGAGAAGGGTGGGAAGAAGAGAGAAATACACCAGTTTTACCCATTTTTCTATAGATTTGGATATACCTACGCCAGCCTCTGTTAGGTTTTCGCGCACTTCTATGAATATGAGGTTTTCAAGAAGATTTTTTTGCAAATGTTTTTTGAACCAGTATTCCTGCTCTTTCCTGTCGCGTGTTATTATTCCGACTTTGTTTCCCTTTTCAAGCTCTGTTTTTAGCAAGCCATAGCAAAACTCTTTTTTCATGCTGTGCATGGGCCCGAAAACGAGTATTGTGGATATCTTTTCGCTTTCTGGCAGGCTGAATGGCTTCATTTTTTCAGCCTGTGCCTTTGTGCCAGCCCGCCTTATCTCCTCGAGAAGTCTCTCTGCTTCTTGGCGTTTCGGGGTGTCGTGCTGGGCTGCAAGGAAAGAAAGCTCTTCGGCGAATCTGCCTATCGTATCTGTCAGCTCAATAGTATCAACCTTCCCGAGACTCTCTTTAAAAATCCGCATCTCCTTTATTAGAGGTATATATGGGTCTTTCTCTTCCTCCTCTCTCTCTTCTGGTTTCTCATCTTCTTCTCTAATGGGTGCGAACACCACTTTCCCATCCTCAAACACACGCCTGTAGTCAAGCCCAAGAACGAACATCTCAAAGAGTATTATGAAGATCATTATGACAAAAAAATTGGATACGACGGAATACCATGCCACATCCAAGAAAAGCGTCATGAGCTTCTTCTGGTCTGTTATGCCTGCCTTATACGCCTTTATTGAAAAAACAACGCTTACGAGTATTGCCGCAATTATGCAGGCTTTTATAATTCCGAGAAGAGCGTCCCGTATATCTTCGGCATTAGAGACCATATGCGCGAATGAATAGGAGGAAAGCGCAAAGAGAGCGATTGAGAGAAGGAAGGCGTCTATGCTTCCAAAGTCTGACGGGCCCCACGCAATCAGAAACGCGATAAGAGATGATACAACAAAAACAGCTCCTGATTTGTAGGAATCGCTGTAAACAAGGAGCGCGGCTATGGCATTTACGATGGCAAAGGCGAGGAAGGGGATGAACGAGATTTGGGCATACAGCGAACCCCTGAATAAGTCAGCGATTGCAATAAAGCAGGATATTCCTGTTATTATGTATATCACAGAGCGCCGTACATCGCCGTGCGTGAACTTTGCCCATAGCGCGAGCAAACCAGCGAGGGGAATGAAAAATAAGGCTAAATTCTGGAGCTTTGCATTCTCAAAAACCAGCGTTAAGGTAAGCACTATAAAGGAGAGCAGGAGGATTATGAACCTGTCCCTAAGCAGGTTTTTCATCTCATCTCCTCTGCGGCTTTTGCAATTGCGTCTCCAACCTCCGATGTTTTGGATTTTCCGCCGATGTCATAGGTCCTGACTTTGCCAGCAGCGAGAACCTTTTCAACGGCTCTCTCCACCCTGACCGCAGCCTTCTCTTCCCCGAGAGTTTCAAGCATAAGCGCACCAGCAAGGATGCACGCCATTGGGTTTGCCACGTTTTTGCCAGCATGCTTTGGCGCGCTGCCGTGTATGGGCTCAAACATTGAGACTCCTTTTGGGTTTATGTTTGCGCCTGGCGCCATGCCCATGCCTCCCTGTATAGCGGCAGCCAAGTCTGTTATTATATCGCCAAACATATTCGGCGTAACGACAACCTGATACCACTCTGGTTTTCTTACGAACCACTGCGTTATGGCATCCACGAAAGAGAATTCTGTTTCAATTCTTGGGTAATCGCGGGCAACCTCGGTGAAAACGCGCCTCCATAAATCATAAACGTTTGTAAGGACGTTTGCCTTATCAACGCTCGTTACGCGCTTCATTCTCTTCTTCTTTGCAAGCTCAAATGCATAGCGTATAACTCTCTCGCATCCCTTCCATGTTGTTATGCCTATCTGCATTGCAACCTCGTCTCTTGTGCCCTTTTTGAAGTTTCCGCCTATTCCTACATAGAAATCCTCCGTATTCTCGCGGACGACATAGAAGTTTACGTCTTTTGGCCCTTTGCCAACAAGTGGGCAGGGCACGCCTTCATACAGTTTGACTGGCCTGAGGTTTATGTATTGGTCAAGCTCAAACCTAAGTTTTAGCAGTAGCCCTTTTTCAAGAATGCCGGTCTGAACATCCGGATGGCCAACCGCACCTAGATAGATGGCATCAAGCTTTCTCATCTCCTCTATTGCATCATCTGGGAGAATTTCGCCCGTTTTCATGTAGTGCTCGCCGCCAAAAGAGTATTCAACCCACTCTATGCTGAAACCTCTCGCCGCAGCTTCAAGCACTTTTTTTCCTTCTCTAAGTACTTCGGGTCCGATGCCATCTCCTGGGATTGATGCTATTCTGTACTTTTTCATATTAATTCCCTCCTATGCGCCTTTATATTCCGATAACTCAAATTCGGTTTCCTTGAGCATTTTATCTATTTCTCCCCCTTTGTATGTTTCTTCTTTTTCCCATGGATAAACAACCCATTTCGTAGTAGTCTGCACAAAGAAATCTGGCCTATATTTTGATTTTGGTTTGAAGCTGAGCGTTGCCGTTTTAACACGGAGTGCGCCCTTTAATTGCTTTCTTGCAGCTTTAAGGCTCTCGCCCGTATCCGAGATGTCATCAACAAGCAGGACTTTTTTTCTTTTTACAAGCTTTTTCGGGATTTGCTGCGTGATGCGCGGCTTTTTCCCATGCCTCCCGGGCTCTTCATAGAATTCAATGCCCATCACATAGATTCTCTTTATGCCAAGAAAATCTGCAAGAATGCGGGCTGGGATTAGTCCACCTCGTGAGATGGCCACTATCACATCGGGAGCGAAGCCTCTCCATATTTCAAAAGCAAGATGTCGGCACATGCTAACTATCTCATCCCAGCTGAGATTCTCGTATTCTGCTTCCTCGGTCATGAAATCAGTTAGGGAGCTTTATTTTATAATTATTCCACCACCACTCGCTTACCTCTTACGCAGCCTCAATCATAGAATTCTTCAAACGTGTATGTGCTTCCAACCTTGCCAAGAACGACGCGCTGGAACTCTATAACTCGCGTCTCTTCAAGCACTTTCAGAGCGGCGTCAAGCCTCACCTCGCTTTCTGCGAATATCTCAAAAAGCTTGTCTCCCTTTTCAACCCTATCTCCCTGTTCGCAGTGCAGCTTTATGCCTGCCCCTTTTTCTTTCGGCGCTCCCGCTGCTCGTGCTATTCTGGATATTGCGATGTTGTCAACATGCCTTATTCTATCGGAGGTCTCTGATTCAACAACATATCTGTATTTTCCAATCGGGATATCTTCTGGCTTTATTTTTGGGTCTCCTCCCTGCGCCTCTATTATCTCCTGCATTTTTTTCAATGCTTTGCCCGATTTCAAGATTTCAAACGCAACATTTCTGCCCTTTCCCGCTTCAACCTTCCCACACATCTCAAGCAAAGCCCCCGCAAGCTGGCAGCTTTTCTCAACGAGGTCATGGGGACCATTGCCTTGGAGTGCATTCAAAACATCTATGCATTCAAGTGCGGGGCCTATCCCTCTGCCGACTGGGTCCGTGCCGTCTGTTATAAAAACATCAACCTTCATCCCGAGCTTTTTGCCTATCTCTATGAAATCCCTTGCGAGAGCGTTGGCATCTGAAACGAGTTCTATTTTCGTACCCTTTCCGACAGGCACGTCCATTACCACATATTCCGCATTTACAGACTTTTTCTTCGCGAGTATGCTGGCGAGGAGAAGGCCGCGTGGGTCAAGCCGCAGAGGATAACGAATGCGTATCAGCTTATCGTCCGCAGCGGCAAGGTTCATCGCTCCTCCCCAGACTATGCAGCCGTTCGTTTTTAGCACTATTTCCCGCATCTCTTCAAGCGAAAAGTTTACGTCTGCCAAAACTTCCATAGTATCCGCTGTTCCCGATGCCGATGTTATTGAGCGAGATGAGGTTTTCGGTATGTAAATCCCGGCGGCAGCAACGATGGGAACGATGAGCATCGTTGTTCTATTTCCCGCTACACCACCAATACAATGTTTATCGGCTACGGGGTGCTTGCCGAGGTCAAGAACGCCGCCAGAGCACACTATTGATGTTGTAAGTGCCGCTATCTCATCATCGCTTAGACCTCGTATATAAACGGAGGTGACGAATGCAGCAAGCTCTATATCGCTTAGTTTTCCCTCCATCATCTCGCTTATTATGGTGTCTATTTCCTGCTTATTCAGAGTTCCGCCCGCCATCTTTCTTTTTATGTACTCAACAGAGTGGGGGGGTATTGAAAGCTCTATTAAAATTTCTTCGCCAGTTTTTGCCCCGAGTTTTTTTGCAATTCCAGCAAATAGGCCTATCTCGCCCTTCTTTACCATACTACTGCTCGTATCAACTATTGCGATTTCGCTTTTGTTTTCCCGCGTAAGTTTTACCCTATCAGATACCATGTAGCCAAGCGCGTTTGCATCGGCTTCGTTTAAAAGTACTATGTTGGCTCCGGCTTCTATATCAAGATATCTTGCTTTCATAACTGTTTTTGCGTTTCTTCCTATTTTCATGAATTCCACCCAGCATGCGCCGTTTATTATTTTATTTTAAAACATCAGTCAGTCCCGCTCCCTGAGACCGAATTTATCAATAACCGCATTAAGCATTCCCTGTGCAGGAATGATGCCTATTTCTGTTATATATCCTCTTATATACTTTGCAGGGGTTACATCAAACGCAGGATTCCTTATCTTTATTCCCCTGAATTCCTTAGGGTCTGCCACTTCTGATGGATCGCGCTCCTCTATCTCCTCTGCGTTCCCCCATAGGGTTAACGGGTCAAACTTGTGCGTCTCTGCAGCCGAGTAGAAAGGTATATCCTCGTAATATGCGAGCGTCGCTATTCCGTATGTGCCTATTTTGTTTACGAGCTCTCCCGTTGATGTTATTGCGTCTGCGCCCACGAGTACAAAGTCAATTTCTTTCATGAATGCCTTTACGGCAGAATCAACGATAAGCGTTACGTCAAAGCCTGCATCACGGAGCTCAAGCGCAGTCATCCTGCCCTGAAACCTTGGGCGAGTCTCGGTGCATATTACGCGTATATCCTTGCCCATCTCATCAGCACGCTTCACTATCGCAACAACGGTGGTGCTGTGGCAGTGAAGCAGTAGGGTGCATTTTTTTGGGAGCAGTTTTGCCCCATACTCGGATATCTTCTCCTTGTTTTTTCTCATAGTCTCCTCATATCGTGATGCCTCCTGCTTTATCTTCTTCTTAAGCGTTGCTACGTCGTCGGTTTTACTCTTCTTTATCTGCGCGAACATGAAGCGCAGGGCGTCCCTCATCGCATTCCGCAAAAGGGGTTCGGTCGGTCTTGTGGCTGCAAGTGCATCTGCTGCCTCTATCAGATGGGCTATGAACTCTTGGTTGGTTTTTGCATCTGAGAACTCCGCCTGTTCTACTATTGCACGAACTGCTGCCTTGGCAATCTCGCGCGCTCCCTGGATTTTTAGGGATTTTATATCCTCGCATGTTTTCTTCACGTAGGGGGGGAGCATAGGGTAGAAATGGGTTTTTACATTTATAATGATTTCTTATTGTTGAGCATATATATAAGGAGAAGTGGAGCTGAAAAACCTACGAGCATTATATAAACCTTATTAATTAATTCATTAAGCAAACCCCGATATATAGCGTAGCGTATGTGGTTTGGGTATAGGGAAGGTGCCGTGATGGCGAAAACAGACAAAGAGGAAGAAATACTAAAAAGCCTTGCACTGTTCGACTCTAAAACAGAAAAAAAAGAGGAGTTGAGCTCGCAGGATGAGGAGATACTGCAATTCATAGAAGCTTCTCGCCCCAAAATATATGTGATAGGCGCTGGTGGAAGTGGGTGCAACACGCTGAACAGAATGACGGAGATAGGCGTAACGGGTGCGACGTTTATAGCAATGAATACTGATGCGCAACACCTTCTGAAAATCCGTGCGGATAAGAAGATACTTCTTGGGAAGAAGCTTACAAAGGGGCTTGGTGCAGGGAGCGATCCGCGGATAGGTGAGGAGGCGGCAAAGGAGAGTGAAAGCGAAATAAGGAAAGTTATAGAGGATGGGTCAATCGTATTCATTACATGTGGGCTCGGGGGCGGAACTGGAACGGGTGCTGCGCCTCTTATAGGGCAGATAGCAAAGGGTATGGGAATACTCACCGTTGCGGTTGTTACTTTACCTTTTGTATCTGAAGGCAGAACGAGAATGAAAAACGCCCTTGCGGGCCTTTCAAAGTTGAAAGGGAATGTGGATACAGTAATAGTTATACCTAATGACAAACTTCTTACGATTGTCCCAGACCTGCCGCTCAACACGGCATTCAAGGTTGCAGATGAAGTTCTTTCAAGCGCAGTAAAGGGAATAGTGGAATTGGTTACGAAGGCGGGCCTTGTGAACCTTGACTTCGCCGATTTGAGGACGGTATTGAAAGATGCAGGATGCGCTGTGGTAGGAATGGGGGAAGCACTGCCTGATGTTAAAACGAGTGAGCGTGCGCTTGTTGCAATAGAGATGGCGCTTAACAGCCCCCTTCTTGATATGGATATAAGCTGTGCATCGCGTGCACTCGTGAATGTTATAGGCGGGCCTGATATGACGATAAAAGAAGCAGAGTTGATGGTGAAAGAGGTATCCGCTCGCATACAGAAGGACTCCCACATAATATGGGGTGCGAGAATAGAGGAGAACATGGAACGCAGCAGGCTGAAAGTTCTTGTGGTGATAGCAGGAGCGAAGATGCCGCAGTATGGATTAGAGCTTTTTGAGGAAAACGAAGAGTTGGATTTGGATATACTCGCATGATTGGGGAGGTTATATGCTGTTTGGAATTGACAGATACATGCAGCGTGCTTTGAGAGTATTGAACGTTTCGTACAGGCCAAAGAGGAAGGAGTTTGAGATGATAGTAAAAGTTACAGGGTTGGGGATGATAGTAATAGGTCTGATAGGTTTTGTAATAACAATTATATTTACTGTTTTGGACAGTTTTATTGTATGACGGATAATGGTGGTAGCATGATATATATATACCGTGTAACTGCTGGGCAGGAGCGGGTTGTGGCGGATGTGCTTTATAATAAAGTAAAGAAGGACCGTTTGGCAATAGCGAGCATAGCGGTTGTGGATGAGTTGCGCGGATATTTGCTTGTTGAGTCTGATGATGAGGTTGCAGTTAGGCAGGCAGGCATGAGGATACCGCACATAAAAGGAATTTTGAAGGATAGCGTAGGCACGAAGGACATAGACTCGCTTTTTGAGGCTGCACCCTCCAAAGTTTCGGTAAAGAAAGGCGATATCGTAGAGCTGATAAGCGGGCCTTTTAAGGGCGAGAAGGCGAAGGTGATAAAAATAGATGAAAGCAAGGAGGAGATAACTGTTGAGCTTACAGATGTCGCTGTTCCCATACCGGTGACGATAAAGGCAAACACGATAAAGATATACAGGAAATCAGAAGACTTGTAAGTAGGTGATGATGTGGCAACTGTAACGGTTGATGGCCTTGTTGAAGGGGGAAAAGCAACACCTGGTCCGCCGCTCGGACCCGTTCTCGGACCGCTTGGTGTTAATGTCAAGGCTGTTATAGACGAGATAAATGCAAAAACAAAGGCGTATGAAGGGATGAAGATACCCGTTAAGGTTATAGTTGACAAGGAAACGAAGAAGTTTGAGATAAGCGTTGGTACGCCTCCAACAAGCGCTCTTATAAAGAAGGAGCTGGGGGTCGAGAAGGGAGCAAAGGATAGAAGTGCTGCTGCTGGTGATATTTCCCTTGAGCAGGTAATAAAGATAGCGAAGATGAAAAAAGAAAGTTCACTCTCTAAAACGCTCAAAAGCCTCGCAAAAGAAGTTCTGGGAACGTGCGTCTCTCTTGGGGTTACTTGTGGAGGCAAAAACGCACGTGAAGTAATCGCCGAGATAGAACGGGGGGAGCACGAAGATATTTTCAAGAAGGAGGATAAAGCGGAAAAAACAAAGAGATAAGAGTTTTTTGATTGGAAACTTACCCCTCCTCAAAGTTTAAAATTAGTTATAGGGGTTTTGATATTGATGAGTGTATGCATTTTGCCACCTGTGGTTGTGGAAGTGTGAGTATTTCTGAAGAGCAAACAGAAGGCTTTAAATTTTTGATTATGAAATTCACTATGCTCCTTGTGGGCAACAAGAAATTTTGTCCAGTTAATGTTCGGTGCTGCCTTCACACGTGGGAGGAGTTTTATGCCTGACCAACAACCACCTCTGACAGAGGAGACAACCCTCGCCGCATCTCTTGAAGAATTCTTTGAGACATGTTATAAAGAGGAGATAGAGAAGCTTGCATCTGTTTACCCAATAAAAAGGAGCCTTGAGGTTTCTTACAGGGATCTTGAAGCATTTAGCCCCGAGATAGCAGACATGCTGATTGAAGAGCCTGAAAAGGTGATAAAGGCGGCGGAGTTTGCTGTTTATGAGATTTCTAAGATAAGCGTGGTAAAAAGCCCAGAGGTGGATTTCAAACCGCATATACGGTTTTTTGATTTGCCAGACATGGGGCTTATGGTTCAGGATATAGGTGCGGAGCACGTTGGAAAACTGGTTTTCGTGCAGGGTGTGGTAACGAAAAGAGCAGAGGTCAGGCACAGAGTCAGGGTTGCAGTATACAGATGCCAACTCTGTGATGCCGTTAAAAAAGTGGTGATGGCACCAGACGTAATTCCTCCGAAAATGTGTGAGGAGTGCAACAGGAAAACCATGAAATTCTCCGAGAATGAATCGGAATTCATTGATGTGCAGAGGGCGGAAATACAGGAGATACTGGAAAGGCTAAGGGGAGGTTCTCCTGCAAGCCATATAGACCTAGTTCTTGAAGATGATATAGTGAATTCCATAGTCCCAGGCGAGAAGGTTGATATTGTAGGCATACCAAGAAGAAGAAGCGTCTCAAAAGGAGGGGAACAGAGTACGGCGAGTTATGCTACATATATAGATGTTGTCCATATAAGGAGGACTGATAAGGAATTTGAGGAAGTTGCGATAGGAAGTGAGGAGGAAAAAAAGATAATTGAGCTTTCAAAGGATCCACAAATATTTGAGAAAATCAAGAGGTCAATAGCACCATCAATATATGGGCATGAGGAAGTTAAGGAAGCGCTTGCGCTTCAGCTTTTTGGCGGAACCCCAGACAAATATATGCCAGACGGTAGTAAAATTCGAAGCGATATTCATATACTTCTTATTGGAGACCCAGGTGCAGCAAAAACAAGAATGCTTCAGTATGTTAAGACGCTTGCACCGAAAAGCGTTTATGTTAGCGGAAAGTCAGTAACGGGAGCTGGGCTTACTGCAACAGCAGAAAAAGATGAGTTGGGGGGCGAGAGCGGATGGGTTCTTAAGGCGGGTGCGCTTGTTCTTGCAAGCGGAGGGATAGCTGCAATAGATGAGTTTGACAAGATAGATGCGGGTGAACGGGCGGCACTTCACGAGGTTATGGAAAGTCAGACTGTTTCTGTTGCAAAGGCAGGCATAGTTGCGCAGTTCAGGGCTAAAACATCAATACTTGCAGCAGCAAACCCGAAGGAGGGAAGATTTGACCCAAATGTACTGCCTGGGCACCAGTTTGACATACCGCCAACACTACTTTCAAGATTTGACCTCATTTTTCCGATAAAGGACGTTCTTGACGAGGAAAAGGACAGGAGCCTTGCGAGGCACATATTGAAGGCGCATGCGCTCGCTGGCAAACAAGCTCAGCAGAAGAAAGTGGAGGAAGCGGAAGAGTTGCTTCCGCCCATAGAGACAGATCTGCTCAGGAAATACATAGCCTATGCCCGTGTGCATGTAAAGCCAGTCCTTACCCCCGCAGCTATGGCTAAGATAGAGGACTATTATGCAGAGCTTAGGAGGCTTGGAAAAACAACATCAACGATTCCGATAACGCCAAGGCAGATAGAAGGCCTTGTGCGGTTGAGCGAAGCAAGCGCGAAGGCAAGATTAAGCAATACAGTTGATATAGCTGATGCAGAACGCGCTATAAGGCTTCTTGACTTTGTATCAAAGCAAGTATATACTGATAGGGAGACTGGAAAGCTTGATATAGACATAATAGCGATTGGGCAACCGAAGTCAAAAATTGACAAGATACACACAGTATTGCGCGTAATGCGGCAACTGGAAAGCGAGATGGACGAAGTACCGCGCGAGAGACTTATAGCTGAACTCGGGGAATACGGGATAGACGAGGAAACAGCAAACAACTTAATAGAAGAAATGAAAAACAGGGGAGACCTGTTTGAGCCGAAGAGTGGGCAGACATTGAAAACAGTGAAGAAATATGACTGATGACTGAGTAGGTGTTTGGATTGCAAACACAACTAAGAAAAATGCTTGTCCTTTTTCTCAGTGTCCAGCTTCTTGGGCTTTATGTGGGCATATCGCTCATGGGTATTCCTGAGTTTGTTCAGACGCAGGTAACGCCAGTTGAGCCCACCAACCCCGTCAATTCATTCATTATGCTCGGATATGTTGTTTTCGGTGCTGCGTTTCTTATAGCCCTTTTGAAGTTTTACAGGGGGGTTGTGCTTTTCAAACTTCTTGAGTCTGCGGTGATTTTTATAACTTCAAACGTGGTTTTCTTTGCCATTCTGCACAATTTTTTTGGTTTTTACATTTCTGTTCTTGCCTCCGTAATATTTTCACTCCTATTAACAATGCTGAAATTCTTTGAGCCGAGGCTTAAGAACTTGACAGCTGCGATATCAAGCGCTGGTGTTGGCGCAGTTTTCGGGGTATCACTTGGTTTTATACCCCTCCTGATTTTTGTTGTTGGGCTCGCCATCTACGATATAGTTTCGGTTTTCTTAACGAGGCATATGGTAATAATGGCGAGAGAATTGAGCAGGCGCCAGATGTCTTTTTCTGTTTCTGCGATGGGAAAACCGAGCAAGAGGGATATAAGCAAACTTCAACCAGAAGAGAGAAAGAAAGAGGAGATGGAGCGGACTGTCCTTGAACTCGGGACTGGTGATATCGCTATCCCGTTAATGCTGGCGGTTTCGGCATACAGGCTCGGATGCACGGCGTATGTGGGGGGCGTATGTATTTTCAGTCCCATGTATGGACTCGCACATTCTCTAATTGTTATTTGTGGTAGTGCGATAGCGCTTTTCTTCATTCTTGATTATGTTATTAAGGAGAAGGCATTTTTGCCTGCACTGCCGCCCATAGCTTTTGGTGGTGTTGCTTCTCTGCTCCTTTTCAAAATCGTAGAAGCAATGGTTTCGGCCTTCTGAACCTATCTGAACCTTTTTATAATCTACTATGATAAAAAACAGACTTATGAGTGGCGAAACCGCGAATGAAAAAGAAGGCAAAAAAACAAAGAAGGGCGTAAGGAAAACCGGCACTAATAAAGGAAAGCAGACAGAAGAGCAGATTTCAAGCGCCTACCCCGATCTTCTTGAGCATGTTTATGCAACGTTGCCGCAGAAGGTTTTTTCTTCGGAGCGGTTTGAGATACCGCAGGTTAGCTGCTTTTCTGAGGGCAATTATACGATAATAAGGAATATGGATGAGATAAGCGAGGTTTTGAGAAGGGACAAAAGCATAATAGTTAAGTTTCTTTCAAAAGAGCTTGCTGCTCCGATAACGATTGAGGGGAACAGAACTGTCATAAATGGGCGTTTTAGGGGGAATGTCCTTAACGAGAGGATAGCAGATTTCACAAAGAGATTTGTGCTTTGCAAGGAATGCAAAAAGCCAGATACAAAACTCGTTGATGTTGGGAGGCAGGTGAAGATGCTAATTTGTGAAGCGTGCGGTGCAAGAGCGCCAGCAAGGTAATAGGAGATAGAAAAATGGAAAAATGCTAGATGGGGTGGAACAGTGGCAGAAGGCAAGGAAGGTGAAAGCGAAGGTGAAATGCGCGTCAGAATACCAAGAAGAGACGAAGTTCTTGGGAAGGTAGTTTCGCTTGTTGGAGGAGGTAGGCTTGTAGTGGAATGCCAAGATGGGAATGAAAGGCTTTGCAGAATACCTGGCAAAATAAAGCGAAAGATATGGGTAAAGGATGGGGATATCGTGGTTGTGAAGCCGTGGTCTGTCGGCGGCGATAAACGAGGAGATATAGTTTGGAGGTATACTTCTTTGCAGGTTGAATGGTTAGAGAAAAAGGGCTACATGAAGGGGAAATAGATGGCCCTTCGCCTTTCAAAAAAGAAAATGCCAAAGAAGGAAGAGAAACAACTACAAGAAAAGTGGAAGATAGAAGAACGAGTTTTTGACAGACCAACCCTATTCAGCCTCTATTATCTCCTGAATAAGGGTGTAATAACGAGGTTGCATGGGCCTATTTCAACGGGGAAGGAAGCAGATGTTTATAGGGCTGAGGGAAAGGCTGGGGATTTGGCGGTTAAGATATACAGGATTGAAACAACAGGTTTTCAGAGAATTGAAGAGTATCTAATCGGCGACCCGAGATTTGAGAAGGTAGGTAGAACTAAAAGGAGCATTGTATATGCGTGGGCAAGAAAAGAGTACAAGAACCTTGAAATATGTGCGGGCATGGGCATCAGCGTGCCGCGCCCGATAGATTTCAAGAATAATGTTATCGTAACAGAGCTGATAGGTGAGGGTGGGATACCAGCGCCGACCTTGAAGGAGGTCGGTCCAACAAACCCGCAACGAGAGTTTGAAACTCTGATAGGCTTCATAATAAGGATGTTTTCAAACGGGTTTGTGCACGCCGATTTGAGCGAGTACAATGTGTTGGTTCTTAGGGAAAAGCTTTATCTGATAGACCTCGCCCAAGGGGTTCTTACAACCCACCCGAGAGCGATTGAGTTTTTAGAGAGAGACGTGAGGAATGTTGTTGACTACTACTCAGATTACATTGATGTTGATTATGAGGAAACTGTAAGCAGGGTGAGAGCATCAGGACCTCCCCAGCCATGATTCGTTATTTCAGAAATATTTTCCTTTTAGCACTTCGCTCGTTTTTATTTCCTTTGCGCCCGCCTTTCTCATTTCTTCAAGCGCTTTCTCTTCATCGCCCTTTTTTGCATTGACTGCTTTTATGGCGTCAACAACTAGAAATACATCTATCCCACGCCTCCGCATCCCGAGAACAGCTGCCTTTACGCAGTAGTCTGTTGCCACGCCATAAACAACGGCAGCCTTTACGCCTTTGAGAAGTATGTCCGTGTTTGGATTATCAAAAACATCGTATGTCTGCTTCTCTATTATAATTTCACCATCCCATGTGAGTGCCCTCTCTATCTCTTCATCAGTGAGTTTTCTATTCTCTATGTAGAGCGGATTTTTCGGCTCTGTCTCCTTAACTTTCCGCTGTCCTTCTGTTCCATCCATGCAATGCTCGGGAAAGGGACCACCCCATTTTTTAAGCTCACGCTCGGAATTCCGATGCTCTTCATCACCGAAATGCCTGTCAACAGATGCATATATCCGTATTCCCTTTTTTCTCGCAAAATCCGTCAGTTTTTTCAGATTTGGGAGAATACTTTCGGCATTCGGGACTGCGAGTTTTCCATGTTTTTTTATGAAATCGTTCTGCGTATCCACATCAAAGAAAACAATCATCAAATCTCACCCGCCACTCTGCGAATTGCTTTTTCAACCACCATCTTTAAGCGTGGGCTTATTTTCACAGGATATTTTGGGGCTCCCTGTAATCTCTTATATTTTTCGGGTAGCATTACGAGGTTCTTTGCGGCAAAAGTGCGTATCTCTTCCAGAGACGGCATTTCATAAACGAGTTTTCCATTATCAATAATTTTATTGAGCAATGGATAATATCCCTGCTTGCCCTCAAACTCTTCGGGAAGAGAAATATAGTCCATAACAAATTTGCCGTTTCTTACAATGCGATAAACCTGCTTTTTACCAGGCAGTGTTCGTTTTCCACTGCTTAACTTTATGGCGGGCAACGACGAACCGTCTTCATATACGGTTTCGCTGAGTTTGTAATTGACATTAAGCACGGGGCTATCGTTTGATGTTCCCATCGCTGTTCCAACGCCAAATGAGTCTATCTTCGCACCTTTGCGCAACAAGTCCGCAATTTTGTATTCGTCCAGATTACCGCTCGCAAGTATCTTAACGTATTCCAAGCCGTTCTCATCAAGAATTCTGCGGACTCTTCTGCTTAACGCACAAAGATCGCCGCTGTCAAGCCTAACAGCAACAAGCTTTTTTCCAATCCTTTCTAATTCTTTTGCAACAATCACGGCATTTTTAGCTCCAGATATAGTATCGTATGTATCTATGAGCAGAATGCAGCTATCTGGAAAAACCCGCGCATAACTGCGAAATGCGTCAATCTCGTGCATATAAGCCATTACATAAGAGTGAGCTACCGTTCCGTATGTCGGTATCCCATAAATCATGCCCCCAAGCACGTTTGAAGTTCCGTTGCATCCCCCTATATAAGATGCACGCGCAACCTTCATGCCAGCATCAGTACCGTGGGTTCTTCTTAGAGAGAAGTCGATTACTTGTCTTCCCTTAGCTGAGAGAACTACGCGTGATGCCTTTGTAGCAATTAGTGTTTGGAAATTCACACAATTGAGAAGAAAAGTTTCAACAAGCTGTGCTTGTATTCTGGGGGCAACAACGCGAATTACGGGCTCCTGCTCAAAGAAAATCGTACCTTCTTTCATCGCAAATAGCGAGCCTGTGAATTTGAATTTTGACAGGAATTTTATAAAACTGCTATCAAATCTGCCAGTTTTCTCTAAGTATGCAAGTAATTCGTCTGAGAATTTTATATTTTGAAGGTAGAACAAAACTTGCTCCAAACCCGCAAAAAGAAGATAACTTCTGTTTGGTGGCATATCCCTTACAAAAAGATCGTAAGCTGCTTCCTCGTTGCGATTATTCGTGAAGTAAGCATTACACATTGTAAGCTGGTATAAATCGGTTAGTAGAGCCATATTCTGGGGCGTTACAAAATCGGAGGTTATTCCCATAAAAACGCCCCTTTGCTATTCCTTCATTACGGCATACTCTCCTCTTGAAATGCGAACCCAAGTAACAAACTCTTCAACGTAGTATTGATTTAGCCCCACTACTGCAAGTATTCTTCTTATCTCATTGTCCGGTATATCCCACTTTATGAAGCCGTTCCAAAGATTTATCATGTTTTCTGGCGTTTTGCAGGTGCATATCCTATGGGGTGAGATAATAAGCCTGCTCCGAACATACGGGAGATAAACCTTCCCGCAAATATCGCACCTGCTTTTCACATGTTCCAACTGATCACCTGAAATTGAATATCTATTTACTTATATATAGTTTTCGCTACTTGTGAGATGTTGCACCAATTAACCTAACGCCATAGCCTAAAACGCATAACTATGCAGACCAACTCCACGAGAGCAACAACCAGCCCCGCAGCAGGGAATACAACCACCCCCAATATAAGAGGGGCTGAGAATAGAAGGAGAGCAT
>JAVZCV010000019.1:0-24085 GCA_038874215.1 Candidatus Micrarchaeia archaeon | reverse complement strand
CTGATGCACGGAGGCTTGTAGAGATAGCAAGAGTTGAGGCACAGAGGCACAGGGTTGCATACAACGAGCCCATAACCGTTGAGTTTCTTGCAAAGCATCTCTCTGATATGATGCAAATATACACCCAGTATGGCGGGATAAGACCGTTTGGCGTCTCCTTGCTGATAGCGGGCGTTGACAGCATACCTCGGCTTTATGAAGCAGAGCCGAGCGGTGCTCTCACAGGGTACAAGGCAGATGCGATAGGAAACGGAAAAAAAGAGGTTGAGGAGTTTTTTGAGAAGCACTACAAGGACAACATTGACCATCAGGCGGGCATAGCACTTGCGCTCAAGGCGCTTAAAGAGGTTACCGACACAGAGCTAAAGCCAACGATGATAGACATTGCGGTTCTTTATTCTGCAGACAAGAAGATGAAAGTACTGAGTGAAGCAGAAGTCGGAGAATACATCTCAAAAATATAACGGTCATCATATGGTTGACCTTGATAAGGCGATAATCGCAAGGTTAGATGTTAAGGGGGAGCATTTTGAAATATTGGTAGACCCCGACCTTGCGTATATGTACAAGCAGGGCAAGAAGAAGGACATGGCAAATCTCCTCGCTGTTGAGGAGATTTTTCTTAATGTCAGAAAGGGAGACAGACCGCCTTCGGATACGCTCAAGAAAGCATTCGGCACAACAGACGTGAATGAAATAGCAAAGATAATACTCCAGAAGGGGCACCTGCAACTCACAACAGAACAGCGCAGGAAGGCTGTTGAGGAAAAAAAGACGAAAATAATCGCCTTTCTTTCGCGGGAATGCATAGACCCGCGGACGGGTGCCCCCCACCCCCCTCAAAGGATACTCAACGCCCTTTCAGAGGCAAAAGTCAGCATAGACCCGTTTAAAGATGTTGATGAGCAGATTCCAGATATAATAGATGCCCTCAGGCCCCTTCTGCCGCTAAAATTTGAGAAAGTGAAGATCGCAGTTAGAATTCCTGCAGAATACGCACCAAGAGCTTACGGCGTGCTAAAAGAATATGGGATAGAAAAAGAAGAATGGCAAGGAGACGGAAGCCTCATTGTTCTCGTCTCAATGCCAGCAGGAGTACAACCTGAATTTTTTGATAAAATAAATAAACTTACCTCTGGTAATGTTGAGACAAAGGTTATGAGGTAGTGATATGGAATACCGATTCGTAGTTCCCGGGGAATTGGTTTTTGAAGAAGAGCGTTTAACGCCCAACACATATAAGCGAAACGGCAAAACATACGCAAGCATAGTTGGCATATTTGATGGTGCAAAGGTAGTACCACTCTCAGGTCCTTATGTTCCTTCTATCGGAGACTATGTTGTCGGAATAATAGAGGATGTAAAGTTCGTTGGCTATGACGTTAATATAAACTCCCCTTACACTGGTTTTTTGCATTCAAAAGAGAGTTCGCAGGAGTTTGAGCTCGGGATGATAATAGGGGCAAAGGTTCTGTCTGTTGATGAGGTTAAAAGCGCAATTCTCGGCAGCCCAAGCCTGCTTCGTGGCGGTTCAATAATAGAGATATCCTCTGCGAAAATCCCCCGTGTGATAGGAAAGAAAAATTCCATGATAAACATGATACGCGACATGACTGGTTGCGACATAGTTGTTGGAAGGAACGGAAGAGTTTGGATTAAGGGTGAGAAGAGTGGGTTGGCAACACTTGCAATACTAAAAATAGAAAGGGAAGCGCACACAAGCGGTCTCACAGACAGGGTGCGCAGGCTTCTTGAGCGGGTTGATTAGATGGAAGAGGTAAAACTAATCGTTGATGGAAAGCGCCTTGATGGGCGCAGGTTTGATGAACTTAGGCCTATAAAGATTGTTGCTGGTGTACTGAAGAAGGCAGACGGCTCGGCATATGTTGAATGGGGAAATAACAAGATACTTGCTGGCGTCTATGGGCCGAAAGAATGCATACCAAGGCATGAGACAAACCCTTATAGGGCAATAATGCGGTGCAGGTATATAATGGCTCCTTTCTCAACAGCAAGCGAGCATGGGAAGGCAGGACCGAATAGAAGGTCAATTGAGCTTTCAAAGGTAATAAGGCATGTGTTTGAGAATGTTGTTTTTCTTGAAAAATTCCCTCGCACGGAGATAAACCTATACCTTGAAGTTCTCCAGGCAGACGGAGGGACGAGATGTGCGGCGATAACAGCGGGTGCGGTTGCCCTCGCAAATGCGGGCATACCCATGCGCGATCTTGTGTGCGCCGTCGCTGTTGGAAAAATAGATGGGACACTATGCCTTGATCTAACGGGTGCTGAGGACAACCACGGAGAATCAGACATGCCCATAGCTGTTGCGCACAACACAAAGGAGGTACTCCTCTTCCAGATGGATGGACTTCTCACAAAGGAAGAAATAGAAAAAGCCATGGGCATGGCGCTTGATGCCTGCGAAAAAATCCACAAGCTTCAGGTTGATGCTCTGAAGGCAGTATTTGAAACGCCAGTATTAGACGAATGAGGTGCTTTAAATGGATGTGCTTGACGAAGTCAGGAAATCCTACATCCTGAATATAATGAAAAATAAGAAGAGGGCCGATGAGCGGCCCTTTGATGCATACAGATCCATAAACGTTGAGAAGGGAGTGATAAAGACTGCGGAAGGCAGTGCGCAGGTACGCATTGGCGATACGCAGGTTCTTGTTGGGATAAAGGTTGATGTTGGCGAGCCTTTTCCAGACAGGCCCGATGAGGGAGTTATAACAACCAACGCAGAGCTTCTACCGCTTGCTTCCCCAGGTTTTGAGCCAGGTCCTCCAGACGAGAATTGCATAGAACTTGCAAGAATAGTGGATAGGGGAATAAGAAGTTCAAACGCGATAGACCTGAAAACTCTCCTCATCGAGGAGAACAAGGTTTGGGTCATATTCTTTGACATATACGTTCTTGACCACGATGGGAATTTGATAGATGCCTCAGCGCTTGCTGCAATGGCGGCGCTGCTAAACCTAAAACTACCAAAGTATGAGGATGGAAAGGTTATACGAGAGGAAAGCACCCCTCTCAAGGTAAATACGAAGGCTGTTTCATGCACCTTCGCAAAAATAGGAAACGAAATAGTGCTTGACCCATCTCTTGATGAGGAAATCGCAATGGACGGAAGGCTAACAATAGCGACAACACCGAACAGCATATGCGCAGCGCAGAAGGCAGGAAAGGCGGGCTTCACAAAAGAAGAAATCCTCTCATGCATGGATATCGCATTCAGAAAGGGTGATGAGCTTAGGGCGCTAATATAGCGCAGGTGTTTTATATGACGAGGTACAGCGTTCGCGGCGGTGCTGAACTGAGGAAAAGGGTTCGTGCGATAAACGCCATAAAATCAGCGAAGCACCAATGCCCCGTTTGCGGGAAGAAAAAAGTTAAACGGATTGGCAATGCTATCTGGAGATGTAAGTCTTGCGAAACCGTTTTCGCTGGCGGTGCGTATTCCCCCACTACTCTTGCGGGCGATTCTGCGCTAAGGATTGTTAAAGGGTGATATGGTGCATGTGTGCTGGAAGTGCAGGGAAAGGATAGAGCGTTTAGATTCAGACTATGTGCACTGTCCTCATTGCGGTTGCAGAGTGCTTTTCAAGGAGAGACAGCCAATAGCGAAGGATGTGAAGACGGATTAGTGCTGCACAAGTGGCAAAATGTATATCACTACATCAAAAAACCCTTCGCCACTCTCCGTAAAATTTGCAAAAAGGCTTGCCCTCTTACTCTTCTCTGTTTATGAAAACAGGGGAAAAAAGGCGATAGAGAAAGTCGTAGCACGTGCAAAGCTACATGGCATGCGCCGTGCTCTATTCGTTTATGAAAAAAATAAAATGCCGCATTCGCTCGTTTTCATGCAACTGAATGGAGAATGGAAATGGTTAAAGCCAGAAATAGCGGTAAAGGAATTCAAATTTTATAGGCTTCCAAAATATTTTGGGGATGGCATAGTTCTTTCAAAAAAAACAGCCCCAAAATTCAGAAAGCTTTTTGACTTTTCCCCGATAGACAGTGATGATGTCTCTGAGCTTGCAATCACAAAGACTAAAATATATTTCTTGTACAGGAAAAAGAAAATCGGCATGGAGATTTTGAGGGAATAGAATGAAACTTTTTGAGGCAAGGGTCAGGGTTTGGGCAGGAAAGAATGCAAAAAAGGTTGAGAAGGCACTCGCCCCAGAAACAGAATTCAGGAAGCGAAGCAGAATAACTGTCTGCGCAGATGGGGAACACGTGGATATCACGATAAGGGCGGAGGATTTTGTTGCCCTTAGGACAGCTCTCGCCACATACATGCGTTTCCTTAAAACAGCACTATCCGTAATTGAGGTGGCTGAAAAAGAAGGCAAAAATAGATAAATGTAGTTATTGTAATAATTTGCGTGGTATAATGCCCGAATTACCGAAACACATTGAGCAACAGATTGCTGAGTTCCAGTACCTTGAGAATCAGTTGCAACTGCTTTTGCTTCAAAAGCAGCAGCTTTCAGCGCAGCTTTCAGAAATAAACGAGGCTCTTGAAGAGCTTGCAAAATCCACGGGGGAGATTTATGTTGCGTCAGGTCCGATACTCGTTCAATCAACAAAAGAGGAAACAGAAAAAGAACTAAGCGAGAAAAAGGAAACGGCGAACGTTAGGCTTTCTGCAATATCAAAGCAGGAGGAGAAGATACGCAGCAAGCTTAACGAAATTCGCCAGAAGCTTGAGAGCGAACTTGGAAAAACCAGCACCGTTGCGGGCGGCTAGCCAGAGACAAGCCATATGCTAATTATTCCAAGAAGAACTCCGACTGCGAGCCTCAGGGTTATGTTTTCACCGAGAAAAAGATACGCAAGCAAAACAGTTATGACGCCATTCATCGCTATTATAGGCGCAACCCTGCTCGCCTGCCCGCTCTCGTAAGCGAAATACGTCAGAACGGCTGCGAGCAAAACGCATACCGTTATTCCAACCACATAAAAAGACATTCTTGGGTTATATCTACTTTCCCAACCAGTTTTGTGCAATACATAGCCGAAGTATAAGGCAGCGAATACCGCCAGGACGAATATCACGGGCGCAAAAGAGCGCCAGTCCCCGCCTTCGTTGAAGAATTTCTTTGTAAGCAGGTTGCTTATGCCAATCAGGACTACGACACCTACAACCGCAGTTCTCCAATCCATCAAACCACTTATCTAACGGCTTATCATATACATGAAAACCAATATCACAAAAACACAAACTACAACCAACAATATTTTTTCAAGCATGTTTCTTTTATCTACAACCATTTTTAAAATCCCATCACTCTACCAATATTATGCGCTTGCAACATCTACTCTTTATCCTAATGCTTGGCTCCCTGCCGAATGCCGCACTATGTGGAAAAATCCTAACAAACACGACGCTTGACAGCAGTGCAAGCTCTTCTGATATATGCTTCACAATCATGGAAAATTACACGGTACTGGATTGCGGAGGCTACACTATAAGGGGCACGGGCTCGGGCCACGGGATACTTGTTGAAAATCTATCCAACATAACAATAAGGAATTGCATTATATCCGATTTTGTTTACGGCATATACATAACCAACTGCGAGAACATAACCCTATCAAACATAACCGTGAGCGATACGAGGGCGGGAGTGGTTATCAACAGAACAGTTTTTTTCAACATGGCTATGCTCTCAATAAACACCTCCCGCTACGGTGTTGTAGTTGAAAATTGCACGAATGGGAATGCATTCTTTACCGTGGCAACAAGAAACACAAACGGCATACTGCTCCAGAATTCCACCAATATCACAATAGCCGCAGGGAAGCTTCACGGCAACAAGCTCTACTCTTTAATACTCCATTCTTCCTTTGCCAACAACATCACCAACAACACCCTTGACAACATAGCTTTTATGGGCAATCTGTCCTACAACACAACGGGAAAAATACTTACCAACGATGCGGATTTCAATGCTGGCAATCTAAAGAATGTTTTTTCAAATAGCGGTACTCTGATGCTTTATAATACGTCCTCAAACGGCTCGTGGGTTTCTGCACCCATATACACAAACATGAGCCCATTCCCAGTATCCTCTACTCCTTGGAAAATGCTTTCATGGGATGCCGACGTTCCAGACGGGACTGCCCTCAGTATATCCATTCTAGATGCATACACGAACGAAACGCTTCTCGCAAACCTAACATCCCCACCTTACTCCCTCTCTTCATTAAGGGCGAGCGCCATAAAATTGCTCGCTAACTTTACTACATTCGGCGCATTTACCCCCCTTATTCACGAAATAAACATAACCTATGATGAGGAAGAATGGTTTGGCGAGCTGCTACTCTACAACAACTCCATAGACGAAACCAATACCGTGAATGGTGGGAGTTTCTACTTCTTCTCTTGGAGAAACATACGAAACGCATCAGACTGCGCTCTGGTGAAGAGCACAACGCCAAGAAACACGAGCTTTGTCATGGTTGTTGGCTGCAAGAATTTTTCAATAGACGGCGGAGAGGTTAAAAACGGGCTTGGCATCTTGTTTCTCTACTCAAAAAACGCAAGCGTAAGGAATGCTATTCTATCCAGCAACCAATACGGTGTCAACGCAACTTACTCATCATTCGTTTCTCTAAAAAACATAACATTCTTGGGAAATGAATACGGGATATATGCGTCCAACACCACAAACATAACAGCCGAGAATATAACTTTCAAGGGCAACAAGAAAGACATAAAACTGGCAAATTCCTCAAGACTTCTTCTGGGCGAGTGCCACACAGGGCTGATTACTGAAATAGAGTCATCGGTTTTTCTGATGAGCGGATTATGTGTGGAACCGTGCGAGTGTGGCGTTATAAAGGAAGGCATGTGCGTGAAATACCAGTGCTGTGAAGACAGCGATTGCGGGGAGGGGATGGAATGCAAAAACCACTTCTGTGTCGCAAAAATAGAGCCGCAGTGCCGTTCTAATGAAGAATGCAAGGACAACGAATACTGCAACACATCAAGCGGCGTGTGCGTTACAATTTTCGGTTCATGCGGATACGCAAAAAACCACACATGGTTTGTTTACCCGTGCTGTGAAGACAGCGATTGCGGGAATGGCTTCTGCATAAACCACACATGCATAAAGAAGAACACAACAGTAACGAAAAGAACAGATCTCTCCAAGTATGTTATAAAAAAGAAAGAGGAAGAAATCCCAATAATAACATATGTGGGCATTGCGATAATAATCCTTGTGCTCATAGCAAAATTCGTAATCGGCAGGAAAAAAGAGCGATGAGATTATAACTCTTAATTCCATACTAATCTCATGAAGATTGCGGTGATGTCTGATTTCCATCTCGGCTACGAGAATTCCCTTTTTAGGGAGCTCTATGAAGATTCATTCGTACATGCGGAAAGGGCGCTCACGAAAGCATGCGAGCTTTCGGATGCAATCATCATAGCGGGGGATATATTTGACAGCCGTGTTCCTAAACCCGAAGTTATAGCGAGAGCTTTCAAAATTTTTTCTGCTGTTAGAGAAAAACCAACAAAAATCCGAATCTCTGGTATCCCGAACTCCCGCTCAAATTTCCCTCTTATCGCCATACACGGGACGCATGAGAGAAGAACTACCGGCTTCATAAACCCAGTGCAACTACTTGAAATCGCAGGTTTTATAGTTGATATCCATAAAAAGCAGGTCGTTCTGGAAGAGGGCGACGAGCGTGTTGCAATATATGGGATAGGTGGAGTTCCGGATGAGTATGCCTCCCATGCCCTTGAAAAACTAAAACCGCAGCCTGTTGAAAACGCATTCAACATACTTGTTATGCACCAGACTTTAAGCGAATTCATACCCTCAAAAACTGCTATGAGCGTTGATTCGCTGCCAGCAGGCTTTGACCTTTACGTCTTCGGGCATCTTCATAAGGCAGGAGTCCACTTTCTCGGAAATAAAAAGATTCTTGTGCCAGGCAGCACCATTGTTACGCAGTTTAGGAAAGAGGAAATGAGAGAAAAAGGTTTTTTCGTAATAGACACAAAAACGGGAAAGAAGGAGTTCATCCAGATTATGACGAGGCCTTTCATATACGAGGAGATAAAACTTGAAAATGCAACCCCCGAAAGCATAAAGTATGCATGCGACGAATTGCTCAGAAGGATGCCACGCAGTGGCATGAAGCCGATAGTACGAATACACCTAAAAGGAACTTTTGCTGAGGGCTATAGCTCTTCAGAAATCCCCGATTGCAGTGAGTGGCATGAGCTCGCATTTGTTGTAATAGATGCGGATATGGAAATCCACGACATATCAAAAAAAATAGAAAAGATAAGGGAGATGAGGAACAACAGGTTGTCGGCAAGGGAAAGGGGCATAGAAATTCTTAAGAAATACGTTGAAAATTCTGGATTTTCGCTTTTGCGAGAAAATTTTGAAGAGCTGATCGAATCAATAATAGCAGACCCTGAGAAGGCTTTGGGGGGGATGGTAGATGAAGAGTAAAACCTTATCCATGCTCATCATACTTTCATATTTCGTATCGGCGAATTACTTACCTTTAATCACGGGCGTAGATATGGAAAAATATGTGAATGTCGGTGAAGAAATAACATTCAAGATTTATTGGCATGACCCAGATTCAGAGCGTGTTAGCGCACGAATATGCAAACAACCCGATTTTGAGGCATGCACGCCCATATGCTCAACAGAGCTCTCTGAAAAAAATCCTATTGATTGCATATACACGGCGCACGAAGAAGATGAAAGCCACAATGTCGCCTACATTTTTATTAACGATGAGAACGGCACGGGCCTCACTGCACCCTTAACAGTGAAGACGGGGCGATTCCCTCTATCAATCTCGGTTGGGGATCTCTACAAAGGTGGAGCCGACGAGATAGTTGTTTTGTCCAAAGATTATGTAGAAATCTTCTCCTATGAAAACAACAACTTTATCTCAAAGAAGATACCAGCAGTGATGCCCCATTCCTCCTGCATAACAGATTTTGACGGGGATGGAAAAAACGAAATCATCTATGCAAACTCCACTCTCGTTTTTGTTGCGTGTCCCGATGAGAGATGCCTACGCTCCTATTCGCTTCCATCCATAACGGCTCTCGGATGCGGGAAAATGAACAATACACCAGCTATCTTCATCGGAACGAGCGAGAATGAAAAAGGTGAAGGAGCGCTCCATGCCATCACACCAGACGGAATACGCGATTTTGCTTCCTTCCCATATCCTTCATCAATCGCATTTGCCGATGCAGACAACGATGGGGAACATGAAGTTGTTATAGCAAGCCTCACGAAAGGCGATATTTTTGTATCCAAAGGTCTCAGTTCTACCAAAGTGGGGGCATGCAAATTCCCCCGCTCAGTTGCTGTTGGGGACATAAACAACGATTCAAAAAATGAGATTGCGGTTGCCTGCTACGGCTCAGATGAAATGCTTGTTTTTCCGCAGAATCTTCGCTATTCCATAGAGAAACCCTCTTGGGTTGCGATAGGGAACATAAGCGGCATGATGCATGTTGCATGTGTTTCGGAAGTTTCCAACAGCGTGATGCTTGTCGCAGGTGGTAAAAAAACCACTCTCCCTATCCTTTCTCCCTCTGCAGTTGGAATGGGGGATGTTGACGGAGACGGGATAAGCGACCTAATAGTAAGCAACCTTAACAACGATAGCATTTCAGTCTACCTTGCGAGACGTTTCTTATCAGTTGAATGGAACGTAAACCATGCGCCAAAAATACAAGACCCACCTTTCATATCCGAGTTTGAGAGCAACGCCACGATAGCATGCGAAAAAGCGAACTTTACAGATGCTGAAAATGACACGATTTCAATAATAACGCGGTGGTTTATCAATGAAGAGCTTGTTGAAGAAAACACAAGCGTTCTAAGGGTGCCTATAAAGGTTGGGGATGGGATACGCTGCGAGCAAAGTGCTGTTGATGCGCGCGGCGCTTCAACGCCATTCTTCTCTTCAAACAGCGTTCTTATAAAAGCCCCATGCACATGCGCATACAAGAAAAACTTTACATGCGTGCCGTACGAGTGTTGCAATAACTCCGACTGCGACTTTAACAAAAAATGCGTTGCCTATGCATGTGTGCCGAAGGATTCCAACGATACTGCTGGCGAGCTTGCAAACGCAAAACTACAATCAATAACCGAGCTCATAAACAGAATCTCAAATGTAGAGAGAGCGCAACAGGTAATGAAAAAGGCGAGCATGGCAAAGCTTATATATGACAAAGGACAGTACGAGGCTGCCCTCATTTTGGTATCCGAAGCAGAAAACGATGCGCTAACCATAATAGAAGAAGAAAGTCAGGCACGGGTGGGGCAGATTGTGGCCATACTGATAATTCTACTGGTTCTTGCTTTGCTGTGGGTTTTTGCGGTTCGCATTTTCAGATACAGGTACCGCATTTAACCTCTTCTACTGTTCATCACAAACATTGAGTAATTAACAAATTCAGCAACCGCCCTCATCGCAGCAGAAGGAGTTGAGTAGGTAGGCACACCATAGCTGTCAAGTATTCTCTTATGGAATTCGGTATATTCCCCACCCGTTGCTATTGCCACTATCGGCTTTTTTCTTATCTCGTTTGCGCGCACTATCGTCTCAATGATACGGCTGTCAATCGCTGCTGTCTGGAACAGCACAATGATGACCAAAAAGTCTGTATTCTCATCCTCAATAACTGTTTCTATCGCTGCCTGATACCTGTCAGCATCTGCATCTCCAGCTATGTCAAGCGGGTTTCTAACATTGGTATATTCGGGCAGTTTCTGCCGTAGTTCATTTTTGGTTTTATCACTGAATTCAGCAAGCTCCAAGCCATTTCTCTCTATGCTGTCTGCGGCGAGTATGCCCGTTCCCCCACCGTTTGTTATTATTCCTATCCTCTTTCCCCTGCATTTTGGCTGGTAAAATATTTTCGCAAAGTCAAAAAGTTCTTCAAGAGAATGGGCCTCAACAGCCTTGCACTGCTTAAAAACAGCCCTGTAAACCTCAGCGCTTCCTGCAAGCGAAGCCGTGTGCGACATGGTCGCCTCCGCCCCTCTTTTCGTTACTCCGCCTTTCAGTATAACGACTGGTTTTATTTTTGTGATTTCCTTAAGTATGTCCATGAATTTTCTTCCTCTTTTCACACCTTCTATATACACCTCTATTATCTGCGTTTCCTTATCATAAGCGAGGTATTCCAAAAGGTCTGCTTCATCTATAACTGACGCATTCCCGTATGATACGAATTTACTCATCCCAACTCCTGCCCGTGCGCATAGGTCAACGATACAACCCCCTATCGCCCCACTCTGGCTTATGAAACCTATCTCGCCTACCCGAGGCCTGCCGAGCTTGTACATCGGCAGGAATATGCTGTCAACATGAGAACGGGGGTTGAGCACACCCATGCAGTTCGGTCCTATCACATGTACCCCATACCTCTCTGCAACATCAACAAGCTCCCTTTCAAGTTCGTGGTTCCCTATTTCCGAGAAACCACCGCTTATTACGACTGCACCTTTTACTCCCTTCTCCCCGCACTCTTTAAGGACTTTTGGGACGCTTGGCGCTGGTATAACAACAACTGCACAATCAACGCTTCTCGGGATATCAAGAACGCTTGGATAGCACTTCAAACCGAGAATCTCATCAGCCTGCGGATTCACAGGATATATATCCCCCTCATATCCTCCATCTATGAAATTTTTCGTTATTACATTCCCTATCTTGTTCAACTTCCTTGAAGCGCCTATGATTGCAACACTTTTAGGGCTGAATATGCAATCAAGATTTTTCATTCCTTCACCCTCGCATCAACAACAACATAACCATCCCTGTACGCGATAACGGGGTTCAGGTCAATCTCATTTACCCGCTTCTCAACGAGCATGTCTGAAAAGTTTAGGAGAAGCTTTTTTATTTCCTGTATGTTTGCGCCTTCGGTACCCCTCGTCCCAAGAAGAAGCGGGTAACCCCTTATCTCCTTTATCATCTCATCAGCGTCTCTCTCTGATATAGGACAGACCCGAAGCGAGAAATCTCTAAATATCTCAACAAAAATCCCGCCGAGCCCAAACATAACAACAGGCCCAAACTGCACATCCTCTCTACCGCCAACTATCAGTTCTATACCCTTTCTTGCCATTCTCTGCACGGCGATTCCTTCTGGTTCTGCTCCCTCCATCTTGCCGTATATCTCGTTCCATGCAGATTTAAGCTCCTCTTCATTTTTAATACCAAGCTTCACAAGCCCTACTTCTGTCTTGTGCGTCATCTTCTCTGAAATACCCTTCACCGCAACAGGGTATCTCGAAGACGCAAACTCCAGCGCCTCATCGAAGTCAAGCGTTACTACCTGCTCTATAACGTTTATGTTGTATTCGCTCAACATATTGCAAAGTTCCTTGTACTTCAAAGAATCAACTCCTGAAGGAAATGTAGACGCACAGCATTATTGCGATTACAACGAGCGCAATTATTAAGTATTTTTTCCACAGGTTCAGGTAATAAACAAGCTTCTCCTTTTGCATCTTCCATGCGTTTAGTTTAACTGGCTCCTTAAACCCGAATATATACTCCACGTCTTTTTCCGCTGCTTCTGCTTGGGTGGTTGGCACCATCCTTTCCTCTTTCTGCCCCGCCAATTCAAAACCCTTCCTCGTAAGCGATAGCATAACCTCCGCATTTTTTATCTTATAATCAACATAGCCCTTTTTGAATAGCCGATACAGGCTTAAAGCAACATCCCCACTCCTGACATTTACCTCCTTCTCAATTTCATTCGGCTTTATCTTGCCCAGAGATATCGCGTTCAAAACAGCAAAGTCAAGCTTGTCAAGTTCCTTAGCGCTTTCCTCATCGGCTACCCTTCTTACCTCTTTCCCCTTATCAGTTATCTCTATCCTACTTGGTCCCGAGTAGGACGGCTTTATATCCACATAACCCCTTATCTTCATCGCACCAGCGATATTAGCACCGTCAAAAAAGGAAGAGTTTATCTTACCGCCAAGCTCCTCAACAGAGCTACCGTCAACCATACCGAGAAGTACCAAATCCAAAAAAGTTAGTTCCTCCACGATACCTTTTTTACTATAAGTCTTTAATACATTTCTATGAAAGCAGATTTGTTTTTTTTGGGCGGTGCGAGAGAAGTTGGAAGGTCAGCAGTGCTCCTTGAGATAGGTAAAAGGATTTTGCTTGATTATGGAATAAAAATCCACCCAGAAACCACACAATATCCTCTACCGCTCCACGGGTTTGTTGACTACGCCATCGTATCGCACGCACATCTTGACCATTGCGGCTATCTGCCGCACTTATATGAAATGGCACAGCCACGTGCTATAATGTCATTCCCTACCCGCGCGATTGCCGAGTTGCTTATAGAGGATTCAAGAAATATACAGATTATGAAGGGCGAGGAGGTTTTTTCAAAAGTCTCAATGAAAAAAGCATGGAAATACAGCGTTCTAATACCATACGATGCGCATTACAGAATTGACAAGAACACCAAGCTCGCGTTCAGGGATGCAGGCCATATCCCAGGAAGCTCAATAGTTGAAATAATTGCGAATGAAAAGAAGATAGTTTATACGGGCGACTTCAAACTTTCTGAGACGAGGCTCCACAAGCCTGCGAAAACAGTCCGCGATGTCACTCTTCTGATAATTGAATCCACATATTGCAATAGAGAACACCCAGATCGTAAAGAACTTGAGAAACAGATTAAGGAAGAAGTGGCAGATACTATTGAAAACGGTGGCTGTGCTCTATTCCCTTCTTTTGCGGTGGGAAGGGCACAGGAACTCGTGCAAATTCTTGCAGAAACAGACTACCCCATTTTCCTTGATGGTATGGCGAAGGCTGCGTCAGAAATCATAGTAGAATACCCCAGCTATGTCAAAGACCATGCCTCCCTTCTAAACGCACTAAACAAAGCCGTTTGGGTAAAAAACGATAGGCAGAGGATGAAGATATCCAAAAGTCCCAGTGTTGTTATAACCACTGCGGGCATGCTAGAAGGCGGGCCAGTACTGCGCTATCTCCCCATGCTCAACAAAAACTCAAAGATATTCCTCACTGGCTTTCAGGTTGAGAAAACGAACGGATGGCAGCTTCTAAACACGGGAAAAGTTGTAATAGATGGCATCATATACGAACCGAAACTACCCGTGCTATACTATGACCTGTCTGCGCATGCAGGAAGAGAAGACCTGCTACGGTTTGTGAAAGAAGCGAACGCTGAAAAAATATTCTGCATCCATGGAGACCACTGTCCAGAGTTTGCCGAAGAACTCCGAGGAATGGGCTACGACGCCTATGCTCCTACTCTTGGAGAAAAAATAGAGGTAAGCTTAGACTGACGATTGCTCTTTTTGCATTCTACTTTCTGTATCCTTTTCCATCAATCCCTCTTCCTAAAAAAATCATCGTGTTTGCTTTGCCCCATTTTATAAGCGTTCTCAAAAAACCCTCTTTTTTAAATCTCCTAGTAGAAAGCCTTACAAACATATCATGCCTGAATGCTATGCTGCGCCAAAATCCGCTTATCCTTTTTGAGAACTCCACATCCTCGCATACGATTGGTTTAAACCCCCCCTGCTGGATGAAGAAATCCCTCAAATACGCCGAATTGTTCCCAGAGAGATAATAAAACCCAAATCGTTTTGTAATGCTTGATACCGTGAATACAGACCACGACATGATGTCCTCCATGAGCATTCCATAGTATGTCGGCCCTCCAACAGCGACTATCGGCTTTTCAAAACTATCAATCACAATATCAATCCAGCCTGCACATGGCACAGAGTCGGCGTCAAGAAACCCCACGAATTTTCCCGAAGCGCTTTTTGCACCTTTATTTCTTGCAGGCCCTATACCCTCCCTTTCATCAAAAATTATCTTGTCTGTGTATCTCTCACATATCCTCACCGTATTGTCTTCGCTGTGCCCATCAACAATAACTATCTCATAATCCTTGTTCCGCGAATTCTGCAACGCGCTTAGGCAACCTTCTATATACTTCTCTTCATTTAAAGTTGGAATAACCACTGAGAGCAAAACCAAATTCTCACCTATTTCTTGATAGCGCCGAAATACTCCCCCTCAACTTGTTTCCTTGTGGTGTAGTCCCAGAAAGCCTTAAAATACTGCAAGCCAACCTTAATGTATCCTTGCTCTCTAAACCTTCTCACAGAGCTGTATGCTATCATTTTTTTGTCAATTTTTAGCTTGCCCAGCTTCTTTATTCTGAATGTTATCTCTGTATCCTCAAAGAAGCTTATCTTCTCGTTGAAACCATTGACCTTCAGGAAGGGTTCTCTTAAAAACGCGCAACTGCTTCCATTGAATAGATATATGCCAAAAAGTGAACAAAGCGGGATCCATATATCTACGTCAATGAAAGAGATAAAATTGTCAAGCGGTTGCGGGTCAAGAGGCCTGACGATCCCCCCTACTCCTATTATATCCTCCTGAAAATTTTTCTCTATTCTGCTTAGCCATAGTTCATGTGCGACAGAGTCTGCATCAATGAAGGCGACTATCGGATACTTTGCTATCCTCGCCCCTTCATTCCTCGCCCTTGCTGGTCCCTTAGACTCAACCATTATCACCCTATCCACGAGATGCTCAACCTTCTCAACAGTTCTATCAGTGCTTTTACCATCGGCGAGTATTATCTCATAATTGCCATCAAATTTCTGTGATCGCAAGGAGTTTATACATCTTTCAATGTTCTTCTCTTCATTGTGGGAAGGTACAATAACTGATATCACCGCGCATCACCCGAATTACTGCCTCTTAGATAACAAATCCTCATAAACTTTTACCAGTTTGGCTACGCAATTCTTATACGAGTAATCCTCTGCGGTTTTTCTCGCACCATTTACAAGCTTCTCCCGCTCTCTAATAGTTCTTATAACCTTCTCCGCACAATCCTCTGGGTCGTCTGGGTCAAAAAGATAACCGTTGTAGCCGTCTTTTACGAGGTCTTTTATCGCAAGATAATCCGCACCCGCCACAGGCGTGCCGCACCCCATGGATTCAAGTGCGACTATCCCCTGCGTTTCAAATTTTGAAGGAAAAACAAAAACATCAGCAGCAGCATAGTAATACGGAACAAGTTCGGATGGTATTATCCCCGTGAAGGTGAATATCCCATCAAGCTTCATGCTCCTGACGAGGTTTCTGTAATAGTCAAAGGCGGGTCCCGAGCCTGCGAGAACAAAATGTGCATCTGGTATCTCCTCCACTATTATAAGCGATGCCTTTATCAGCACGTCAAGATTCTTTTCAAGAACCATCCTGCCTATATTTAGAACCATGACCTTATCTTCAAGCCCGAGCTCTTTTCTAATGCGGTTTCTGTCAAGCCCTAAGCAAAAACGCTCTGTATCTATACCCGTTGGTACGACTATTGTCTTCCTTATTCCGTGGTTGTGCAGTTCCCTTTCTATCGTTGGGCTCGGTGCTATCACAACATCGCAAAGACAGAAATACCATTTCAGATAGCCCCAAAGTATTCTTTGCGTTATCGCTTCTATTCTCTTGTTTTTTGATACATAGTGGCTCGCCTTAGGTATCAATGTATGAAATGTTCCCACCAGAGGAAGCTTATGCATGCGAGCCGTCTGGACTGCGCTGAGGCCCATCGTAGCCATCCCGTGCGTGTGCACCATTTCTACCCCAAGCTTTTTTACTTTCCTTTCTGAAAGGAAAGGAAAAACCGCTATCCTATACGCTGGGTATGGCTTAAACGGCGTTGAAAGGTGGTAGAAAACTTTTGGATCCTGATTTGCTTTCTTCGCCTTTCTGCTTCCTGCGCAGAATATATACACCTCGTGGCCCATCTCTTCAAGTGCTCTTCTTGTTGTAAGGATTGAGGTTACAACGCCATCCGTATTCGGCAGGTATGTTTCTGTGAAAAAGGCTATGTTCATGCTACAGCGTTTGATTTTTTCTTTTTTAAATATTTTAGCTGGTGCTAAGGTATTTTTGTTACTAACCAAAGGAGGAAAAGAACACTTGCAATCATTATGATGGGCACCGCAATTCGCATTATTGCCACAACAGAGTTTATCGTTCCTATAAGTTCGGTTGAATGCTTCACGCCAAAAACCCTTATGGCTATGCATTCTGTTTGAATATCTACCTCTGCTTCCTTTGTCTCTATGTTCTCAAAATTCCTCAAAATATACCCTAGTATCTCCTCACAGTCATGCGTTCCAACGGGATTTATAACTCCCCTAACAACATTCACGCTGTGCGTATCTGTCGTGAATACCTCACATTTTACCCCTCTCCTTCTGAACGTGTCCACTATTCCCCATCTAAATGAAGGCGTTATACCATTTGAATCAAAAACAACAAGGGCGTGCTCCTCATCTCCGATCGAAAGCCTTATTACACGAATGCCGTTCTTCCCTATCACATTGGAAAAACTCTCTGGCTTGCCTATGAAGAACCCCACCTTAACTGTTTTTTCCTGCTGCTTTTTTTCAAGAGCTTTCTTTATCGCCTCCATGTATTCAAATCCTATTGGGTCTCCTGACTCAACCCTTGTTATCTCACCCGTGTCTGCATTATGCGCATCTATTACAACCGCATCAGATAGACCCAACGAAAGAGCAAGGTTCCTGTAAGCGATGCCCCACGTAGCATCTATATCCTCTGTTGTTCTTGGCGCACGGGTAAGTGCTACGATTCCCTTTCCATTGAATACGAAGCATTCTGCTTTACACGTTCTGTGCGAGCCCACTGTATAGTACCCCCTTGCAATTCTGAAATCCATTCTGTCAATGCACCTTTCAACTGCCTCAACTATTTTTGCTGCTTCTTTACTGCTTACAGGGTTAAAATCATGGGTTGCGGTCCCATGAAAAACAGTTGCATCAGCGCCCCTCCTCTGTTTTATCTCTTTAGATATTATGTATGGTAACTCGCTACCGCCAAGATTACCAAAGGGTCCATAATGAACAGCAGGTATTACGAAAACATGCCTTACCCTCCCGTTTACTTTGAAAGCAACAACACCCACACTCGTAGCGACTTCCTCCCCAACATCCTCAAATACTGTTTCTAAGTCTCTTGATTGCTCTATCCATTGTGCTATGAACATACTCAACGCGCTTATTCCAGAAACGCCAAAATTCCTCCTTATTGGCGCATCAACAAGCCATAAGACAGCATAAACCGCACCCAAAAACACAGCAGACGAAACTATGAACTTTATCAGCAGCGCAAGCGGGTCGTGCGCTATTACAAGAATTTGCGAGGTAGTGAGAAAAGCAAGGTTAAACAAAAGTTGAATAAGCGAGAAAAATAACGCCATCCTTAGGCCAAATCTAAAAACTATCCTTGCTATCAGGAACCATATTGCAAATACGAAACCATAGCCAATCAAAAGAAACACTATGCTCCCATAACCAATCGAAAAAGCCCCTATACTAATCAGGTAAAAAATTGCATAGACGTTTGCGCAAACAAATGCAAGAAACAACACTCTCCGAGCCTTTATTCCTCTTCTTACAAGCACGCACGCAACTGCGGATAGAAGTGCGGGCACTGATATTAGGAAGACCCCCCATGCACCCCCATAAAAAACAAATAAAAGTGAATCTAACCCTAAGGGAACTGGTTTCTCAATAATACTTCTTCCCAAAACACCGAAAATGAACCCCATTATTATAGTTAGCATAACCGTCTTTTCGGAATTAGGGAGCGCAACGAGATACTCTGTAAGTTTTACTGCCTTCTCAGTGCTACTTTCCAACCCATCACACCCGGGATATAATAGAAAAACACAATATAAAAATTGAGTAGTATAGTTCTATTATGGATAAGAAGTGCCCTTCGTGCGGTGCGAACAGTTCCAATCAAACATTCGTGGGAAGTTTTTGCATCCCATGCTATTCAAAAAAACTGAGGATAAGCCTGCCCGAGATTGAAATTGAAGAATGCGAAAGATGCGGTAGGATAAAGCACCATGGCGAATGGTGCAAAAAAACAAAAAAAGTGCTGGTAGAAAAAATACACCAGCTCATAAAAACAGACTGCGAACTTTCGATAAATATAAAAAACAACGATGCCGAGCTTCTCTTCCTATTAAGGTTTGGCGATACTTTAATACCGATACGAAAAGAAATTCATATTAGAACGAAAAAGGCAATCTGTGATACGTGCTTCAGGAGAGCCAGCGGGTATTATGAGGCCATAATACAGCTAAGAGGAGAAAAAGCAAGAGTAAATAAACTGCAAAAAAAACTCATATGGCTCATATCAAAAAATTCATTCGTATCACGAGTGGAACGGCTCCCCGAAGGCGTAAACCTATATGTTGGCTCAAGAAAGGTTGCAGATGCAGCGTTGACCATACTATCCTTGGATAGAAAAATATCTGGCAAATTGCACGGAATAAAAGATGGTCGGAGGATTTACAGAATTACATACTGTGTAAGAGTTTAGCGGTTTTTTGCTTTCCCTTCAGGTATAAATTTAAAGCCGTAGTGAATAGGACCTTCGTCACCTTCCTCCTGTATCTTCCTAAAAACGACTTCAACAGGCATGCCTATGTATATCTCATCAACTTCGCAATCTACTATCTGTGTCGTTATCTTGACGCCTTCTGAAAGCTTCACTATTGCCAATATATACGGTGTTTCAAGCTCAAATCCGGGTGGCGGGCTTGTTATCTGCGTATACGAATAAACCTCCCCTTTACCTTTGTAAACATGCTTCTTCATCACACCTTTTCTTCTGCACTTTGGGCATAGTTCTCTAACGGGAAAATAGTAACTTCCACAGCGGTCGCATTTGCTGCCCATAAGCACGTATCGTTCTGCAATATTCCTCCAACTTAATGAAGGGCTAACACCCACCAAATCACCTACTTCGTTCTTCTCAGTATATGAATAACACAGGTGGCGCCACTCCCGCCGACATTGTGCGTGAGACCTATCTCAGCGCCGCTTACCTGTCTCTCTTTAGCATCGCCCCTAAGCTGCCATGTTATTTCAACAGCCTGCTTAACACCCGTTGCGCCAACGGGATGTCCGCAGCCCTTCAAACCTCCACTCGTATTTATGGGTATTTTGCCGCCTATCGCCGTTTCTCCTTCCTCCTCTGCCTTCCCTCCCTCACCCTTTTTGAAAAATCCAAGATCTTCTATCGCCATTATCTCCGCTATTGTAAAGCAATCATGGACCTCAGCCACATCTATGTCCCGCGGTTCTACCCCGGCAATCTTGTATGCTTTATGCGCCGCAATCTTTGTAGCTTTTAGTTCTGTTAGCGAATCTCTGGAATGAAGGGCTATCGTGTCGCTTGCCTGCGTGCTAGCCACAATCTCTACGGGAGTATCGGTATGCTTTTTTGCGTTGTCAAGAGTTGTCAATATAAGTGCGGCAGCACCATCTGTTATAGGGCTGCAGTCCAAAAGCTTCAATGGGCTTGCAACTACTCTTGAAGAAAGCACATCATCAACAGTTATCGGCATATGAAACTGGGCATACTCGTTTTTCATTGCATTCTCATGGTTTTTGACTGCTACGTGCGCCATCTGCTCCTCTGTAGTACCGTACTCGTGCATATGCCTTCTCGCCATGAGGGCGTATATGCCAGGGAATGTTGCGCCAAAAAACAATTCCCATTCTTGGTCACCAGCCCCTCCGAGTGCAAAAACAGCCTCTGGCACCGATACATCGGTCATTTTCTCAACGCCACCAACAACCACTGTGTCATGAATACCGCTTGCGACTGCAATATAGCCCATTCGCAAAGCAAGACCTCCCGAAGCACACGCTGCTTCAACCCTCGTTGCTGGTATGGGGTTAAGGCCCATGTAGTCTGCTATAAGTGCAGTTATGTGCTCCTGCCCTATCAGCCTGCCCGCTGCCATAGTACCAGCATACAAAGCATCTATCTCCGCGCCGCTCATCCCCGCATCTTCAATAGCCCTTACGCCAGCTTCTATTATCAACTCCCTAAAACTCAAATCCCATATCTCGCCAAACTTGCTCATTCCTACGCCAACTATCGCAACCCTTCTCAAACAACCACCTAAACCTATAAACTCTTCAGTTTTTTCCTATGTTTCACATACAATCCGTAGTCTATGTACTTCTTGTTCTCTATGTACTCTCTGACAGTCTTGCATCTTCCACGTATTTTTTTGATTTCTTCCGTTACCACTATGTCAAAAGCATCGCTTCCAGCTCCGCTCCCAAAACTAACGGCTAGAACTCTCTCACCTGGTTCAGCAACATCAAGAACAGATGCCAACCCTATCATAGTTGCTCCAGAATACGTGTTGCCTATACGGGGTGTTACAAGCCCAGGTAAAACCTTCTCCTTCTCTATCCCGAGCATTTTTGCCGCCCTAAGTGGAAACTTTCCATTAGGCTGATGGAAAACCGCATAATCAAAATCCGCTGCTTTAACTCCTGCAATCTCAAAAAGCCCTTTCGCCGCATTTATTATATGCCTAAAATATGCTGGCTCTCCTGTAAATCTACCACCATGGCTCGGGAATTCTGCACCAGGCCTCCTCCAAAAATCAGGCGTATCCGTAGTATAAGAATAGGTATGTTGTATGCGGGCAACGATTTTCTCAGTTCCTATTATGAATGCTCCCGCCCCCGCCCCCGCAGTATATTCAAGCGGATCGCCCGGTCTTCCCTGCGAAGTATCGCTCCCTATCGCCACACCATACTTTATCATTTTGGCCATGCACATTCCCATGCAGAACTGCATAGCTGCCGTGCCCGCCTTGCATGCGAACTCAACATCAGCGCATGTGATATGCGGCGTTGCTCCTATTGCTTCTGCGACTATGCTCGCCGTCGGTTTCACGGCATACGGATGGGATTCGGACCCCACATAAAGGGCACCTATATCTTTTGGGTTTATTCCTGCTGATAAAACTGCGTTCCTCGCAGCCTCAACCGCCATTGTCGCACAATCCTCGTCAGTGTCCGGGACGCTTTTTTCACTAACATTCAATCCAGATTCAATACCTTTCGCGTCTTCTCCCCAAATGCGGGCAATCTCGCCAACCTTTATTCTATACGTAGGGATATATACCCCATAGCCTACTATTCCCACATCTAGTTTCACATAATCACTCTATAATCGTTTAAGCTCCTCCGTTATCTTATTCAGCGGAAGTTTCGTAGTTAGAACCGGAATGCGCTCTTTCTCCGCTATCCTAACCGCAAGCTTATCCACAGTAGTTATGTTATGCAGAACTACTATACTCGGTTTTACTGCGCTTACCCTTATAACAACAAGTGGAGACCTGCCAGTGCTAACCTCAGTGAATATGAACGCTCTTTCGGGCACAGCGCCATATAATTTCGGAAAGTCAACATACGGCATCTCAAGAATAACACGTATGCAGTTTATTATCGTATATCCATACACTTTCTTCTCGCTTATCAAATCGTCCCCATAGACAATGTGCGCGTTTATCAGTTTTGCAAAATCCGAGCCGTTTATCACTGTTGCAAATTCATGAACTTCATAGAATTTCTCCTCATGTTCTTCTTCCATGAATTTGCTGGATACAACTCCCCCCCTGTTTGCATCTATCTGAAGCAAAGCATCAACAAACCTCCTTATAACATGTATCCCGGGCGATTTCCTTCTATTCCCCTCATAATCGCTTATCGTTGATGGTGATATATGTAGGTATTCCCCTAACTCTGCTTGTGTCACACCGAATATCTCCCTCCACTTCTTCATCGTTCCTCCAGGGTTCTCTGAGAGGGATATCTCGCCCGCTATCCTAACAGCGAGTTTCTCCATGATATTGAATTTAAGGGCAAGCTTTTTTAATCTATCAAACCCTACTACGACATTTGACGAATATAATGAAAAAAACGAGGCTGCATAATAGTTTAAAATAGAAATACGTATTCCCAACTATATGCTCATAGCGATGAAAGGGATATCCTACAACGAAGGCATTAAAAAAGAATGGATAGCGACGAACGGCATAGGTGGATACGCTTCCTCAACAATAATCCATGCTAACACACGTGGCTATCATGGGCTTCTCGTTGCTTCCCTGCAACCTCCTATAGATAGGCATTTGTTGCTCAGCAAATTGGACGAGAGTATCACTGTTGGTGGTAAAACCTACGATATCAGCACAAACAAATTCGGGGATTTAATAACCCCGCGAGGCTACAACCACATCGTGCAATTTAGACTTGATCCCTTTCCCACATTTTTATACGATGTTGATGGCGTTATGCTTGAGAAGAGCGTTTTTATGATTCACGGGCAAAATGCAACCGTAGTCTCCTATGCAATGCTTAGGGGTGCATGTGAAATATCAATAAACGTGCTTGCCAATTCCCGCGATTTTCATTCAAGGACGATGGGCAGGCTTGAATTCGTTGAGAATGAGAGCACGAAGGCAACGACTCTAAAGCATGGCTTAACTGCACTCGTAATAGGTTCTGATAAGGGAAAATACGAGAAATTAGGCATTTGGTATGATGGGCTTACGTACGATGCCGAGAGGGAAAGGGGCTTGCCTGATAGAGAGAACTGCTACGTCTCTGGAAGGTTTGTCGCATCGCTTTGTGAAGGCGAAAAGCTCAATATCTTAGCAACAGGGGGGTACGAAAAAATAGCAGTAAAAACATTCGCAAAATTCTATTCTACGAAACCAGAAAATTTTGACGCTCTTCTACAAGAAGAAAAAGAGAGGCTCCAATACCTGCTGCACACGTTCAGCAAGAGAGAGCTTCCAAAGAAAGAAATGATAGAGCAGCTCGTTCTCTCCTCAGATGCCTTCATAGTAGAAAGAAAATCAACGAATTCAAAATCAATAATCGCAGGTTATCATTGGTTTGGAGACTGGGGCAGGGATACGCTCATATCACTTACGGGGCTTACTCTGGTTACAGGAAGGTTTAACGATGCAAAGTCCATACTAAAAACCTTTGCAAGCTATATGAAAAACGGGCTTGTTCCAAATACTTTTCCCGAGCATGGCGTTGAGCCAATATACAACACTGCGGATGCATCTCTGCTTTTTTCACTGGCTTTATACGACTACTACCAATGT
>JAVZCV010000018.1:0-24539 GCA_038874215.1 Candidatus Micrarchaeia archaeon | reverse complement strand
CTCCTGCTTACTGACTGTTCCACACAAAAACCCGCCCATGAGCGCGTGGCCATCAACATCTCAGGCAAGCCTATTCTCGGAAGCGAAAATGCGAGCATAACCCTTGTGGAGTTTGCAGACTACGAATGTCCATTTTGCATAAGCTCCCAACCAACTATAAAAAGAATATTAGGCGAATACAATGGGAGCGTAAAGTTCGCCTATTTTCATTTTCCAGTTCATTCAAGCAGCTGGCTCATGAGCGAGGCCGCTGAATGCGCAGGAGAGCAGGGAAAGTTCTGGGATTACCACGAGGCTCTTTTCTCCAGAACACCAGAAAGCAGGAATGACCTGATCGCATACGCCCGTCTCATCGGCATAAACAAATCCGCCTTCGCTTCTTGCCTCTCCTCAAAAAGAAACCTCGCGAAGGTTCAGAGAGACTTTGATTATGGAAAAAGCATAGGGGTTATGGGCACGCCCACATTTTTCATAAATGGGCGCATGTTCTTCGGAGCCCTTGAATATGACGAGTTCGCCAGCATAATACACGAGGAGCTTAAATACAATAGCTCTATGTAAAAAAGGGCCACAGCCGAGATTTTCGCACGCTTTGGTTTTTCGTTAGCCAAAGTCTATTCGAACTCGGACTAAGGGCTCTCTGCGTCTCTCTTCCCTAAAAGCAACACCACAGGCCCCCGTGCTACCGTTACACCACCGTGGCCACACTGATGAATATCCTTCAAAATTATAAAAACCTTCTCCGCCTATTCTTGCGCTTCCATCCGCATCATAATCGCTTCGGCATCAACCTCCTTTATCTCCGATTTATATCTACTCACTACCGTATCTGGGTCCTTGAGCCCGTTCCCCGTTGTTATGCAAACCACTCTCTCTTTTTTCTCAATTTTTCCAGCTTCTACAAACTTCAGCAAACCCGCAATGCTTGCAGCGCTTGCAGGTTCCACGAATATGCCCTCGCTTCTCGCAAGAAGCGCCTGTGCTTGCAAAATCTCTTCATCGCTCACCTTCAGCATCTCCCCGCCCGATTCTTTAACGGCATTCAAGGCTTTACGCCAGCTGACGGGATTGCCTATCCTTATCGCGCTCGCAACTGTCTCGGGGTTTTTGACTGGCTCAAAAGTGCCGCTTAAAAATGCGTTGTATATGGGGCATGCTCCCTCCGCTTGCACTCCAATCATATTCGGGAGCTCATCAAGCTTTCCCACCTGCTTGTATTCCCTAAGCCCTTTCCAGACAGCGCTTATGTTGCCCGCATTTCCAACAGGTATAAAAACCTTGTCAATACGGCCTATCTCATCAACAATTTCGTATGCGAGCGTTTTCTGCCCCTCAAGCCTATATGGATTTATTGAGTTTAGAAGATAGAAAGAACCCTGCTCAGCCATCTTCTTTACTCTTGCCATCGCATCGTCAAAATTCCCCTTTATTGCATAAACTTTTGCCCCATATGCGAGCGCCTGCGCCATCTTTCCATAGGCTATTTTTCCAGATGGAACGAGGATAACGCATTCAATGCCTGCCTTTGCGGCATACGCTGCGAGAGATGCAGAAGTGTTTCCCGTTGATGCGCAACCAACTCTCCTCATGCCCAATTCAAGAGCGCGCGTTATCCCAACCGTCATGCCCCTATCCTTAAAACTTCCCGTCGGGTTTTCTCCCTCATTTTTCACATGTATCCTTGCCGTACACCCGATTTTTTCATTTAAGTTTTTGCATTCATGAAGCGTTGTGTTGCCCTCGTTAAGCGAGACGATTTTATCCCAATCTTCTATGGGAAGAAAATGCCGATACCTCCATATGCCGCGCCTAATCCTACCGTCAACCTTACCGCTTAGCTTATCATATTTAACATCCAATATACTCCCGCAATCGCACTGATAGATTACGGTATCCTTATCGTATTTTTTTCCGCATGATATGCATTCAAGCCAGTACATTTTGTATCCTCCACCAACATACTCTTTGATTTATTTTATATATCTATTCTGCTAAGTGCTGAGCGCCAAGATGGCCATCATGTTAAAAGTTAAGCTATTAATATTTCACCAATTAACTAATGCGCCGTAAATGATGTGGTGGCATGGAGATAATATTTCTCGGGACTGGCGGCGGAAGATTGAATTTGATAGACCAAAGGAGGGCAACAGCAGGCTTCAGAGTTCATTTTGAAAACGGCCTGAAAATGCACGCAGAACCAGGCCCAGGAGCGCTGATAAAATGCAGAGAGCTCGGCTGCGACCCAATAGACACCCAGATACTCCTCGTTTCTCACGTCCATATAGACCACTCTAACGATACCAGCCTGATGATTGAGGCAATGACTGAATATACAAAGAAAAGGCGGGGGATCCTGCTTGGGAGTTCAAACGTCCTTATCGGTGATGCTGAGTTTGACAGGTGCGTATCCCGTTATCATCAATCACTTTTAGAACGATGCGTTGTGCTCAGGCCTGGAACAGTTTTCGGTATGGATGGGATAGAGATCATAGCAACAGAAACAAGGCATGATGAATGGGATGCTGTCGGAATGATAATCCGCTCTGAAAAAGTGAAGGTCGGCTATACTGGCGATACTGAATACTTTCCTGCACTATGCAAAATCTTTTCAGGCTGCGATCTTCTGATAATAAACAACCTCCAGCCGAACGGAAGGGCAATACCTGGCCATAACGACAGTGCAGGAAGCATAAAAATACTAAAAGGCGCAAAGCCAAAACAATCAGTGCTTACTCACATGGGAACAGAGCTAACGCGCGAAGTTGCCGAACGTGAGGCAGCTATGATAGAGCGCGAGAGCGGTGTTAAAACAGTTGCGGCATACGACGGTATGCGCATATCATTGGGTGAATGAGTGGAAAAAAACCTTGACTGCAAGAAAATAGAGAAAAAATGGCAAGAGTTGTGGGAGAAATTAGAAATTCACAGGTTTGATGAGGATAATCCAAACCGCATATACTCCATAGACTCCCCCCCACCTTTCACCTCAGGAGACCTTCACATGGGTCATGTGCTAAGCTACGCATATTTTGACTTCGTCGCGCGCTACAAAAGGCTGAGAGGCTTCAATGTGTACTATCCGCAGGGTTGGGACTGCCAGGGATTCCCCACAGAAGTTAAGGTTGAGGAGAAATACGGGAAAAACATGCCCCGTGAGCAGTTTCTTAAATACTGCCATGAATGGACTGAGAGATACATAGAGAGAATGAGGGGGCAGATGAAGGCGCTTGGCTTCTCGCCAGACTGGCGCTACGAGTACAAAACAATGAGCCCAGAGTACCACAAGGTAGTGCAGTACTCTCTTCTCAAAATGTATGACATGGGTCTGCTTTATGTTGCTGAGCATCCCGTTTTCTGGTGCCCGCGATGCGGTTCGGCAATAGCGAAAGCTGAAACAGATGAAGTTGAGCGCAAAACATACTTGAACTACATCATATTCACTGTTGATGGAGAGAATATAACGATAGCGACAACACGACCCGAACTCCTTCACGCGTGCGTTGCCGTTTTTGTCCATCCACAGGATGAAAGGTATAAACACCTCGTTGGAAAGCAGGCGAAAACACCCCTTGGCGCAGTAGTGCCGATTAAGGCCGATGCAGACGTTGATATGGAATTCGGCACGGGCATAGTGATGGTATGCACATTCGGTGATAAGAGCGACGTTGTGTGGGCGTACAGGCACAAGCTGCCTATAATAAAGGCTGTTGATGAGAACGGGAAACTTCTGAATGCAGGCGAATTCACGGGCCTTACTCTTGATGAAGCAAGGAAAAAAATAATGGAGCACATAAAGGCAAAAGGCCTTTTCGTAAAGCGTGATGAAATAGGGCAGGTTGTGAAAGTCCATGATAGGTGCAAGACGCCCGTAGAGTTCATAATGTCCCGCGAGTGGTTCGCCAAGCTTAAGGGCTTTGAGGAAGATATAAAAAATGCTGCAAAAAGCATGCGCTGGGTTCCTGAATTTACAATCCAATATCTATACGATTGGGCCGACTACATTGAATGGGATTGGGTTATATCAAGGGACAGGATATTTGGCACGCCCCTACCATTCTGGTATTGCGGCAAGTGTGGCATAATCCCAGCTTCATACGAAGAGTTGCCAGTAAATCCCGCACTGCAAAAGAAAAAATGCCCGAAGTGTGGTGGCGAGACGCGGGGAGAGGAGAAAGTGTGCGACTGCTGGATCGACAGCTCAATAACCCCGCTCATAATCTCGTCATGGCCATACGATGAAAAGCGCTTCTCAAAGCTCTACCCTTCAACCCTCCGCCCGCAGGGAACAGAGATAATACGCACATGGGCATTCTACACCATATACAGGTGCCTTGTGCTTACTGGAAAACCTCCCTTTGTTGAACTCCTCCTTAACGGAAACGTGCTCGCTCCTGACGGTAAGAAGATGAGCAAAAGCCTTGGCAACATAATCGCACCAGATGAACTGCTTGAAAAATACTCGGCCGATGCGATAAGGCAATGGGCTGCACTGAGCGGTGCTCTCGCACGCGATAGGCCCTTCATCTACAAGGATATACAGTTTGCGCAGAATTTCATGAACAAGCTCTGGAATGCCTCCCGTTTCATATGGTCGCTTACTGGCGATTTTAAAGACGGGGAGGAATACGAATACAACTTTGCAGACAGGTGGATAATCTCGCGATGCAACAGGCTCGTTGCGGAATGCACAGAAGCATACGAAAACTTCAACTTCCACGCCGCGATAACCAAGATGCACGAGTTCTTCTGGCATGAGTTTTGCGATTATTACATTGAGAGCGTAAAGCACAGGCTTTACCAGCCAGAGGTTTATGGGGAAAAAAGCCGAAGGGGTGCTCAGAGGGCACTCCGCGAAACTCTTGAAAAGTTCCTCAAACTACTTGCGCCGATAGCGCCGCACATATCAGAGGAAATATACGACAACATATTCGGCAAGGAGAAGAGCATATTCCTCTCTGGATGGCCTGAGGCGGGCGAAATAGACGAAGAGGCTGAGAAGAAAGCCGAACTATTCAACAAAATAATCTCCGAGGTTAGGAACTACAAGGCAAGGAACAAAATGCCGCTGAACAACGAAGTTGCGCACGCGGAGATAACAGTGGATGGGAACATAGACGAAATTAAGGCAGAAATAAAGGCGGTAGGGCGAATAAGGGAAATCTCTGTCAAGAGCGGTGAATTTAAAATTGAATTCCACTGACTTTTTATGAAGGAGCTCAAGCTTGCATGCGAACTGGCTTATGCGATTGGCAGGGCGATAAAACCCCATATCGGAAAAATGAACGCACGGAAAGTGAAAAGGTTCGGGTATGGGGACGAGACATTCGCCATAGACGAAGTAGCCGAGGGGGTTGTGGAGCGCTTCTGCGAGAGGAGGCGTATAGCATACATTACGGAAGATGTCGGATTTGTGGATGGGGAAAGCGACTTTATTTTTCTTGTAGACCCCATAGATGGAACGAGAAATGCGATGAAGGGCCTGCCCCACTACGCATGCGCAATAGCGATAGCGAACAAAATTAACCGCCCTCGCATGAAAGACGTATTCGCCTCTCTTGTTTGCGAGTTTGACAGGAACAGAACCTTCGTGGCAAGTTCGGTAGGTTCTTTTCTCTACTTGGGCATGCCTTCTGATAAAAAGGTGCCGATAAAAAGGCTTTCAGAAAGCCCGTGCGATGAGCGAATCGTAATTGCACCAGGCTCCCACTTCGGCGAGAGCTATGTCGCGCACTCGCTATACATTGAAAATCTCTCCCGTTTTTTCAAAGTGCTTCCCCGCATATACAACTCATCTGCGATAGAGCTATGCTACGTGGCAGAAGGGGCGATAAATGTGTGCATGGACATGCGCCCGATGCTTGGCATGGACATATGCGCTGGCGTTCATGATGTCTGCGCATCATACTTCATACTTAAGAAGGCTGACTGCCCAATAAGCATGCGCGCAAAAATGGGCTCAAAATACTTAAAAAATGGCGATATCCCTCTTGACCCGAAAGTTAAGGTTTCTTTCCTCGCTGCGTGCAATCATCTTTTATTTAAAAAAATATCAGGCCTCATAGGGTGGCGGTGATGGATCTTAAAATACTATTCGTCACGGGAAACGACCACAAGTTTTCCGAGGCGCAAAAAATTTTAAACTCGTATGCGATAAAGATTAAACAAGCCAAGCCAGAATTTGAGGAGCCACGGGGGGAGGACTGCGAAGCGATAGCATTTCGCTGCGCCTCTCTTGCATACGAAAAGCTGCGCAAACCTCTTTTCGTTGAGGATGCTGGCCTTTTCATACCATCGCTGAAAGGATTCCCTGGCGCACTCTCTGCTTGGGTTTTCAAAAAGATAGGCAACGGCGGAATTCTCCGCCTCATGGAAGGAAAGAGGGAACGGGGGGCGTATTTCTGCTCTGCTGTTGCCTTTGCTGATGAGGAAGGAATAAAAACTTTCGTTGGTATATGCAGAGGAAAAATAGCAAAACGCATGATGGGATCGGGAGGCTTTGGGTTTGACCCAATTTTCATCCCGAAAGGTAAAAAAAAGACATTCGCGCAGGATGCTGAAACGAAAATGAAAATATCGCATCGCACCCGTGCGTTGCGCAAGCTTGCTCAATATATCCTGAAGAGGTATTAAATGGCAAGACTGCATTCAAAGAAACGAGGCAAATCGGGCTCAAAAAAGCCAAGCGTGAAGATACTACCAGAATGGGTAGAGTATTCCCCGCAGGATATCACGCAACTCGTCATAAGGCTTTACAAAGAGGGCAACTCTACGGCTATGGTTGGGCAGATTCTACGGGACCAATACGGAATTCCGAGCGTCAAAAGCGCGACGGGCATGAGTATATCCCAAATAATTGAGAAGGAAGGCATGAAAATAGAATATCCCGAAGACATGCTAAACCTTATAAAGCGCGCTGTGAGAATGAGGCGCCACCTAAAAGAGAGGACGCAGGACATACACAACAAGATTAAGCTCGTGCATGTGGAGTCAAAGATACGCAGGCTCGCACGATACTATACTTCAACGGGCAGATTGCCGAAGGACTGGCACTACGACCCAGAGCAGGCTGCCCTTCTTGTGAAATAATGGTGCTTTGAATGGCGAAGACGAGAGTTGTTGACAAGTGGAAGGCAAAGAGATGGTATACGGTTTATGCTCCAGACATGTTTGAGAATAAGAAAATTGCAGAGGTCATAAGCAGCGATGAAGCCAACCTAATCAACAGAAAATTGACGGTTGGTTTGTGGGAGATAACGGGCGATATGAGCCAAATGTACACTACCTTGTTTTTCCGCATAATATCGGTAAAAGGAACGAGTGCATTCACCAAGTTCGTGGGCCACGAGTTGTCCCGTACATACTTGAAAACTCTCGTGCGCAGAAGGAGGGACATAATAGCGGATGTAATAGATGTAAAAACAAAGGATGGTATTGAGCTTAGGATAAAAGTTAACCTATATACCGCAGTGCGGGTTAGCACGCCCGTTAAACATGCTCTTCGCGCTGCCCTAAGAAAAGAAATAATTGAGCGCTCTGCCGACATGGACTTCCAGAGGCTTGTTCAGGAGATTGTTTTCGGAAAATTTCCAGCGCTTCTCTTTAACTCTGTTAAGAAAATAGCGCCCATAAAGAGGCTTGAAATACGCAAAACCGAGCTGGCAGAGTATTTCAAGGAGGAAGAGGATAAGCGGAAAGAGAAGAAGGGAAAGAAAGCCGAGAAAAAGGAGAAGGAAGACGAGAAGAAGGCAGAGGAAAAAGAGGCTAAGGAGTAGGATTTTATTTTTGCAACGCGGTAGTTTTGCATGCCTCACCATAAAGGGCGAATTCAAATAGGGGTTATAGGGTCAGAGTGCGCCACAACGAAGGCACTTGATGTTGCGTTTGAAGTTAGAAGAGAGATAGCGAAAAGAGGGGCGGTTTTGGTTTGCGGTGGGCGCAGCGGGATAATGGAGCGTGCATGCGCTGGAGCGAAGAGCGAAAACGGTCTTACCGTTGGAATACTGCCGTCGGCGTCAAAAGAGGAGGCTAACGAATATGTTGATATACGAATTCCAACTTCAATGGGATATGCGAGAAACCAGCTCGTTGTTCTATCAAGCGATGCAGTTATAGTTGTAGGAGGGGAGGCCGGCACGCTTTCAGAAATCTGTTTCGCTTGGATATATGGAAAGCCTACCGTTGCCATAGGCGGAACTGGCGGGTACGCAGACGAATACGCAGGAAAGGCGGTTGATTCAAAAAGGCAGGATAAAATTATGCGTGCGAAAAGCGCAAAAGAAGCAGTAGAACTCGTTTTTAAATTGCTTGGTGAAAAATAGCTGTGGTGGTACCATGTTTCCAGCTGGTATAAACCCGCGCCAGATGAGGCGAATGATGGAGCAGATGGGAATAAAAAGCGAGGAGATAGACGCAAAAAGGGTTATAATAGAAACTTCAAACGGCAAGATAATAATAGAAAATCCCCAGGTAACAGCGATTGAATTTCAGGGGCAGAAGACATTTCAGGTGATGGGAAACATAAAGGAAGAGGAGTTCAGCGAAGCCGATGTTATGCTCGTTATGGAGCAGGCGAATGCAACACGGGAAGCTGCAGAGAAAGCGCTCAGAGAATCGCAGGGCGATATAGCGAAAGCTATACTATCCCTAAAAAAAGATTAAGTATCCTCACAAGCTTTTTAAATTTCAGCAACAATCTCATTCAGGTGGTTTTATGAGTTTTGAAATCGCTAGCGTTTTTGCAAGGGAAATTCTGGACTCGCGTGGGAACCCTACCGTTGAGGTTGATGTTAAAACGCGCACAGCAATGGGGCGTGCTGCAGCTCCATCTGGCGCATCAACTGGCGTGCATGAGGCGCTTGAACTCCGCGATGGCGGCAAGCGCTATCTCGGAAAGGGCGTTATTAAAGCTGTTAGAAACGTGAATACAATAATCGCACGGGAACTTCGTGGCTACGATGTCAGAAACCAGAAGAAAATTGATGAAAAGCTCATAGAGCTTGGAGGGCCGAACAAGGCGAAGCTCGGCGCTAACGCAACAACCGCAACATCAATGGCTGCTGCGAAGGCGGCAGCAAACGCGCTGAACCTCCCGCTTTTCCGCTATTTGGGAGGCGTTAAAGCATGCGTTCTTCCAGTCCCGCAGTTCAACATACTAAATGGCGGCAAGCATGCGGGCACCAAGTTGAGCATTCAGGAGTTCATGATTATGCCCGTAGGCGCGCGCTCCTTCTCAGAAGCCCTGCGCATGGGCTCCGAGACATACCATCATCTCGGCTCAATCTTAACGAAAAAATACGGCGCATTTGCGAGAAATGTTGGCGACGAGGGTGGCTTTGCACCGCCAATTGAAAAGGCAGAAGACGCATTGCGCGCAATACAGGATGCGGTTGATTCAGCTGGCTACACGAAGCAGGTTTCGCTTGCGATAGATGCCGCCGCAAGTTCTTTCTACGATGAGAAAACGCACCAATACAGATTGGACGGCAAAAGCGTGAGTAGCAACAAGTTGCTTGAATTCTACGAGGAGCTAGTTGAGAACTTCCCGATCGTGAGCATAGAAGACCCGTTTTTTGAGGAGGATTTTGAATCTTTTGCAGAACTGAATGCGAGCATAGGCAAAAAAGTCCAGATAGTCGGAGACGACCTCGTAGTAACTAATGTAGGGCGGATACAGCAAGCCATAGAAAAGCGTGCTATGAACGCACTTCTCCTAAAAGTAAATCAGATAGGCACGCTCACAGAGGCTATTGAGGCAGCGGAGCTCGTTAGAAAGCACCGCTACGGAGTTGTTGTGAGCCACCGCTCTGGAGAAACGGACGATTCAACGATTGCCGATTTAGTGGTTGCAATAAATGGGGGCCAGATAAAGACTGGCGCCCCAGCGCGTGGGGAACGGGTTGCGAAGTACAATCAACTGCTCCGCATAGAAGAAATGCTTGGAAAGCGTGCTAGATATGCGGGAAAGAAGTTCAGATACCCTGTGTAGCGGTTTCAGTCGCCGTTGTGCGGGTATATCCATTCCCCTCTCTTTCTTGCTTCCTCTGCTTCCCGTCTTCGCATTTCCCCAATCCTACCTTTTATTTCTGCCTCTCTTATCCTCGCTTGCCCCTCATCACCGCGATTATCACCCATAAAATTCGGGTTCCTGTTCCTAATTGTCCTTATGTATCCCTGAATAATCTCTCTCATAGCCGGGTCTATGGCATCCCAAACAGCCCCCCCAAAGTCATTCACTCCAATACGAGTGCCGTGCAGCTCTGCCCCTTGCTCCACATACGGCTTAATTCTATCTCTAAACATTGCAGATACGGCTTTTTCTGTTATTTTTCTTACTCTGCCAGCGTGATATCTTAAATTCTCATCAAATCTATCTTCTGCTCTACTGTTTTCAGTATCGTTGTAGCCCAAAGAAAATGCAAAATCGCGCAGTTCATCGCCTGCAGGTAATTCTTTGTTGTTCCTGCCAAAATGAAGATCCATTCTTATTCTCAAATCCATCAAGAAATCATAAGACTCAAGCAACTGGTTTGCCTCCTCCCTCGTGATTAAGCGATTTTCAACCATCATCTCTATAACTTCTCGCGTATCTCTGCCCTCCTCAACACCCATCGCAATCCCACCACCATGCTTGAACGTCTGTTGGTTTAACCAAAGTCTAAAGAGCCAGAAGACTTCATTAACATCCCTAAGCCCGCCTTCCCTCATCTTTATGTTTCTTTCGGAATCCTCCTCACCCCACTCATCTACCTTCATTCTATAATATCTTCCGTAAAGTCTGAGCGCTATAATATCTTCAATTACTGCTGGAGTTAGCAAAGTTTCGTTAACACCACTTATAAACTCCTGTGCAGTTTTGTGGTCTCCTACAGCATACCTAAGCGAAGTGTATGCTCGAATCCATACTCTTTTCTCACCTTCTCCTCTTGCCGCTTCTTTTAACATTCTAATATGCTCCTCTACCAATTTAACATCTCTCCGTGTTAGGGATATGCTTGGATCAAAATCATGTCCTATCATCCTTACAATATTCTCCATGGTTGCAGCTAGACACCCATAGTAATCCCTATTACTTGCGTTACGCCCTAGAGGAATTACATCATAGTCAAACGATGGAAAATCGTCTATTCTTGCGTTTGCCCCACCGCAAACGACAGCAAAGCCATAATTACGACCATACCGCACATCCGCATACCTCCGTGCTATCCAGTATGCGCCCCAAAGGAGCGCATCGCTAAGCGCACCCATCTCATCATGAATTACCTTCATATTTTTCCGTGAATTTTCAAAAACTCGTTCATGGAAATCGGGTGCTTCCCAAGATGCTCTTGCCACACCAACGAAATCCCTAAGATATATGTGCCCCAACCTAACAAGCCCAACATACGAATATATCCTCAAAAATTCGGTTTGCCTCTCCATCACCATATCTCTCAGTCTTTCTTTGTCTTTTTCTGGATCCCCAGTTTTTTCACTTCTTTCAAACTCCTTTTCTGCCTGTAGTCTCGCTTTATTCAATCCTTCATGAATCTCCTTCAACATTCTTCTTAGGCCGATACTACGTTTAGCTGTTACAGGGTAGATATCACAAAGGCGCTCGCAATACTCCGGCGCCATAGCAAGACTAAGGAGAAACAACCTCCCTATGTACTTGGCTTGGAATTTTAAGCCATCGGCTATCTCTATCACCGGCCTTTGTTCAGGTTTTTGTCTAGGTTGCGCATCAACGAGAACCCGCACTGCGTTTGGATTATTCCCTATCGCCCTATAAAAATCATGTTTATTCATACTGAAAATCCCTGCACTTATCCCAGAACGGGGGTGCGTTCTGCATTCCTCAAATATATCACCTAGCATCCTAAGCCTTTCAAAAGCATGGTCTGGGTTTACACCCATCTCTCTTGCACGTTTTATTGCATCTACTAAATTCGGAAATATGTCTCTGAAAAATCTCTCTTGGTCCTCAGCTTTTTCTGTAACAGACATCGCGAGAACATTATAAAACGCCCTGCTTACATCGGCGCAACCACGCGTGGACAGCTCACTTTTTATCCTTTCTCTTAGCGTCTCTGGCATCCTTTCTATACTCCCCACACGAGCAAAGAAATCTCTCCGTTCTTCTCCCCCCTTTACTTCATTGATAGCCATTCTCACGTCGCTATGGTATTCGTCCCGCACGTTTGAAAGTAGTTCTCTCTTCAGATTTCCCCAGCCTATAACCCCATTATCAAAACGCGAGAGTATTCCCGCTATTGCAGTTAGGTGGTCCGCTATAACTCTTACTCTATCTTTTGATTTGCTAAGATTAGCTACATCTGTTATTCCAATTTTGAAGTGCAGAAATCCCTCTAAACCTGGTATAATATACGTTCCTCTTTCATATATGTCCGTTGATGCTGGTAAAAACTCAGCATTTATCATCAAAGAAAGAGCTCGCCCTATGCTCTCGCCTATCTCTGCAATCTCTGACGGACTACCCTTAAGGCTCTCGGTTAGCTTCCATCTATCCCCGTAGCTCCTCATAACTACATGGCCTGCACATACGAAATGAGTCCCCACATTGCATTTTTCACCCTTTTCTACTGCTCTTTTAGTCTCTTCATCTACCCCCTTACTACTAATAACGTATTCTACCAATTTTATTTCCTCGGGCAACGGTCCTCTTACTGTGATCACAGAACTCGTGGGACTACCCACAATGTCTAATTCAATCCTTTCTTGCTCCTCCACATTCTTTAGAAATCTTCGTACATCTATCCCTATAGCATCTATCATCTCTCTCGCGGATTCATTCGGTAAATCTGCACGGGATAGTTCGCCCTCTATCCTCCTTATCGCTGTTTCCGCCAAGCCCTCTAGAACCCTCTGCTTGACTCTCCCCATCGTTCGAAATCCTACTCCACTTTCCCTTTCAGCGGCATCAAAAACTAACCTATGGAACATCTCTCGCTGAGGGTCAACACGTGCCAGATTCAGAAGCCCATTTCTAAATCCCTCCCACGCATTTTGGGCAGTGTGAGAAGGCAAAAGCGTAAACGTCATCTCCTCAATATTTCTGATTGCACTAACTAATGCACCGTAGACGTTGTTCAGTTCCAACCTACCTTCGCGGGAATAAGTATATGGCTCTATATCTGCTGGGATTATGACGGAATATCCAAAATTCAGCATTCTTATATCAAAATGCCCACTTTCTTCCAACACACGAATTCTCTCATCAGGCCTATCCTCAAAAGTGTATACTAAATAAGATGGAGTTGGCGAATCCCCAATATTTAGCACTCTTGTTAGCATCTGATTCAATTTGGAAGCAAGCGATGAATACACACCCTTTATTGAGCCCAAGCCAGCTTCCCCTTCCCTATATCTTCTAAATAAATTCTGTAGGCCCGTGCCTTTCACCAATCTCTCCTCAACAGCCACAATTATATCCGAAGTTTCTTCACCACCCAACTTCACAGAAGGTATTACTATTCCTGTCGGGAACAGTTCAGGACCCCATCTTTGTTTGCCTGCAAACAGACCTGCCAAAAACTGCCACGGATCATTTATTTTAATATAGTACTGCACCAGAGGCTCTTCCCCACCTTTTTTCACTACGTCTATTGCACCCAAAACCCTTGGCGACCAACTAAGTGATTCACCACCAGAAAACGCAACAGTCATTTCTGCATCTTTCGGCTCTATGGGGTCCCATGTAGACCCGCCGATTCTTAGTTTTGTCTCCACTCCCAGATACAGCGCTTCGCTGATACCTTTTAACTGCTCTAATGGCCATCGGCCTGGGGCAAATCTTTTATCATTTTTTATTCTCTCAGCAACAATGCTTCTTATATTTTGTATTTTCCCCCCTGGCATCTTTGCTAAAGGGCTTTTTAATGTAGGCATCATCCCACCAAATCAGTGGTATTATAATACGCAAAAGTAGTATATAAACTTGATTTGTAATTCAACTACATTCCGAGATAGTGTAGAAGACTTACCCCACCAACATTATTTAATCATTCGCATTGCTTTCTAATACTGTGGTGATTTTCGTGATATCCCCTCTTGAATACCGATACAAAACCGAGATGTCCCAAATTTTTGATGAGGAAGCACGGCTTAAGAAATGGCTTCTCGTTGAGGCTGCGCTTGCAAGAGCGCATGCGGAAGTTGGGAATATCCCAAAAAATGTGGCTGAAGAAATAGTGAGAGTAGCAGAGAGCGGAAAGGTAAAGCCAGAAAGGGTAAAGGAAATAGAGGAGCAGATACACCACGACCTAATGGCGATGGTGAAAGCGCTCTCAGAGCAGTGCTCGCCGAAGGCAGCCGCATATGTCCACCTTGGTGCTACAAGCTATGATATAGAGGATACCGCACTCGCACTAACGCTGAAAGATGCCATCGGGTTGATAGAAAAACGACTGAGAGAGCTGGAAAAGGTGCTCATAAAACTGGCGAAGAGGCATAAGAAGACTGTTTGTATAGGGAGAACACACGGGCAGCATGCAGTACCAACAACATATGGTATGAAATTCGCACTTTATCTATCAGAAATACGTAGGCATCAGAAACGTATACATGAGGCGAAACCGCGTCTTTTTGTCGGAAAGATGAGCGGTGCTGTGGGCACGATGGCGACATTCGGCGACAAGGCTTTTCTTATAGAGAATAAAGTTATGTCTCAACTTGGTTTAAAGCCCGCACTTGTTTCCAACCAAGTTATACAGCGGGATAGACATGCAGAAGCAATCTTTATTTTATCTCTTATTGCATGCACGCTTGAAAAAATAGCGAAGGAAATACGAAACCTTCAGAGGACTGAAATAGCAGAGGTTGCCGAGCCTTTTGGTGCAAAGCAGGTTGGTAGCTCAACAATGCCTCACAAACGGAACCCACACAAATCAGAGAGGATATGCAGTCTCGCGCGCATAGTTAGAACTAACTTACATGTTGCGCTTGAGAACATTCCGCTTGAACATGAGAGGGATCTGACAAACTCAGCAAACGAGCGCTTCATCTTGCCTGAGGCATTCATAATCACAGACTATATGCTCGTACAGATGACTAGCATCCTTTCAGGCTTGGAATTCTTCGCCGAGAACATAAGAAGAAATCTTATGCTTACAGACGAGATATTTGCTGAGCGAGTCATGCTCGCGCTAACAAAAAAAGGGATGGGCAGGCAGGACGCACACGAGTATGTGCGAACAATGATAATCCGTGCTAGAAACGAAAAAAGGAAGTTCAGCGAGCTTCTTCTTGAGAAATTCACAAAAGAGGAGGTTGAAGAGCTAACCGATCCAGCAACATATATCGGGAAAGCTGAAGAGATAGTTGAAAGAGCATTAAGGGGAGGAGAGTAATCAGCCAGACAACCTTATATAGTATACGCCATTACCATCCTTAACAACAACGGGGTTTTTGCTCATAAGCGAGCTTATATCCACTTCAAAAATTCCCTTGCTTAGCATCCGTATGTTTTCAACCTCCAACGCTACTACTCCCTTCGGCTTTTCAAGCGTGCCTGCGAGCTCCCTCGCTATCCACGATATATCTTCATCTCCTGCAATCTCACCACCAGGCTTAACAAAAACAAAAACCCTTGAACCGCAGGAACAGCCATTGGCAAGTTCCGAAGAATTTTCCCCATATATCTTGTTGCATTTCACGCATCGGTGCGGCATCTCAACGCCTTCTCCCGCTTATCGCGAAAAGTTCTATACTATCCGCATTCCTCTTTACTTTTTTCACAAGGTTTGACGGCCCTATAACAGTAAGCCCTCCAACCTTCCCTCCAAGGAGTCTTATGAGCAATCCTTTAAGCCCGCTCTCCTCGTTTCTCCCCAGTGTTGACACCTCTATACCCGTGAAATCCGTGTTTATTTGCCTCATCGTTTCCTCTATCAGCCTCTTCTCTTCACTTATCGTCAGCGGTTTCTCAAGAACTACTATCCTGTTCTCCTTTATGCTTTCAATTATGTAATTTATTTTCTCCTCGCCTTTTGGTTCAAGGACGCTTGACGATATAAACTCTATCTGCACTCCCATGGCAACACCTACAACTTCTCACTGAGCATATGGTAAAGCGCATCCAAGTTTGTCCCTTCCTTTGCCGATACATCCACGACAGGATACTGCGGGAAAGCCTCCCGTATCCTATCGGGCTTTGCATTCGGCAAATCTATTTTGTTTGCAACTATTATCACGGGTATCCTTCTTGCTTCAAGATTGCCGAGCACAGTTATGTTAACCTGCGTATAAGGGTCATCTGTGCTGTCCATAACCACGAGGGCCGCATCAACGTGCTCAAGCCACTTTATCGCCTCTATTATGCCTTTCGTCGCTTCTTTTGCCCTCTCCTGCGCTGTTTTGACTTTCAGCCCATATTCCAAGAAATCTCTGTAGTCCACTTTTGTTGCTATCCCTGGCATATCAAGCAAATTTATCGTAAGCTTCTTTCCGTTCGCCTCAATGTTTATCCTCTCCTTCTTCTGCACAAATCTCGTTTCATGGGGAATCTCCGAAACAGTCCCAACCGGTTCGCCAAGCCAGTCCATTGATATCCTGTTGGCAAGCGTTGTTTTTCCCGTATTTGGCGAGCCGTAAACGCCGAGGCTCAGGGTCTTTCTTCTTCCGAGAATTTTGTTGATTATGTCTGCTATATACCTAAAAGGCATCTTCCCCCTCTCTTCCATACAACTGGTCGCACATTACGCGTGAGTGCTAAAAACATATAATTAACTCCTATATAAATGTTTCATCAGTCAAACATCAGTCGTGTAGTACGCACGATGAAGGCGAGTGATAAAATGATAAAAATAGCAGCAGAATCCTTCCGTAGAGGCGAGATTCTTTTAATTCACGATGATGAAAAGCGCGAGAACGAGGTGGATATGGTACTCTGCGCGCGCCACTCAACACCATACAAAATTAAGCAGATGCGAAAGGACGCTGGCGGCCTTATATGCGTTGCGCTTGGGAACGAAATAGCAAAAACGCTCGGTCTTGTTTTTATGCATGAAATATACGCCTCATCAACTTATCGTTTTCTCTCATCCCTCCTCCATCCTCTTCCTTATAGGAGTACCTCCGCATTCTCAATAACCGTAAATCACATAAAAACATTCACGGGCATAACCGACAACGATAGATCGCTTACGATAACAGCGCTGTCTTCTGTCAAAAGCAAAGATGAGTTTTTGCTTAACTTCCGCTCGCCTGGCCACGTTCCCCTCCTCATAGAGCATGAAGGTGGTTTAGAAAAAAGGCGAGGGCATACCGAGCTTGCGCTTGCGATTGCCCGCATGGCTGGCGAGAGACCCATCGCCGTTTTATGCGAAATGCTGGGGGAAGATGGAAACGCGCTTGATGCTGATGAAGCAAGAAAATATGCTCTCAGGAAAAACCTTGTCTATATAGAGGGTAAAGAGATAGCCGATGCGTTTGAGACTTCAACACAAGCTTAGCGATAAGCGAGGAAGGTGAACCATGCATTTCACACCCATCCAGCACGCCATCGTATTTTTAATATCACTGTTTGCTTCAACAGTTTCCTCATCCACTGGCATAGGTGCGGGAATATTGCTTGCCCCGCTTTTATTTCTCTGCGCAAACGTACCCTTACACTACGCAATTGCTACAAGCCTGATTTCAGCAGTCGCAACATCTGTTATCTCATCACGGAAATACCTGCATAGCGGCTTCGTTAATGTGCGTCTTGCTCTTTTTTTGGAGGCGCCAGCAGTTTTGGGCGCAATCGTAGGTGCAACCGCCGCAATATCCCTGCCAGAGAGAATAATCAGCATCGCTTTGGGCATCCTTCTATTCTTCATTTTTCTTCTGATGAGATCTGAGTCCCCCTCGGGAAACAAAAGAGCAGACCCAAACATACAAATGCCAACTTCCGCCCGTAGCAATGAAAGCGAAAAAATCCCCAATTGCCAGTTGGCATTTCCTATATGTTTTTTTGCAGGAGTTTTCGCAGGGCTGTTTGGCATAGGTGGCGGCATATTCTTCGTCCCTACAATGAACAGGCTTATGTGCATCCCTATCAAGCGCACTGTGGCGACGAGTGTTTTCATGATGGGCATAAATACATGTGCTGGCGCACTCGTTTACACCGCTTCTGGGTATTCTGAAATGACGCTTTTTGGAACAGCACTTTTTGGGGTTTTTTTCGGTGCGCATTTAGGAAGCGCTTTTTTCAAAAACGCCGATGAGAAGACGGTGAAGAACATTATAGTTCTTGTGCTATTCCTTATTTCCATTGTGCTTCTCTTAAAAGGGATTTTCTATGGATGAAAATAAAACCTCAAATCTGCTCACCGCAATATACAAAACAGCTTGTACTATCAGCATCTTATTTTTGTCTCTTGGCATTCTTCTTTACTTGGCAGGCAATACTATATCGGCATCATTCCTGCTTTTAGGAGTGGGCGCATTCGTTTTTGCGCCTCTATTAGGCGTGGTTTCGCTTCTTATATATTACCTAAAAAGAAGAGACAGAAATCTCTTCCTTCTGACGCTCTGGATTTTGCTTATACTGGTTTTATCCGTTTTCATAAAAGCGCTGAAAACGGCACCAGTGCAGCATTAATTATATAAAACAACCAGCATAATTTTCTCATGCGAAGTGAAACTTTGGTTTTCCTGCTTCCGTTTTTGCTTCTCATAGGGTGCGGAGGCGGCCCGCCCAAATGCAACTCTGACAAAGACTGCCAAAGCTGGCAAACCTGCAACGTCTCCACCAATACGTGCATTGCAGCGCCGGGTTTTTGTAGCGATGACACAGACTGCAAGGGAAAAATGTTCTGCAACAAGCAGACGCACAAGTGCCAGTACCAGCGTGGTTTCTGCGGTAAGGATGCCGACTGTTATGAGTGGGAGGTTTGCGACATCACTCTGAACACATGCAAGCTGAAAATCGGCAGATGCAAAGACGACACTTCATGCAGCCCATGGCAGTTCTGCGACAGTAAGCATTATTGCACCCCAAGCCCTGGCCGTTGTTCAGACGATTTTGACTGCGAGTTCTGGCAGTTCTGCAACATGAGCACAAACTACTGTGCTCCGAAAGATGGCTACTGTTTTGATAACTCTTCGTGCCAGCGTTGGGAGCTTTGCAATCTCGCTTCAAAACGGTGCGTTCCCAAGCCTGGCTTCTGCAACAACGACTACGATTGCAATTCGTGGTGCAAATGCACGAAGTATGTTTGCAAAGAGCACAAATGCGAGCTTTTTGAGTTCTATTGCACATCTGATACTGAATGCGGAGAATGGCAATACTGCAACCCTACAAAAAACGTTTGCGAAGCTAAGAACGACCGTTGCGATACAAATGCAAATTGCAAGTCATGGCAGTTCTGCGACCCAAACGACCACAGGTGCAAAACATACAGCGGAAAATGCAACACCGATTCAGAATGCAATGAGTGGCAATACTGCGAGCCTTCACGACACATCTGCGCATCCAAACCAGGAAGGTGTTCATACGATTCAGAATGCAAATACGAGGAGATATGCAACCCGATAAACCACACATGCACATGGAGGTACAGCACGTGTTCAAGCAACGCCGACTGCCCAGGTACGACATGCGATATCATGACGCACCGATGCAGATATTAACCCTCTCGTGGGTATGAGCCAAGAACGCGTAGAAAACATGTGCGTTTGCCAAGCGCCGTGAGCGCATCCCTGCATTTCCTATCCTCTATATGCCCTTCAAAATCAACGAAAAATACGTACTCCCACTTTTCCTTTTTACTTGGCCGCGATTCTATCTTTGTTAGGTTTATACCTCTTTTTGCGAATTCACCAAGGGCGCAGTAAAGCGCACCTGGTTCATCTTTTAAAGAGAAAATAACTGAAGTTTTATCCTTGCCTGTTCTCCTGCCCATCGCTTTATCACGTCCAATCACTATAAACCTCGTTGAGTTGAACTCGCTGTCCTGCACGTCTCTCTCCAAAATATCAAGCCCATATATTTTTGCCGCTCTCTCGCTGGCTATCGCTGCGCTTGTCATATCCAACTGCCTGCACGCTTCAGCAGTACTACTCACACTTCTCAGCCTGCACCGCATACCTCTAAGGTAATTCCTGCACTGTGCGAGTGCATGTGGGTGGGTTATTATGACTTTTATGTCTTCTTTCTTAACTCCTTTCATCGCCACAAGATTATGCCTTATCGGTATGGTTTTTTCAGCCACAACATACACTTCGTGCTCCATCAGTTTATCAAGAGTTGAATTGACGCTTCCTTCAACGCTGTTCTCTATCGGCACAACGCCATAATCAATTTCTGCTCTAACAACCGCTTCAAAAACGTCATCTATTGACTCATACGGTTTATACTCCACTGAATTACCAAAGATCTCGTGTCCTGCATCTTCCGAGAAAGTGCCCACCGGACCGAGAAAACCAACCTTCACTCCGCCTTCAGCCCTTATGCATGCTGACATTATCTCCGTGAAAATGGCTTCAACAGCCTTTTTATCCGCAACTCGCGCCTTCCTTTTCATTCTGTTTATCACTTCTTTCATGCGGGAAAACGAAACCACACTCATGCCCTTCTCTCTCTTAATCTTCCCTATAACTTTCGCAATTTCTATTCTCTTCTCAATAAGCCTAAGGATTTCATCATCTATCTTGTCAATCTCCCCCCTGTATTTCACAAGCTTATCCTTAAAATCCCGCCCCATATGCCTCATGCCTCAACACGTGGTCCGCTATGACGAATGCCGCAACAGACTCAACAACAACAATTGCTCTTGGCACTATGCATGGGTCGTGCCTTCCCGCAATCCTTAGTTTTGCTGGTTTCATCGTTTTTATATCAACAGTCCGCTGCTCTTTGTATATACTCGGCGTGGGTTTTAACTTAACCGTAAATTCCAGAGGCATGCCCGTAGTTATGCCACCGAGAACACCGCCCGAGTTGTTCGTGCGCGTCATTATCCTCCCGTTTTTTACAAAAAACTCATCGTTGTTCTCACTGCCCCTCATCTTTGTATCCCCAAACTCAACTCCTTTGACAGCAGGTATTGAGAAAACCGCCTTTGCTATGTCTGCATCTATTGCATCAAACAGAGGTTCTCCAAGGCATGGAGGCAAATTTGCGATGCACCTTATGCAACCGCCAACACTGTCCCCTTCCTCCGCTGCACGCCTTATTTCCTCCTCCATCTCTCTTGCTTTTTTTTCATCTGGGCATCTGAGCATGTTCCTCGCCTTAAGAACCTCCCCCAATGAATAATGGGTTTCGCACGTAACGCTACCGATTTGGCATGCGTATGCGCCTATAACTACTCTCCATTTTTTCAGCATAAGTTTTGCAAGCGCACCCGCCATGACATAAGCAGCAGTCATCCTGCCAGAAAAGATTCCACCACCCCTATAATCGTTATACCCTTTGTATTTCAGGAAAGCAGTGTAATCCGCATGGCCTGGTCTCGGGGTGTTTTTCATTTTCTCATACGCTGACGAATCAACATCTTTATTCCAAACGAGCATGAGTATGGGTGTACCAGTTGAATAGCCCCTAAAAACCCCCGAGAGTATTTCCACTCTATCCTCCTCTTTTCTTTTGCTTGCGAGCTGACCCCCCGGTTTTCTTCTGTCAAGCTCCCCCTGTATATATTCCTCCGAAACCTTTATTCCTGCAGGCATTCCATCAACGAGCGCACCCACACAAATTCCGTGCGACTCCCCGAATACGCTTACCCTGAAAAGCCTTCCTATGGTGTTCATGGCAATCTTATGTTGGCAGATGTTTTAATAAATTGCCCATTCCCGCCGCATGCACAGATGTTTTATATTTATCGCAACAAAAACCTCAACCATGGCGCAAGCACTTCTCATCGTATGCGATGGTCTTGGCGATTTGCCCTCAAAAAATGGAAAGACACCGCTTCAGGCTGCAAAAAAGCCCAACATAGATAGACTTGCGAAAAAAGGCGCAACAGGATTGCTCTATACAATTTCCCCCGGAATAATACCCGGCAGCGATACATCCCATCTTGCGCTTTTTGGATACGAGCCCGAAAAGTTCTACCCTGGCAGAGGGCCTTTGGAGGCTCTTGGCATTGGCATTGAACTTAGGGACGGCGATATCGCTTTCCGCTCAAACTTCGCCACCGTGGATAAGGACATGAATATAATAGACAGGCGAGCTGGCAGAATAGAAGAAGGTGCGGATGAACTCGCAAAACTCATTGACGGAAAGGAAATCGATACTGTTAAAATTATATTGAAGCATTCAACGCAGCATAGATGTGCGCTCATCTTAAGGGGTGATGGCCTATCCGCAAACATAACCGATGTGGACCCCCATGGGGCGGGCAAGGTTCTGAAATCAGAGCCGATTGATAGCACGCCTGAAGCGAGGAAAACTTCAAAGGTTCTGAATGATTTTACAAAACTCTCATACGATATCCTCTCAAAAGCAGAGATAAACACGAGACGCGAGAGAGAGGGCAAACTCCCAGCAAACATAATACTCTCCCGCGGTGCAGGAGCTTACAGGCGCATCCAACCCTTTAAAGAGAGGCATGGCTTCTCAGCCGCATGCATAGCAGGAGGCGCGCTCTATAAGGGAGTAGCGAAATATGTCGGCATGGATGTGATTGAGGTTAAGGGCGCAATAGGAACATTCAACACGGACCTGAGCGCAAAGGCAAAAGCAGTTCTTGAAGCATTCAAAACGCACGAGTTCGTTTTTCTCCACATAAAAGGCACTGACAATGCGGGCCACGATGGAGATTTTGATGGAAAGGTTGCGATGATAGAGAAGATAGACGCAATGATAGGTGATTTAACCCCAAAACTACCCGAAGGCACATACATTATTTTAACAGGAGACCACAGCACGCCTATATCTCTTAAACGCCATTCTTCAGACCCCACACCTATTCTCATCTATGGGAAGAATGTGCGCGTTGATGATGTTGAAAAATTTGATGAGATATCATGCGCAAGGGGTTCGCTTGGCCACCTGAGAGGTATTGAGTTAATGCCCATAATAAAAGACAAAATGGGTCATGCCCACGTATATGGCTCCTGAGCTACTTCTTCCTCTTTTTTATTAACATCAAAACAATGCCCGCAACTGCGATGAAAACCGCTAGCGAGCATATGAGTCCACCAAATGTAAGAAGCGACTTAATCTTCTCTGTTTTCTCGTTTTCTACTCTTGCCATATTTACTGCATGCAGGGCTTTCTCTTCAGCTTTTGCGGGATCTGAATATAAAATTACCTCTGCCTCACCCATTTCTTTGATGGCATCCCCCATGTTTGCCTTTATTAGTCCTGCTTCCCCCTTTGCTATCTCCTCCTTCGCCCTCCTTATCGCATTCCTCGCTTTATCAACAGCCTTTATTTTGGCATAAAGCCCATCGATCGTCCTGTTTATCTCTGTTTCCAACTCACTCAGAGTGTCGTTCGCACTTTCAAGCCTGCCCGCTTCAATCTCCAAAATCGTGTCGTTTATACGCCTCTCAAGCTCTGCAGTTTCTACTGAGTAATTATAAGCGATCGCCAAAACACCGATTGCGTTTATTCCCTCTTGCGCTTTATAAACTCGCGACTGCAAAATGCTCTTTCTTGCCTCAACACCCGCCTGCGAAGCGGCAAGAAGAACTCCAACAACAGTCCTATTACCCTCAGCGAGTTTTACCCACATAACTGCTTGCTCATGATTTCCTGAAGAAATTTCTCGCATCGTGTTCTCAATTGAAGCCTGCAAGCCCTGTGCATCTATATCAAGGCCATACGCCGTATTGTTCCCATCAGCAAGCCTCAACATTTCCCGACATGCGGAAATTCTCACTCCTATCTCACGCTCTATCGCCTTTTTTAATTCATCAACTCTTGCAGTTGCAAGCGCATTCGCTTCATCCGCATATTCTTTCGCCCTTTCGTAATCTCCCGCAGACTTTGCGCTTACCGCATCAGCAATCCTTATCTGTATGTCCAGAATATCGGCGCCCAGCCCTATCTCGGCTGCACTTCTTGATAAAGAAACAAGTTTTGCAAGCGTCTCGTTTGCGCTATTTATCGCCAATCTTGCCTGCGTTTCTGAAATGTTTATGCTCTCGCCGGTCCCTTCCCCCCCTATCCTATAAATTTTTATTTTGTTGTTCCCGCTATCAGCAACGAACAACGTTTTGTTTTGAACGAAGATACCTATGGGAGAGCTGAACTTGTTTGTTCCGTTTCCAAACGAGCCAAAGCTCCCCGCATATGTGAAATTAGAATAGAAAACCATAATTCTGTTGTTCCCCGTATCGCTGACAAGAATGATCCCCTCGTCTGCAAAAACTCTCGTTGGCCTTTTTGCAATGGCATCACCAGGACCTCTACCGAGTTTCCCTACAACCTCGCCCGTTGTAATATTGTATATAACTATACGGTTATTCTCGGTGTCCGCAACATAAAGCATACCACCATATGCGAAGATGCCCTGCGGATTGTTGAGCGTGTAATCCACACCAGTCTTGTCACCGTTGAATTCTCCCAAATAGTTGCCAGACAAGTCAAACATCCTCACCCTCGGATAATC
>JAVZCV010000017.1:0-25986 GCA_038874215.1 Candidatus Micrarchaeia archaeon | reverse complement strand
CCCACGCCCATAGATGAGAAATCCCTGCAAAATTCCATTGCTGGGTTGAAGAACACGTTCTTTGATGTTTTTATGACGCAAGCCCCCTCATGAATCGTTTCTCCATTCATGCTTACTAAGCAGTTTGGAACATATAAAAAAGTAATTTATATGTTGGAAGCAAAAGTGATAACATGCTAGAAAAACAAAGGAAAAGCGAATGCATGCCCTTCTCGTTGCTCGCCGATGCGTATGAAAGGATAGAAGGCACGCAGGCGCGTCTTGAGATAATGGGCATAATGGCTGATGTTTTTGCGAAAGCAAACGCAGGAAACATAGACAAAATAATATATCTCTCTCAGGGTCTCGTCGCCCCTCCGCACGAGGGTTTGGAAGTAGGGCTTGGGGAGAAGTTTGTTGAGGAGGCTATATCGCTTGCTACGGGATACCCCAAAAGGATAGTTGAGGAGAAGTATAAGAAGCTAGGGGACCTTGGGCTCGTTGCAGAGGCGCTCATAAAAGATAAAAAGCAGACATCGCTTTTCGTGGAGCCTCTTACAGTTGAGAAAGTATATGATAATTTTCTCAAAATCGCTAAGACGGGGGGCAAAGGAAGCCAAGAAGCGAAGATAAAGGCGCTCGTTGATTTGCTGAACAATGCAACTCCGAAGGAGGCACGTTATATAACGAGGTTTCCGATAGGAAGACTGAGACTCGGGCTTGGAGATGCAACGATGATAGACGCGCTTTCCGCATACCATGCGGGGGATAAGAGCCTACGCGAGGAGATAGAAAGGGCATACAACATTACTTCGGATTTGGGCTTTGTTGCCAAGAAATTCTTTGAGGACCCCGCAAGCATAAGAGGAATAACGGTTGAGCCCTTTAAGCCTATAAGGCCAGCGCTCGCAGAGAGACTGGCAAGCGCAGAGGAGATAATTGAAAAGATAGGTGAATGCGCAGTAGAAGCGAAATACGATGGTTTTAGATGCCAGGTGCATAAGAAGGGGGATGTTGTTGAGATATTCTCAAGAAAACTTGAGAGGACTACCTCAATGTTCCCAGAGATAGTTGAGTCTGCGAGGGAGTTGAAGGTTGAAAGCGCTATATTTGAGGGGGAGGCGCTTGCTGTGAACGAAACAACGGGCGAGTTCTATCCTTTCCAAATGACAATACAGCGGAAAAGAAAGTACGGCGTAGAGGAGATGGCAGAGGAGTATCCGCTAAAACTTTTCGTTTTTGAGATTCTCTACCTAAATGGTAGGGATTTGACGAATGAACCCTACGCGAGAAGGCGGAAGATGATAGAAGAGAACATGCACGCAGGCATAATAGAGCCTGCGGATATGAAGATAGCAAGTAGCGCCAAGGAGCTTGAGGAATATTTTGAGTCATACATTGAGCGTGGGCTTGAGGGCATAGTTGCAAAAGACCTGAACGCACCCTATGTTGCGGGTGCGAGAAAATTCGCTTGGATAAAGCTGAAGCGCTCATACCAAGGCGAACTCGCAGACACAGTTGACGTGGTTATAGTGGGTTATTACCTTGGGAAAGGAAAAAGGGCGCAGTTTGGGTTTGGAGGGCTTCTCGGTGCAGTTTATGATGAAGAGGATGGAAGGTTCAAAACCGTTGCGAAAATAGGCTCGGGCTTCACTGAAGAACAGATGGTGGAATTCAGAAGAGAGCTTGACAAGATCAGAGTTAAAGAGAAGCCCACAGAGGTTGACGCCCTAATAACCCCTGATTTCTGGGTAATTCCGAAGTATGTGGTTTCTGTATCTGCGGACGAGATAACGCGCTCGCCTACGCATACGTGCGGCAGAAAGGAAAATGAAACTAAGGGGTATGCCCTTAGATTTCCACGCATAATAGGAGGAATAAGGATGGATAAGGGGCCAACAGATGCTACAACAGTGGGTGAGATAATAAGGATGCATGATATGCAGTCAAAGAAGACTGTTGCCGATTCCGTTTAGTTTATCACATGAATTCTGCAAGAGAAACCTGCTTCTTCTCCTCTACAAACGTTGAACTGATGTCGCTTTCAACAAGTATCAGTCTCTGCTTCAGGTATTTTGGCAGTCCGTATTCATCTACGATTTTGTGTGAAATCGCAAGGTATTTTTCAACACCGCCCTTGCTTACCGTGAGGAGAAGCTTGCCGCCGCATGTGCACTTGCCCCTTAGGGGAACACGCCTGTATTTCTTGTTGCAGTCAACGCACCTAAAACTCTGCCTTGAGAATGAGCGCCTGTTTCCGTAAATATCTGGGAGAAAATGGCTGAGGAGAAGGCGCTCCGCCGCATCTTTGATGTCAACAGCCGATATCTTTTTCTGCAGTGAGAATTGTGCTTCTATTTTTTCATCCATCGTTTTCAGTGTCACATACTTGCTTCTTATTGGCGCATCGTTTATTGATGATGCACTGTGCGTGAAGTTCAGGCCCTCATATCTGTCTGGCTTATCAAGCTTGTGCTTAACGCGTGGTATTTTTACGGATGATGGTGGCGCATAATCCATCGCTGCTTTATAAAGCTCAATCGGATATTCTTCGCATATCTCCATCCCATGTACCTCATCGTCAACTTCTTTTGGCTCTATTCTTGTTGTGAGAACACGTGGTGCATCCATCATCCCTCCCCTTTTCTCGGGCAGGAATTTTTTTGAGAAGTTTATTAGCGCATCAAGAAGGAGCATCACGCTGTCCTCATCGCCATCTGCATTTCTTCTTTTGCATGCATGGAAGTATGGGTGTGCGTAGCATACCCTTGCCTTCGTAGTGCCGATAATTCTTCCCAGAACTCCTGCGGATGTATGGGGGGATATGCCGATAACAAGGTGCCCTATAAGCTCTTCCTTGCTTTTCAGATTGTAGAAAGGCTTTATGCCGTAAAGATAAACCAGCATGTCGTCTATGAAATTTGCAACCTTAAATAGGTACTCAAGCCCGTTTTCCGATATTATTATATCCTGCGGCATGAGTTCAACGATTTGCTCATCGCTTGTGAGCTCTTTTCCATGCATGTCGTGTGTGTATCCAAGCTCACGCAATTTCGCTACGCTAATACCTATTTCTTTTGCGCAGAAGTGGGTTAATGGAACATCGGTAGCATCAAAACGCACTGTTCCGTCTTTATAAACTTTGATGCCGTGCTTTGCTCTCAGTATGCCCTTCTCAAGCGGTTCGGGTATTTTGTATGCGCTCGTCATACCCTTTACTCCCTTTATCTCTTCTGGAAGTTTTGAGTTTCCAGTCCTCTCAATAGCCTTCTCAACAGCCTGCACGATATTTATGCTCCTATTATCGTAAAAGACGGGCTTTGTGCCGCAGCAGCTATCCGCAGTAACCTTCTTCCCGCATCGCGGACATACTCTCTCCACCGTTGTTCTTGTTCCGCATTTCATACATGTGTTTGTGAACTCTATAGACTTGCAGTTCGGGCAAACAAGGCGTGCTATCTCCACCATCACGCCGAAGTTTCCGCTTTTTTTTGCATCGTTGTATGCCTTCATAATGTTTCTCGTCTTCCCGCCAGATAATGAGCCAATGGGGAAGATAACATGTGGTGGCGGTTTCATCTCCCTTTCTTTTGCCTTCTCTGGCCTGCCCATTCTCGCCCCTATAAATGTCGGTGCTATATCCCATATTTCAACGCCAGAAAGCTGTGATATAACAGCAAGGACATCGGATGTCGGCGGGCATTCGTTCTTGAAAAAACTATCAAATTTGGAGCTGTTGAGCCTTCCTCCGCTTAGAAGCCCAAGCGAACGAAGAAGAGCGTAAGCGTTATCGCCTTCTATAAAAATATGGGCGCCCTCAACTCTGTGAGGAAGCCATATCTTTTCAAGCAGTGATTTTTCTGGTGCGCTCTCAACTTTTAGGTTAGAGACCCTGAACCAGTCATAAACCAGCTCGCCTTTTTTAAGCCATTCGCCGAGCAACCGAACCTCTTCAACAGCAAGCGCCTTCCAGTAATATGTGTATTTTGGATGGAGAGGTACTTTCAGTTCTTCTGATATTTTGAAGGCAGTGTCCGCGCTTATCTGTTCGGATTTGCTTATTTTTTTCCCTTTCTCCGCTGCGAGCGCAAGCCAAACCTCTTCGCAGAAAGCAGGTGGAAGGAGTGGATGGTTTGATTTTATGAAATCGTTGTATGATATCAGTATGTCGCCAAGGAATAGAATTTTCTCTATTTTGTTTTTCAAATTGAGGGCCTGCTCGGCGCTTTCTATCTTCACAACGCTACCATCGTAGAGTTTCACTATTGGCCCAGCTATGCTATCGCACGGGGTTACGACGCAACCCTTACCAGGTTTTTCAACTTTCATCTGCGTGCCTATCGCAAGAAACTCGTCAAGAATGTACATTGTTGCGGGATGAACCGCTTTTGACGCGATACCAGTCATTCTTGTCCTGCCGTATCTGAGCCTGAATCCGCCTGCACTCGAGGGATAGCAGAAAATGGGGCGGCCTGCTGCAATATCTTCAAGGTATCTGTCGTTTGGGCGTATCTCAACCTTTCCGTCTGGCTTGTCAACTTTTACTATGCTCTCAAGCCAGTTCCAGTCCAAATCAAATTTTCGTGTTATTTTTAGCAGTTTGCTTGCCTTCTGCGCTATTCCTTCTGCTATTACGAGCGCAACGCCACCGCGCACGCGGTCTGTTTTTACACGCTCAAGGCCCTTGTGAACGGATACCTCAAACTCTTCTGTTGGCTCTCCATCTATGCAGATAGGGCAATTTCGCACTATTGTGCGTATTTCATCCTCTGTCGGCCTGTACTGAAGGCGCTTTTCAGTGTCGTATCTATATATTTCTTCAACATAACGTTCAACCTCCGTGTCAGTAGGCCTGTATGCCGATATGCCGAATTTTCTTCTTGCATAGTCTGCAAGAACTACGCTCATGGCAGCAGATGTTCCGCCGGCAGACCTTATAGGCCCAGCAAAATATACGGAAAGATAATCGCTTCCGTCTGGATTTTTTAGTATCTCTACTGCTGCTATTCCCTCTGTCGGTGCTACGAGCACTCCTTCTGTTAGTATTGCGAGCCCCGTACGTATTGCTTGCTCTATCAATTTCTGCCTGTCCCCTATTTTCCCGTATCTTCCTTCAAGAATCTGCCCAACTATTTCAAACGCAATCTTTTCTCTTTCATCGCTTTCTATTCGCCTTATCCCTTCTGCAACACCAGGAGGGCCGACTATTGCCTGAACACGGCCAGCAACATCCTCGGCAGGCGTTATTTCAACATCTGGCTCTGGGTCAAAATTCTTCGCCCTTGCCTCTCTTGCAACACGGTATGCCTCTCCGAGGTTAGTGTTAAGCATTTTGAAATATTCGTCAATGTTAGGCAATAAACCACCGCGAGTATTTTTGTGTTTAGAATAATAAACAAGTATCAATCCGCAAAATTTTATAATACCGCGGTAGAAAAGTAGTATATGCCCACTCTCCCCACTAGCAAGGCTCCCAATGCGGTTAACGGGCAAACAGCTCTGGAAGAGATGGGCTTCTGCGCCGTTTTGAGCAGAGGTGGCGAAACAAGACATGCAGAATCAAAAAATGCAAACGATTTCTGTCCTATGCTTGCGGATGCCTCGGTTGCGTGGGTTGATTATGTAGTTGGTGATAATTTTGAGGGCGAGAGTATAGAGGTTGCAAAGACGTTGGGGTTTAGCGAACTTCTTGTTAAGAATCTTCTTAAAAATACGAGAAGTGGCTATGAAGATTTTGGGAATGAAATGGGTCTCCTTCTTCCAGCCATACGCGTGAGAGGATTTGACGTTTTGCTTGATCCCTTGCTCATTTTAATACGGGAAAATGTCATTGTGACGCTCCATACCATCGAGACGCGGAGGTTTTTCCGAGTGAGAAAATACGCCGAGACGCTTTTGCGCAAACTGCCGAGAGGTGCGCCGCAGAACGATAAGATTACGCTCCTCCTAATCAGACTGATAGAGGAGAACAACGCAAGGAATTTTGATCATCTTCGCGAGATAGAGGAGCACGGTGATGAACTCAGCGCTGAACTTTTGAATACAAAGAGCCCACCAAGTAGGATAGGGAATAAAATCTACAGCATGAAGCACGCTCTCATAGTATATCTTGGGGCTCTTTGGGCCACTGTTGATGCGCTTGACTCACTTCGCTACGGTGATGCAGACCTCCTTACGGATAACCCGAGGATACTGGACAGGATAGGGGGGCTTATAGCAGATGTGAATGGACAGATAGGCCTTTCAGAGCACATGAGCGAGGTGCTTGCAAGTGGGCTTGAGGTTCTTCAATCAATATACAACAACCAGTTGCAGATTCTGAACAACAGGTTGTCTCTTCTCGTAGCCTATCTAACAATACTTGGAACAGCGCTTATCGTCCCTAACACTCTTGCAACTGTTGCATCGGTGCCTGTTTTCCCCTTGGATACAAAAGACCAATGGTGGTTCTTGGGGGTGATAGTTGTTTCAACTGTTGTTTCGGTTGTTGGTATGTGGATTGTAGTTAGAAAGTCAGGCCTTATGCCGCATAGACCAGAGTAAGCAAGAGTGTTTTGCGCTTATTTCAACACTGGAAAACCACCCTCGTGCATTTTTAAACATTAAAAGTAGAAATGAAAATGTGGACTACGTACGTGTTGTGCACATAAGCCGATTTTCGTGTATCGGAATATGCGAGTTGAAGGCATATCTCGGTTTGGTTATGGGTTATAAGCCAGAATTTCGGGAGGAAGTGTGGAAGGGAATAAAGCAGCATAAGATTTCTGCGGATATTGATGCGTTGAAGGGTTATAAGCCTATTTCGCCTTCGGAATTGCTCGCCCAGCTACGCAATCCGCGTACATGCATTGAGTTGCCAAACGAAAGCATTCGCGTAGGCTTTATATATGGGGGCATGAGGTTTTGCGGGAGGCTTGATAAGCTTCTGAAGCTCGGGGATAGAGTTGTAGTCGTGGATGAAAAGTTTGTTACACAGGAAAGAAAGCAGATGGGCCTCCACCATAGATATCAGCTTGGGGCATACTGCTATGGACTGAAATTCGGTAGGGTATTCTGGAAAAAGGATACCAAGTTTGTAGAAATAGGGCGAGAAATTTTCTCAAAAAATACGCTGTACATGCGCATAGTTGAAAGAGATATAAACACGAGAAAGGTTTTGGGGGAGATAGAAGAGCGGTTTAAGCCAGAGGAAGTTGAGAATGCGCTTTCACGTTTTATTAAAATTTTAAGGGAGGAAGTTGAGCCGAAAACTTGCGATGAGCCGAGCATATGCGCAACGTGCGAGTATGCATACTGTTGCCCGCACGCTATTAGAATGAAGAAGTTGTAGATGAGGCTTCGGAACATCCGCCATCTATTTATACAGGTTTTTCAATCATCTATTTATGCAGGGTAAGGCTGGGGCAATTGGAAAAGGGGGAGAAATTGAGCTGAGAATTGCCTTATCCAGATTGGAGAGCCTAATCAACGAGTATATGAAAACAAAGGATGCGGATATGTTGCTCGTCAGAGAAGCCTATCTATTTCTTAAAAGTGCTAAGATGGAAATGGGCGAATGTTCTGTGGATGGGGTTGAATACGAACAGCGTGCTGTCCCGATATTTGATGAACCCGTCATTGAGAAAACAGAGGCAAAGGAAACAAGCGGAAGTGGTAGGGCTTCGCTGTCTTCTGAGATTGTTTATAGTTGGAAAAAAATAATCAGGCATATATCGCAAAGTGCAGAGAATGTGTGCAGGAATGTAACAGAAGCAAGGGACAGATTGCTCGTGGAAGAATTGCTGGAAAAGAAAGAAAAGGGGGGCAGTTAGAAACGAGGATACCTATAAGAATTTACCATGCGGTGTTTTCTCATGCGCATAGTTGTTAAGGTTGGCGGTAGCATAATGGACAACCAGGAAAGCATGGATAGGATAGTAAGCGATGTTGTAAGCCTTTCAAAAAGAAATGAAGTTATCTTGGTTCAAGGGGGCGGGCGCGCGCTAAACACTGTTGCTGAAAAATACGGTATAAGGCAAAGTTGGGTTGGAAAACCTCGCCCATGGCGCGTTACTGATAAGGAGACGCTTGAGCTTATGAAGATGGTTATTTGCGGCGAGGCCTACCACATTTTAGGTTTGATAGGCAAGCATGGAGGCATTGGGGTAGCGATTGGCGGAACAACGGGTGATAGCATAATTGCAGAGAAGCAGGAGTATATAACATTTGAGGAAGGGGGAAAGAAAAAGCGCGCATGGATAGGATATACGGGGATTACGAAACGGGTAGAACCGTATCTCATTGAAATGCTCCTTCGGGCGCAGATTATCCCCGTGCTTCTTTGCCTTGGGAAGGGAAAAAAGGATGAATGCCTTAATATAAATGGGGATGAGCTTGCTGCGGTGGCAGCGAGAGACCTGAAAGCAGACTATCTCATTCTACTAACAGATGTGCCAGGAATGATGCTCAAACTCGGAGAAGAAAAAACGCTCGTCAAAAAAATAAAAGCAGATAAGTTAAGGTTCATGCTTAGTGAAGGCAGGATAACGGGGGGGATGGTTGCGAAAGCTGAAGCGTGTGTATTGGCTGCGAAGGCGGGCGTGCGCGCCGTGATGGCTGATGGCCGTGTGAAAAAGCCCGTTTATAGGGCTCTTGAAAATAATGGTACTTTGGTAATTTAGAAGGTTATTCTATGGATGTGTTTGGCTTGGATGCGAAATATGTTGCCCAAACGTACAACCGTTTCAGAATTGTGCTCGCAAGGGGAAAAGGTGCGCTTGTATGGGACAATGCAGGGAGAGAGTATATAGATTGTGTTGCGGGCGTGGCTGTAAGCAACGTTGGGCACTGTCATCCGAAGGTTGTGAAGGCGATATGCGAACAGGCACGGAAGCTTATAGCAACGTCAAATTGGTTTTACAATGAGGAGCAGCCAAAACTCGCTGAAAAAATCGCACTGATTACGAACAAGGAGAGAACGTTTTTCTGCAACAGCGGTACAGAAGCGGTAGAGGCTGCGATAAAACTCGCACGGAAGCATACAAAGAAACACGGCATTATAGCTATGGAGAACGCATTCCATGGAAGGACGATAGGATCGCTTTCTCTTACGTGGAACCCGAAGTATAAAGAGCAGTTTGCGCCTTTGATGGAAGGGGCAAAACACGTGAAGTTCAACGATGCCCAAGCACTTCGGGATGCCATTGATGAAAAAATTGGTGCGGTTATCGTTGAGCCTATTCAGGGGGAAGGGGGCATACATGTGGCGGACGCGGAGTACATAAAGGAGGTTCGGGAAATATGCGACGAAAAATCTGTTCTACTCATTTTTGATGAGGTACAGACGGGCTTTGGAAGAACGGGTCGGATGTTCGCATTTCAGAGATTTGGGGTAGAACCAGATATACTCTGTATGGGGAAAGCGATTGCGGGCGGTATGCCGATGGGTGCAGTCGCCGCAAATGATGATATTATGAGCTCATTTGCACTCGGCGACCACGGAAGCACTTTTGGCGGCAATCCTCTTGCTTGCGCTGCTGCGAATGCAACAATAGATGTGATTGTGGGCGAGAAACTGGCGGAGAAGGCTGAAAAAAATGGGGGATATTTATTGCGCTCCTTGATGAAAGTGGGGCTGAATGCACGAGGGCTTGGGCTTATGGTTGGAGTTGAGCTCGCTGAGCCTTGCAGGAAATACTGCGAGCAGCTGATTGAAAAAGGGGTACTGACTACTCCGACTGCGGTTAATGTTATAAGAATTGTCCCTCCTCTTGTAATAAGCAGGAGGCAGATAAAACGTGTTGTTGATGCGTTCGCATCTGTTATGCCAAAATAGCCAGTAAAACTTTAAATCTACGGGGAGATATTTTTTTATGAAATTTGAAAAAGCGAGTTTGGATGACGCTGAGCAAATACAGGATTTGATAAATTACTATGCACGCAGGAACAAGCTGATACAGAGGTCGCTGGCGGAAATATACGAGTGCATACGTGAGTATTATGTGTGCAAGACGATGCGCGGGAGAATAATCGGTTGCTGCTCTCTTCATATATACTGGAGAGACCTCGCAGAGGTGCGCGCTCTTGCAGTTGCGAGAAGGTTCCAAAATAGGGGTATCGGCAGCACGCTTGTTAAAAAATGCATAGAGGAAGCGAAAATGTTGGGAATAAAGAAAGTTTTTACGCTTACGTACGTACCGAAATTTTTTGAGGCGCTCGGCTTTAGAAGAATAAAGAAGGAGGAACTTCCGATGAAAGTATGGGCGGAATGCATAAGGTGCAGCAAATTCCAAAACTGCGACGAGATAGCGTTGATAGCTAATATTCGGAAGGTGTGATGTTTGAGCGGGTTTGCTGTTGAGGTTATAAATGTAACAAGGGAGTTCACGCGCCGCAAGCCAAGAAGAGGGCCTTCCAAGGTTTTGGACTTTGTAATGCCGAGATACGAAAGGTTTAACGCACTACGGAATGTAAGCTTCAACGTAAAGCATGGGGAGATATTTGGTCTGCTTGGTCCGAATGGTGCAGGAAAAACAACCTTGATCAAAATAATAGCGGGTATGATACGTCCGAGTTCTGGAGTTGCTCTTGTTGAAGGCAAAAACGCTATGGAGGATAGGGGAGTACGGGCAAGGATAGGCTTGATGCTGGGCTACACTATGATATACCACCGCATCACAGGTTATGACAATCTTAAATTTTTTGCATCCTTGTACAATGTGGGGAAGCCAGAAGAAAGAATAAAAAAACTTGTCAAGATGCTTGGGCTTGAAGATTGGATAAATTCTTATGTAGAATGGTATTCAACAGGAATGAAATACAAACTTGCGATAGCGAGAGCAATGGTAAACGACCCAGATGTGCTAATACTGGATGAACCAACCGTTGGGCTTGACCCGTGCGTCGCAAGAGATATACGCTCGCGGATTAAAGAGCTAGGCAAAACGATAATTCTATGCACCCACAACATGGTGGAGGCAGATGAGCTTTGCGATAGAATTTGTATACTGAACAAAGGAAGAATTGTTGCGATAGACACGCCTGATAAACTCAAAAAACTTGTTGCGATCTCCCCGACGCTTCTTGTCAGAATCTCTAATAAAAGGGAGGAAATGGTGGCAGAACTTAAAAAACACGATTACGTGAGAGAGATTAGCAGCAGCGATAATAAAGTAAAGATAGTTTTGGGGGAGCGGAATCATGTACGGAATGTTATGGAAATCATAAAGAATTATGATATTGAAAGCTTGGAACAGTATAAGCCCACTCTTGAAGATGTTTTTGTGAAGCTAACTGGTGAAAGATTATGATGGCACAGATGGCAAAGCATACTTTCGCGATATTTGAAAAAGAGATAAAACTTGACCTAAGGTACAAGGTTTCGTTTTTTCTCAGCAGCATCATAACGCCGATATTGAGTTTTGCTGTCGTTTTTGTGGTCTACCATGGATTTTTCTCTTCGGGTGGTTCAAACGTCTCGGAAGTGACGCGGGGCAACTACACCGCATTTCTGCTTATCGGAGCGCTCACCTATACTGTCTTCAATACCAGCGTGAATGCATTCCACTTAAGGTTTCTTGCTGAGAAGTGGTGGCTTACAATAAACGCCATGATGATAGCGCCCGTGAGCAGGTTTTCTATTATTTTTGGCGTTGGCGCCGCTCAAATGGTGCGTTCTCTTTCGGGCGTTCTGCTTATCTTTCTACTTGCTTATCTCTTCCACCCCGTTTCTCCCGCTACGGTTGCTCTTGTTACGCTAATTTTGTTCCTTATTGCCTGTGGCTGTCTGGGTTTTGGGCTTGTAAGGGGGGTATTTGCAATTTCTAATGAGGATGCGCTCGTTTTTTTTGATTACTTTGTGATGGGATGGGTATTCCTATCATGCTTTCACTACCCAAAGTCAATAATCCCGCCTATACTCGACCCGTTGGTGATTCTTAACCCCGTATATCATGGGGTCACTCTAATGCGCATCCTGTGGTTTGGGGGAAGTTCTCCGCATTTGTTTTTGCATTGGCTTGCCATAATTCTTTTCGCTATAATATCGCCGATTGTTGGCGTGATTGCATTTAACTTCATATGGAATAGGATGGGCTCGGAAGGATACTGAATTAGGTGTTTCTATGATAACACGCGGAGTTCCAGCCAAATCAAGTTTGTGCATAAAAATGTTGCCAATTTTACTAATTTGTGAGGGGACGATTGGATGAAGGAAGAGTTATTTGAGGCTGTTATAGATGGCAATGTTGGTAGAGTAGTGGAACTTGTTAGGAAAGGAGCAGATCCGAATGCGAGGGATGAATATGGAAATACGGTGTTGTATTGGGCGGCTATTAAAGGGAATGTTGAGATTGTGAGGATGTTGATTGAGGCGGGTGTGGATGTTAATGCGAGGGGTGAATGTGAGAGGACGGCGTTGCATTTGGCGGCTAAGAATGGGCATGCTGAGGTTGTGAGGATGTTGGTTGAGGCGGGTGCGAATCCTATGGTGAGGGATGGAGATGGAAAGCTACCGGCTGATTATGCCAGAGACAGAAGAAGTATAGCTCTATTGAAACATGCAAAAGCTGCACAAGTGGAAGATAAGAACTACGAAGGACCGAGTTTGAGTAATGCTAGACGGTTACTATCAAAAACCGGAGTAGTCTCACGTGGAAGGGGACAAAATAGCAGAGCGCAGCGGAATGGAGGGCCTCAGCGTATTGCATAGGATAGGCCACTAGCCCCAGGAGGGACTTGAACCCCCGACTTCTCGCTGCCGAACCGCGGAGGGGTTCCACCCTCCCCAGTTTCAGGTTCCTCCTGACCCTCCCCGATTGTTTGTTGAGATGGTGTTGGAGAGGAAGCCCCAGGAGGGACTTGAACCCCCGACTTCTCGCTTTCGTGAGGTTAGGAGAAAATGCTCTCACCTTTACAAGGCGAGCGCTCTACCACTGAGCTACTGGGGCATATGGAACTCGCTCCCTGGCATTAGGTTGTAATCAAAAAAATATATAAAGGTGGAGCGGTAGGTAGTATAAAAAAGGAGTTTGAAAAGTTGCGCGTAAGGTATATATTTCTATTTTGCGCAAATAGTGTAGACATCGGTGTATGGTATCTACTTCATTAACGGATTTTGGTGGATAGATGCGAAGAATAAAGGTCCCTACAGATGATAGAGTGCAAAAGCAAAGGATAGCGCAACTTTTAGAGCTAGGCGTGAGGATAATAGAATACGCGCGCAGAAGGCTAGACCGAGTTAATGGGTATGTAACATATAGGATATTTGATAGGGGAGTAGAAATGATAAAGGATGCGCTTCTGCGTGGTGAACCAGGAAGGCAAGGACGGGTCATTAGCGATATAACCTTGGCTATGGCGATAGTTAAAAAAGTTGATGAGGGATGCAGAAACGACCCAAAAATTGGGAATATGTGTAGTAGGATTCAAGACGCAGAATTAAGGAATCTTGTAAGCGAACTCGTTGGCTTTGGTGGCAGTGAGGCTACGGGATTTCAAGTTTTGAGGGGTGTCCTAGGAAGGAGGACGGTAGTAATAAAACTCGGTGGGAAAACCCTCCTCCCAGAGCTTACAGAAAAGATGATGCCACAGATAATAGATGAAGCAAAAAGCGGTGCTCGCATAGTTTTAGTTGTTTCTGCAATAGGAAGAAAAACGAGCGAGTTGTGGGACGAGCTGACAAGGCGTGGGATAACTATCCATGACTATCTAAGAGATGCAACCAACCCTGTTGATAGATTAGAAAGATTACGTGAATTTGTAAGGCATCTTGATGATACTTTGGCAAGCGGAGAACGCGAATCTGTGCGTTTAATCGCTGCAGAATTGGAGGTTCGTAGCGGAAAACCTGGGAACGTTGAGTATATAGGGCCTAGCGATGAGCGTTGGCCTATATGGACTGCAAGTAAGGATGAACTCCTGCAACTTGATAGTAGGGGGAATGTGACTTTGAATGGGCAGGTTGTCGTATCTGCCAAAGGTGAAATATTGCAGGATTTCACTGTAAGGGAAAGAAGCGATGGAAGCCAAGAACGCGTTATCTTTGGGGTAGACATAGACCACGAGAAAACAGGGAGAATGATTAGATCACACATAATACCCCTTCTTAATCATGGAAAGATAGTAGTCATACCTGGCTTTATAGGGACGTATGTTGCTGATAAGGGCCCTCTTGTAGCGCATGGAAGGGGATTGGTAACGCTTGGCACAAACGGTAGCGATATAACTGCAGCAGAGATTGCGACGTGTGTTGCGGAATTGGAAGACAAGCATTCAGACAGATTGGCTGAAAGGTTTACGATTTTTACTAAAATTAAATGGATACAGGATGAGTTGAGGAAAGAAAACAGGGAAAACGGATATAGCAACCTTCGGGCAAGAATGGCATCATTAGAGAACAGACTCCGCGCTATTGGGAGGGTTAATGAAACTGAGTTAGAAATACTTTACAATAGATTTATGGAACATGTTAGAGGCAATGAAGAAGCAAGGAAACAATTTATGCAACTCAGGCAGGAATACCTCTCTGCTATAAAAGAAGGTAGGCAGGATGCTGAAAGACATGCTACGAGACTTCGCAGTTTTATTCGTTCGGCTCTTACACCATCTGTTGAGCTCGTATATGTTAAGGATACGGGAGGTATTGTGGCAAATTTTGGGGAAAGTGAAGGAGGAAGTGTTGTGCCGCAAATGAGCATTTCGGAGCTGGAAAACGAAGTAAAGAGAGTGGTAGAATCGGGCGGCAGGGCTGTCATAGAGCCAAAGGCAGTTCAGATTATGCGCTCACTATTTGAACTATCAGATGGAGTAATTCCATCAGTATCTGTAGTCCATCCTTATGCACTATTCAGCAAATCTAAGGAATATCCAGGAACAAAGATAGTTTGTTAGTGCTTAAAAACAAGTTTTGGCTTTTTCTAATATCCGCATATGTCGGCAAATGGAATTCATATAAACCTTTGGCAACAATATAGCCTTGCTAAGGTGGTTTTTTGAGGGCTTTTGTAGGGGAATACAACAAGGAAGTGCGTGGCTCCTTTAAAAAAATGCCGAAAAGTGTTGCAATATACGATTGCACGCTCAGAGACGGTGAGCAGACGCCAGGCGTCTCGTTCAAGAAAGAGGAGAAGCTAAGAATAGCAAGACAGCTTGACAAGCTTGGTGTAGATTACATTGAAGCAGGCTTCCCGATAAACACAAAGCCCGAGTTTGAGGCCGTGAAGGAAATAGCGGGGATGGGGCTGTCTGCGAAGATAAGCGGGCTTGCGAGAGTTATTCGTGAGGACATGGACGCATGCATAGACGCAGGCGTTAGCATGGTGCATGTTTTCGTTTCAACTTCGGATATTCACCTGAAATACCAGATACAGAAAACGAGGTCTGAAGTTTACGAGCTTGCTGTTAATTCTGTTTCGTATGTGAAAGAGCATGGGCTTGAGTGCCTCTTTTCGCCGATGGACGCAACCCGCACGGATTTTGATTATCTGGTTAAAGTCTGCAAGGGAGTTGAAGAGGCGGGCGCAGATGCGATAAACATACCAGACACAGTAGGTGTGCTGAACCCTCCTGCAACACGCCATTTGATATCAAGGATAACAGAGAGGGTAAAGGTGCCCGTACACATTCACTGCCACAACGATTTTGGGCTTGCTGTGGCAAATTCTCTTGCAGCGGTTGAAGGAGGGGCGAGAGGCGTCCATGTGACTGTTAATGGCATGGGCGAGCGGGCTGGGAATGCGAGCCTTGAGCAGGTTGTCATGTCCCTCCATGCGCTATACGGAGTTAAGACGAACGTAAAGAGCAAATGCTTGACGGAAACATCAGTTCTTGTTGAACAGCTTTCAGAGGTGCAACTGCCACCTTTTTATCCCATAGTTGGAAAGAATGCGTTCGCACACGAGTCTGGAATACATGCGCATGCTGTTTTGAAAAAAGCCGAAACTTTTGAGCCGCTTGTGCCTGAGGATGTCGGCCAGAAGAGGAGGATTGTGATAGGGAAGCATTCTGGGAAGGCTTCAATAGAGAGGGCGCTTAGCGATTTGGGATACCGAGTTGAAGGCGAAACGCTCTTGGAGATAACGAGAAGGATAAAGGAGACCGCAGAAGCGAAAAAGCGGATATACGATGAAGATATAATAGCGATAGCAGAGGATGTGCTTGGACATGGGAAAAGGGAGCCGTTTGTGGTTCTTGATGAGGTTACGGTTGTAACTGGGAACAAGGTAACACCAACCGCATCTGTTGTTTTGAAGTATGAGGGGGAGACGATAAAGGGCGCATCGCAGGGAGTTGGGCCTGTTGATGCGGCGGCGAATGCGATACAAGCAATAATAGGAGCAGATACGAAGGTTAAATTGATGGAATACAATCTCCGTGCAATAACGGGAGGAACCGATGCGCTTGCAGATGTAACTATAAAGATACAGGATGAGCGCAGGAATGTATTTCAGGCGAACGCAGTTGATGATGATATAGTGATGGCTTCTGTTGATGCGCTCCTGCGTGCGATAAACGAGGCGATAAGTTATAGAAAGAGGATGAAAAGCAAGGGTGAAACCAAGAGGTGAGATTATGGAAACGAGGATATACGAATGTACAAGGGAGAACTACAAGAAGCTGCAGGCCATACTTGGGGAGAACCCGTATGATGCAGTGAGCTTCTCACGGCAGGGATATAAGTTAAAGGAAGGCAAGCATATCGGCGGCGATGCTGACAAATATTACCTTTACATAAAGGCTGACGAGGCTTTCTTCAAGTTTGCAGACGGGAAGCTGGGTGATATTGCAGTAAGATTAACGGGCGAGAAGGCGGAGAAGCTCATAGGAGCGATAGAAGAGGAGGAAAACGCCGCCGAGAGCGGCATAGGCTCAATTTTCGGTTAGTTCGGTAGCCTACCGCTGCTTTTTATTCCTTTTTTCTTTTATATTTTTCAGATGATGAGATTGAGGTACTACCGAGCGCACCCGAATGCGCGATGATGAAGATCTTGAGTCCTGAAAAAGAATGCCGGAGGACTCCGGAGCATTTAAAAAATTTTGATGCGTAATTTACTTGTCTGCTTGTCCTAAATTTTGAGGGTGGTGAGAATATGTTTGGCGTTGCGCCTGCTCAGCCCCCAGCCCATCGCAACGTGAAGCAGAGAAGAACAAAGAGTGCGAACACGAATATTAATAGGTATATCGCGGCGGTGGATGCGGGCGGGACGAATCTGAAAATACGAGTAGTTAAAATTTCGGGTGGAAAAATAATTGGAAAGGCAGACGTAAGCGTACCGTCTGCAAAAAACCTGGGAGAGTTCTATAATAACATGGTTAATGGCATAAAAGACGCCGCAGGAAAATTGGGGATAGGATTGGATGGCATTAGCGAGGTTAGGGTTGCAATACCTGGACCTGGGGATGGCACTAATTATGTTATAACAAACGTTGCACCAGGGGTGCGGACGAACATAGTGGAGGAGTTGAAAAAACGGGGAATAAAGGGAAAGATAGTGGGCCTCAACGATGCAGATGCGGCAGCGCTTGGCGCAGTTCTTAACCCCAGAGTTCAGAGGCACATAATAAAACAGGGTAATGCGAATATCGTTGTCTTCACGCTTGGCACTGGAATAGGGATAGCGCACATAAACGCTCATGTTGAAGGAAGTGGTAAAATACAGTATCAGCTTTTGCGGGGACTTACGGGTGCGGGCGAGTTCCACTATCCAGTAATACCTGTTGGCGGTGGGTTGTGCGGATGCGGACAGCGGGGATGCGCCGAAACTACTCCTGCTTCTGCAAGAGGGCAGGTGGAGGCTGCAAAGAGGATAGTAAGCGAAGTTAATAACAGTTTAGGAGGCATAAAACCCGGTATGAGCGATGCTATGATGACCCGAAGGGTAGCAAGTCTCGCGAATAGGGATATACTTGCAGCGAGGATTTTGTATGAAGTTGCGGCAGAGCGGGTAAATGCGATTAATGAAGGGAGAACGTTTACTACGCAGGATTTCAATAGGATAATCGCGGAGAGAGTAAGGAGCCTCGTATCGGCTGTAAATAGTACGTTGGGAAAAATGCTTCAAAATGGCATTCAAATTCAGGCTCATGAGATAGACGCTCTGGCACAGAAAGGGGATCCTCTTGCCCGCATGATAATGGAGGAGGGCGGGAGGATAATGGGTAGAGTTGCGCGCGATGAGGTAAACCGCACGGAATCAACAATAGTTGTGATGTGTGGCGGTGGGGCAAATACTCCGAAGAACGGGCCGTATAGGAAGACTTTTGAAGAAGTTTTCAACGCAAAGCCAGGGATAATGAAGGGCATAAGAGATGCGCTGAGAACAAGAACGGGAAGCGGAAAAGTGCCCGTGGTTTGGATTAAGCAAACGAAGAAACAGAATCTTGGGCTTGATGGTGCTGTAAGTATTCCGTTGGAAACAGATATTGATAATGATATGAAAGAAAGAACTCAGGAGGCTATCGCTGCGATGCGCAGAAATACGGAATAAGAGCCTGGGCATAACCCTTTTTATAACTTCTTTTTTATTACTGATGCCATAAGTGAGAGGTGAATATATGGAATATGCCGTGGCTCTTGATGAGAACGAGATGCCTAAGAAGTGGTATAACATACTCCCTGATCTTCCTAAGCCGCTTCCTCCACCGCTAAACCCTGCTACGAAAGAGCCGCTTAAACCCGAAGCGCTTTATGCCATATTCCCGAAAGTAATAGTCGCACAGGAGATGGCGCAAGATGGATATGTGGATATACCGAGCGAAGTGCGGGACATATACCTACGCTGGCGCCCGACTCCGCTTTGCAGGGCAAGAAGGCTTGAAGCATACCTGAAAACGCCCGCAGAGATTTACTACAAGCGTGAAGATTTGAGCCCGCCAGGAAGCCATAAGCCGAACACTGCGGTTGCACAGGCATACTATGCAATGAAAGAAGGAGTTGAGAGGCTATCAACCGAGACGGGTGCAGGCCAGTGGGGGACTGCGCTCGCCTACGGAACAATGCTTTTCGGGTTGCAGTGCCTCGTTTATATGGTGAAAGTGAGCTATGAGCAGAAGCCTTACAGAAGGACGATTATGGAGCTTTTTGGCGCGAAGGTTATCGCTTCTCCAAGCAATACTACTGAAAGCGGCAAGAAGATACTCGCAGAAGACCCGAACAGCACTGGCAGCCTTGGTATTGCTATAAGCGAGGCTGTTGAGGTTGCTGCCAAGAATCCCAACACCAAATATTCTCTTGGGAGCGTCTTAAACCACGTGCTTATGCATCAGACAGTTATAGGGCAGGAGGCGATGAAGCAGTTTGATAAAATAGATAGAAAGCCCGATGTGCTTTATGGATGCATAGGTGGTGGAAGCAACTTCGGCGGCTTCGTTCTGCCATTTGTCGGAGAGAAGCTGAAAAAGAAGATTGAAACAGAATTCGTTGCCGTTGAGCCGACGGCCGTGCCATCCGTTACTAAGGGAAAATATGAGTATGATTTTGGGGATACGGCAGAACTGACGCCACTGCTGAAGATGTATACGCTTGGGCACAGGTTCAAGCCATCACCAATACACGCAGGCGGGTTGCGATACCACGGGATGGCGCCGATAATATCGCTACTTGCAAATGAGAAGGTTATAAGGGCGGAAGCATATGAGCAGAGCGCGGTTTTTGAGGCAGCGCACATATTCGCAAAAACCGAAGGGCTTGTGCCAGCCCCAGAAACGAGCCATGCAATAAAGGCGGTTATTGAGGAGGCGATAAGGTGCAAGAAGAAGAACGAGAAGAAAGTGATTGCGTTTAGCTACTCGGGGCATGGGCTTCTTGACCTGCTCGGATACCAGAGATATCTTGCAGGAGAAATGAAATAGGAGAAGTTTGATTTGGGTTATCGTGAGATGGGGGCTTAAGTGATCAGGGCGTTTTTATTAGCCATAACAATGAGAAAAAGGGAATTGCAAGTAGGAGCAAGTAGAGGGCAAATAGTGAAGGATTTTCCTGCGCACCGCTCACAAATGAGCTAATTCCGTATTCAATCGCTTCGTTTGGATTTAAGGCATGGGATGCAATAAAGTAGATGTCGCCATCTATTGTTCTACCGTTTAGACGCATGTCTCCAAAGCTGTATATGTTGTAGGAGTTATATGCTACCACAACTGTACCTGATTCAGCCGTAATGCAGAGAGTATAGTTCTTGTTTTTGGAGGCAAGGGGCGGGAACTCTACATATGGATAAGTTCTCCATAAGTCGGCTTCCAAAGCGAGAGGAAGAACCAGAACTTCCTTTCCATCTTGGAGAAGGTGAAATGTGGCGTTTGCTTCGGCTTGTTTTCCAGCATACAATGTTATTCTATTGAGCTTGTCGGCTTTTGAGAAAAAATTCTGTTCAATAGTCTGGCCAGAGGAGAGTGTTATAAAATTGTTGAAGGACGCACAGTTTAGAATTTTAATACCATCTATATCGCCTATGCCAGCTTTAAGGAAGAATGCCGCCACGAGCAGTATAAACGGAAGTAGTATTATGCACCACCACGCTTTTGAATTGATACCAAAAGGCAAACGCCAAAAAACGCCATACAAAAAGGCAAAGGAAGAGGCGAGGAAGGCGGATTTTGCCGCAAATGAAACGGGCTCATGTAATAGAAATCCGAGAGCACCTGTGCGTGGTATGAGGAGAAATAAGAAGTAGCAAAGCTGTAAAGCGTAAAATGGGGCAAGTTCACGGCGCCATGCAACCGCAATTATCAGCAACGGTGTAATCCATGTGTAGTGGTAGGGTTCAGACCAGCACAAAACGAAATATAACGTTAGGATTGCGGTTGAATATTGAAGGAGCGAGTCCAGATTCTTTCTGGAGAATATTGAAGCAAAGGATAGCACGGCGCAAGATAGTAGGAACAGTGGGTGAAGCCTTCCTGTATTATCAACGAAAAGGGTTACAAATGAATGAAAGTCTAAAAAAACGCTAATGGCAAATGGGAGCAAACCCCACGCAAAAAGGTGCATTGTTTTTGTTATTTTTCCTTCTCCAAGAATTATTGCAAAGAGAGGAACAAGGAAGAGAGGATATATTTTCAACGCACCTCCAAGAGAAAGGCAAAGGAGAGCTGCTTTGTGCCACCATGAATTTTTCACGTGCTTTGCAAAAAAGAAGGCGAGGGTAAGAAAAAAGGCGGGTATCACGTCAAACTGGCCACGCATAGCCCAGTCATAGATTAGTACTGGTGAGAAAGCCCATAAAGCTGCGGCAAACTTTTCTCCCGTCTTTCCAGTAATTCCCACGAGCAGAAGCGCGATGCCTAAGTCAAAAGGGAAGTAGAATAACTTCATGAGTAAAAAGATGCCGTTAAATCCTAACGTGTTGGTGCAGTTTAGAGTATTGTGAAGAGAGAGGGAATCTGGTCCGATAGCGTGCAAAATTCGGATTAACGAGATATATCCCCAGAAGACATAGCCAGTGAGAGGCGGGTATGGAAGACTTTTACCAGAAGTTCCGCCGTATAAGGTTTGAAGCGTATATCCTATGTTCGGCTTATCTGGAGAAAAGTGGCTGTATGCAAAAAATATGTATGCCATGTCCCCATGGGCGGCCAATGGCATGAAAATAATCCTGATAGATACACCTAGGAGAATAAGGATGGCTGTTGCACGGTGAAATAGCAAAAATGCCTTTAAAGAGTCGCAGTTCATAAAGCTCATCTCTAATAGAACACGAGCCTGAATTTTCGTGTTATTCTGCCACACGTTATCGTCACTATCGCACTCTCTGGCTTTTTCGCAAACCCCATCTTCGCATATACCTTTCCCTTGACAGTCTTCGCACTCTTCGTTATCTTGCCGTGGTCTATTGAGAAACTGACGGTCGTCCCATCTGGGACGAGCATCCCAGACTGGTCTCTTATGACGCTCCCAATAACAGCATAGTATGCGTTTCCCTTCTTAAAAAGAGTTCTGACTTTAAGCTCGGGTATCTCGTCTTTCCTCTCCTTTCCACGCAACATTCCGAGAAGCGATATCTTGGGAAAACCAAATGATGTTTTTGATGGTGCCGTTTTCTCTTCCTCTATCTTTTTTGTTTTATCGCTGGCATCATCGCCTGAATATTTTGGAGTTTTGAGCATCGCATTTTCAAGGGGTTCCTTTTGCACGGCTTCGTTTGCAGCTACATTGCCCTTTTCACCAAATGCCTCCCCAATTGTTTTGGGCTGGCTGGTAAGGCGAGAAAAGTGAGAGGGTAGCTTCACTATTAGTTGAGTGATGGACTCTTTCGTAGTTCTATAATATAAGTACGCAGCACCGATGGAGGCAAAAAGTAGTATGAAGAATATAAAGGCGGCGAGCTTTAACGTCTCAAAAAATCCTTCGGCATCTACTCCAAACTCTATTGCAAGCCAACTGATTATTGTGGGCTTTTCACCGATGGCCTCTATCTTATTAAGCGATTCCTCTATCTCATTGAGTTCGTTTCTTATTTTCTGTATCTCCCACACGTTAACGGGCGATGACAGGATTTGGTCAACGGCCCTTTTTCTCTCCTCAAGTTTTTTTATCTCTCGTATGCTGTATGTATATTGAAATTTTGTTTTCGCATCTATGAGCCGAGAGGTGAGGGAATTGCTCCTGATGATGAGCGTGTCGTATACGGAAAGCAGGTAGAGTGCTGTGCTGTTTACACGTGAGGCTTCTTTCGCAAAATCGGAAGCAAGGAGCTCGGCATGAGTTAGGTTGTCATTTGCGATTATTGAGCCCTTGCTTTCATTGAGGTTTTCAAGAAGGGCGGTTAGTTCAGGCGAGTGCATGCGTTGCTCGGAGAATTCAACAACTTCTCTTACACTCTCAAAATCTGCGGAGACATTTGATTTTAGGAGGGCAAGTCTCAGGTTATATTCCTGAATACGCTTCTCGTATGCTTCAATCCTTCTTCTGGTGTTTAGCACTATTTCTGAAGCTTTTGAATCCGCACTTCCAACCGTCGGTTGGTGGTTTGCTATCTCAATAAGTTTATTCTTGGCAGTCTCAAGAGCCGTTGTGTTGAACGGAATGGGGTTGCAGAACATATAGCCCATGTCTATGACACTCAGGAAGATCTTGTTTTTGTCTAGGTTGGATATCGCAGTTTCTATTCTGCCAAAAAGGCCGAAAGCTGGAAGCTTGCCTTGCTCATAATCAGAGCCAGCATATGCGTAAAGCCCATTGTTCATTTCATCTACGGCGGTGTCTATTTCTCTTGCATCTCTATAAAAATCGCGCATCGCATCTAAAAATGCGAGCTCTGTCCTTGCACCCTGGCATACTGGCGTGTAGCAAGCCTTGAGGCAACTATCCCTATCGTAGCATGGATAGAGATCAATTCCGAGATCGCGCTTGCACGCACTTTCTTTCGGCTCCCTGCTCCTGTTGAAAAGTAGTATGTAATCGCGCAATTCTGCGACAGATTTCTCGTAGTATTTTCTATAATGAGCTCTAAGTACAAAAGCTATTTCCCTATCCGAATCTACGATGAAAAGGTCCGTGTTGGGTAGTGCTTTTAGAAGAAACGTGTCAGTTCCATCTACGCACACGAGATAGTAGTCTATCCCGCCTACACTTAACGGCTGCACGGAGAAAGATTCGTTTAGTAGGTATTGGCCTATCTTTTTACCCACGCGTTCCTCAACAGTCTGCGCATGTAAGCATTGGAAAAAGAGCAGTAAGAAAAGCGCTAATGCGGATTTGAGTGGCTTTTCCATGCTGGTTTATTGTATTCGCTGTTTATTAATTTTGTTGGGTTTTAGAGTTGAGAAGGCGAGCAGATAAGCCAGTACGAGAACGGGCAATATGCATGGTAATCCCTTATCCGCACCTGCGCCAGTCTGGTTTATGCTTTCAGATGCCTTCTTTTCATTTTGGTAGAGGGTGGCATTTACTATAAGGTCGTCTGCCTCCTGTATAAGCGAGTCAATATCTGAATTGATTGAAGCGACTTCTGACTTTTCAACCGTGGTGTTTGTTTTCTCCTCAATTGTTTTTGCCTGCGTTAACAATAGGGCTGCGTGCGTTTCAAGCGTGATGTTTCCAGCAGAGAGTTTTGCCGCCAAGTCAATGCGTTTTAACATGTCGGCAGTCTTGTTCCGAAGCATGTTACAGAGAGACACGTCCTCGTTTATCGTTTCATTTATTTCTGAAACGAGTTCATCAAACGCTTCTTCCATCAAAAAAGCCCTGTGATATTCTCCGCTTTTGCCAGCCTCAGCTATCTCACCCGTGAGGTTTTCAAGCAGAGTAAGCGCCATGGATAATTCGGTATCGTTTATGCAGTTGAGCGATATGCCCGCGCGTGCAAAGAGGGTCGGCTTAATGGAGAACATTTTTGATGTCAGCGCCTTATAACGGGCGTTCCTGTTGTTTATATACTCAAAACGCTCCTGCATATTCACGAATAGGGTGCCCGTTCGGTTGTCTATGCTATCCAAAGCCTGCAAGTTTGAGCGGAGAGAGGAAAGGAGTGTGCGCACATTTTTTATGGCGCTCATGTTGTAGTCGGGTGGAGGGCAGAAGTTGAAGCAATCGCCGCATGTTTGAACGAGTTTTGATGCATTTATGGCGGAAACAGTGCGCTGGATGGAATCCACAATTGAAAGGGCGTCGTCTGCATCTCCCGCAGAGCGTAAGCCAGAATTCACTTTTGTTTTTAGTTTTGTGATGTTGCCGTCAAGAAGGTATACGAGGGTGGACCATTCCTTTATTGATTGAAGGAAGCCTTCTGCCGCTATTGTATCAGTACAAACGGGGACAGAGTAGCATGCAAAAAGGCATGAGTCATGGTCTATGCATTCAAACCTGTCGGTACCTGTGTATTGGCGGCATATTCGTTCGCTTGGATGCCTGCTTGCGTTGAATATATCTATATTTTTTAAAATGTGCTGTATGCTCTGGTCATAATTTGCATCAATGAACACTCTCTCAGCGAATATTCCTTTAACCTTCTCGCTTTCGTTTAGGATAACAAGGGGATCGACATCAATCATGAACGTCTCTTTTCCTTCAATTACTACGAGTGTGTAGTTTCCAGAGCTAACATGAAACGGTAATAACTGGTACTTCTCGCTCGGTTCAACATAGTCAGATAGAAAGAGGTCTATTTTACCTGCGACAGGAGTTCTCACTCCTATTAGGAGGAGAAAGATTAAAGCAGAGTAAATGGTTCCTCTCTTCATAATGCTTAATTTTTGCAAACAGTAAGCTTTAAATTTATGGTTATAAAAATAAAAAGGGGGTGAGAGTGATGAGCTTTGGGAAAATCGTACCTTACTGGCAGGCGGTTTTTGAGGACTTTAATGTTGTAGATTATGTAATAACGCTTATTGTTGGAGTTATACCGCTTGTCAACATAGCGTTTTTTGGGTGGGCAAAAAGTCTTGTTAATGGTTTTATGAATAAGAAAACGGAATTCTTTGGGATAAGCCCGAACAACATCGTAGCCTGCTTTGTTGATGGGATTAAGCTGCTTGTTTTTACTTTGATAAGTGGCATAGCGATTGCCATATGCTGTTTTGTAGTTTCCATTGTTTTTACAGTGCTGGCTATCATTCTGGGGGGCATAAACGGGCTACTTGGAACAATTGTAATGCTGGTGGGTATGCTGGTGTTGTGGATTGTGGCTTTGGTTCTAGCGCTCTTTGTTCTCCTGCCAGCTATGCTTGAGTTCTGCGTGAAGGAGAACTACCTTGGGATACTGCAATTCAGAAAATACCTGTCAGCAACCCTGAACGGACGATGGATTGTTGCTTTGATAGCAGCAGTGATTGCTTTGTTGCCAGCGATCATCTTCATAGGCATGCCAGTAGCCTACTACGCCTCATACCGCATACTCTCGGAGGAATATGCTGAACTGAGCAAAGGAAAGTAGGCGTTTTTTTCTTTTCTTTTTATTTATTTTTTGCATTTTTTACTCGTACCGCAGGGCTTCAACGGGGTTTAGGTTGGCCGCTCTCCTTGCAGGAAAATAGCCAGATAGGGCGCCGACGAATATGGAGAAGAATATGCCAACTGCGATTAGCTCAGCAGAAACA
>JAVZCV010000016.1:0-26917 GCA_038874215.1 Candidatus Micrarchaeia archaeon | reverse complement strand
GGATGAAGCTTGGCTCCCTTGTTATCCTGAATTCACCGTTTTCTACTTCAAATAGCTTCCAGAGACCAGTTTCAACTGCGAGCCTGCACACCTCAACGGCAAGGTTGCTATCAAAACCCCAGCCTATACAGCATGAGGAGTGGATTGAGATGAACCTTGCGCCCCGTATTTTCGCCGCCTTGTGCAACTTTGAACGCAAATCTGCATAGAAGGCAATGCTCGCGCTTGCGGCATACGGAATTTGATGTGCAGCCGCTATTTCAACTATGGGCTTCTTCCACTCCTGCTTTCCTGGGATTTTTTTACCAGCCTGCGATGTCGTTGTAGAGGCGCCGAATGGTGTTGCGCTACTCCTCTGCACACCCGTATTCATGTATGCCTCGTTGTCGTAGCAGATGTATAGAACGTCCTCGTTGCGTTCAAGCATACCAGAAAGCGAACCAAACCCTATGTCATAAGTGGCTCCATCGCCAGCTACAACGAGCACGAGAGTATGGTCGTTTCCTTTTACTCGCAAAGCGCGTACTACCCCAGACGCAACTGCTGGCGCATTTTCAAAAAGCGAGTGTATGTACGGTACTCCCCAAGAGCTTTGCGGGTATGCGCTTGAGATTATTTCAAGGCATCCGGTGGAGTTCACCACTATAATATCGTCTCCGACGACCTCGCTCAATGCGTTGAGCACGAGACGTGGGACGAGCGCTGCTGCGCCACACCCAGCACATCCAGAATGGCCTGGTGAAAAGAGTTCTCGCTCTGTCATACAAACCCTCTGTATGGCTTATTGGTTTCAAGCATTTTGAAAAATCCTTTAATGTGCTCCACAGTAACATCCCTGCCGCCGAGCCCGCCTACGAAACTGCTCAGCCTTGGCAACTTCTTGTGGTCTATCAGAGAAGCAACAACCTCTGCGAAAAGTGGATTTGTCCCTCCCAAGCTCAATGCCCTGTCAAAAACCCCTACTGCCTTCTTTCCTTCAAGCAATTCGGAGATTTCGTATGGAAAAGGCCTGAAGCTTCTTATTCTAAGCGAGCCCACTTTTTTTCCCTGTGCCCGCAACTCGTCAACAGCGACTTTTGTGTTGCCCATAAGGCTACCCATTCCTATTAGAACGAAATCCGCATCATCAATTTTATAAGCCTCGTAGAGCCCGTATTCCCTTCCAGTAAGCTTGCCCCATTCCTTTCCACACTCCGCTATTGTTTTCTTTGCAGAGAAAATGTCGTTTTGGAGGTCTTCTCTGAAACTTTGGTAATGCTCAGGGTAGGCGTATGCGCCCATCGTTAGTGGGTTCTTTGGGTCAAGAACGTATGCGGGTTTGAAAGGGGGCAGGAACTTTCCGATTGTCTCTTTATCAGGTATTTCTATCTGCTCAACTGAATGGGTTAGGTAAAATCCATCCATGCAAACCATCGTGGGTATATAGACTGATTCCGCAATCTTAAATGCCTGGACTACGCTATCTGCAACCTCTTGGTTGCTTTCACAGTATATTTGAATCCAGCCCGAGTCTCTCTCTGACATGGCATCCTGATGGTCAAGCCATATGCTGAGCGGTGCGCTGAGAGACCTGTTCGCAACAACCATAACTATTGGAAGGCGCATTCCTGCAGCACAGAAAAGCACTTCGTGCATGAGGGCGAGCCCCTGACTGCTTGTGGCAGTGAAGGTCCTTCCGCCAGCCGCGCTCGCTCCGACGAGTGCAGATATAGCGGAGAATTCAGACTCAACCGCTATGAAAGACCTTATTTCCCCATCAGAATACATCTTTTGCAGCTCCTCGGCTATGTGTGTTGATGGGGTTATGGGATAGCATGCCACTACGTCAGGGTCGCAGTTTTTTACCGTCTCTGCAACTGCAAGAGAACCTTCAATGGTCTTCCTCATTCAACCACGCTACTTATCAACCATTTTTATGCATTTAACAGGGCACACCGCTGCGCATATCCCGCAGCCCTTGCAATAATCGTAATCTGTGATTATATCTTTATCCTTCGGCTTTACGTTCTTGTCGTTCGGAATTATTCGGATTATACCCTCAGGGCAGTAAAGGACGCATGTGCCGCAGCGTATGCATTTTTCTTTGTCAACTGATGGTTTTTTTGTGCTCCAATCTCCTGTTTTTTTCTGCCTTGATGTGTTTGGCTTTGATATGGGGACTTTCATCAAACCACGCCCGAGTAGCATTCCTCTATTGCACGTATGTTCTTCTCTGCAAGCTCGCCTTTGAAAACTTCGCCAATCGCCTTCTTAAGCCCGTCTATGTGCACAAGGTTGGTTACTTTCGCAAACGCGCCGAGCATTGCCGTATTAACTATGGGCTTTCCTATGTGCTTTATCGCTATTCCGCTTGCATCAACGAAATATGCATTTTTTGTGGGCAGGCTAATTCGTTCTTTGGAGTTTACTATTACTATGCCGCCCTCTTTCAGGCCTTCGCAAACATCAACTTTGCCAAGTAGGGAGGGGTCAAGGACGACAACAATATCTGGCTTGTATATGTATTGGTGGATTTTTATGGGCTCATCGGAGATTCTGCAAAAGCTTGTTACAGGAGCCCCTCTGCGCTCAACTCCGAAGAAGGGAAATGCTTGTGAATATTTCCCCTCATCTCCCGCCGCCATCGCCAGCAGGGATGCTGCGGTAACTGCTCCCTGCCCCCCACGCCCATGAAAACGTATCTCCTTGATAGCCAACTTACCACCAGAGATTGAGATATATTTCCAGCAAGCTTTATATTTTATTATCTTTCTGCCTATTGACCAATCGCTATCCTCCCAAATTTTGCATAGGGTTTTGTCGTAGCGCTTTCCAATTTTTCAAAAAAAACTTGGCAAAGGCGAAGCCCTTTGCATAATTTTATGGAGTAGGGGGAGAGATTCACTATTTCAAGAACCTGCCTGTTGTCACTGCCTGGCTGTATTGCGCCACTCGTTATATGCACTGCAACACCCATGCGCGCATATGTGCTCCTTCCTTCGAGCCTGCCCGCAATATCCAAAGGCAGTTTTATTCTTTCAACAGTTTTGCCGAGCACCATCTGGCCGCTTGCAAGCGTTATTTCATCCGCAATTATCTTTTCGCTTATGTCCTCGTGCCTAACTTTCTTTACGTCAATAACCCTGCGTATGCCTTTTCTGAAAATCCAGAATTCATTACTCAGCGTGAGGTCTACTGACGCTTGGCCGATTTGGTCTTCGCTTATGGGCGGGGAAAATATGATTTTACCTTCTTTTACCAGCTTTTTAATATCCTCATTTGACAGTAGCATGCCTTAATATCTCCGCATAGATTTATAGGGTTATAGGGTTAGCGCGATGAGTTTATATTAATTGAATCTGCTAAACGAACACATGGTGAGGAAGAGAGATTTGATAAAGGATATAAAAAAAGCAATTTCGCTTGAAGGCAAAAAAGTGAGGAAGCTTGCCGAACTTTACTCAAGAGAGCTCGCCTTTGCCGATTTAAGCGAGGAAAAGCGAGAGCGAATACGCAGAACGATCATACAGTTGCATGAGGATGCAAAAAGGCACGAGAAGGAGCTTAACGAAATTCTTACGATTGTCGTTTCGGGCGGTGAAGATGAATACTAAGATAGGGAAATTGGCTTTTAAGCAGAAGCTTGTAGAGATACTGGAATTTGAAGAGAAAACAGCAAAACTTTACGGAGAAATTTTGGGCAAGATAATGAAGAAGGAACTTTATGACATGTTTGTGCGATTGTTTGAAGAGGAAAAGGCACATGTAATGATGGCACGAGAGCTCATTGAGATATACAACATGTAGCTGTCGTACATAGAGAGGTATTATAAACTGTTTGCTGTTATTAGATTATGGCAATTGAAAGAGTAAAAACTGGTGTTGAGGGCCTTGATGATATTCTTGGGGGCGGTTTCCCGAAAAAGAGGAGCATCATTGTTGCTGGTGGCCCTGGGACGGGCAAAACGCTTTTTTGTATGCAGTTTCTCTATGCGGGTGCAAAGGCTGGGGAGGTCGGCATTTTTATATCAACAGAAGAAGAGAGGGACAGGATAATAGAGAACGTGATGGCTGCTTTCCCAGAATGGGCGGATTTTGAGAAACTCGTTGAAGAGGATAGGGTAGTAATAACGAAGGTTGAACCATTCCCAAAAATAGCCACGGAAAGGAAGTGGTTTGAGAACCTGCAGGAGTTGATAGAGGCTTTTGTTTCACAATATAAGGCGAGCCGTGTTGCCATAGATTCTGCAACGATAATAAAGGCTGGCTTTTCATCAGATTTTGACTTTAGGAAGAGCATGGTTTTTCTGCTTGAGTATGTAGCAAAACTGGATGCAACGGTTCTGCTTACTGTTGAAATGCCAACCGCCGAGAGAGACGGCTTTGCTTTTGATGTTGAGGAATTCCTCGCAGATGGGGTGATAATACTTTACAATTTCCCGAGAGAAGAGAGCAGAATAAGGGCTCTTGAAGTTCTTAAAATGAGGGGAGCAAGGCACGTTGGCAAGCTCGTGCCATTAAAATTCACAAATAGTGGGCTTCGGGTCTTCCCTGGGGAGAAAGTTTACTGACTTATGTTCTTCTTTTTCTCCAATCTGGGCATTATAAAGGCCCCAAACGCAAGAGATGCAAATCCGAGTGATAGGAGTAATAGTTCAAGAACGTCAACAGCCCCTGCGATGGCTCTATATAGCGAGTAAGCATAGACTCAAGAATGAATACGGATGCGGCCAGAAAGGATAGTATAATTTGGTTTGGATTGGCGTTGTAAAGCCTGTGGAATCCTGCAACCGCGATAAGAGCCAGAATTACAAAGAATATTGAGAACAATTGGTAAGCGTATACTGGGTCAATGTGTTGGATGGTGTATGGGATGATACGAGGAGATAAGGGGTGAAGTAGGAGCGCTGATATAGAGACAAAAATGCACAAAAAAATAGCTATGAGGGAACGCGCGTTGTGGGATTTGATTATTTTGGATTGCCACGGGCTCACTGCAAAAAAAAGAAGCGGGATGAATGTAGCTGATGCCCAGTAGAAGAACAGAATGGGCAAACACGCAGTATTTATAACACAGTGGAGGTATTCCAGAGTCATTAAAGAGGAGAGCGTATAGAAAAGCAGGGCGCATGCGATTAGGAGAACTGTTAGAATACCCGTTTCAATATATCCTTTGAATGCGATAAGGCTGCATGCAAACGCCATTATGAGGGAGAGCAGATAGAAGATGGCGAAGATAAGCATTAAGGTATTCCCTGAAACGCTAAACGGAATTGAATTGCATATAAAGAGGAGTATTGCGAAGAGGACTGCAAGAGAGAGATAAACAATCCACAGCCTTTTCTGAACCATAGTATCACTTTCGGAATGCTTTTGCGAAAATACTCTCCGGAGTAGTAGATATTTCCATGTGTCTATCGGATAGCTTCTTGACTATGGGACACAGTTCATGGTCTGGGATGAGAATATAAAGCTGGAAGATACCATTAATCCGCATCTGCAAATTGGTTTCGTGCAAAAATCTACCGATGGTTTTCGGGTCGTTATAAAGGCTTAGAGATTCTATTGAATCAATAGTGAAGAATACTTTATCAGATTTCGGTATTTGGTTTATCGCATCTGTTATTGCTATTTTTAGGGATGTGAGGTCTGATGGGCTTTCAACAAATGTAGGAGTGGTGGGGGAGCGCGAAACCTCTATTAGAAAAAGCTTTTCAGGAGGAATTTTTCGGGAGGTGAGGACGTTAGTGTAGAATTTTGTTGGCCTATCAATACACACGAATATACCGTTCATTCCCTCCTCCTGTATTAGAATCGTTAGAATATTGGGCAGGAGAATGCTGATGTCCTCTTCGCATATCAGTAGCAAAGATTGGACGCTTTCACTGAATTGCAGAAATTCTCTAAGTTTTTCGGTATCCATGCCATCACTTCGCAGACGAACGTTCCTATATAAAATCTGCGCTTAAACATCTATTTAAAAGATATAGTTTTTGTATTAACTTAGTTTATTATAATAACTAAGTGTTTTTAATGAAAGTTGGTTTAGATAATTGCAATACTTTTTGAAATAATTTCAAAGAGAGCTTTTGGTTTCCCATAATTCATCGTTGCAGAGGTTGCGCTTCTATGCCATATCTTCTCAGCGCTTCTCCTGCACCATCATCGGAAAAGTGTGTGAAATAGACTTTTTTTGCCCCACTTTCCCTTATGTAGTGGAGTATCTGCTTGAAATCACCGTGATCACTTAAAGTGAAGGCACGATTTACCGGAAATCGGAAAGCACTTGCCCATCCTGTCGCAACTGCGCATACCGCCTTTCTGCGGTACAATTCAGAGAGTTTTCTGGAAAGTGATAAATTCACAAGGTTTTGCGGCATAACTGCTACGAATCCATCACGCATGCATTCTTTCGCTTCCTCTGTCCCTATTGCAGTTCTATCAAGACTTATTCCAAATTTTTCATATACCTTGCATATGCTCTCAACAATTGGGTGTACAACTGGTGATATGCCAACATCGTTCAATATTGCGATGAGCTCCTGAGCCTTGCCGAACCCGTATCCACCAAGGAGCACTATGTTGCCGTCCTCATCTTGCACCCATTTCTGAATTTCGCGAACGACATCTGCCCTGCTTGGAAATTCGTACTTTGGGTTGCAGTATGTCGCATCTATTATCAGCGTATCGCACTCCACAACTTCTGCACTGCTTGTTGTAAGTCCTGCTTCAAGTTTGAAGTCTCCCGTATATACGAACGATTCCCCGTCGCATTCTATGAAAATCTGTTTTGAGCCGAGAACATGCCCTGCCTCAAGCATGCGCACGTGCTTAAAAGAGGTGCGCCTGCATCTCGGCTCCACCCCTCTCGCGAGAGCTATCTCGTATGTCTCGTCTGAGCAGAGAACGCCGCATGGGCTTTTCATCGGTTTTATGTGGTCGCCATGCGCATGCGAAACGAATACGATTTCGCCACCGCATGAATCAAGCGATATTGACGTGCCGTTAAAGCGAACCGTCATTCCATCAACAAAAAACTGGCCGCCCATGATGGGATTTTGCTACTGTATTTTATATATTTTTTGGCGAATAGTATTCGTATGTTCAGGAAAAAGGATATGCATGACCTGCTTTTTCTTCTTGTTTCAGAAGGTGCGGTGAGCGGAGTAAAGATGAGCACTATTGAAATTTCAGAGAGGATTTGCGTTCCCCAGCAGACGATTTCAAGATGGCTTATAGAGATGGAAAAAGAGGGTATAATAAAAAGGGAGAAGGGAAGCATAACTCTAACAGAAAGCACGGTTCAGGAACTGATGGCACTTAAGAGGAGCATAGAAAGCGCGCTTGAGAAACCCGCCAGGATTATTGTGAGTGGAAGGGTATTCACTGGTTATGGCGACGGGAGGTATTACCTTTCTTTTCCAGAGTATAAAAAACAGATAAAAGGCAAGCTTGGCTTTATACCTTTCCCAGGCACGCTGAACCTGCGTGTTGATAACATACACTTAAAACCCATGCTCAAAATACGTGCGGCGAGAATAAAGGGCTTCTGCAAGGTTGGTAGAAAGTTTGGGGACATATTGTATGTGCCTGCAAAACTGAAAGAAATAGAATGTGCAGTAATATTCCCAGAGAGGTCAAGCTATGGTAATGATGTCATAGAGGTAATAGCACCGAAAAACCTGCGGAGAAAATTTAGGCTGAAAGATGACGATAGGGTGGAAGTTGAGATACGTCTTTAGGTGCTATTTTTGAATTGCGCTTTTGTAAAGCTCAATTGTTTCTTTAGCTATTTTATCCCAAGAGTAAAACTTCTCAACACGGTTCCTTGCGCCTTCGGAAATTCGTGAAGCAAAGGCACCGTCTTCAAATATGCGGTTTATGGCATCCGATATCGTATCGGGTGAGTTCGGATCGCAGTATAGCCCATTTTCTCCATTCTGAACTATCTCTCTCAGACCACCCATTCCAACGATTACGGGTTTTTTCATGCTCATCGCTTCAAGCGCTACTATCCCAAATGGCTCATATCGGGATGGGATGCAAACGACATCGGCACATGAGTATAGCATGATTCGCTCTCGCTCCTCAGCCCACCTGTCAATCATCACAATTTGCCCACTAATGCCTAATCGGGATGCAAGGGATAGAAGCTCATCCTTCATCTCACCGACTCCAAGAATTGCCAGTTTCGTTTTCGGGAATTTCTGAAGAACAGTAGGTAATGCCCTAATGAGGGCATCCACTCCTTTAACCCATGTCAGCCTGCCCGTGAATAGGATGAGGCGCTCATCATCACCTATTCCAAGCTTTCTGCGGTATTCTTTTGCATCCGTTTCGCTGATGTTTTTTGGGTGGTACTTTTCGCAATCAACGCCATTCCAGCAAACGCGTATCTTGTCATATGGAAAATTGAGCATGTGCAATTCTTCACGCATTGCATAGCTGACCGTTATGATTAGGTTTGCTTTCAGCGCAGTGTAGTATTCTAAATCCCGTACTGTCTTTGAACCTTTTCCACCGCTTCTGCCGTGCTCTGTTGAATGGACGTGGAAAACGAGGGGGAGGGATGTGTTTGCCATTGAGATTACGCCCGCTATTGAGGAGAGCCAATCGTGGCAGACTATGATGTCAAAGTTACCCTCTTTTGAGAGTAGATTTACGAATTTGTTTGCAGAGAGCATGTTGTATGTGAGTATATCGGAGAAAAATTTCATGCCCGCTCCCCAGCGTCTTAACTCGTCGTCAACAAAAATATGCAGGATGTCAGTTGCGTCTGCTGCAAGAGGCCTGTGTATGTCCATTCCGCCCATCACTTCGTGCGTTTTGAGTTTTCCCTCATGGTTCATGGTAAAAACACATACGTCGTGCCCCATCTTAACGAATCTTGGCGTTATCTCTGATGCGTACGTCCCGAGCCCGCCGACGAGTTTTGGAGGAAACTCCCAGACGAAGTATGCTATTCTCATAAAAGCACCATATGTAAAGTATGCGGGGAATTTAAAAAGAATGCCGCAAAGATAGAATTATGAAACTCTACACAAAGAATTTGGGGATGGAGGTTGAAAACGGGAAACTTTTCCTTGATGGCAGGGAAATCGTGGCAAGTGTAAGGAGACTTCAGGATATGGAGCCCGTTGTTTATGATAGGGAATATTACGAAACTGCGGATAAGGAAAAAGTTCTTTACTACATGTATAGGGATTTGGAACCACGTTTTTCCCCACTCGGATTGAGGTATGATGTGACAATCATACCGCCAGAAAAAATGGGTTGCGAGCTTGTGAAAACAGCAGGGCACTATCATCCGCTAGCAAGGAATGGAAAAACATATCCCGAGATATACGAAGTTTTGGAAGGAGATGCGCATTATCTTCTGCAGAAAAAAGAGGAAGGCAGGATTGTTGAGGTTTTGCTCATAAAAGCGGAAAAGGGCGATAGGGTTATAATACCGCCAAACTATGGCCATGTAACGATAAACCCTTCGGAAAATGTGCTTGTAATGGCGAACATCGTATGCAGGGACTTCTCATCTATTTATAGAGAATATGAGGAGAAGCATGGCGCAGTATATTACGAGCTCGTAGGGGGCAGATTCGTCAAGAATGATAACTATGAGGAGGATGTTGAACTAATAATAAAGAATGCGCCAAAAATAGGGATAGGGAGGGATATTCACGCGCAGTGCATCAACAAACCTAGTGATTTTGAATTCTTAAAAAACCCGTAATGGTCGGCTAATCCTCACTAACTTTTATTTTATACCCGAGAGATTCAACGGCGTCTTCTGGGTTCTTGTAGTAGCGTGCGCAGAACTCCGAGATATCGGTTATTTTCTTCTTATTCTTCTCGCACAAAATCTGCAGTATTTTTGATCGTATCTCCACTTCATCCATTATTTCCTTTGGCGAATAGCCCGACGCCTCTGCAAGCCTGTCGCGGTAGGTAACGCTTGGATGAGCTTCAACTATTTTGCATTCCTTAACATCGTATTTGCAGTAATCCGAGAGAAGAACCGTATCATGCTCAAGCCCCGCTACCTCTGTTAGTGAGAATACCGTCCTGAATATTCTGCCTTTTATGTTGAGCTTCCTTACTATAATTATAACATCAATGAGGGGTATTATTTCGGGTGAAACGTTCATCGGTTTATTTTGAAGCCTCAAAACAACTTCCCTACTTGTATTGGCGTGTATAGTACCCATGCATATCTTACCTATGTTCATGGCAGTCATTAGGTCCCATGCCTCGGCTCCTCTTACTTCGCCCACTATTATTCTGTCTGGCCTCATTCTGAGGCTATTTTTCACAAGCTCCTCCATCGTAAGGTCATCGGCACATTCAAGGCGGGAGCAGTTTTCCATTATGCATTCCGTGTTCAGCTCAAGCGTGTCTTCTATCACCACGACACGCTCGTTTGTTGGAAAGAAGCTGAACAGCGCATTAAGCAGCGTTGTCTTTCCAGCACCTGGCATCCCCCCTATCAGTATATTGGCTGGCTTAATCCCGAAACCATCAGCATATAGCCACATCTGTGCGGCTATATTGTACGGCATCGTGCCGTTTTCAACTAGGTCAATCATGCTCATCGGCGTCTGCCTGAAGCGGCGTATAGTTATCTGCGGGCCGAAGCTTGAACGCACTATATTCACTCTCCCACCTTCGGGGAGGTGAAGGTTGTTTATAGGCTCCAGCTTATGCTTTCCCGAGAATATGAGAAGTTTTTTAACGAGGAGGTTCAGCTCGTCAAGGCTCTCAAAACGCTTATCTGTCTTAACGATGCCCTCTGTTGTTTTTGATACGAAAATAGGATTAAGCCCATTTATTATTATGTCTTCAACGGTCGGGTCGTATATGAATTCTTCTATTTTATCATATGCCAATATATCTCTCGCCATCTTATCTATCTTTTCAGAGGGCACGCCAATCTCCCTGAGCAGATTCTGGACTATCTGCCTTTGTTCCCATCTCGTTTGCATGAAAGAAAGCCTGCCTACGAGCATGTCAAGTACTTTGCTTATAGTGATTTCGTCTTCTTTCTCCATATCATCACACTGGCATATCTCCTTCTGCTAATATAAAAATATGCCTCAAAACGATGGATAGTTGAATTTATATAGGGCGTGGAGTTTTATATATAGAATAGGATATGAATATGGGATATATTGGTATGGCGGGGCGAGGGTGATAATAACTTTGAATGGGTGCGCCTATGCCCGACGATTCAACAGAAGGAAAAGAAAGAACGCGCTATTATGCACAGCCAGAAAGCGTTAGCGAAAGCCCCACCGACGCTAAAACATATTATTACAGGGGCAACGACTATTACGAGAGAGAGGATTATGATAGGGCAATAGCAAACTACAACATGGCGATAGTCCTAAACCCGAAATTTGCTGAGGCATACTTCAATAGGGCGCTCGCTTACTACAACAAGAAAGAATATGACAGGAGCATTGCTGACTACACGAGGGCTGCGGAGCTTGACCCGCGGAACGCCGTCATATACAACAACAGGGGAGACGCTTATTATAGAAAACAGGAGTTTGACAAGGCTATCGCAGATTACGATATGGCTATAAAGCTGAATAGAAAATACCTGAAAGCCTACTACAACCGCGGGCTCGCATACGCATGCAAACAGGAGTACGAGAAGGCAATAGAAGACTTCAACATGGTTATAGAGCTAAACCCGAATTTTGCTGAGGCTTACCACATACGAGGCCTGGCGTATGATTATATGGGTGATTATGCCGCAGCGATAGAAAACTACGATAAGGCGATAGAGCTCAACCCCAACTTCACTGAGGCCATACAGCACCGAGAAATTGCGAAGCAAAAGCTGGATAGTGGCTATGTGCCAGATACAGGAAGCGAGGGAGGAGGAGTCACGCCTGGCGTACCAGGCGAATACCAAGGGATAAACGCAATAAAACTGATGTCAAAGCCGAACATAAAGTTCTCTGATGTTGCGGGGCTTGAAAAGGAGAAAGAGGCGATAAACGAGGCAATCGTATACCCGCTTCAGAACCCAGAACTTGCGAGAAAATACGGTAAATTTGGGGGAGGTGCAATTTTGTTCTATGGTCCGCCTGGCTGCGGTAAGACTTTTATAATAAAGGCTGCTGCTGGGGAATGCAATGCGAGTTTCATAAATGCGAAGATAAGCGACATATTAGATATGTACGTAGGTAATACTGAAAAGAACATCCACAATATTTTTGAGACGGCAAGAAAAAATGCCCCGTGCATCATATTCTTTGATGAAGTTGAGGGTCTCGGTGGGAGAAGAGACCAGATGGGGCAACAACCATACCAGAAGATGGCTGTGAACCAGCTTCTTTTTGAGATGGATGGGCTTGAAGCAAACAACCAGAATGTGCTCGTGGTTGGTGCGACGAACGCCCCATGGGATATGGACCCTGCACTGAGAAGGTCGGGCAGGTTTAGCAAGATAATCTATTTGCCAGCTCCTGATAAGAAAACAAGAGAACAGATTTTTAAGTTGCACTCAAAAAACAGGCCGTTAGAGAAAAACATAAATTGGGGTAGGCTCGCAAGGGCAACGATAGGGTATTCGGCTGCCGATATAAAGCAGATATGCGAGGATGCCGCCGCAATACCTTGGAAAGAGGCTATGAAGACTGGGAAGGAGAGAAAGATAAGGACAAGCGATTTTATAGCGGCAATAAAAAAGAGAAAGTCATCGCTTGGACCGTGGTATGAATCAGCAAAAAAGCAGATAGGGGAGCAGAAGGAAGTCTATAAGATAGATGGGAAACGCCATGAGAAGATACTTGAACCGAAGATGGGTCCTGGAGAGAGGGAGCAGTTCAAGGAGATAATAAAGGTAATAAATGAGAACAACAAGTGGTATAGGAAGTTGTTCAACCAGTTTGTCAGATGGTTTTCCCTTTACATATTTTAAGCGCATCTTTTTTAACGCAACTGCAGATTAAAACTCATGAGGAAGAATTTCGCGCTCGCCTTTTTCATTCTGCTTAGCTATATCGTTTTCGCCGAAAGCGTTGAAGTGGGGCTTAAAAATAAAGTTTTGGAATTTTATGATGATACGCTTGAGGTTTATGGTGTTGAGAAGGAGATTGTTCTGAATTTTTCCAATTCTCCTGAGGAGGCAACCATCAAGATGGGTGTAAGAAACAGGCTAAACGAAACAATCCGGGTATATATCGCCTCTGAGAAGGAAGGAAAGATGACAGTAGATTTTGATGTCCTAACTCTCAATCCATTTGAAAGTAAGGAGTTCTTCCTTAACCTTGATTTTGTATACCGTGGTAGTTCTATAGGGAGGAAACGGTATGCTCTATTTGCTGAAACGAGTAGCAAACCAATAGGTAAAATTCTGTATATAAAGGAGAATTGGGTAGGTTATGAAAATGGGCTCTATGAAAGACTCGTAGGCATAGAATTTCAACTTATTCCGTTGATATTGCTTCTTGGCATTCTTATTCTTTTAGTCGTACATAGTGCATACTCCATTACTGATGCTGGCATAATGGCTGGCGAATACACGCTAAGGACCCTGTTTTTTCCTATGATGAGGGATAGGCCGTTGCTGGAGAAAATTGCTGACATCATGCTGCATCCGTTTTTCTGGACGTTGGAGCTAATCGGTGGGCTTACAGTAATAACCATATTTTTTGTATACGCCTTAATATCTTTCGGAGTAAAGCTCGGCTCGATAATTTTCATAGTTGCTGGCGCATATGCTATAATAGTGCCGCTTGTTTACTTTTCGCTCGCATGGGTTGTTGAATACATGGAGCATAAACCGCTGAGGTTCCTTTTTGCGATGTTCATGTGGGGTATTTTTGCCTCCTTTGTTGCCTTCATCGTTAACAGCGGCATGGCTTTTATGCTCTCATTTATTTTAGGGCAAAATGCCATTGTGCCGTTGATTTTGAGCACAGTTTTGATAGCGCCTGTCGTAGAGGAAATCGCAAAGGGTTTTGGTGTTATTGTTGCGGCAGGGCACCATGAAATGAACGACCTTTTTGACGGGATAATGTATGGATTTTGTTGCGGCGTTGGTTTCGCCCTTGTTGAAAACTGGTATTATTTCACTTCCGATATACTCACCACTGCAGGAGTTGTCTCATGGCTCAACATCGTATTGTATAGGTCTTTTCTTAATACGTTGGCCCACGGCTGGATGACCGCATTCGTTGGTGCCCTGCTCGGTTTTGCAAAGCAGGTTTGGAAAAACCACCCCTATTATTTTGTTTTAATTCTTCCTGCCTTGCTTGTCGCCGTGATACTGCACATGTTGCTAAATGTTGGTGCTATTGCTGACGGGCATCTTGTCAGGTCGGGCATTGCGCCCCTGTTTATAGTTAACCCAAGCATAATAGTACTACTTACGTTTGTTTTCTTTTTGCTAATAATATATGGAGTGAAACACAAAATGCAGAAAGTGGTGGTATGAAAGTGAGATTGTGTGTACCCATATGTGCTTCTACAGAAAGCGAGATTGCAGAATGGGTTAGAAGAATTGAGAAGCATGGGGAAGTTGGTTTTGTGGAAATACGGCTTGACTACCTGAAACAACCAGATAAGGCGAATATGAAAACTATTTTTGACACGTCTCTTAAAACTATAGCGACGTGCAGACCGAGTTGGGAGTTTGGCAGGTTTTCTGGTAGCGAGAAAATAAGAAAAGCGATTCTCCAAAAGGCTTCAAAGCACGCAGATTTTACAGATGTTGAGATGAACGCTTGCTGGGATTCGCATGAATTTTCCTCGGATGTAATAATTTCCACCCACTTAAAAAATACGCCGAATATTGGGGATTTGAAGAGGCTATTTCTTAAACAAAGGAGGATGGCAAACATATGCAAAATTATAGCAACCGCAAAAAGCTTGCGGGATAACGCAAGGATTCTAAAATTCGTTAGCATGGCATCGCAAGAGGCAAAAGTCATTTCTTTTGCCATGGGCGAAAAGGGTGTTGTTTCAAGGATACTCGCTCCAATTTTCGGCTCGTATCTAACCTTCGCCGCAATTAGTGGAAGGGAAAGCGCACCTGGGCAATTAACGGTTGAGGGGATGGTAAAAATATATGCGGATATGGGTGTAGAGTTATGTCTCGGGAGAGAGTAAAGTTGTTTTGTGTAATAGGAGATCCAGTATACCATTCCTTATCACCAATAATGCACAATTCGGCTTTCAGAAAACTTCGGCTTAACTGTCTGTATTTTCCGTTTAGAGTCAGAGAAGGCGAGATAGCTGAATTTTTTGAATTTTTCAGGGATATGGATATGAAAGGAGCAAACGTCACGATACCGCACAAAGAAACAGTATTGGAGTTTCTTGATGAGTTAGACGAACCCGCGCGAAAAATCGGTGCGGTTAATACAATTGTCAAGCGGCAAGGAAAGCTGGTAGGGTATAACACGGATTGCTACGGCGCACTTAAAGCCGTAGGAAAGGGGAGGATTGCAGGAAAAAATATAGTTGTGTTCGGTGCAGGTGGGGCGGCGCGTGCGATAGCATTCGCTTTTGCAACGCTTGCAAAAAAGATAATTTTATTCAATAGAACTGGACAGCGAGCGCGGAAAATTGCTGATGATTTGGAATACAGGAATATAGAGGGGTTCGGAATGGAAGATATGGATTTGGTTTATAAGACGGCACGCGAAGCGGATGTTATTATAAACGCAACTTCGGTTGGCATGAACGCTCAGGACAGCATAGTACCGACGAATATTTTGAGGAGGGGGATGGTTGTTTTTGATGCGGTATACACTCCGCTTGAAACTAAGCTTATAAGGGAGGCAAAAAAGGCAGGGTGTGATGTAGTTACAGGTGATAGGATGCTATTGCACCAGGGTGCAGAGGCATTTAGGCTTTTTACTGGTAAAAAACCTCCTATAGAAACGATGAGAAAGAGGTTGCTTGAAGCTTTGGGGGTGGATATGCATGGGCGATAAGGAAAACGAAAAAAAACAGGCGACGGATACAAGGACTCTTGCTATATTTTCGGCAGCATCCTTCCTCAACGATATGGGCTCTGATATGGTTTTCTCAGTATGGCCAGTTTTTGTTCGCTCTTTGACGGGTGCTGATATGGCCATGCTGGGTTTGATAGACGGTTTGGGTGAAGCAACGCTTTCTTTTTCTCAGGCAGTATCGGGCTATGTATCCGATAGGATAGGAAAACGCAAGCTCTTCGTTTGGGGTGGGTATCTCCTTAGCGCTTTTTCAAGAATAGGCTATGCAGTATCAACCAGCTTCCATATGCTAATTCCATTCAAATTTTTGGACAGGCTTGGTAAAATAAGGTCTGCGCCACGGGACGCAATGATAGCCGACTCGGTACCGCATGAGAGAAGAGGGCAGGCTTTCGGAGTTCTGAGAATGATGGATAACCTTGGCGCAGTTGTAGGCATACTTCTTGCGATATTTCTCTTCACATTCATGAAAGAAAGTTATCGCACTGTTTTCATTCTTGCTGCTATCCCCTCTTGCGTAGCAACCGCTCTGGTTTTTTTCATGGTAAGGGAGAGAAGCACGGAAAGGATACATAGGGGATTTGAGTTAAGGGATATAAGCCAGAATCTCTGGGTATTCCTAATCGGAAGCGCTATATTTTCTCTGGCGAACTTCAGCTACTCGTTTTTCATAGTTGCAGCAACGACAGGAGTTTTCGCAGAAACAGCGGCTCCGCTTCTTTACCTCGCTTTTACTGTAAGCGCTTCGGCATTCTCATTACCTTTCGGGAGGCTTATAGATAAGATTGGCAGGAAGAAGATGCTTGCTTTCGCGTACATCCTATTCTTTATCGTCTGTGTTGGATTCGCATCCGCAAAATCTAAGCTGGTAATGGCCGCCCTAATGCTTCTCTACGGGGCGCATCTCGGCGCACTCCAACCATCACAATCTACTTTTGTTTCAGAGCTTGCACCAAAAAAGTACAGGGCTTCTGTTCTTGGAATTTTTAAGATGATTAGCGGCATTCTTGCACTTCCTGCATCTCTCATTGCAGGCATGCTTTGGAACGCGGGGGGGATCTCTGCACCTTTTACGTTTTCTGCGCTTCTTACCTGCATTTCGCTCGTGCTACTTTTGTTTGTAAAGGAGCAGGAAGTAGGTTAGGTGTAATCATGAAAAGAGCGAAGAACATCTTCCTCGTAGGGTTTATGGGAACAGGTAAGAGCGCCGTAGGGAAGGCGCTCGCAGATAGGTTAGGAATGAAATTTGTAGATACCGATGAGGAAATAGAAGCGAAGGCGAAAATGCCAATAAAAGATATTTTTGCAAAATATGGCGAGGAGCATTTCAGGAATATTGAAAAAGAGGTTGTAAGAAGAGTTTCTAAAAATAAGAACGCGGTAATAGCGTGCGGTGGAGGAGTTATGCTTTTTGAAGGAAATGTAGAGAATTTAAAGAAAAATGGCATAATTGTTTGTCTAACCGCCTCGCCAGAAGAAATAGCGCACAGAGTTGGAATAAATGATGAAAGACCCTTACTCAAAGGGAAAACATACAGAGAGCGTTTGAAGGAGATAAAAAAATTGCTCAAAAAGAGGAGTGAGTATTACGCAAAATCGGATTATTTTGTAGATACTAATGGGAGGGGAGTAGAGGAAATCGTAGGAGAAATAGAAAAAATAGTAAGAGGATCCTGAGCTATTGACAGATGGGGTAGGCCAAATAAAACTCTATTATGCCTCCTACGAGCATTGCTGTTGCCCAGACGTTTGCTCTTGCCGCATTTAACAAGTTGCGGTTGAGGGGATGACGGATGAAACGCCACTGCCGATTGTTGCCTGTGAAAACACTGCGAGCAGCCAAGGTGCTGAGGCGGCTATTATGAGGCCTATTATGCCTCCTACGAGCATTGCTGTTGCCCAGACGTTTGCTCTTGCTCTTGTTTCTGCACCCATTATCTGGCCTGCTGCGTATATTAAGCCTGCTGTGAAGAACATGAGGAGGGCAACGATTGGGACGAGGTTTTTGATCTGCTGGCATACGCCAACCAGCTGATCGTATAAATCGGCATAAACAAGTGAAGCCATCAGGTTCAAGAGAACAAGGGATGCAAACAGGGTAAAGCCACGCAACATGATGAGTTTTTTCATTTTTTTCACCTCTTTGGAATTTTACATACAAGTATAGAAAACTATGGAATATAAAGGTTATGGTTATTGGTGCAGATAAGCAGGACAATGGCACTACTAGTAGTAAACTACTATTAGGCGGTATTAGTACAACCATTGGAGCTAATGTTAAACCAGACGTTGGATAAATATAAATCTTACTGCCAAATCCTTTGATATGAAAATCATAGTTGCAATAACTGGCGCATCTGGGATTGTTTACGGATTTAGGCTCGCAGAAGTATTGAAGAGGAAGAATGAGCTGATTTTGCTTGTTTCCGATAATGCGAGGATAGTCGCAAAGAGCGAAGGAGTGAGGATCGATCAACTGCGGAAATTCGGTAAGGTCTTCTTAGAGAGGGATGTTGACGCACCTTGCGCTTCTGGCTCTTTTAGGGCTGATGGGATGGTGGTTTGTCCCTGCTCTATGAAAACGCTATCGGCGATAGCAAATGGTTACTCCGATAACATAATAACAAGGAGTGCGGATGTGATTATAAAGGAACATAAGAAGCTGATTCTTGTTGTGCGCGAAATGCCGCTTTCACAGATACACCTTAGGAACATGATAAAACTCTCAAAAATGGGCGTGGTGATAATGCCCGCCTGCCCCGCATTTTACCACAGGCCGAAGAAAATAGAAGATATGGTTGATTTTGTTGTTGGCAAGGTGCTTGACTCTCTGGAGATAGAGAATGAACTCTTTAGGAGGTGGGGGGATGGAGTTTAGAGATTTTCTTCGCCTTCTTGATGAGAAGGGAATGCTCATTCATATAAAAAAACCAGTTTCTACCAAGCTTGAAGCGGCAGGCATAATGCATGCTCTTGAAGGGAAACCGCTGATTTTTGAGAATGTGAAGGGATACGATATGAAAGTAGTAGCCAACGTCTTCTCTTCACGAAAACTCGTTGCGATGTGCCTCAATAAGAAAGAGGAGGAACTCGTTTTTGAAATGAAGCGAGCAATAGAGAACCCAGTTGAACCCCGCCTTTTTGAAGGTAAAACCGCCCCCTGCCAGGAGATTGTTGAAGGACCAAGCATTCGGAAATTACCCATATTATTCCATGCAGAAAAAGACGGCGGACCGTACATAACATCTGGCGTTGTGTTCGCTTATGATGAGAAGTATGGGCGTAACATGAGTTTTCACAGGCTTATGCAGATAGACGAAAGAAAATTTTCGGTGCGCATCCTCCCAAGGCATCTTGATGCGTTTCTTAAGAAGCAAGGAGAACTGGATGTAGCTGTTTGCATAGGCAATTCCATAAATGTTCTGCTCGCTGGCGCCACTTCGGTTGAACTTGGGTTTGATGAAATGGCCATCGCTAATGCGCTTGAAAGAGTTGAAACAGTTAAGGCGAAGACTGTTGATGTTGAGATACCGGCAAATTCCGAGATCGTTCTTGAAGGAAGGATAACGAAGGAAACAGCACCTGAGGGGAAGTTCGTGGATATAACGGGGACATATGATAGGGTTAGGGAACAACCAGTCTTTGAGGTTAGGAAAATAACGAGGAGGAAGGATGCGATATACCATGGACTTTTGCCCAGTGGTGGCGAGCACAAGATTCTAATGGGCCTTCCGCGCGAGCCGACAATACTGCGTGAGGTAGGGAGGGTCTGCGAATGCAAAAACGTTTATCTTACTGAGGGCGGATGCTCGTGGTTGCATGCGGTAGTGCAGATAGTGAAGAAGAGGGAGGATGATGGGGTAAAGGCGATAGAGGCGGCTTTTAAGGGGCACAGTTCTCTTAAACGCGTTGTAGTGGTAGATGAGGACATAGACATATTTAACCCGAATGATGTGGAGTGGGCGATAGCAACGCGTTTTCAGGCAAGTAAAAATTTAGTTATAAAGCCCAGGGAGAAAGGCTCTTCGCTTGATCCGTCTGCTGACCCGATAACAAGGGAAACAACCAAATGGGGGATTGATGCAACGATGCCGCTTGACCCCGAAAAGCGTGAGAAGTGCAAGAAGGCAGTTTTCAAGCAGGTGAGAATTGAAGATTATTTGTAGGGGATTGCGTGGGGGTTTTACTTAATAAGGAAGAAAAAGAGATGCTGAAGGGGAAACACGGAGAGGCTGTACGAAAGAGCATGGAAATGCTCATCGCTTTAGGAGAGATTTACGGTGCAGAAAGATTAATCCCAGTATCCTCTGTGCAGATTGCGGGCGTATCCTACCACAACATCGGTGATGAGGGGCTTGAGTTCTTGGAGGATATGGCAAAAGATGGAAGGGTTCGTGTTTTGGCTACCCTTAACCCCGCAGGCATGGATACGGAGAGCTGGAGCGCTCTGGGAATACCCTCAGATTTTGCAGAGAAGCAGATTAGGATTATAAGTGCTTTTGAAAGGATGGGTGTTCTTACAACCTGCACATGCACGCCCTACCTCATAGGAAATCTTCCACGTTTCAAAGAGCATGCGGCATGGAGCGAATCGTCTGCAGTATGCTTCGCCAATTCAGTTATAGGAGCAAGAACGAACAGGGAAGGGGGTCCTTCTGCGCTTGCTGCTGCGCTCACAGGGAGAACGGCGGAATACGGCATGCACGTTGATGCGAACAGGAGGGCAGGCATAACTGTTGAAGTAAAAGCCAAAATTAGGACAGAGGCTGATTTCGGTGCTCTCGCATACGCCATTGCGAAAAAAATAGATGGGAAAATCCCCTACATCCGCGGAATTAAAACGGTGGATTTTGAGCAGTTGAAGATATTCTGCGCGGCGATAGCAACGTATGCAGGAGTGGCAATGTTCCACATGGAGGGGATAACTCCTGATAAGACCCCAATTCCGAAGAAGAGGGTTAGGATTGAAACTTGCGATTTGCGGGAGGCATACGAAAACATTAACGACGAATTTGATGACGTTGATTTCGTATCGGTTGGGTGCCCCCACTGCTCAATACACGAGATAGAGAAAATAGCGAAGTTAGTCAGTGGAAAAAAAGTGAAAAGCGAGTTCTGGATAACAACCGCAAGAAGCACGAAGAAACTCGCAGATATGCTTGGCTATACAAAAGTGATAGAGGATGCGGGTGGTAAGTTCGTGTGTGATACCTGCATGGTCGTCGCTCCGTTAAAAGGAAGGTTTAAAACGCTCGTTACGAACTCTGCGAAGGCGTGCTACTACGGGAGGGGAAGCAACAATTTTAAGGTGAAACTTGCTCCGCTTGAAAAGTGCGTGGAGGCTGCGGTGATGGGAAGATGGAAATAAAGGCAAGGGTTATATGCAGGGGATACGCGGAGGGCGAAGCGCTCGTCTCAAAAGAGTCTATATCGTTTTACGGTGGGGTAGATCCCAATACGGGCAAGGTTGTTGAGAAGGGACATCCGATTGAAGGGATTTCTGTGAAGGGGAAGGTGCTGATTTTCCCGAGAGGAAAGGGTTCAACTGTCGGTTCTTATACGATTTACCGCCTAAAAAAGAACGGAAACGCACCGTGTGCTATAATAAACACAGAGTGCGACCCGATAGTCGCCGTTGGCGCAATCATCTCGGGAATACCGCTTGTTGATAAGCCGAAAAAAGATGTTATGCGCATTATCAAAAACGGCCAGTGGGTGAAGGTTGATGCAGTAAATGGGATTATAAAAATTAAAGGCTGAGGGCAGATTTGAATGGGGTATAGCTAAGAACAGCCACTATTAATAGAGATGCGATGGCTATAACGCTTACCAGCATGGACAATTTTTCTGAAAAACTGTAGTCGTATTCCATGACAACGCTGAATTCTCCATTCGGAATCTTTATTCTCATATAATATTCTGGTGTTTTCTCTATTTCTGCAGGAATGCCGTTCACAAACGCTTTCCATCTTGGGGAGAATGGTCTCGTAATAGTCAGGTTCGTATCGCGTAGGGCATTTCCCTTTATTTCCATTCTTTCGGCTGAAAAATTGTATTCAAGCGGAAGAGCTAAGTGCGGTATTTGGAAGATTGAAGTATTCTCTATTTTATAGAGGGAGTAGGAATATGGGTCATAGTAGACTTGCTTGATTCCAGAAGAATTTTTAAGAGAGGAGTGCATTAAGCTTAGGATGCGGTTATGCGACATATTTAATCCAGCATATCTAATTTGCTCATATTCAACATACTGGTTTGAGACTGCTATCATGCTCAAACCGTTCTTGTGGGCGACTTCATAATTTAGTGGTAATGAAATTCCTGGGCCCAAGCGCCTGCCTCCATTTCCTTCAAGTAGCCTGTCTTCAAGAGAGAGTGGGAAGTGCTGTGTAGCGACAAGCGTACCAAAAACCAGTATACGATCCCCCGCAGATGTAGATTGGTTGATGAATTGAGTGAGTGAAGCATCAGATAGGTATGCTATCAGTGAAGGGATGGTCATTTCTGCAGGAAGCAATACTAAGGATAAAAATCTAAGAGTGCTGTATGTCGCTAACAGTAGGAGTATGAAACCTAGCATAACAATAAAGAGAGATGACTTTTTCTTATGTCTTAAAGAGGTAAGGATAAACGCCCCCATCTCGTATACGGCAAGTGATGCAAAGAGTATGTTCGTGAAAGCCAGAAGCTGGAAAAGGCGCCTGCACTCAAAAACGTATAACGAATTCAGGGTAGGCAGGGATGATAAAACAAAGTAGATTATCGCGAATATGCTTAGAGCCCTTATGGGTTCGTTTTTCCTTAGACTTAGGAGCATGCCAAGAGCCGCGAGTATTGAAAGCAGTTTGCTTCCGTTTAGTGCCAGAAAAATTTCAAAGCCGCTTGTCCATGTCGCACATTTTTGAGGTGTTGGCGAGGCATGGGAGTAGTGAGAATATATTGGGGTATTCGCATGTGGGTAAAACCATAGGAGTATCCCGAAAAAAATCATGCCATGCACTATGAGGATATTCCGCATGGATTTTTTTCCTGATGAAATTACTAATGCTATAACTGCACAGACGAAAGCAAAGAGGATGCGTGGATTGGAGAGAATTGAGAATGTGCCAAGCAGTGCTGCTATTGCCATGGTTCCTACGTTTCCCTCTCTTATAGATTCATGCAAATAGAAAAAGAATAATACGAAAAGACAGCATGCGATGTGATAACTTATGGTGCCTATTAAAAGAATGGTCACTATTCCGAAGCCTAATGAAGAGCCAAAAGACATGTATATGAAAAGAGATGCAAGGAGGATTTCTGTCGGTAATTTTGCACTTTTTACAATGAAATAGAGTATGTAGATTGGTAGGATGAGAAGAAAAAGGAGGAAGTAATTATATGCAGAAATGGCATTGATAGACAGCAGTTTAACGATTACTGCATACGGGAGTATGTAATAGAGAGGGTAGTGCTCAATAGGTATATCAAAAGCGGGGTGTATTTTTGGGAGTTTGTTCCAGAGGCTCGTGGAGACCAAATCAAGCGCATATATGTGGAAAGGATGGTCAATAGAGTAGGGTAGGGGGATGGTGTGTTTGGCGGTTAGTTTAGGTGCTGTGTCATTTGAAAGGAGAAGGAGCACCGTAAATTCCTCTGCTGCTTTTTCATCGCTGGAATTGCAGGAATAGCAATGAGGGGCTTCCCCTGCTTCAACAGCATTTGAGGTGGTGCGTATGGCTAGAAGATTTTTTTCCCGCATGTAGTCTGCGGGTAGGTTCAGTAATATACAGGTATTTTGAAGTGTCCCATTGAAAATAAGCTTATCATTGAACCATATCTCATAGAGATAACCTAAGAATTGGAGCGTTAATTGTTTGCTTTTTCCATCCTTATCCGTATATAGCCATAGCCTGAAAAAACGCTCCGACGCTCTTGTGTGTTCCAGTAGATATACGCCATCCAAACCATAAAGACGCTGTCTTGCCCATCCACTGTCATTAAAATCAGTCCTCATCCAGCCTTCTTCATAACTTTCGCTTACGGGAAAGGCTTCGTATTCATAAAGGGTCTTTTTTGAGAAGAGGTCTACTATGGTAGCAACATATAGGACTGCGAATATTATGGCGAGCGCTATTATTGTTCTCTCTTTTATGCGTGGGGGTTGCATGGAAAAATGTTTTATGTAAAAAATATAAAATTGAAGAGACTGTCGGTAGCTTATATCCTCCAGAGAGCAACCCTGTTTGACTGGCAATCGTAATGCTCGGCGGCACACATGTTGGCTGGGTAATCTATATCGCTCACAACGGTTACGTAATTGCTTTTACTAAAATCAATCGGCACTTCAATGTTCGTGTAGCTCATTGTTGCATTTCTCTCAACTCCGTTAATGCTTGGGCCTCCAACCGCTGACCAAAGCAGGTTCCCGTCCGCATCAACTATTTTAACATTTTTTACCGATAGCGCAGTCCATCCAGTCGTCGTAGTCACAGGTATATCCCAGAAAAGGACCGATGCCCTTGTATCCACGACAGTTGTAACTATCGCTGGCCCAGAGTAAATAGTATATTTTAGGCTGCGTATGACATTATCATCGGGCGTATACTTCAGCTCGTAATCTATTCTATACACGCCGTAATAGATATAGGCGCTTGACGGCACAGAGTAGTAGTAACGTGTATGGCTTACGTAGTATTCTGTACTCCTCTTAGTCTCCATCTCTGGCGGATATATGGGGATGACGGCAGTGCTTGCCGTTGAGGTTGCGCCGCTATCGTCCGTAACAGTTATTTTCAAGATGTACGTGCCTATGTTTGAATATGTGTGGGATACGGGGTAGAAGCCGTGCGTTTCAACTCCGCTCCCATCCCCGAAATCCCAAGAAACCAAGACGATTTCTCCATCAGGATCGTAGGAGTCAAGCGGGCTGAAATATGCCTCCTCATTGACATACGGAATATAGGGGCCGCCTATGTTTGCGATTGGCGGTTTGTTTGGTTGCACTGTGATGCGGAGAATTTCGCTGTCCTTTGCGCCATACGAATCTGTGACTGTAAGAACAACGATATAGCCGCCCGAAGCGCTGTATGAATGATAAACCTCATGGCCCTCCACAACCTCGCTTCCGTCTCCGAAGTTCCATCTGCAAGTGAAGGGTCCTTTTCCATCAGGGTCTGTTGAGTTCAGGCAGTTGAAAGTGATTAGCTCGCGCTTCATTACATTCGTCTTGTCCGCATTTATGACAGCGGTTGGCCTCATGTTTTCAACAAACAGAAGGCTCATCTCTGCATAGTTGTTGTTCTCGTTTATTTCCGATATGGTGTTGTGTTGGTCTGCAACTGCACTGAAAAAGTGCTCGCCCGCAGGCATAGTTGAGAGAACAGCAAAATTGTAATTGACTGTTGCGTTTTCACCTGCGTTGAGCACGGGTATTATTTCCTCCCAAATTTTTTCCCCGTTTTTCATTATATAGACGGATATGTTGTGTGCCTTTGCATTTCCGATATTTCTAACGATTGCGGACAATACAACCCAGTTGCGTCTATCTGGTGCTGTTGGTATGGTGGCGTTTTGCTTGTTTGCCGAAAGAGATAGGACGATGTCTGGAAGAGAAGCGTTTAGCGTAATCGTGCCCACATTGTTATCGTAGTCCAACTCAGATAATGAGTGTGATGGGTTCGCCCTCACAACTATGATTGGGTTGGCGCTTATTCTCTCTGGCACTTTCCACTGAATGCTGACGGTTTCAGTCCCTCCAGCGCTTATTGTTGCCGTTTTCGTGCCGATTGGCGTCTCCACGCCAGATGGGGAAACGTATATAAACTCCGTATCAAAATCCCGTGCAGTGAAATTACCATTATTGCTCACATTTGCCTTTATCCAAACCTGATTTCCGACCGATACGTTTCCAACTACCCATATATCCTTTCCAGATAGCTCTACGTCTGGCAAAAGGATTGTGAGGTTTTTCTCTGCGATGTTGTTTCTGTAATCGCTTTCAGGCGTTCTTCTATCGGGATTAACCTCAACCCTGAAAGATGCGGCTTTTACATCCCTCGGAGCAGTCCACTCAAACTTAACCGTACCTACACCCTTTGCGGGAATTACTGGAATTGTGGTGTTCCCAACCAACTCGTATTCTTTCGCGCCTGCCAAGAAGTAGAGGAATGCGGTGATGTTTCTGGCTGTTAATGAACCGTTGTTCCTGACTGTGGCGCTTATGAGAACTCTGTTTCCTGCAGTGGCATATTGCGGGGAGAATGAGATTGATGAGCTATTAAGCATAAGGTCGGCATAAACGACTTCAATCGGTATCTCGTGGATGGCCCTGTTGTTTTCCTCCGACGCCTCCATTATGTAATTTTCGGGATCCAAGATGACTGCGATGCGCATAGAGCTTGCGTTCTGCGGCAAGCTAACTACTGCTTTCGCTATTTGGGATGAATTGGGCGCGATTGCGTTTATCGTATAATTTGCCAGCATTTCCCCAAAAATTGCGGAATCGCCCTTTCTTCTTTTTATTTCGTGTAATAAATCGGCCAAACGTGACCTATCCCAATTCAATATGATAACTTCATCGCTCTCCCAATTTTCCTTCTCGTATGCATGCGGCTCATCAGCCTTGTAGAAACAGACTGTTATGTTCCTCGCTATGCTGATTCCATAGTTTCGTATCTTTGCGCTTACAACAACCGCACTACCGCTTTTCGGGTTTGAAGGAAGATGGGTTACATCCGCCTCTGAGACGGATAAATCTGGAAGCGCTGAAACTTTTTTTATAGAACGGTTTGCGATGTTGTTGGTTTCGTTTAGCTCGCTTATCGTATTGTTTGGGTCCGCAATTGCAATTACTGAAATCTCGTGTGCGGGCAAGGGGAGCCAAAGATTTATATAACCGCGCCCTTGCGGCGATATTGAAGAAATTTTGTGGTATGTTGTGTTCTCTCCTGTTATTTTCACCCATACGTTTTCCGCTCTCGCCGTCCCGT
>JAVZCV010000015.1:12095-28194 GCA_038874215.1 Candidatus Micrarchaeia archaeon | reverse complement strand
GCGCAGGTGGAGTAGTAGTCTGTCTCTCAGTCCTTTTGTCACCTGAACCACCACCCCTTCCTGTCGGCGGAACATAATTTTCTTGTGGTTTTTGCGCAGGTGGAGTAGTAGTCTGTCTCTCAGTCCTTTTGTCACCTGAACCACCACCCCTTCCTGTCGGCGGAACATAATTTTCTTGTGGTTTTTGCGCAGGTGGAGTAGTAGTCTGTCTCTCAGTCCTTTTGTCACCTGAACCACCACCCCTTCCTGTCGGCGGAACATAATTTTCTTGTGGTTTTTGCGCAGATTTATTGTCATGCGCTGGCGTCATATTTTGTTTCTGTGCATTATCACGCTTCTCATCGGGCTTTTCTGGCCGTACTAACTTTGATCCAAAATAACTAATGGCAGCATCAATGCCAACAGCAATAATCGTAACCAAAGCCGCATTTTTTACAATACGTGGTACTTTTCTTGCTATTTGTGGTATTTTTATTACCATGCCTTTTAGCGCCTGAGGTATCTTTCCTCCCAAATTTTTTGCCATCTGTGCCGCTTTATTCCCCACTGCTCTCAGCTTTCGAACCACTCCCTCACCAGCTTTGCGAATAAGATCCAATATCTTCTTACCCAGACCTAGACTCCCACCCGCGGCGTTAGGATTGTTCTCCCTTTCAGGCATAAAACCACCCCCCTGTATTCATTACTCTTTTTTTATTTATAACCATTTATCCGTCATGTGTCCAACTCCAAAAATGCGCAGGCGGAGTAAAAAAAGAAGAATATTAAATTAGATGTGATGAAATATGTTCGATGGGCACCGCTGTTAGGAAATCCCTTATGCACGAGAAGTTGATCGCAATACTGCGTGAGCTTGAGCACAACCCAAGCCTTGCGAACGCTCTTCTTGTCGCCTTCAGCTGCCTGTTTGCCCTCCTGAAATTTCAGTTTTACCCTATATGGGCGATGGTTCCACTCGTTCTTCTCGTGGGTGCAATCGCATACAGGTATGCACCTCTCGGAACGATACTATCGCTGTTCATAGTGTTGCCCGCAGTTGCATACCAGTCGCCCGTTCTCGCATGGGTTTTCGTCCTTGTGCTTTCAATCGCAATGTTCAAGGCTTTCACTGCATGGCACATAATCTCAACTCTCCTTATAGTTGTTCTCGCCCCTTTTTCTCCGATAGGTGGCGTCATAATCCCGCTTCTTGCAGTCTCATCGCTTCTCCTTGGTTCAAAAAAAAGCGTTTTTCTAACCATGCCCTCCATTTTCCTCATAGCGCTTTTCTCCGCACTCTGGGGAACGGGCAACACCGCTTTCATTCCCGTGAAGTTATATACGCCTGCAAATGCGCTCTCAGTTAACCGCCCGCCTCCCTCTGGAATAAATTTCATAGAAGAATTTGTGGTTTCAATTGCGAATATAACAAGCTGGGAGCACATGTCAAAAGTGGGAACAGCGTTTAGCAATGTGCTCGGATACAGTACTGAGTTGATAATAAGGGATTCAATAGTGGTTAGCTTATTTTTCTGGACATCAGCTGTTTTTCTCATTTCTCTTCTCTCGGGCGCTATAAAGAGAAAATACCACAACACCATATCGGCGCTCTCCCTCTTTCTCATCCTGCCGGGCTTCTTCATCGCCTCCATGATCTCGTATGGCAACATCGGGACAAGCACGATGATTGAGGCGGCTTTCCTCGTTTCCTACATTGTCTTTACGCTCGCTTTTCTCGCAGTCCTTGAGTTCAGGGGGATAGACATAAGCAGGGAGATACAGGTAACGAAGCTGGAGAAGCAGGAGAGGTTTGGAAGGCTTGCAGTAGTTGACCTAAGCCTTTCGCCAGTTGCAGAAAAGCTTGAGGATATAGGGGGATACGAGGATGTGAAGCGAGAGCTGATTGAGACGATAGTCTGGCCTTTGCAGAGGAAAGAGCTTACTGTTGCATACGGAATAAAGCCTCCGCGCGGCATTCTACTTTTCGGTCCTCCCGGAACAGGAAAAACGCTAATTATGAGAGCGCTCGCAAAGACGCTTGATATCGGCTTTTACTATGTCAAATGTAGCGACCTTCTCTCGGAATGGTATGGGGAGAGCGAGAGGAACATAGTGAAGCTTTTTGAGGTTGCGAGAAAAAACGCGCCCTGCGTTCTCTTCTTTGATGAGATAGATGCGATAGGAAAGCGAAGGGACGCATACAGCGCAGACGATATAGGCCCGCGTCTGCTCAGCATACTTCTAATGGAGCTTGATGGATTCAAAAGCGAAAAAGACGTCATAATAATTGGCGCTACGAATATCCCAAGGCAGATAGACCCTGCACTGATGCGCCCTGGGAGGTTTGACAAGATAATATACATGCCCCTCCCAGACAAGGAAGCAAGAAAGAGCATATTCAAAGTTCATACGAGGCAGATACCCATTGCGGATGATGTTGATTTTGAAAAACTCGCAGAAATGACGGATCGGTTTTCTGGCGCAGACATAAAGAACATATGCACGGAGGCGGCGAGGCTTGCGGCTAAAGAAGCGATAAGCGAGAATGCAGTCGTGCCAGTGAGAATGGCCCATTTCACAAGAATAATCAATAGCATAAAACCGAGTGTTTCGCTCTCAATGCTTGAAGACTACGAGAAGTTCAAGCTTGATTTTGAGCGCCGTGTAGGAATGCTTGAGGAAAAAGCCGAGGAAAAGGAGGAGAAGGTCGGCTGGAAAGACGTCGCAGGCCTTGACGAAGTTAGGGCGATGCTGCTTGATGCGATAGAGATACCGCTCCTTCATGAGGATTTGGTAAAAGAGTATAAGGTGAAGCCGCCGAAGGGAATTCTGCTTTTCGGTCCGCCAGGATGCGGAAAAACGCTCATAGTGAAGGCTGCGGCGAACGAGCTCAAAGCCACTTTCATCTATGTAAGCGGTGCGGAGTTGCTTAAAAAAGGCTACGAGGGCGCTGTTGAGGTTTTGAAAGAGACGTTCAACAGGGCACGCGAGAATGCGCCCGCAGTGATATTCATGGACGAGATAGAGGCGCTTGCGCCAAGCAGGGAGATGTATTCCTCGCCAGTTATAGACAATATAGTCGGCCAACTGCTGACAGAGCTTGATGGGGTGAGGGAGCTTAAAAACGTCGTATTGATAGGTGCGACGAACAAGCCGAGCATGCTTGACAAAGCCCTTCTCCGCCCTGGCAGGTTTGATAAAATAATATTCATACCGCCACCATCAGAGGAGGTTAGAAAGAGGATATTCGCAATAAACCTTGAAGGGATACCGCTTGAAAGGGTTGATTTACGGGCGCTTGCCATGGAAACAGAGGGATTCACTGGCGCAGACATAGCAGCAGTATGCCACGATGCAAAACTACTCCTCGTTAAAAAGCGGCTGAGAGAAAAGACGAAAGATGTTAAACTGACAATGGAAGACTTTGAGACGATTTTAAGCAAGCGAAAGCCATCAGTCACCTTAGAGCAACTGAACGAGTACATGAGCTTTCTCAAAGAATACGGGGAGCGGAAATAATCACCCTCTCCTCTGCCAAGGTTCTACCTCAAATTCATGACTACTTGTTTCATCAGCTATGAATACAGCATAGCAATAATCCCTGCTCGGCTCGCATTCGTTTTTTATTATGCTATTAGCGAGCATCCTCATGTCCCCACCACTGATGTTATAACAAGAAATACGGACACTATCCCCTTTGTTCATGTTTGTGGATAAAGGAACAAAAACCCAGACATATGTAGCCGTCGTGTTTATCACATAAACTCCTATGCTTTCGTTTTTCTCGCACGGTATAAATGATTGCACAAAACCATTAACGACCGTTCTATTGCCATAAAGCAACTCAAACTCAATCCACGTATTGTGCCTTGCAATTAGATAACTGCCAACAAACACAAGAAAAAGGAATACGAACAGGTAAAGCCAGCTCATTTCAATTGCTACGCTCTGAGCCTTCATGCTCCTGTTTATATTTCTACTATATTTTAATGTAGTAATGTAGTTTAAATATGCAAATGCCAGTTCGTCAATCAACGAAATTTATTCTACAATTTATAAATTGCAGTTTATATTCATGGATAAAATTTAAATATCTTTCAAATTTCAAACCCTACGTACCCCTGAGAGTATGATGTCTCAGGGGTTGTGGGCCTGTAAATATTGTCGCCGATAATTCTTTTAATAGGCCCTTAAGGCGACAAACACCGAGGTGGTGAAGTGAAAGGATTGAACGTGACCAAAATCGCCGCCTTGGCTGCTGGCGCAGCGCTTCTGGGCGCATCCGTTGTCGCGGCAGACGTGACGTACGGAAACACCCAGATAATCAACCAGAACGGCGTGCCAGTGGTTAAGATTGCAGTTGGCGCAAAGGCCGCTGCATCAGACGGTGTGGCTGCAGCGAACATCGCTGCGATGATCGGAAACCTCGCTTATACGCAGAGGACGATCACCGCAGAGGTGCAGGGTACAGCCACGTGTTCCGTCACAGGCGGTGGTGCAGGTGCGGGAACGTGCCCGGTCAGCAATGAAAAAGTTACTCTGAACGTAACGATTCCGGGCACTGTGACAGGAGCGACCGGATTTAAGACCTTGATTACGGATTGGGTGGACAAGAAACTGCAAAACAGGAACAACACAGACAGCGACGACGTGTATAACGCAACGAACGACCCAGAGATTTTCACAACAACACAGGCAATAAAGAAGATAACGGGCTCTGAGTTTGCGCCCCTTGCAACATCAACAGTAAGGGACAGCTATGCATCAACTGCATACACAGAGGAGCAGCAGCTTTGGGTTACTGCCCAAACGAAGTACGAAAGCTCCCTGAAGCAGGTTGTTGCGACAGCACCTTATGCGGCGTACAGGATTGAGTTCACACATGACCAGTACGGTATCCCTGTATGCACATCAAGGGACACAAGCTCAGGAAGCGACGGCTCAAAGGGAGACTGGACTGACTGCGCAACCGACACAGACAGGACCGACAGGCACAGAGTCCAGATTGACTTCCTTGGGAGCAAGTGGATTATAAGCGAGATGACACCGCCATCTGAGAACCTTTCTTCAAGCACAGCAAACATCACGGGCGGTTCAATAAAGCTCGCTAAGGAGTCTGCGTATGGAATAGTCCACATTGGAGAAAACCTGACGGCAGGAGCATACACGATAAAACTCGCCGACATTACAGTTCCATTGACAGCAGATGAGCAGGCATACGCATCAATTGAGATATACGACGTGAACGGCGTTCTGTTGAAGGAGGACCAGATAGCACCATCTTCAACATACACGTGGAACGCACCAGACGGAACGAAAGTGAGAATACGCGTCTACAAGACCAACCCTGGTTATACATTGCAGGCGAAGTGGGCAGAGATGGCTGTATACTCGCAGGAGATAGAGCTCATAAGCGGCGATGAGCTGAACGACGACAACGAGGACTGGGATGTCGTGCTCTACTGGAAGAACAAGGACTACTCAACAACAAACAACGACCCATCTCCAGACTGCCTGAAGGCGATATTGATAAGGAACGAGGCTACTGAGAATGCACTGCTAAACCTGCAGAAGGGAGATACATTCAACATAGTGTCAAACCCATCTGTATGGCAGTTGCAGTATGATGGCCTCACACTATCCGACTCCGACTATGATTCAGTCAGCCTTGTGATAGTAAGACCTACAAGCCTCGTGATATCGCAGTCCTTGTCACCAGCAGGAACAGACTGCAGCAACACGACAACACTCTCCAACCCAGAGCTTTTGCACATAAAGTCAGGGCAGAAGGAAGCCTTCACAGTGAACGGCTATCCGACAAGCACATTCTTCTACGACCTCCAAAGAGGCAGAGTTTATTACCAGCCTGCAGGAGAGACGGCCTGCTACTACAACGTATCAGCAAGCGGGATAACTTATGACCCAGGAGACGGAGACCAACCACTGACAATAGAACGCGGCTTGACTAACCACGTCATCTCTGTGAACGTAACATTCAGAGAGGATGCAGGAAACAACCAGTATGATTACTACATGCTGCACATGACAAACAAGACCCTGCTAACATACCGCTTCAACAGCACCACTGAGATATACTACACGGATACGGGCAACGCAGATAACGCCCCGACAACGGAGCTCGTTGCAGAGGGGCACATCTCCGAGCGCGGCTCTGTGTTCGTTGCAGTTGACACAGATAGCGCATCCTTCAAGATGGCAAAGAAGGTTGCAGAGGCGCAGTACTATGTGAAGTCCACGGGCCAGGCAGTCGGCGAGAGCGTTATCATAACGCTCGCAGAGGGTGAGACTTCCTCAACGCTCTCTGGCGGCGTTGTGATACAGGCTGTCCAGATTTCTGAGACCGTGGGAGCTTGCACTGCAACGGGTGGTCAGGCAACGTGCAGCGTTGACATGTCGCCCGTTAGTGCTGTGCCCTCAGTGACAAAAGCGACCGTGATAACACCACTCAACACCAAGACAGACCCGCTGGTGTTGCTTGACTCGCAGGCGCTGGGTACGACAGCGACGATAATAGCTGTTGGTGGTCCCGAGGTAAACGAGGTCACCAAGCAGGCTATTGCTGCGATGAGCACGCCAATAGACTTCAACACGGAGCGCGTTGTCGTGAGGGAGACTGGCAACAAGATAATAGTTGCTGGTCTGACTGCGCAGGACACAATCACTGCAGCGAACCAATTCATAGAGGCGCTCGCAGCTGCAAGACCTGCGTAGAGCCCTTGGGGGTAAAACCCCCTCCCTTCTTTTATTTTTCTGTGCTCTCTTTCTGGAAAAATTTATAAATTTCCTGAGCGAAAAGCAATCGGTGACCAGTTGAAAATGCGAACGCTCATTCCTTTGCTTTCCTTTTTCCTCGTTGCCTCTGCCTTCAACATTTCAGATTATTTATACGAGGGTGAAAATGCAACCGTAGCATTCTCAAACTTCTCATTCTCCATGGGAAATTTCTCAATAGTGAAGATAAACGGAACAGAGACTTTTCTCATAAACAGGGCGGATATGTCTCTTGTTGAAAATGCGAGCGAAATAGAGAATATACTCACGAAATACTATATAGAGACATACGCACCGAAAGAGAGCGATATAAACGAGCTCCGAGAACTAATCATGCGTTTCAACGCAAGCAGGGAGCCCGAGGAGGGAAAATGCAGGTCATACACTGGGACAGAGGCATACAAGTGCTATGATAGGGAGACGTGCGCTGGCGCATGCCTCCATGTCCCGCTTTGCAGGGACTATCTCATGGGGGCTGGCGAATACCTCCTCTTACCTCTCTTTGAGTGGAGAAACAACACGGCACGGCTTGATGCGCGCGTTGGCTCATTCCTTTTGAACCTAAAAAGAGTTAACGAGAACATAACGTTCTACATCGGCCTTATGAAAGAGGACATTGCGGAGATAAACACACTTACAGAAAGGATTAGGATGAACAAGCTTTTCAGGAGGGACTGTGGGGACTGCCTTGACTTCTGCTGGCCCATAAAATTCAACACGACAGCATTATCAGAGCTGACAAGCAAGGTCAATACTTTCAACACAAAGCTTGCCCCTCTCGTTTTTGTGCGGAACACATCACGCAATATTGAAAACAGGACATACGAGAGGACCGTTCTTATGGAGCATAGAAGGGAGAAGGCGCTCATATACGCAAATCTATCAAAAGCAGAGGAGTCAATAGACGAGCTGGCTGGAAAAATTTACTGGCTTAAAAGAGGGGTAAACACTTCTTTTGACACAGAGATGGCATACATATACAACATAACCGCAACCATAAAGAACAAGACTGATGAAAACGACTTTCTCGCAGCATACTACTGGCTTTCAGAACTCAGAAACGCCGTTAATTATACGAGAAAGAAGGCCGAAAACATGAGCGCTGAGTACAACCTCACACTGTCAGCGAAGTTTATGGCAGACAGGGAATTCCGCTTGGCGCTTATGAACATACCGAAAGACGACGTGGTAGCCGAGATAAAGTTTGACGAACTCTCCGAGCAGAAATCAGCCCTTGATTCACAGCTGTCCTCCCCCATTCCACCCGACATGGTTAAGGCTGTTCGGGTGCAATACGATACGATAGCGGGCAGGGCTGCCGAACTCCAAAGGAAGAGCAACGAAGATGAAAAGCACAGCTTCTCAACAGCGCTAAGCGCTGTCGGCCGCGGAGTAATTGACGTATTCTACTTCCTTCCTCTTGACCACAGGATTGAGGTAAGGCTCGCACCACTTCTGATACCCCTGCTCATAATACTCGCGGACGGAACCACTATACTTGCATCAGTAGGCGCTTTCTTCCTGCTTGTGAGGAACCGCATGCTCATCCTTCACAGAACTGCAAAGATTCTCTGGACGCTCATATTCATATCACTCTTCGTAATGCTGTTAATACTATCAGTAGCAGTTTTTGTGATAATACACGGAAAATCCGGCACAACAACGATAAGCGATTTCGCCCACTCGCTTAAAAAGAACACAGTCATAGTGGTAGACCAAAGAGGAGCGGATGCTTCCACAACCTCATCAATGCTTGCCTGTGCAAACAGAATATCCTCCACAATCGCAAACCTATCATCTTCATCTCTTGCCTTCGTGGACGCATCGGCATGCAGGTATAGTGGAGCAGAATACCCACCAGACTACTGCACCGATGGGAACGAAAACTCCGTCATAATTCTGAAAACCAGCGCTACAAACATGACAAACTTCTACACCTTCTATGAGAAGAAGGCTGTTGCAGAGGGGGACAAGGCGTATTTTGAAGAGTGCTTCCTTGCAGATGCTCTCACCACCGTTATACAAAGGTAATAAAATGAAAAGCGAAGAGATAAAGATAGACTCAAAGAAGGCTGCCGCACTGCTTTTTCTTATCGTCTTGGTCCTACTCGCCCTATTCCTTTATCCGTTTCCGAGAGGCACGCAGAACGAGTTCATTTCTGCGCTCAATGCGAGCACGCATGCTGCAATCGTAATGAACATAACGGAGACAGATTCCTCAGCAGTTATAAACTGCGGGATAGAGCTTGCAAAAGCGCTCGGAGAGATGAACAAAACAGTGAAGAACTATGCGATAGACGGGGAACTCTGCGTTATGCCAGACCTCTCAAACTCAACACCGCAGAAGTGCATCTCGGATTTTGAGGGCATGCCAGCATTTTTGCTGATGGGCGGCCCATCAAACAGCATATCCTACGAGAAGAATATGGTTGTCGTGAGGGGAACTCCCGATTACATGCGCGAATGTGCTATAAAAGGCATCCTGAAACCTCTCAAACCACGATAGTTTTTTAGCAGTTGGCAGAGAATTGGCTACATGAAACTTCGCATTTCAATCCTCGGCTGTGGCGCAATAGGCAGGACAATAGCGGAGGCGATAAGGCGCAAGAAGATTAGAGCCGAAATAGTATGCGCATACGATAAGGATGCGCTTGCGCTCTCGGATTTCTGCAAGAAATACGGAGTGAAAAAAGCGGGCTCCATAGATGAGCTCATGCGTGCCGAGCTCATCATAGAGGCAGCATCACAGGAAGCTGTGCAGGCATATGCCAAAAAAATTCTTGAAAGGTGCGATATGCTCATAATGAGCGTAGGCGCACTGCTTGAAAAAAAGCTTATGGACTCGCTTGTAAATACTGCTGAAAAAAACGGAACGCACATATACATACCATCGGGAGCAGTATGCGGGCTTGACGCCGTGAAGGCGGCTTCGCTCGCTGGAATTGAAAGAATCTCCCTAACAACGACGAAGAACCCGAGAAGCCTTGGGATTTCCTCTGGAAAGAAAAAAATCGTTTTCAGGGGAGATGCAAAAGAAGCTGTAAAGAAATTCCCGAAGAACATAAACGTCGCCGCCACGCTCATGCTTGCTGCAAACAAGAATGTTGTTGTTGAGATCGTCGCAGACCCGAATGCAGAGCAGAACATCCATGAGATTACCGTGGAGGGGAAATTCGGGAGAATAAAGGCACGCGCAGAGAATGCGCCTTTTCCAGAAAACCCAAAAACGAGCTACATCGCCGCCCTATCAGCTGTGCAGGCTCTGAAAAACATTACAGAGGTGCTTAGGATTGCGTGAAGCAGAAGAAGCCATCAAAAAAATTCTAAAACTCAAAGAGGAGAAGAACGCAGCGATACTTGCGCACAACTACCAGCGGCCCGAGATACAGGATATTGCGGATTTCGTGGGCGATTCTTTTGAACTTGCTCGTAAGGCGCACGGTTTAAGCACCGATTTGATAGTGATGTGCGGCGTTGATTTCATGGCAGAGATGGTATATATATTGAACCCAGAAAAGCGCATTCTTATCCCAGACCTCGGCGCACGCTGCCCGCTCGCAGCCCAGCTTGAGGTTGCGGAGATAGCAAAGGCAAAGGAAAATCACCCAAATGCGAAGGTTTGCCTTTATGTGAACACGAGCGCAGAGGCGAAAGCCCATGCAGACATATGCTGCACATCTGCGAATGCGGTAAAAGTTGTGAATTCGCTTGATAGTGAAGAGGTCATATTCGGGCCAGACGAGAACCTCGCAATGTACGTGCAGAAAAGGGTAAAGAAGAGGATACTACCCGTGCCAGCACATGGATACTGCATAGTGCACAAAAGGATCCTAAAGGATTATGTGGGAAAAATTAAGGAGGCCCACCCGAACGCCCTCCTCCTCGTTCATCCCGAGTGCAATCCCGAGCTTCAGGAGATGGCTGACTTAGTTGCCTCAACTGGCGGCATGGTTAGATTCTGCGCAGAGAACAACGGAAAGGAGTTCATCATAGCCACAGAGAAAGGAATAATACACCGGCTTAAAAAAGTCTCGCCGAAAAGCATATTCTACTCTGCGAATGAAAATGCGGTATGTAGCACTATGAAGAGGATAACACTGCAGAAGCTTGCCCGTGCTCTTGAAGACGAAATCTTTGGAGTAAAAGTTCAAGAAGAAACAGCGAAAAAGGCAAGGAGAGCGCTTGAGCGCATGTGCGAAATAAAATAGCTTATTTATACCTGAGAAGGGCGCCTATTCCGTGAAATCCCATAAGAAACTCCCCTCCCTCGCTCGTGCCCGACGATATCGTCTCAATATTCACGCCTGCCTTCTCTGCCTCCTCTATCAGCAAATCCCCTACATCAATCTCACTCTCTATCCTATACCTACCGCCGCAATCGCACTCTTCCTCCTTCGGCTCCGATGTTATCCTCTCAACAGTCTTGCCGCAAGCCGAGCATCTCATCACAACGAGTTTTTTGTCAAGCTCTTCTGAAACGAGGAGAGTTTCAACCTGCCCCGCACGAAGGGCATTCAAAACCTCCTTAAAACCATACGTTGCAAGCCCTCCCTTGACAACCTCCCTCATGAACCTATCAACGAGCTTCCTCTCCTTTATTATCTCCTGCTCAGCTATTATGTCCTGCGCCTTCTCAAGCAGCTCCCTTATTCCATACTCATCAGTATAGCCAACATCAACAACGCCGATGACATTTATCTGGTAGTTGAAAGGCTTCAGCTTTAAGAAGTTCTCCTTAGCTGGCCCCGGTCCCCCAACTATTACTCCTTTCATATCCTTAACGGGAAGGAAGGCTGAATCCATAGCCTCGCCGATGCGCTTGTAGTACTTCTCAATGCTCTCCTCTATTATCCTCTGGAACCTTCTTGCGCTCTGCCCACCCTTCACTATCTTTGAGTGTGCGGTTGAATGCAACTGCTTCACAACCCGCACGTTCTTCCCTTTCAGGAGAGCAACAGTCGCATCCTTCCCGTCTACGAGAACGAGCCCGTATGTCTCCTTCGGTGCGAGCATCTCCTCAAGCGGGTCTAAGAAAAAAGTTGAATCGCACCTGTAAACCTGAACGTTTATCGGCTCTGGGGGTACTATTGAAAAGAGGCGTATGTCCTCCTTGCCCTGCACCTGCGATATGTTGCCGCAGAATATCGCAAGCCCTGTTTCTGGCGGTTTCCTGAAAATTTTTAAATACTGTATTATCTTCTCAAGCGCATCCTGGACGTTCTTTCTCGTTGTTTTTGATTTTATGTTTGATGCCTGCCCATACTCCTCCTTGAGTTTGTTGCTTATGTCCGCTATTTGCGAAGAAGGCGGCATATAAACAGAGATGAGCTCTGTGCCGCTTCCCCTTATTTTTGAAAGCTCTGATAGCTTCTTTTTTAGGTCATATCTTAACTTGCTCTCGCTCTCCACAAAACCACCAAAAATCATCCAATAAGTTCAACCTTCCCGCTTTCAATGTGGTATATCGCCCCGACGATTTTTATTCTACCCTCAGCAGCTGCATTCCGAACTATCTCGCTCCCATTTTTCAAGTTCTCAATCTGCTTGAATACATTTGCCCTTACAGAGCGCTCAACATCGTTGCCCTCCTTCTCTATATTTGAAAGCAGCTTGCCCAAGCTTGGGCTTTCAGGCTTACCCCCCTTGCATGCAGCCGTAACTGCACCGCACTGCGTGTGCCCAAGAACAACTACGAGCTTAACACCCAAATGCGCAACCGCATACTCCACGGATGCTATCGCCTCGGTACCTACAACATTGCCCGCGCTCCTTATCCCGAAAATTTCATTCAAGCCCTTACCGAAAACAATCTCTGCGCTCGTCCTCGCATCAGAACAGTATATGACAACTGCGCCGGGTTTTTGTTGCGCATTTCCTTTTTTCCATTCCTCCCCTTCCCTAAACTCTTCATTCCCCTCAAAGAGCCATCTTAAAGCCATCTCGGGGCTCTTCCGCGCATCGTCAACACTCAATCCCTTCATTTCCCTCCCCTCTTTCATTTTGCCGAATACGCTTACAGGATCTTTTTCCCCCCTCGGATTCTTGCCTCTCCTTCCAGCGTTAAAGGAACCTGACTTCATCATCAAGCACCACCCTATCCCTCATGCTCTCGGGCCAGTCTTTCGGCTCAAAACCTTTCTGTGCAAGGAATGCGCAGAGCCATCGCTCCATTCCCGTACCGCAGCATCCACTCCATAGCTCCCCCTTCTGAGCCTTAACGCTGAACGCCTTCGGGTACTTCTCCCCTATTACTGAAACATTCTGTATCTCAAGCCACTCGCTCCCCTCTCTCGTACCTTTGAATGGCATGTAAGCCTCAAAATCAACAGTACCAACCTTCATTCTCTCTTCTTCCTCCTCCTTTTTCTCATTCAGAACTTCACCGCTCTGCGCCATCCACCACGGCATTACCCTTTGCTTTCTCACTTCCAAATCAAGAACCCTATCAAGCACGTGCGTGAACCTTTCATCAAGCTTCCCTGCTATCTCAACAACCTTCTCTGGCGTGCCTACGAAAAGCGTCTCAATCCTGTGGAACTCCTCTATCCTCTCTATTCCTTTCGTTCCCCCAGCTTCGTTCCTGTATGTAGGGCCTGACCAGTCATACACCTTTATAGGCAGGCTGCTGCTTGCTATCGTCCTTCCCTCAACGAACTGCCAGAATGGCGGGCATTGCGCATACGAGAGTATCCCGACCGGTTCAACACGCTCCATTATGCCCTTTTTGTCTACCTCCCCAGTTATCTTGAAGTAGTCTGCAACATCCTCCCAAACCTGCGGTTTGCTTTCCTTGGGAACCATCACATAGTATGCATCGGGGTATATGCTCTTTGCATGCCCGCTTCGCATGGGAACGTGCCAAGGCTCAAACTTTGGGAAAACCATCTCGGAAAAGCCCATTTTATCGTATATCTCTTCTTTTATGATATCCTTCAACGCTTCAATCATGCGGGAGAAATTCTTGCCGTAGACGAACTGCCCCTTCGCATGCGTTCTCCTTATCCACCCTCTCTTTTCAAGCTCCTCGCTCGGGTCTTTTTCAAATTTCATTTCCTTCCTCTTGCTCTCCCATAGGAGCTTTTTCATCTCCTCCTTCCCTGCATAATGCTGCTTTTCAACTTTCTCCTCTACGAGTGCGACTATTCTATTCGGAGCACCGCTCTCAACGATTTCAAGCGGCATGTTAGCCATAACGACTTTTACTCTCCTCCCATCAAATTTTATGGACTTCACGAAATGCGCTATACGAATTTCTCCAAGCGGTTCTTTTGAAACTTCAAATTCTGCAACTATCTCGCTTATCCACGCATCCCTTATTCCAGCCTTGATTTTGCCAGCCAACCTCTCATTTATGTATCTCTTAATCCTAAGGAATGCGTCATGCGCCCTCACGTGCCTGCCGCTTTCAATCTCAACTTCAAGATTGCTCCCGCTTATCCTCCACTTCTTTATCTCTGCTGCCTCATTCTCCTTTCCAGAAGGCGCACCCTTTCTCAAAAGAGAAACAAGCTCATCGCTCTTAAAAGCCTCTTCAAGCTCCTTCTCCCCTTCAACGTCCCTGCTGAATTTAAGCGCCCCGATGCATCTGAATTTCATCGCACAGCCCACCTACTTCTTTTCCATCCTCTTTTTTACGTGATTCTCAACTATAACGACTACTTCCTCCCCAACTCTCTCCTGCGCCTCTATCGTGCTCGCTCCTATGTGCGATGAGAATATCACGTTGTCAACTTCAAGAAGCTTGCCCTTATGCGGCTCCTCAACAGTGACATCAAGCGCAGCGCCCGCAATTTTACCGCTTACGAGTGCATCATAAAGGGCATCCTCGTCTATAAGCGCCCCCCTCGCAGCGTTTATTATGTAAGCGCCGTTCTTCATCTTTTTTATCGTTTCAGCGTTTATCATGTTCCTCGTCTGCTCAGTGAGCGCAGTGTGCAGCGATATTATATCCGAATTCCTGAGTAGCGTATCAAAATCAACGAGTTCTGCAAGCTCGCTTTCCTTGAGGTGCGGGTCGTAGGCTATCACTCTCATCCCCATACCTACCGCTCTCTCAGCAACCTTCCTTCCTATCCTCCCAAACCCGATTATTCCAAGCGTTTTACCGTACAACTCCCTGCCAACAAGCGCCTTTCTGTCCCATATGCCACTCGTCATCTGTATGTGCGCCTTTATTATGTTTCTCAGCAGCGCTATCATAAGCCCGATGGTAAGCTCGGCAACCGATATTGAGGATGCGTCTGGCGTGTTCGCAACCTTTATTCCCTTCCTCTCACACTCCTTCACATCAATGTTGTCAACACCAACGCCTGCGCGAACAACAAGTTCAAGCCTTTTCGCATTTTTCAGAAGCTCCTTCGTCACTTTTGTGCCGCTCCTCACGATCAGAACATGCGCATCTTCTATCTCCTTCTCAAGATTTTTAGGCATATAAACTACTTCCCCAAGCTCGCTCAACTCATCAAGAATGTCCTCCCCCATGTGGTCGCTAACAACAATCTTCACTCTCTCCAAGAAATCACCCTATCTCATCAATCATCTCAAAGAGTTGCTTATACCACTCAGGCTTGAATTTGCCAAGATGCGCTATCCTCAAAATCTTCCCTTTAAGCTTCCCCTGGCCTCCCGCTATTATAACCCCCCTTTTCTTCAGCTCATCCTTCAGCTTTCCGTCCCCCCAAAATGCAGTTACAGTTGGAGACTCAAATCCCTTCTCGGCAACAAGCTTATACCCTCTTTTAACAAGCTCATTTCTCACAAACTCCGCAGTCCTCCTGTGCCTCTCTTGAATATTCTTGAGCCCTTCTCTCTCAACTTCCTCTATCGCCGCATCAAGCGCATAGTAGAGAGTAACGGCTGGCGTGTATGGCGTCTCCTCCTTCTCCTTATATTTCAGGCATTTCTTAAGGTTAAGATAGTATGAGCGTATTTCGTTGTCGTTTATCTTTTTCACAGCGCCTTCGTTTATCCCGATAAGCGCCATTCCGGGAGGAGCTCCTATGCACTTCTGGCTTCCCGCAACGGCTATATCAACGCCCCAGCCCCTCATATCAAGAGGAATTCCTATGAAGGCTGAAACGGTATCAAGCAGGACGAGCATGCCCCTTGATTTCGCATACTTGCATATTGCCTCTATAGCATTCGTAACTCCCGTTGATGTTTCATTCTGCACGAGCGCAAGCACATGTGCGCCGCTTTCATCTATATCCTTCTTCACGCGTTCTATGTTGAACCCATCCCCCCACTCTATTTCTTTCTCTATAACCCCGCCCGCATATATCCTGCACGTTTCTGCAAGCCTCCTCCCAAAATCACCATTGTTAAGGCA
>JAVZCV010000015.1:0-12085 GCA_038874215.1 Candidatus Micrarchaeia archaeon | reverse complement strand
GAGTACTTTGTCATGGCGCGAGACCGCGCTCGCCACCATCGCCTCTATCCCTGCCGTCCCAGAGCCCGTGAATACGAGCGCAATGTCGGAGTTAAAAAGCTCTGCGAGCTTAGAGGTCACTTTCTTGTGGAGCTGATGGAATTCCTCATCTCTGTGGCTGACAACCTGTCTGCATTGCGCCTTAATAACCCCCTCACTAAGGGGCACTGGCCCAGGAACCAATAGCAATTGCTCACCCCCAATATTCTTTTCGTTCCCTAAACGAGAGAACAATTCAACAGAGGCATGAAACCTTAGCCTTCACGCACGAGTTTTTTTAACTAAACCTTAAAAACCTTATTTTAGGCATCGGCACAGCCTTTTAAACTTTTGATGCTGAATATATGCTGGCTATTTGTGGGGGGTGTATTGATGGTTGGCAGACAAATTAACAGAAACAGGCAGAATATTCCAAATAGAGAAGTGCGAAACCCATTTTCTGAAAGAGTTTTGCACGATGCGAATCCGCATGAACTCGCTTCTCGGATAACGGGCATGAGTGCAATCTTCCATCGTCTTCTTGAAGGGCAACTTTCAAGAATACCCTCTGAGGGGGCCTCAAACATAACGGACTTGGAGGCTTCACGGATTCTTTCTATGGAAAGAACGCTCGTTGCAGTGGAAGCCGCATACACGCTCCACGGGCTTGGGAAGGTTGAAATGCCACCGAAAGTGTATGTAAATCTGGCAGAGGGGAATGCAGAGATAAGCGCACTCATGAGGGATTTTTTGCCAAATCCTGCTTTTCGTGTTCTAGAAGATTTCATTAAGCATGCTAACAAAACAGAAAAGCCGATAGGAGATTTCAGGGCTATGCCGTGCGCAATCCCTCCCCTCGGCATATCTGCGGTTAAAATTGTGAACGTGCATCCCCAGAATCCACAGAGATACGGGATGCCATCGGTTATGGCGAAAATACTTTTGATAAACCCGAATAACGGCTCTGTGTATTTCATAGCAGATGGGGCTTGGATAACCGCTATGAGAACGGGTGCGGCATCGGGTGTTGCAGCAAAATTCCTCTCCCCCACTAACGTTGAACACATTGGGTTTGTAGGAGCGGGCGTTCAGGCGACAACACAGCTATGGGCGCTCAAGAAGGTTAGGCCGAGCATAAAAAGTGCATACTACTTTGATGTTAAGGAAGCGAACCCGATTTTCCTGCAGGCTGCAGCCGACTTAGGGGTTGAAATAGAGCGAAGAAGTTTGGAGGAAACAGTCAGAAATGCAGAAATTCTCATAACAACCACCCCATCAAAGAAGCCAGTCATCCTAAAAAAGTATATCGGTAAAAACAGCGATGTTCTCATTCTTGCAGTAGGTGCAGATGCGCCAGGAAAGCAGGAGCTCAGCTTCGCTATAACATGCGGAAAGAGAACTTTCGTTTATGTTGATGATTTTGAGCAGGCTACGCACAGCGGGGAAGTCAACAACGCGGTTCGCCTCGGCCGACAAATAAATTTTGCAGGCAGCATAGGGGAGGCGATAGTAAAACCCGAGATTAGGAGGCTTGAAGGAATTCGCATTGCTGATTTCACAGGGCTTGCAATCCTTGATGCAGCAACGACAGCAGTTGTGTATGAACTGCACAGAGGCTCATCTTCCTCCTCGTGAGCGCCCAAGCGAGTGCTCCAGTATTATACCTCGTGCCTGCTCAAGCTGGTATCTCATTGCGTCCTGTTTTTTCCTGAAACCCGGCAAAATGGAATCGGAGAAGCGCAGAGGCAAAGTCGCCTCGTATATCTCATTCATCTTGGTAAAGTAGTACTCTGCGTTTTTCACATTACCCGCGCGCAACTCCTCAAGCATTTCCCTCTTTAGCTCCCCAACCACATCGCAAAGACCGAGGATATAATCAGCGAAATCTACTCCCAACTCTTCGTGCGTCGGCACATCCCTCCTTTTCACTATGGATAGAAAAATCGCTATTTCCGCATACTCCTGAAGTGTCTGCGTTATTATGTGCGGAAATTCGGTGCCAACTTTCTTCAGAGCCCCTACCCTCCTTTTTATCTTCTCAAGGTCTCTGCCCGCACCTTCAATATCTCTTGCATGTATCTTCTTCACCGCGTTCGCGCACATCCTCGTTATTTCCCTTCCTTCCCTCAACGTTTCATCCTGCTTCTCTTCAAGCTTTCTAAGCTCCTCAACCATATTTTTTATAGCCCTTTCAAGTTTATTCATGCGCATATTTCAATGTGAAAATTTTAAAATTGGGCGTGTAAATCCTTCTCATGGTAAAAAATAGCGTTGTCATATCTGTTGGAGGAAGCCTGATAAACCCCGACAAACCCGATGTTGAATATATAAAAAAGCTCGCATCGCTCCTAAAAAAGCTCCACAAAAAATATTCTCTTGGGATTGTTGTGGGAGGCGGGAAGCCAGCGAGAGACTATGCAAAGGCGATGCGAGAGATTTCTGGCAACGAATCTCTCGCGGACAGGGTCGCCATACTATCAACATTCCAGAATGCGCATCTCGTTGCAGCAGCTTTGGGAGAGGTTGCATTTTTCACGCAGAGCAGGTCCTTTGAGTTCAACATACCCGAAGACAAAATAGTCCTTATGGGCGGGACTATACCTGGAATAACAACTGACGCAGACGCCGCCCTGCTCGCCGAAAAGATGTCTGCAGTAAGGCTCGTCAATTTGAGCAACGTTGATGGAATATATGACAAGGACCCGAAAGAGAAAGGCGCCAGAAAAATCGCAACACTCTCATTTGAGGATATGTTAAAAATGGCTTCCTCTTCAGATAAGCGCAGTGCGGGCGAGCACTTCATATTTGATTTGGTTGCGTGCAAATTGATAGCTCGCTCTCGGATAGAAACACACTTCGTGCATGGGAAAAACTTGGCAGATGTTGAGAATGCGATAAACGGCAAAAAGCACGGCGGCAGCGTTGTGAAATAGCATCAGAAGAAGTTGAACCAGCCACCCTTTTTCTTTATTCCCTCAAACTTCCTGAGAAGTTCTTTCTGCTCTTCTGTTAGATTCCTCGGAGTTTCAACTATAACGCGCACGAGCTCGTCGCCCCTTCCCCTCCCATTCAGGCGTGGCATCCCCTTGCCAGCAAGCCTGAATAAAGTGTGCGTCTGCGTCCCTGGCGGAATTTTGAGCTTTGCCTTCCCATCAAGCGTTGGGACTTCTATCTCATCGCCGAGCGCTGCTTGACCGAACGTTATCTTCTTCTCAACATATATGTCATCCCCATCTCTCTCAAAAATCTTGTGCTCCTTTATATGCACAACGACATAGAGATTCCCATAGCCGTCTCTCCCATATTCCCCTTTTCCAGCTATCTTCAACCTTGCGCCATCCTCTATTCCCGCAGGTATCCTAACTTTTATCCTCTCAGACTTCTTAACGAAGCCCGCCCCTTTGCAATTTTCGCATTTCTCCCTCGCAACAGTTCCCCTTCCGCCGCATGCATTGCATGTTGTTACAGTGATAAAACTCCCGAACCCTATCCTCCTCTCATGCTTTATCTTCCCGCTTCCGCCACACTTTTGGCATCTTTCTCTCTCCCCGCCTTTTGCACCGCTTCCACCACAACCCCCACAAACATCGCTCCTGAAAATCTCAATAGTTTTCTCAACGCCCTGTGCGGCTTCCTCAAGCGTTATCTCCAAATCATAGGCGATATCCCTGCCCCGCTCGTAATCCCTTCCCATATCTGAGAAAAAATCCCCGAAAAAATATCTGAAAGGGTCAAAGCCCCCAAAACCGAAATCCCTGAAAATATCCTCAAAATCAACATTCCTGAATATGTCCTCAGTTGTATATCTACTGTCAAAACCAGCCCTCCCAAATCTATCATACTCCCTCCTCTTTTCCGGGTCTGAAAGAACGGCATAGGCTCGGGAAATCTCCTTGAACTTCTCCTCTGCCTCTGGGGATTTATTCCTGTCTGGGTGATACTTGAGTGCGAGCTCCCTGTATGCTTTCTTTATCTCATCAAGCGTCGCATTTCTGTCAACTCCCAGTATCTCATAGTAATCCCTCTCCTCCATAGAACCACGCCAAAGCTCGCCTCAATCAACGACGACTATCTCTTTTCCTTCTCCTTATTCTTCCCGTCAACTACCTCGTAGTCTGCATCAACAACCTTCTCATCGCGCGTTTCTTCTTCGGTTTCCCTCTTTTTGCTTCCCATTCCAGCAGCCTGCTGGTATATAACTGTGCCCGCTTGCTGCAAAACGTTCTTCAGGCTATCAGCGCTCCTCCTAAGCCTTCCAACATCCTTTTCACCGAGCGCTTCCTTGACATCCTTCATTGCGCTCTTTATCTTCTCCCTGTTTTCTTCTGGGAGCTTGTCCCCAACCTCAGCGAGCGTTTTCTCAGCGGTATAAACGAGCGCCTCTGCTTCGTTTCTCAGCTCTGCCTCCTCTCTCCTCCTTCTGTCCTCCTCCGCAAACTTCTCGGCTTCTTTCATCTTTTTCTCTATCTCATCTTTTGACATTTTAAGCGGCGCAGTTATCCTTATCTTCTGCTCTTTTCCAGTTGCCAAATCTTTTGCCGATACGTGCAGTATTCCGTTCGCATCTATATCAAACTCAACCTCTATCTGCGGCACTCCACGGGGCGCTGGCGGTATCCCCATGAGGATGAATCTCCCAAGGCTTACATTGTCGGCAGCCATCGCCCTCTCTCCTTGGAGCACGTGTATGTCAACGCTCGTCTGGAAATCAGCCGCAGTCGTGAATATCTTTGAAGCTTTCGTCGGTATTGTTGTGTTTCTCTCTATTATCTTAGTGAAAACTCCCCCGAGCGTCTCAACCCCAAGCGAAAGCGGAGTAACGTCAAGAAGAAGTATATCCTTTACCTCGCCAGCAAGAACTCCTCCCTGTATCGCCGCACCAAAAGCAACGCACTCCATTGGGTCAACTCCCCTTTCTGGCTTCTTTCCTATCTCCCTCTCTATGAATTTCTGCACTATGGGCATTCTCGTTGGCCCTCCCACGAGAATTATGTGGTTTATATCGCTCGGCTTCATCTTCGCATCTTCAAGAGCACGCATGAGCGGTCCCCTGCACCTTTCAATTATTGGTGCGACTATTTCCTCAAGCTTCGCCCTAGTCAGCTCTCTCCTGAAATGTATGGGTCCCTTGTCGCCAGATGCGAGATACGGAAGGTTTACCTCTGTTGTGAGCGCTGTTGAGAGCTCTATCTTCGCCTTCTCGGCAGCCTCCCTGAGCCTTGCCAGCGCCGTCTTATCCTCAAGCCTAAACCCATTCTCATTCTCAAACTCTTTCAGCAAATACGAGACAAGCGCATCATCCATATCCCTTCCGCCGAGCTGCGTATCCCCGCTCGTCGCCTTTACCTCAAAAACCCTGTTCCCATACTCCATTATCGTGACGTCAAGCGTTCCTCCCCCAAGGTCAAAAACGAGTATTCTCTTCTCCTCATCTCCCTTATCAAGCCCATATGCGAGTGCTGCTGCTGTGGGCTCGTTTATTATCCTAACAACCTCAAGCCCCGCTATCTCGCCCGCATCCTTCGTCGCCTGCCTCTGGTTGTCGTTGAAATAGGCCGGCACGGTTATAACTGCCTTCTTAACCTCTTCACCGAGAAAAGCGCTCGCATCCTCCTTTATCTTCTGAAGTATGAAAGCGGATATCTCCTGTGGCGTGTATTCCTTGCCGAAAACCCGATATTTATAGTCAGTGCCCATCTTTCTCTTTGCACCCGTTATCGTTCCCTCTGGGTTCATAACCGCCTGCCTTCGGGCAGGTTCACCCACAAGCCTCTGCCCATCCTTTGTAAATGCCACAACAGAAGGGAAAGCCTTCCCCCCAAGCGTCGTTCCCTCAGCGCTCGGTATCAAGACAGGCCTTCCTCCTTCAAGAACAGCCGCGGCAGAGTTTGAAGTTCCAAGGTCTATCCCTATAATCTTCATGAAACCACCTCCTCACCCGTTCCAGATGAAACGACTACTGAGCATGGCCTTATCGTCCTCCCCATGAACTCGTATCCCTTTCTCAAAATGCGCACTATCTTCCCTTCTGGAAGGTCGCTTTTTTCTTTCATTGCAACCTCATGAAATCTCGGGTCAAACTCCTCAGCCTCTATCACTCTCAACCCATGCCCTCTAAGCGTTGCCATGAGCTTGTCATAAAGCATCCTCAAACCGCCGTCGTTCGTATTAGTGAGCGCTATCTCAAACTCATCTATGAGTGGAAGAAGGTCTGAAACGATTTCAGCCTTACCATCAATCTTTGCCTGCTCATTCCCTTTCTCAACCCTCTTCCTGTAATTATCAAACTCGGCCTGAATTCTCTTCAAATGGTCCACATATTCTTCTATCTCTTTCTTCTGCGCCTTAACTTCCTCCTCAAGATTTTTCAACCTCTCTTCATACTCCTTTATTTTTTTTGACATGCCGCTCCCCGCTTCACTCTGCGTGTTGCTCACTCTATCTCTATCCTCTCACCCTCGCTACTGCTCTCCTTTGGCTCCTGCCTCTCAAGCTTCACTTCAAGAACTCCGTTTTTGTATGTTGCCTTCGCACTCGCTGGCTTTATCCTGCACGGAAGGGAAACAGTTTTTGAGTATTTTCTCTCAGCAGTATCCACTTTTATGGAGAGCGTATCCTCAGTAGCCCTCAGGTTTATATCCTCCTTTGATACGCCAGGCACCTCTGCTATAACCGTTACCATATCCTTGTCCTCAATCACATCTACGAGAGGCTCCCGCTCTTCGCTTATCGTCTTGAATCTCGGATTGAAGTTGCCGAACTCATGGACTGTTGGCTTTCCCTCGCTGTCAATTCTCATTGAGAACCCATAGACTATTGGCTTCTCGTCTGATAGCTCTGAAAACTCCCTACTGAATATACCCTCAAGGAACCTCTCCATGTCTTCGCGAATCCTCCTCTCAAAATCATCAAAATCATCATCAAACACTTTCCTCTTCTTTATCACCATATCTACCACCTCCCATTTTCATTCTATCTATCTCATCAGCTACCTTTATCATTCTTCTCATCATCCTTAGTATGTCCTCCTCTATCTCTTCAAGCGTGTCCCTGAGCGTTAGCCTCCTGAGGTAATACTCCCTTCCTCTCCTCACAACGACGCCCCTCTTTATAAACCTGTTAAGATGATAGACGACTGCCCCCCTCGTAACCTTACTCTCCTTGCAAAGCTCTATGCTGCTTACTCCCATTCCCTTATAAGATGCTTCAAGAAGGCACCTGAATATCCCCCGAGGCACTTCATTCCCCTCCTCCTCTCCTTCAAACCCAAGCGAGCTCAGGAGCCACTCTATCTCATCCTCTAAATCTCTCCGTGCAGGGGCGTCAAAATCCCTCACTATTATCTCTCTATTCTCTGTTTTCCACCTTTTTTCAGTTCTCATGATATAATATTATTGAGCGAAAGATTTAAATATTTTTTCAACATATTATTAATCAAAAATAAAATTTTATTAACAAAAACAATAAGGAGGTGATAAAATGCTGCCCGAAAGATGGGACCCATACAGGGATATGAGAAGGATGCGCGAGATTATTGATGGAATTTTTGAGGATTTTCTGAACCCCGAATACCGAATGCCTTCAAGGAGGCTTGCGGCATTCAGAGAGCCAGTTCTTGATTTGGCTGATACGGGGGATGCGATAGTTGCGAAGATTGAGATGCCGGGGGTAAGGAAAGAGGACATACATGTAAGCGTACAGGGAGACAGGCTTGAAGTTAAGGCGGAGAGAAAAGAAGAGAGGGAGGAGAGCAAAGGTGGGCACTACTATAAGGAGAGAAGCTATGCTGGCTTTTACAGGCTGATTCCGCTTCCAGCAGAAATAGACCAGCGCAACGTGAAAGCGAAATACTCCGACGGAGTTCTTGAGATAACTATGAAAAAGGCGAAGCAAGAGAAGGGGACAGAAATAAAAATAGAGTGAGAGAAGTGTTTGCATGGCAGAAAAAGAGCTTAGGCTTAAAGTTAAGGAAGCCCTGCACACCGATGTGGGCAGGGGCATAGCCCGCCTCGGTGTGCAGGAGATGGCGAAGCTCGGCATAGAGAGCGGAGATGTTGTTGAGATAGAGGGAAAAAAGAAGGCGGCGGCACTCGTATGGCGTGCGCACGATTCAGAGCAAGGAATAATAAGGCTTGACGGGATACTCAGGCACAACGCTGGCGCGAGCGTTGACGATTTCGTTTATGTGCGAAAAGCAGACTGCAAGGAGGCGAAGGAGATAAGGCTTGCGCCAACGCAGGAGATTACGTTTCATCCAGATTTTGTTGAATACTTTCACGAGAAGATAATGAACATGCCGCTTACAGTTGGCAACAGCATAGTTCTTGAAGTCATGGGGCGCGGTCTCTCATTCTATGTTGTAAGCTCAACACCGCGCGGCATAGTCCAGGTTACTCCAAATACGAAAATAGACATCTCAACGAAGCCTGCAAAGCAGGAGGCGATAATTGGGGTGCGCTACGAAGATATAGGCGGGCTGAAGGACGAGATTGAGGCGATTAGGGAAATGGTTGAGATACCTATGAAGCACCCAGAGGTGTTCAAGAAGCTAGGAATAACCCCGCCGAAAGGCGTTCTTCTCCACGGCCCGCCTGGTTGCGGCAAAACGCTCCTCGCAAAGGCAGTTGCATCAGAAACGGATTCACACTTCATAGCCCTCAACGGCCCTGAGATAATGAGCAAGTGGTACGGCCAGTCAGAGGAAAACCTGCGCAAGATATTTGAGGAGGCAAAAGAAAAAGCGCCCTCCATAATTTTCATAGACGAGATAGACGCGATAGCTCCGAAGAGGGAGGAGGTTACGGGCGAGGTTGAGCGCCGCGTAGTCTCGCAGTTGCTTACCCTTATGGATGGGCTTGAGGCAAGGGGAGACGTTGTGGTGCTCGCGGCAACGAACAGGCCGAATAGCATAGACCCCGCCCTACGCAGGCCAGGAAGGTTTGACAGAGAGATAGAGATACGAGTGCCAGATGCAAAGGGGAGAAAAGAGATATTTGAGATACACACGAGGGGAATGCCGCTTAAGGATGTTGATATTGACAAGCTTGTTGAGCGGACGCACGGATTCACTGGCGCAGACATAGCCGCGCTTTGCAGAGAAGCGGCAATGAAGGCGCTGCGAAGAGTGATACCAGAAATAAAGAAACTTGGGGAAGGAAAACTCTCAAAAGAAATTCTTGACAGCCTCGTTATAACGCAGGATGACTTCATGGCTGCGCTTAAAACAGTTGAGCCATCTGCAATGCGAGAGGTTATGGTTGAGAAGCCGAACGTTCACTGGAGCGATATCGGCGGGCTTGAAGATGTCAAGAGCGAGCTCATAGAGGCTGTTGAGTGGCCCATAAAATACCCTGAAACTTATAAGCGGCTTGGGATAGCAGCACCGAAAGGGCTGCTTCTTACAGGCCCGCCTGGTTGCGGCAAAACGCTCCTCGCAAAGGCAGTTGCAACAGAATCGCAGGCAAACTTCATATCAGTGAAGGGACCAATCGTTCTCTCAAAGTGGGTCGGCGAGAGCGAAAAGGCTATAAGGGAGACTTTCAAGAGGGCGAAGCAGGTTGCCCCTTGCGTTATATTCTTTGACGAGCTTGATTCAATAGCAGGAAGAAGGGGAGAGGATGTGGGGAGCAAGGTTACAGAGCGCGTCGTTGACCAGCTTCTCGTTGAGATGGATGGATTGGAGGAGCTTCATGAAGTTGTTGTAATAGGAGCTACGAACAGACCAGACTTAATAGACCCAGCGCTAATCCGCCCTGGCAGGTTTGAGAAAGTGCTGTACGTACCGATGCCCGACAAGAAGTCAAGAGAGGAAATATTGAAAGTGCATACGAAAAAAATGCCGCTTGCAAGCGATGTTGATTTCAATTTTCTTGTAGATAAAACGCACGGATTCACTGGCGCAGACATAGCCGCGCTTTGCAGAGAGGCGGGAATGTTTGCGATAAGGGAGGACAAAAACGCACAGGTAGTTGCGATGAGGCATTTCAAGCAAGCGCTTGAGAAGATAAAGCCCTCGCTTGACGCCAGCATCATAGAGGAATGGGACAAGAAGAAAAAGCAATACACATCGCACTACTTGTAAACCGTTCTGTAGTATCCATAGTTTAAGTGTTTTATTTTTTAAATATACACCTAGTGTTATAATGCTACTTTGAGTATAGGTTTATAACCCTTCTAGTATAATACTAATAGTATATGGGTAAGAAAGTTAAACTGATGGGCTATCGTTGTGAGCGTTGCAAGCATGAATGGTTGCCAAGAGTCAATTCGCAAGGAGAACCAAAGGTTTGCCCAAAGTGTAAATCACCTTATTGGGACAGGCCGAAGCGAAACAAAAACAGGGTATAGATATGGAAAGAAAGAAGTTGGATATACCGTATAAGAAAACTTGTGATTGTAAACCAAATCGTATTAGCTGTTTGAGTGCGAAAGAGTGGATAAAAGCGCAGGTGGCTATCTGGGAGTTTTCCTATGAAAAAAGAGACATTAGAGATAAAACAATTCATCCAGCCGTTTTTCCAATAGCCTTACCTGCGAAATGTATTAAACTTTTTACACATAAAGGGGAGCTTGTTTTAGACCCTTTCGTTGGAATTGGAACCACACTAGTCGCCGCACAAGATTTAGATAGAAATGCGGTCGGCTTTGACTTAAAAGAGGAGTATATTACCTTTGCAAAAAAGAGGTTAGAACAAAAAAGATTAAACCAATCCCAGCAAATTGCTATATGTGATGATGCCCTATATATACCCGAATATTTAGATAAGGAAACTGTTGCTCTTTGCATTACCTCGCCTCCCTATGCCCATATGTTAAACAGACCCCGCCTTAATAAAAGTCTACGAAGTGATTTAAGAAAAAATAATTACTATAAACAAATTCAACAATACTCAAATGACCCAAGAGATTTGGGAACTATGAGCCATGAAAAATATAGTGATGCCCTAATAGAAATATTTAAGGGAATTTTACCGCTGATGAAACCAAAAGCCCACTGTATAATTAATGTAAACGATGTTTGGTGGGAAAACCAACGCTATCTGACACACATTTATGTTATAGAAGCGCTTAAAAAAGCAGGGTTTGAATTAAGAAACATTCTTATCTGGGATAAACGAAACCTTGTTAATAAGGTTGGTATTTTTGGTTATCCTGGCAATTATATAACACTTGGCGCAACGTTTGAATACCTACTTGATTTTTGGAGACCGGGATAATCACACTATCCTTTCTCTATGTGAAAAACAAAGATCTAACTTATCGGGTAACACCCTAAAAGCCGTTCCATGGTCGTGTACTCTCCCATCCGGATACTGGCCAATTCTTATATCCACCAATATTTTGCCTTCTTTCAAAAGTTTTAGGAAGTTATCAAAATCAAAGCCACTTAGCAACCACACCTCGTTAAAATGAAACTCTTCATTCCTACCTGTTCCTCTGCAATCCGCTTTAACATAAAGAAGTTTTGGCAATTTGCGTTCAAAAGTAGTTTTTAGAGTTTCCTTGTCCCAATAACCAAGAACTTCCCCTGTTTTAGAAACAAGTTCTACTCTGCCATGCTTAATTTTAATTTTGAACCCACTTTTTCCTCTTATGGTGTTATAGTCAATAGCGTTCACCGTAGTATGCAACTCCTTTTTGTTATTACTTCCTCTTGAGAAATAACCATATCTTTGAAGCAAAATAGAGTTGGCCTTCTTTGGTAGAGGCGATTTTGTAAATAGTGTAAGCATACTTTTAGTTTTTTTTCTTGCAGATTTTAGTTCGATCATCTTGGCATTTGGACCTGGGATATTATTTTCTGTTATGCCCAACAAGTCTTCCAATGTCTTTCCTACCCCCGTGTTTCCAGCCCGATGAGTTTTTATGTAGCCTTTCTGCTTGATTTCCTTCAATTTTATAACCAAATCCTCATATCCCCGCATGAAAGATATTTTAGTAAGCTCACTTTTAAACTTATCAACCGAATCGATGTGGTAGAAGTCTCTGTAGGCAAACACATATATACACGAAAAAGCCTAATAGTCGCATGGAAGGTGAGAAGGAAGTAAGAGAGCCCAAAACGACG
>JAVZCV010000014.1:0-28917 GCA_038874215.1 Candidatus Micrarchaeia archaeon | reverse complement strand
TAATCCATAATAGGTTGTTATATAATATATTAAATAAATCAGCGCATGAAATCCGAAAGCGTCTGTTGCCTTCCCGCCATTTTAAGGTCCTCCTCATCATACCCGAGCTCCTTCATTATTTTCAAAACAGCAGGTATTACTTGATTATTTATGTAATAGTTCGGGTCATAGTCCTGCGCGAATTCCAGCATCTCTGCTTTTTCAGATATACTCTTTCCCCGCCGTGTTATCACATAGCCTATAAGCGAACCTGGCTCTATTTTCCTACCCCTTTTTTCTGCCTTCTGCGCAGCAGCTACCTCTGGCGATGTCACATCATAGCTACCGAGCCCTTTCTTAATCTGAGTATAGATTACGAGCTCGTCCATCCCAACCCGCCCTTCCCTTAATTTCTCCAAAACCTCCCGAACTATCTCCGCAGCCTTCTCCTTGCTTCCCTCCCTCAATATCGTCTCAAGAACACGCCTCTGCGTTTCCTTTGCTATTTTCGCCCAATCCCTCCTAACAAGCTCAAAACCCCGTATTTTAATTCTCCCATCCTCACCCAGAAGGGCGTATTTCTTCTTTGCACCAACAGCCTCTGATTTTTTTGAAACAAAAACCGCGCGTGGATAAAAGCCCTCAAATTCAAGCTCCATGTTGCCTGGCAATTCTCCATTTACCCTTTGCATAAAAGCAATCGCGTCTTCCTTCGTCTTTCCATCCCTCAATTCCAGAAAAAGGCTATCCGTATCTATATACAGCACGCGGAAGCCTTCCCTCTCAGCTTTTTCCGCAGTTGCTGTTATATAATACCTGCCCCATGCAGTTATGCTCTCGCCACATTCCCGTGAATACCAGCGCGAGCGTGCGTAGAGCAGATACCCATAATAACTGTTTGAGAGTATTTTAAGAGCTTGCTGCTTTGCGTACAACCTCTTGTATTCACTGCTTTCTTTGTCAACACCTGCCAGCTTTCTCTTTATGCTCTCTCTAAGTGTTATAAGTCTTTCAAGTACTTTTGGCACAAGACCCCTCCTTTTCTTGCAGAACCTATGCCCAAGAGGCGATACGTATGCATCTTCTTTGCAGCAGTCGCAGTTGAGGGTATATGGGTCAACGTTGTGGGAGCATATTATAGATGGATAAAGGCCCCTGAAATCAAGAACCACTATATTATTGTATATGCCTGCCTGCGGCAATTTCACATAAGCGCCTTTTATTGGCATTGCAAGCCTTCTCCTTATCTCTGCTTCTGAAGGCTTGTTCGGTATAATTATACCTTCGTCATGTGCTGCTTTCATCAGAAGGTTCTCAACAAGTCTACTACTCGCAGAGTTGCAGACATCGTCAAGTGGCATGTAAACCGTTCTAGCCATCTCATATTCTGTTGGCATCACAAGGTTCGCTATTTCATTTGTGGCGAGCGCATCCTGCATTGAGTAATCCGCCAGAATTTCTGGGCTTTCGTCCCAGAGCCTCCATATACTCTCTTTGTCAACAGATAGCTTTTCTTTACCAGTCATCTCTGCGTATGCATCACCAAGTGTGTGCCTTGTTATTTTTATAGCTCCTATGTTGCTCAGAAACCTAACAACAGGATAGAGGTCTACGTGTAGCCTTCCCTTAATTTTTATGTCATGATACATGCCTCGGGATTTTGCATGAAATGGCGAACCATCCCTACCAAGGGCGAGACGAGTCCCTAAAGCATCGGCGCGTTTTTTCAAGTAGGGCAAGTCAAACATTGATGAATTATAACCAAACAGAACCTCTACATCAAGTTTTTTCAATAGTCCGCAAAATGACTCTATCATATCTTTCTCGCCTTCAAGCGAACTTACGAAATCCCTGTCTATTTTTTTCCATGTTAGAACACAGCTTTTGCGCGTTTGCCCATCCGGAGTTTCTGTCCCGCCGCTCTCGTAAACCCAGCTTATCATAACTATGGGGTCCTCATCTCTCGGCATACCCGTAGGGTTATATATCTCTATATCAAACGATAGCGTTCGCAATTTAATGTCGGTTTCAAAACTCCCAACTATGCCTTTCAGCTCCCTTCCATCCACCCACAGAACATATCCATTGAAGGGCGCAAGCCCCCTATCTATCATATAGCGCCGCACAAACGGTATATCGTATTCGTATATATCGCCAAACTCAGCTATTTTGCCACGCAGAATACGAACATCACTCGGATACCGAAAATTCACCTTAATCAGCTCTCTTTCTTGCACTCCAAGTCGCTTCTTTACCCTTTCCAACGATTCTACCGATATCTTTTCCCGTTCTCCTATTGATATTTTTGGTATCAACCTTTCCGCTTCTTCAAAATTTTTGGGGAGAAGATATATGTACGGCTTAAGCGAGCGATCATACAGCCTAAAAAACCTATTTCTCTTGAAAACGAGCCGAACCACCACGCTGCCATCCCTCGCCCGCAAATATGCCGCATCTATAAAAACTGCTTTTATCTTTCCCATATTAGGCACCATTTTTCTCTTCATCCCCCCCTTTTCTTACTATTGCTATATCCCCAAGGGCAACATAATCGTCGTATTTTTTTGAATATCTCTTAACTAGCTCCCTCTCCTTCATCTTCTTTATTCTCCTCATCCTCGCAATTCTCTCCTTTTCAGCGATTTTGGCCAAATCCCTCTTAAATTTCCCTATCCACTTTTCAATAAAGTACAGAAGAGTCTCGCATGCAACCTCTTTTTCCTCAAGCTCAAAAATTTTTTCTTCTAATAGCTCTATCTCGCATTTTCTTTGCTCTATATTCCTTAATTTCGTTATCTCCTCTTTTTTTTGCTCAATTTTCCTCATTAATTCCCTTTCTTGCCTTATAGTGTAGGCTTCTGTTTCTATCTTAGTCTCAATAATACGAAGCTCCCTCTCAACTACATCTAAAGGACGTATATCACTATCTTTTGGCATTAGGGCCTTCTTCTCATTTAATTCCCGTTTTTTCTCAAATATACACCTTTCAATACTGTTTTTTTCTTTTATAACTTCGCTTTTTCTATCCATAAGCTTTTCCAATTTTTTCTTAATTTCTCTCAAAAAAACCCTCTCATCGAAAGCTTTATATTGGGCAACATACACAAGTATATTTGCGAGTTCTGCTGCCGAAAGGCAGGAAAGGGAAACTGGTCGCCTTGCCAGCGCTCAGCGCTGGCCTAATTTTCATTTACTAACTCTTCGAGCAATAGATGCAAGGTGCAACATCATTATCCTGTCTCTTGCAGACTCCATTATAACTGCAAGAAAAATACCGGTTATTCTCACTTTAATGTCCTCAGACAACACTGCAACTCCGAGACATGCCGCTATTGGTAATAGGAGCAAGTATCTTAGCATTTCTGTCATGCTTTAAATTACTTGGCAGTTTTTATATATCTATGCTGGAGATAGACGGTTCTTTCCTAGAGGGCGGTGGGCAGATACTCAGAACCGCACTCGCTTTATCCTGTATAACTAAAAAGAGGATAAGGGTAGTTAGGATAAGGGCGAAAAGAGAAAATCCTGGCCTTAGGCCACAACACATCATTTGTGTAAAAGCGCTCTCACAAATATGTGGCGCAAAGGTTATAGGCTCTGATGTCGGAGCACTGGAAATAGAATTTGAACCGAAAAAAATACAGGGTGGTCCGTACTCTTTTGATGTTGGAACGGCAGGCTCGGTTTCACTCGTACTTCAATCAATATTGCCTGTTTTTGCTTTTTCCGATAAATCAAAAGTGCGGATACGCGGAGGCACGCATGTCCCCCTCTCCCCTACGATCCACTACGTGCAAAATGTCCTACTGCCATTTCTCGGGAAAATGGGATACGCTGTTACGTGTGAGCTTTTGCGATACGGGTGGTATCCTCGCGGGGGTGGCGAGGTAAGTATAGAGACGAATACTGCAAGCCTTGTAGCATTCTCACCAAAGCCCGCAGACACCATGGTTTATGGCATATCGTGCGTCTCAAATTTGCCCATCAGCATAGCTGAGAGGCAGGCTAAATCGGCACGAAAGGAAATATGGGATAGGCTTGGTGTTGAATGCAGGATAGCGTGCGAGCAAGGAGACGCAAGCTCCCCAGGCACTGCGATTACCTTATGGTGTGGGTTTATTGGTTCTTCCTCTCTTGGCAAAATTGGAAAAAGCGCAGAGGCCGTCGGCATAGATGCGGCAAAAGAGCTGTGCAAACAAATAGATTCTGGTGCAACGGTTGATAAGCATCTCGCTGATCAGATACTCCCTTACGCTGCGCTTTCAAAAGGGATTTCTGAGTTTAAAGTTTCAGAGATAACATTACATACGCGCACAAATGCATGGGTAATAGGGCTATTCCTTGATTCAAAAATAGAAATTGTAGAAGAAGAAGGTCTGATACGAGTCCATGGGTCCGGCTTCAACCCTTCTTTTTGAAAATCCTCCCCCTCGCTATTTCCATCGCCGCTTTTCTCGGGCTAACCTTCTTCTCTTCATGTTCCTCTATAACCATTCTGACGTCTTTCTTTATCTTCTTCTCGACAGTCTCAAACATCTCCTTTTCGCTACCTCCGATCCACTCAACATAAGAGGATATCACACCACCTGCGCTTGCGACGATATCTGGTATAACTAGAACACCTTTTTTATTTAGCACTTCCTCCAATTCTGGCTTCATGGACAGGTTAGAGCCTTCAACTATCAGTTTGAATTTGACATCCTTTATGTTGGACTCGTTTATCACATCAGGAATCGCGGCGGGTATAAACACATCAGCTTTTATGCCAGCTATGGTTTCCTTCGACAATTTCTCAGCACTTTCGTATGCGGTAACCGTCCTCCTTTCTGTTTTCACCTTCATTAATTCATTGTAATCTAGCCCTTCCTTTGAGTAGATAGCGCCAGTAGAATCAGAAACTGCAACTACTTTTGCACCAGCCTCAGTTAGAAATTTCATTGCGAAGGTTCCAACGTTCCCAAATCCCTCTATCGCAACCGTGATATCTGACATATCCCTCTTCATATATTCGCAAGCAACTTTTATCGTATGGAAAACTCCGAAACCAGTTGAACCAAGCTCGTGCGGTATCCCTCCCATGCTCTTCGGTTTTCCTGTTGCTGCTTTTTTCCCAAGTACCTCTGCTATTATAGCCATTTCACGCTCTGTCATATACATATCAGGTCCTGCAACATACAGACTTGGGCAAAGGGGCTTTATCGCATTTGCAAAAGATACTACAATCTTCTTCTTTGTATTCCAATCAAGGTTCCTACCATCTGCAACTATGCCGCTTTTTGCCCCACCAAAAGGCAATTCAGCTATTGCGTTCTTGTACGTCATCCCCCTTGCAAGCCGCATCACTTCCTCCTTCGTCACTGTTGGCGTCATCCTGACTCCGCCTTTTCCAACACCGAGTGCAGTACTATCTATGGCGAGAAAATAGTGCACCCCTAACTTTGGATCGTACATCTCTAAGACTTTTTCTGGTCCTATGTCATCCCACATATCATCACCTTTCTTTCTTTTTATGTTAGTTTTTTAATCCTAACTTGGGAATTTGTAGCATGAGAAAAGCAATATTCCTCCTGGTTTTTTGCAGCCTTGCATTTGCTGCAACATACCCCCTGAACGCCGTTCTCTCAACAGAATCAAAGATAGATGTTCCAAATTGCAGGTTGCATGGCGGGTCAACAAAAATATCTGCCTCTTTTACCATCCAGAACCCCTCCTCGCGTAGTGCAAGAGTGACATATCTTGCATACGATTTCCCAACTTCTCAGTATGTTGAAGGCGGAAAATACTGCACGCTTATGCCCAACGCTTTTGGCAGTTGCAGTTTTGATTTTAACGTTTCGCTTGGCGGCTCGGGCAATGGGACGATATCTACGGTTATGCTAACGCTGATGCTCCAAGACCCTACTGATCCCATGAAGTTGTACATCCACAACAAAACCGCTTTTACTCTTGTTCACTTTGAGACAGACGAAGAAAAGACAATATTGGGAAAAATAGCCCAGGCTGAATCATTACTCGCAGGTATTGACAACAACACCGAATGTTATGCACAAAACGAGAATGATTTCAGAGAGATTTTTTCAAGAATTTCCGATGCGCGAGAATATTTGCGCTTCTGCAACATCCAATCGGCCTTAGCAGAAGCGAACAACGCTCTTAAATTGGCTTCATCAGCACGAAGTAAATACGATAACTGCATGGCAACACTTACAGAAAAAACAGAAGAGGAAGGTATGCAACCAGAGCAGAATGTGAGCATCTCAAACCAAACAGTGACTAATACGACTGAGGACTTGCCAGGTTCCGCTGCTGAAGAAGAAAAAGGAAAAGACATCGGTTCTAAGAGCAGCACACTGCCCTGTTTGTCATCTCTGATCTTTTTTGCATGCGTGTTTCTATGGGCCTGCTGGACTGGTTTCTCAAGAATCCAGAAGGAGTAAAATGCCCCCGCTGCGGCGCAAAAGTGCCATACTCTATTCTTGATGGCGAGTGCCCTGAATGTGGTCTATATCTACCAAACCATATACGATTGAAATGCCCCCGCTGCGGCGCAGAATTATCCCCAAAAGATAAAATATGCCCAAAGTGCTACCTTGATTTTGAAAAAAAGAAATACAGATGCCCCATCTGTGGTTATATCTCGGAAGCATACATGGTTGAGTGCCCTTCGTGCGGGGCAAGATTTATTTAATACTAATGACAAACGGTAGCCATGCGAAGGTTTCTTCCCTTCCTTATGTTCTCACTCTTTCTTTTTGGCTGTTTTGAGGAAACAGTAGTAATAAAATCCGATATCAAAAGCTCTTACAATGGTGGTTATGCTAACCAGACTGCCAACGCAACGCATGCTCCTCTCTCAAACTCCAACGATATAGAGGCAAATGTGACAACCGATTCGAAACAACAGAACCCCAAAGTGCAATCATCAGAACTGGATGAATTTGCAAAATGCCTAACAAGGAAAGGCGTGAAGATGTATGGTGCCGATTGGTGTCATTTTTGCCAGAAGCAAAAAGAGGCTTTCGGACCATCTTTCATGTTTGTTTATTACGTTGATTGCGATAAAAACCCGAACGATTGTTACGAGAAAGGCGTCAACCATTATCCCACATGGATAATAAACGATGAAAAGAAGTTAGGATACCAAGAAATAGAAACACTTTCACGTTTTTCTGGCTGCACTCTAAATGGGACGAGCTTTATTGAAAAAGTAGTTGAGGTTTCTTCTTTTTCAATATTCCCTTCCACGATTTTTATCAAGAAAGAAGAGCTGGTTCGTCTCAGATTGGTAGGTATAGACGGCCCTCATAATTTTGTTTTGGAAGATTTTGGTATAAACGAGACCTTCCCGCAGGGAAGGGGCAAAGAGATAGAATTTTTTGCGAATAGAAGTGGAACTTTTGTATACTACTGTAATCTTTACTGCACTAATAACTCGGGGTTTCTTGTGGTTCTTGATGCAGGTTAGGGTAGAGTATAAAAATATCTCCTGGAAAAATTTTATGCCAAGGTAGCTCAGCCTGGTTAGAGCGCCAGACTCATACGGCGTATGAGTTATGAGCCATGTGCAATGAAATCAAAAGCGCTCGCGGGATATCTGGATGTCGCGGGTAGGTCGTTCGGAAAAGCCGAATGGTCCCGCAATCAAATCCCGCCCTTGGCATTTTTTATGAGTGGCCGGCCATAGTTTGGGCAAGTTTTCTCTATAGAAGAAAACCCTCTGCCTTCTGTTTTATGCAGCATTCGACTTAGCGGTATAAAACCTTGCATCGCACACGGCACCCCTCAGACAGGCACGTTTCATCTTGCCCCATCGTCTCATCTCTTCATTCTCATCCTTTGCGGGCAGTTTCGTTTCTGTTCCTGTCCCAAGCCTTAGGCTTTCGTGGGGCTTTCGCGATGGGCAGAACTTCCTCCGTGCAAGCCGGATAGCTGCCGACCAGCCACTCACAAATATATCTGCGCAGAATTTATATAAATGCACGCTTCAAACTTCTTTCATGTACCACCCAGGAAAGGTCCTTTTGTTATTTTCTGCTAAAGATAAAAACATAGTGGCTGCCGATTCAACAACACAGGCTCTTTTGCAAATGTGGGACGAAAAACTACTTACGCTTCTGGTTGACAGCAAAATAGCCGACAAAATGAAAGAGAATGACATAGTTCTCGTTGATTATAGGCCCTTGGATAAGAAGGGGCCTGCTCCAACTATGGTAGTTACAAAAGTTGTACATGGTGAAAAAGCAAAACTCCTATGGGATCGCTACACTGAATACTACGAAAAAATAAGAAAAGAACAGCAGTCAAAGCATCCGGTCCAACCTGCATATATCCGCTGAAATTACAAGAAATCGCTTATTTTTGTTTGCCCAATCACTACTTTTTTCCCTGCGTCTTTCCCAGAAGCGATACCCTGTATTATCCTCTCCATTTTCTTCTCCTTCGCTTTTGCAACCCAGTAATACGCCTCATCCCTTGTATTCCTTGTTACCAGAACTATAACCTCGCCCGATTTGCTTCTTCCAGCCCTACCTCTTCGTTGTATCGACCTTATAGCGCTTGGGACGGGTTCATAGAATATAACGCAATCAACAGAGGGTATGTCAAGCCCTTCTTCTCCTATTGAACTTGCAACGAGAATGTTGAATTCCCCCCTCCTAAACTCCTCTATTATGCGAGCCTGCTCCTTTTGCGTTATTTCAGCCTTACCAACAAACCTACGAACCTTCACGATTCCCGAAAGCTCCTCAACAACCTTCCTAACCTGATCCCTATAATGCACGAAAACTATGATGCTCTGGTTCTTTCTTTCTTCAACCAGTTTTTTAAGTTCTGTGAGCTTCGGATGCTCCATGTTTATTCCCTTCATGCGCTCTCTTATCTGTTTAATCCGCCAATCATTTAGAACGCTTTTTATACCTCTGCTTTTCTTATCCCTCCTTTCCAGCCTATCAAAAAACTCCAAGAATGTGCTTCTACCTTGCGTTTCAAGCAGTTCAAGTGCGTGCATAAGAGCCATAAGCGAAGAGTAAAGTTGGGCGGCATAGAAAACAGTTGGTTTCCTCCCATCCCTTCTTATCCTCTCGCCTATCTCAATCAACCTCTTTTTTGATATTCCAGCATGCCCATGAATTCTAGTGAAGCCAGCCTCACGCAGCTTCCCTATCTTCTCGTCAACTATGGATTCAATAATATGCTTTACTTCACGAAACTCCTGAGGCAATTCAACGCTAACCCACCTTATTTTCAATTCCTTTACGTATTCCCTAACATCTTCGTCCTCCCTCCCTCTTATTTCTACATTTTTTATGCCAAGCGCCTTCATTATCCCCTCTATCTTTTTTCTATCGCTTCCTGGTGATGCCGTAAGACCTACCATCAGCGCGTCTTTGAATGCAGACGCAATGTATGTGTAAGCATAATTCCCTACCACTCTATGTGCTTCATCAAAAATTATTAGCGCTGGCTTTATAGCCACCCCTCTTTCCAAATCATTTCTCACTGTTTGGGGTGTTGCTACAATCACTTCCTTTCCCCAAAGCGCAACCCTCTCATCACGTTTTATCTCGCCCGTTATAACCGCAATCCTTCCTTCATCAACACCAAGGTTCTCTTTAATGGTTTTTGCATGCTGCTCAACGAGCGGCTTCGTAGGAGCGAGAAACAGGATCTTCTCTCCACGTGCCAGAAAATCCCTCATCACCAGTAATGCAATCATAGTCTTTCCGAGCCCCGTTGGCAGGACTACGAGCGTGTTCCCTCTTTTCACTATGCTTCTATATATATCCAGCTGATACTTCCTGGGATTTAATTTGCCAAAACCTATTTCAGCCATAAAAAAAGATAGAACCCTAATTTATTTTTTTACTGCATTAAAAAATCAAAAAAATAGAAAAGTATATATAAGGGCTTTTTCTAATTAAACACGGTGGTATTAATGCCCGAATTGCCAACAGCAACCGTAGAAAGGCTTATAAGGCAGGCTGGGGCGGAAAGAGTTAGCGAAAGCGCAGCTGTCGAACTTGCCCAAATTCTTGAGGCAAAGGCAAAAGAAATAGCCGCAAAGGCAATCGTCCTATCAAAACACGCTGGCAGAAAAACAGTTACAGCAGAAGATATAAGGCTTGCCAGCAAATAATAGTTCGGTTTTAACCGAACAAAACTAAAAACCAATATATAGTCTAAAAAAGAATTATTTCTTGGTGATGCTATGTGTGGTCATTACAAGACCAAGCGCTTTTTTGAATTCTCCATCTTGATGATTTTTTTAGGTTTGGTTTTTTCAGATGGAATGATACTACCAGATAGACCTTCAGATCCGTTTCCATTAATACTAAATCATAATGTTACCGTTACAATAAACGGTTCATATGCGCTTACGAAAGTTGATCAGGCTTTTGAGAACAGAGGTTTTAGGGATATTGAGGGCACATACGTTTTCCCTGTTCCTAAGGGAGGGATACGCAATTTTAACCTTGTTGTTGATGGGGTGGTTTATGAAGGCAAAATGCTTGGAAGCGAGGAGGCTAAAGCCATATACCAAAAATACGCAATCGCAAGAAAAGAAGCATCACTCCTTGAATATGTAGGTACGGAGACTTTTGCTGCCAGACTAATCCTACCGCGAAATAAAAATATACGGGTACAGATAGAGTATGAGCAGATACTAGATGTAAGCAGTGGTATATACCACTATTCCTATCCATTAAGCCCTGAGAGATACACTACCGAGCCCATAGATCCTGTTAGTATGATGATATCCATTAGCGGAGATGGAAAGATAGGTTTTGTTTTCTCACCAACCCACAATATCAGCGTAATCCGGGAAGGCAATACTGCAACTGTCAGTTATTATGCAAAAGAAATACCAAATACGGATTTTGAGCTTTTCTATGGAGTGGAAAAACGGGATTATGACGTTAATCTTCTTTCAAACACGGGTGAGAATGGGAATTATTTCATGCTTTTCATATACCCTACTATAGAAGAAAAGGAAACTATGCCAAAAGACTTCGTTTTCGTCATTGACACATCTGGCAGCATGCTGGGGAATAAGATTGAGAATGCAAAAAAGGCACTCAAATACATCCTTAGGAACTTATCTGAAAAAGATAGATTCAGCATAGTCGCGTTTTCAAGCTATACGCAAGTTTTTTCAAAGACCCTGCTTTTCGCATCGGAAGAAAACATAAGCCTTGGTGTTGATTTTGTGAATTCACTTGAGCCCTCAGGATCTACCAACATATACGATGCTCTAAAAAAGGCAGATACACTTATTCAAGGAGAGGAAAATAAAAGGTTTGGGATAATCGTTTTACTGACAGATGGTAGAGATACAGTAGGTCATAAGCATAACGAAATATTACGATCTATTGAAGGAACTCATGCAAAGGTATTCACATTCGGAGTTGGGGAAGATATAGACTTTGAACTTCTTGACAAATTATCAAACGAGTATGGGGATGGTATACCCATCTATGTTAGGACTGACGCCGAGCTGGAGTCCGTGCTCACCTCTTTCTACAAGCGCATATCCTCGCCGCTAATAGTAAATCCAAAAATGGCAATAATCCCCAGCGATTCCAATTTATTTGTTTATGAAATATACCCAAAAAGACAACCCGACATTTTCTCTGGTACGCAGGTTGTTTTTGCCGGAAGATACAACGGCTCCGGGAGTGCAAAAGTAATAATAACGGGAAACACAAGTAGCGGTCCTAAGAGTTTGGAATACTCTGTCGTTTTTCCATCCCATGCACGCAATCCGTTTGTTGAGAGAACATGGGCAACTAGAAAAGTCGGTTATCTGCTCTCCACGATCGCAACAGAAGGGGAGAGGCCCGAGCTCGTAAATGAAATAAAACAACTTGCAAAGAGATATGGAATACCTTCCCCGTATACCTCCTATGTTGTTGCTGGTGAAATAAAGCAGGAAAAAACTTTTGCCGTTCCGCAGTCGGTAGCTCCATGGACTTTCGGCGCAACATCTGTAACAGCAGCGCAGTATGAAAGCGCAGATTCATCTTTGGCTTCGCACACAAGCGGTATAAAAAACATAGGCGAAAAATCCTTCGTACTACTTGGCAACGTTTGGAAGGATACGGCGTGCAGTGATTCGCAGGCTTATGAAAGGGTAGAGTTCGGTTCAAAAAGGTACATAGAGCTTGCGGGCGATGAGAGGACTGCGAAATATCTCTCAGCGGGTACGAATGTCGTATTTTGTGTTGATGGAAAAGGCATAGAGATTTTTGATATTGGGGAAAAAACCGACCAGCCGGCATATACAAGCGAAATCAGCAATTATATAGCAGGGCGGCTTGGCGATTTTGTGGGTAAAGTTAAGGCATTTCTACCCGCCGCCTTAATATTTATCGTTCTGCTTGCATTCTTAATTCTTTCAATAATGATGCGTTCGCGGCAGGTTCAGGCAAGCGATATAGAATTACACAAAGCGCTCTCATCTGAGACGCGCTTTGACCTCTTGAAAGAGCTGAAAGAAGGCGAAAAAACACCAACATACCTAAGTCAAAAATTTGGCAAAAGCAAATCCACAATAGTTGAACATCTTGAGAAATTGGAGGAGGCTGGCTTGGTTGAAAAAGTTGAAGAGGAAGGTAAAAAATTCGTTTTCTATAGACTTACAAAAAAAGGCAGAGAGCAGATGGCGAACTCATGAGTTCTGTCTTTTAAGCACGAAAAACATGCGTTCCAAAACTGTTAAAGCAGATAATAATGCCGTTGCCAAAAGAACGTACATAGTCCATAAAGGACTAAAAATTCCTGCAATAAGAGAAACCAACAGTAGGAAAAGCCTTTCTGGTCTTTCAAGAATCCCCCCCATCTTCTTTACCTCGGCATCTCCTATTGCCCCCCTATGGTGAGCGTAGGCCTTTACAAAGCTCGTCATACATGTTCCGAAAAAGAGAACTGAGAAAATAGTTGTGGTTGGATTTATGTAAACCACCTCACCTGCATCGGGCAGACCGTATAGTAGAAGCCCAAGAAGAAGCATTGCCTCAACCACCCTATCAACCACACCGTCAAGGAATGCGCCCAAGGCAGTTGCCCTCCCAGTAACACGCGCAACGGCTCCATCTATCACATCTATCAAGCCAGCACAAGCAAAAAAAACGAAGCCACCAAACATAGAACCAGCACGAAGTGCAAATAATCCAAGGAGAGCTGGAATGAGTGATAGAATAGTCCACATGTTTGGTGAAATCGGTAATTTTGAGAAAATTATACCGACGCGTACAGAAGCGTTTTCCGCAAATTCCATACCTTTTATCATCATCTTTCCCTCTTACCAGATATAAATTCCTCAACCATTATGCGTGCAATATCATCAGAATGCTGTTGTGGTGGGTGTTTCATAAAGTATGCAGATGCCGATATAAGCGACCCGCCAATATTCCTGTCCAGTGCAATTTTGCAGCATCTTATAGCATCAACCATTATCCCTGCAGAGTTAGGGGAATCTTCAACCTCAAGCCTAACCTCCACCGTTATGGGCACATTGCCGAATTTTCTACCTTCAAGCCTTATGAAGGCTATTTTTTTGTCCCCAAGCCATTTCACGTAATCGCTTGGTCCTATATGAATGCTGCTATCAACAAGTCTTGTCGGAAGTTGCGACTGGACTGCTTCAGTTTTGCTTATCTTTTTTGAAACAAGGCGCCCACGCTCCATCATGTTCAGAAAATCAGTATTACCCCCAACGTTGAGTTGGTACGTTCTCTCAAGCATAACACCCCTATCTACAAAAAGTTTAGCAAGCGTTCTATGTAGTATAGTTGCCCCAACCTGGCTTTTCACGTCATCGCCTATGGCGGGCAGGCCGTTTTCCTCAAATTTTTTAGCCCATCCGCTGTCAGAAACTATGAAAACGGGCATCGCATTTATGAAAGCGCAGCCAGCCTTTATGCACTCCTCCGCATAGTAGCGAGTTGCCTTCTCTGAGCCGACTGGGAGGTAGTTTATCAGGATTTCTGCGCCCGCCTTTTTGAGAACTTCACCCACATTGCAGGGGCTCTGGGAGGAGTCCACTTTGAACTCATCTTTCGTAGTTTCTGCAACCCCGTCAAGAACAGGACCTTTCATCACAACTACACCAGTCTTCTCAACATCTGAAAACTTAACGGTGCAATTGGGCGGTGTGAATATCGCATCAGCAACATCTTTCCCAACTTTTCGCTTATCAATATCAAAAGCGGCCACAACTTCTATATCCCCTATCCGATATCCCCCAAGAACGTTGTGCATTATACCTGGAGTTGGAGGCGAATTCCCATCTATTTTCCTATAGTAGTTTATGCCTTGAATCAGAGAGGATGCGCAATTCCCTATACCGGCTATTGCGATTTTTATCTTCCCCATGGCACCACTATTTTATTTTAATAAAATATTTTATATGAATAAATATAAATTTTTTGCACGATCGTCTTTCTATGGAAAAAAGGCCAATTGTAAGATTGAAGAGAACGCTTACAAAAGAGAACGAGTGGCTATATGTCCTTTCCTTGCTAAAAAAGCGTGGGAGATGCTACGCATACGGGATGCAAAATGAGATAGAAAATAACTTTGGCTGGAAGCCAAGCCTCATAACAACATACATCGTTCTTTACATGCTTGAACGGGAAGGGCTTATTCGCTCCGAATACGATGGAAGAAGAAAATACTACAAAATAACAACAGAAGGGCTGAAAACTCTTGAAATTGGAAAGGATATACTGAAAAAAACAGCAGAATCGATATAGATGCTAGCCAAGAAGTTTATTTACAATTTTTCGTACGTTTAAAACAGCGTTAGCAGTTCTTATACCGCCCATCTCGGGTTTTTTCCGTTGTTCAAGCGAGCATTCCACACAAAGCGTCTTCCCATCATCAGTTATATACATCGTAAGAAGCGGTTTTCCACATACTGCACAAGTGCTTCTGGAGCTTTTCTTTATGTAACATTCATGACAAACCACCCTACTGCCTAACTTCGGCGTTATCCCAGTTATCCTCCTCCCGCATATCCCACATACTTTAACAATGAAATCACCGTAGCATGCCTGGCAGAGGTGATGCCCATCAACAATCCGTGTCTCATCAATCCCAACATTTTTATGGCATAAACTACACACCATAACAGTAACTTTGTGGTGTTTTGTCTCCTTCTCATAGCACTCTTTGCATACAAGTTCCCCATCTTTTACATACCTTGTAAAACTCACTTCCTTTCCACATATGCTGCACGAATTCTCCTTCAACTTCTTTTCCTCTTCCTTATAACAATCCCCGCACATCACTCTGCCTTTAAACTGCACTGCTTCCCCCATTCCTATTCTTGCTCCACAAACACCACACATGTAAGGCTTGTTGTAATATCTATCCAAATCCTGTGTGTAGCAGTTATGGCATAGCGCCCTTCCGCGCCCAAAAATGGGTTCCCAGTCTCTCAATTCAATCCCACAAACATTACAATAGATCATTGAGCCCACCAGTGCTCTGCTTATGTTTTATGTCCCAATTAATAAAAACTGGCGCACCAATCAAACTTTAAAAATTGCAGCAGTATAACATACGGTGGTTTTTATGGACGAAGAGCAGGGTATAAAAGAAAAAAAAGAAGAGCCAGTTGATGAGGATGAGCAGATTGAACAAGAATTAGAAGAAAAGCTTCCGTTTCCAAATGCGCGTGTTGTGCGCATAATAAAGGAAAATCTGAAGAAGCCGCACCAGGTAAGAAAAGAAGTGAAAATAGCGGCAAACATACTCCTTGGAGAAATACTCGCAGATATAGCAAGGACGATGGACGAAGAAGAAGTTTTCACGCTTTCAATAGAGCACTTCAATAGCGCTGCACGAAAATACCGTACAATAGACCTGCAAAGCAAGCGTATAGAGAGAATTAAAAAACTACTTGAAAAGGAAAGAGCAGAGCTTGAAGAAACGATAATGCAGATAGAGATACTGCAGAAAGAGGAGATACCCGTTCAGGAAGAATAAGCAGGCGCAACGGCACGCTAACAGCAATACAATTCGTCTGGAACGCTTCCTTTTTTTACTTCCCCATACGGGTTCCCATATTTTCTTATATTCTCCATCATCTTTTTTGCCCCCTTGCTTTCATCCCCAACATTAACAAGCTTTTCACGCATCCATAGAACGATTTCACTTGGCTTTACACCCGCAGGGCATCTGAAATCGCATGCTTTGCAGAGAGTACACATGAGAAAAATATTGTTAATCTGGTTTTTGTTCGCAAGAATAACCAAGCCTCGTGGCGATACTGTTTCTTTCAATACAACGGAATACACAGGGCATGCCGACTTGCACATGCCACATCGTGAGCATTTTTTAATCATCCTGATGATTTCATCATCTCTCACAGGCCACACCACCAAAGATAAAGCCACCAACTCCACCAACCTTGCCCCTATTCATTATACCTTTAACGTCGTATTTTTTCTTAAGCTCAACAATCCTCCTAATATACTCTGTGGTTGCAAATTTCCTTTTAGTTATCCCTATTCCATGCTCCCCGTTGATGTCCCCACCCAATCCAATCACGAATTCATACATTGCATCAATGAGCTTCTCGTCGCCCATTCTAAAACACGGATGCATAACTCCTGCTCCTATATGCCCGAATGCAGGTATTTTTCTATCGCGCAGCCATACGAGCAGGTGGTACATATGCTCCTCATCTACATAAGGATCTTCCATCCAAACATACCCCTCCTTCGCAACTGCTGGGTATGCGTCCTCTCTAAATTTCAATATCTCCTCTATGTCTTTTTTGTCTGATATCTCGCCTTCATCGCTTTCAAATTCAACTATCAGCATTCCTTTCTCTTCTTTACCCATAAGGCCACGTGCAACCGCATTTATGAACTCTATTGCGCTTACATTTTTGTTTTTCTTATATGTTTTTACCATGCGCATCATCCGCGCATAGTCGCTTCTTGCAAAAATATGAAAACTAAGCGTTCTCTTTTCAGGCATCTTTGCAAGCTTCAGCTCTGCCTTTACTATTATACCCAAAAGCCCCTCTGCGCCACAAAATGCTCTTGCTTCTTCCCCTTCTACATTAATTATGTTCCCACCTCCGTCTACTACCTCAAGCTTTTTAACCCAGTTTTCGGCCTTACCGTATTTTATCCCTCTTAAACCAAGCGCATTTGTGGATATCGCCCCTCCAACAGTACAACATTCCTCGCTTGCAGGGACTACGGGAAAAAACACGCCATTTTTCTCGCATTCTTCGTTTAATCTCCTTATCGTTATCCCAGGCTCAACAATAGCGCTGTCCTCCTTTATCTCAACTATCCTATTCATTCTCGTTAAATCAATAACCATAGCATTTTGCGGTATAACGCTACCCGTCACGCTCGTCCCACCGCCTCTTGCAACAACCGCTAAGTCATTTTTATTCGCATATTTTACAACCCGTTTTATATCCTCAACCGTTTCTGCCATAACAACGCCGATACTTTTGCCCTCAACACGGGAAGCATCAAGAGCATAAACGATATTGTCAAGCTCTGTACCAACCTTATCGCTTCCGAATAAATCTACGAGCTTATCATACATCTAATCACCAACCGCTTTTAGCAAAATCATCCCCATCTCCTCAACAGGTATCTCTGAATTTTGTTTCAGGTGCAGATAGCACAGCGGACACATTGTTATTATCCTATCAGCCCCGTTTTTCTTTGCAACGCTCGCAAACTCTTTCGCTATCCTATCAGCCATCCCCCTAAAATTAACCCTGAAACTTCCTCCACCACCACAGCACAGGGCACGCTCTCTTGAACGTGGAAGTTCAATGAGTTCAAAGCCCATCATTTTTATTATCTCGCGAGGTTCTTCATATACGCCGCAATATCTGCCGAGATGGCACGGGTCATGAAAGACTGCTGTTCCTTCCTGCTTATTCTTTATCCTAAGCCTTCCATCCTTTATTGCATGTAGGAGGGTTTGCGAGAAATGCTCAACCTTAATGCGCCAATCACCCAATACGGTAGGATATTCTTTTAAAAAAACCCGGTAGCATGCAGGACAGGGCGTGACAATCCTACCTACACCATGTTTCGCAAATATACCCGCATTTTTTCTTATTAGTTTTTCAAAATCAGCGCGATAGCCAAGGCTCTCAACGGGCGAGCCGCAGCACAGCTCCTGCTCGCTTAGAACTATGAAATCCTCGTGGCATCTTGCAAGCAGTTTTCTGTATGCTTCGCTCATTTCTGGCGCTGCAAATTTCATCAGACAGCCCGGATAGTAAAGCGTGTTCCTTCCGAGCGTAGATATGATTTTGTCTATGAGCTCAAACATCAGAACCAACCAAGGAGCATCCCGGCCCCCAAGAAAATCATGACTACACCAATTATTAAACGCATAAGTCTCCTTTTTTCAATGCGAAGGGATTCAAGCTTTTCTCCGCTGTACCCTTGGTAGAAAAGAATCAATATGACGATGAGGGGGAGAACGAAAAACAAACTATATATAAGCAAATATGCGACTGCTCTCTCAAAAGTTCCTCTTGCAAGCATGGCGAGAATTGCAAAATATACCCCGCCAGTGCAGGGAAGCTCAAAACCCGCCACCAATATCGCTAGGGCGATCACGGCGGGCAAGGTAGCAAGGTGCACATATTTTTCTATAACCTCTTTTTTTGACTTTGGTATTTCTAAAGAAAACCACTTTCCATAGAAGAAAAAGTCCTTTATATTGACTATACCGCCAAAGATTGCCACAATAGCGGCGAACTTATAAACGAGCATGCTGATCGCCAAAGACTGCACAAAAGCCAAAAGCCCAAGACCTGCAACGAAATAAACAACATATATAACGCATATATACACCATTCCTATTTTCAGCATCCTACTCCTCTCTCCTATTGCCATAAGGTACGTGAGCAAAAATATCAGAACAGCAAAAGCGCACGGATTTATGCTATCAACGAGTGCTGCAACCACTATAAGCGATAAAGCTGGCTCTATGTTTTCAGAAGCCAAGGATGCGCTTGCTTTTTCAAGCGGATCCTCACAATCGAATTCTCTGCATTTAAGGAATTCGGTTTCAAATTCAGATAGTATTGGTTTATCGCCACTTATCGTCCTATTGCCTATAAAAATAATGGGTGTTGGGATTGAAAGAGAGCAGTTCAAAGAATATGCCGTGCAGAATTTTCTTGAAAGTTCTATGTTATTTTTGTTATGTGATATCTCAAGTTTTGTTAAATTCAGGTCTGCATATTTTCTCTCCATAGATATGAGGTATTTCTCAACCTCCGCGCAGTGAATACACCCCTGGCTGTAGAAGTAGTATGCGTTCACCGTGTAAGCCTGCGTTATGTTGCATAGAAATAAATATAAGAATAAAAAAGTAAGCCAGCTAAATCTTCTTGGCATCTGACCATCCGCTATTTTTTATTTTATTGCTCGGTGGAGCGGAAGATATATATAAAAAGATAACGATATATAATATTTACCCGATTCGGCTGTAGTCCTGGCCGAATAGAGCGCGATTTTTTTCGTGCAATGAACATTCTATCCACTACAGCCTACATGACCGATGGTAACCCAAGACTCTTGGGTTAGACTGAGACCTCAAGAACCGACACGAAACAAGTGTGTTCCACTGCTGATCCGCTTTGTGGCGTACTCTATTCGTGAAAACTCCAGTTGATCCTGCTGGAGGGCACTGCTATCAGAGTCCGACTAAGCCATGCAAGTCTGCTCTCGGGCTTCCGAGGGCGGCGAACGGCTGAGTAGCACGTAGTCAACTTACCCTCAGGACGGGGATAACCTCGGGAAACTGAGGCTAATACCCGATAGGCCATCTATGCTGGAATGCTTGATGGTCTAAAAGGACTGGCGAAATGCAGCCAGCCCGCCTGAGGAAAGGACTGCGGCTGATTAGGTTGTTGGTGGGGTAACGGCCCACCAAGCCGATAATCAGTGGGGGCAATGGGAGTTGGAGCCCCCAGAAGGGCACTGAGACAACATGGCTCTGACGAGTTTTAGTAGGGTGGTCAGAACCGTGTCCAAGGGCCCTAGCCCTACGGGGTGCAGCAGGCGCGAAACCTCCGCAATGCGCGAAAGCGTGACGGGGGGACTCTGAGTGGTGCTCTACGGGAGCACCTTTTCCCAAGTCTAACCCGCTTGGGGAATAAGGGCTGGGTAAGACCAGTGCCAGCCGCCGCGGTAACACTGGCAGCCCAAGTGGTGCCCACGAATATTGGGCCTAAAGAGTCCGTAGCCGGCTCTGTAAGTTTCTTGTGAAATCCCCGAGCTTAACCCGGGGGCGCGCAGGAAATACTGCGGAGCTTGAGAGTGGGGGAGGCCAAGAGTACTCACAGGGTAGGGGTAAAAGAACCTTTCTTCCTATTAAGCAATCAAAGAAAGCTTCACCAAAGAAGGGTCTTACAATCCTGTAATCCTGTGAGGACTCCCGGTGGCGAAGGCGCTTGGCCAAAACACGTCTGACGGTGAGGGACGAAGGCTAGGAGAACGAATCGGATTAGATACCCGAGTAGCCCTAGCAGTAAATTATGCAGACTGTGGTGTTGCAACAGCTTAGAGCTGTTGCAGTGCCGTAGCGTAGGTGTTAAGTCTGCCGCCTGGGGAGTACGGCCGCAAGGTTGAAACTTAAAGGAATTGGCGGGGGAGCACCACAAGGGGTGGAGGCTGCGGTTCAATTGGATTCAACGCCGGGAATATTACCGGGAGAGACGGCAGTATGAAGGCCAGACTGAAGATCTTGCCAGACGAGCCGAGAGGTGGTGCATGGCCATCGTCAGCTCGTGGTGTGAGCTGTCCGGTTAAGTCCGGTATGCCTGTGGGCAGCCTCATGTTGATTGAAGAGTGATTGAATGAAGCTGAAACTAACTCCAAATATCGCATATGTAGTTGGCCTATGGAAGGCGAGAGGGGGAGAGCACGGAATAGGGATAACAGGAAACAAAAAAATAGTTGGAATATTCGTCTCAGAGTGCATCAGAAACGGGCTAACGCGTGGGGATAAGATAACGATAAAAGAGAACGAGGCATACTTCTATCACTCCGCTTACAAAAAGTTTTTTCAGAAGGTTGTCAATGAGCGCTTGAATATTTTCAGAGAAAGGAACGAAAAGAGCGCAGAATACCTCGCAGGCTTTTTTGATGGTTGTGGTGGTATCCGCAAAGGCTTGCCCTTCCTAGCAAGAGCCGACGAAGCAGACGAGCACATGCTTGAAAGACTCAATTTTAGGACAAAGCGCATAGGCAGTGCTCTTTACATCTCATCAGATTTTCTTGGTTTTGTAAAAACTCATCTTAAATTTTTGAAAGTTTGATGCCCGCAGGCCCGGAAACGAGCGAGACCCTCGTCTACAGTTGCTACCGTTTCTTTTGAAACGGGCACTCTGTAGAGACTGCCTGCGTTAAGCAGGAGGAAGGAGAGGGCGACGGTAGGTCAGTATGCCCTGAATCTCCCGGGCTACACGTGGCCTACAATGGCTAGGACAATGGGTTGCGACTCCGAGAGGAGAAGCTAATCCCCAAACCTAGCCTGAGTTCGGATTGAGGGCTGAAACTCGCCCTCATGAAGCTGGAATCCCTAGTAATCGCGTGTCAACATCGCGCGGTGAATACGTCCCCGCTCCTTGCACACACCGCCCGTCAAGTCACCCAAGTAAGGTTCTAGTGAGGCGTTATCCTCGTGGTAGCGTCGAACTAGAGCTTTATGAGGGGGGCTAAGTCGTAACAAGGTATCCGTAGGGGAACCTGCGGATAGATCACCTCCTTTAGTTTACGTGCAAGGCGCGAGAGCGTGGATTCGGTTCTTGGGGTTGTGCTGTGTTTCTTTTGAAACACAGTTGAAAGGTTGGGCTCGTAGCTCAGTGGTAGAGCGCCTCCTTTGCGTGAACTTTTCTTAAAAAGAAAAGTTTCAAATAAGGAGGAGGCCGCGAGTTCAAAAGAAGGGCTTCCCCATAAACATCTGTGTTCAAGATGGGTTGCCCTCTGAACTTCTCGCCGAGTCCATATCACATTCATACTACTCATTTCACGAGTAGCATGTCCCAACGCTGTTGGGAATGCGCCGAAAGGCAGCTCTCATGCTTGAGAGTCATGAGGATGAAGAGAGGCGATGCATGTTCACGGATGCTGTTGCTGTCTCTCAGGGGATGGCTAGGCTCGGGTAGTTGTGGGCCGTGGCAAGCTGCGATAAGCCTGGGGTAGGCGCAGGCAGCCCTTGAACCCAGGATTGCCCATAACCCAGTAATGGGTAATTACGCGGGGAATTGAAACATCTTAGTACCCGCAGGAAAAATTTTGCCAACCCGTTTTTGAATGAGGTTGGCAAAATTCTAAGAAACCAAAAGGGATGCGGTTAGTAAGGGCGACTGAAAGCCGCACAGGGCAACCTGAATCCTGCACAGTAATGTGTGGGAGATGTGGTGCTCATCAACTATCCCTTCTGCCGAGCCGAAGAGAGCTGGAAAGCTCTGCCATAGAGGGTGATAGCCCCGTAGGCGTAGGCATGGGGAAGGATGAGCGGTGAGTAGCGCCCCTCGGGTATGGGGCGTGAATATGGGTGTATTAACATCCAACCCTAAATATAACCCGAGACCGATAGCGCACTAGTAGCGCGAGCAAAAGCTGAAAAGTACCCCGGAAGGGGAGTGAAAAGAGCCTGAAACTGAGAGACTACAGGTCGATGCTGCCCGAAAGGAATGTAGCGTGGCGAAGCAATTCGCAGAGATGCGATGAGCGAGCCAACGCCAAACAGGGTTGCATCGTTCTTCTCGAAGCAAGAGCCAGGGAGTTCATGGGAGTGGTGAGCTGAAAGGCGTAGCGAAAGCGATAGGGCGCACCGAAAGGGAGGCCCGCCGTATGAAAGTGCGGTTAATCACTCTCATGAGACCCGAAGCCGATGTGAGCTACACGTGGGCAGGGCGAAGCCGTCTTCCAAGACGGTGGAGGCCCGCATCTAGTGCTAGTAAGCGGCGATGGCTGTTTTTCTAAATTGCCATCGCTGTCTGGAATATCTGCTTAGGTGACCTGCGTGTAGGGGTGAAAGTCCTATCGAACTCGGCGATAGCGGGTTCCCCCCAAAGTATTCCTCAGAATAGCCCTGCTAGAGGCAGACGATGGGGTAGAGCACTGATTAAGTGGCACGGAGCCGAAAGGCTCTACCACTTTGTCAAAGAACCTTTTCTTTTAAAAAGAAAAGGTCGACAAAACTCCGAATCCATCGTCGCCGTAGAAGGCAGGAGTTGGGCATGCTGGGTAAGCTAGCATGCCTGAACGGGAACGACCGAGACCGGGGTTAAGGCCCCTAAATCCAGACTAAGTGCGAATCCACAAGGAATCTCCAATCTAAAACAGCTGGGAGGTAGGCTTAGAAGCAGCCATCCTTTAAACAACGCGTAATAGCGGACCAGCCGAGATTGCAGGTTCCGAAGATGCTCGGGGCTAAGTCTGGTGCCGATACCTCGGAGCACTTTGCATAGCAAAGTGCTGGTAGGGGGGCGTCCTGATCGGGTAGAAGTCGGGCCGTGAGGTCCGATGGACCGATTAGGAATGAACATCCTGGTGTTAGTAACAGCAAATCCAGGCGAGAATCCTGGACGCCGAAAGCACACGGTTTTCTTGGCAACGTTCGTCAGCCAAGAGTAAGCCGGTCCTAAGCCACCAGCCAATTACTCGGTGGCGAAAGGGAAACGGGTTAAAATTCCCGTGCCATGCGGATAGACGCGGCAACGCAATATTGGTTCCTGACGCTTGGGGATAGGCCGAGCAGCTTCGGCTGTCTAACCAAGGCAAGGCTGTGGAGACTCGTTATGAGGAGAAGCAGCCTAATCTTGGGAATGGCTGGCGCAAGCCAGTTCGGTCAATTCCTTGAGCCCGTGAAAAGGGAGCCAATACGATTCCGCATGACCGTACCTAGAACCAGTACAGGTGTTGCTGGCTGAAAAGGCTCAGGCGTGTCAGGAGAACTCGGGTAAGGGAATTCGGCAAATTAGTGGCGTAACTTCGGGAGAAGCCATGCCTGCGTTTCTGCGCAAGTGGAATCGCAGGTCGCAGTGACAAGGGGAGAGCGACTGTTTACCAAAAACACAGGTCGCTGCAAAGCCGTAAGGCTTAGTATAGCGGCCGATGCCTGCTCACTGCCGGTACGTCAAAGAACCTTTCTTTATATAGAATGGTTCGGCGAAACTCCGTTCCAACGGAGCAAAGCGCCGGTAAAGAGCGGGGGTAACTCTGACCCTCTTAAGGTAGCGTAGTACCTCGCCGCTTAATTGGCGGCTTGCATGAACGGCATCAATCCATTTTTATATATTGATGCCGGTGGAAAGGGCATAACGACTCTCCCACTGTCCCTACCCGGGACCTGGTGAACTCACTTCTCCGTGAATATGCGGAGGACTCCCAGTGGGAAACGAAGACCCCGTGGAGCTTTACTATAGCCTGTTGTTGGGGCATGGTTTTTGTTGCGGAGCGTAAGTGGGAGCCGCAGAGGCATTCCTCTCGGGGGATGCGGAGGCGAAAGTGTAACACCACTCAACGAGGACCGTGCCTCTCACCCGGAAGGGGACAGCGGCAGGTGGATAGTTTGGCTGGGGCGGTACGCCCTCGATAGGGAAACAAGGGCGCCCAAAGTTCTGCTTAGGCGGGTCAGAAATCCGCCGTTAAGGGTTAAGGACAAATGCAGGACTGACTGTGTGCCGCACAGCAGGGCACGCAGGTGCGAAAGCAGGGCCTAACGAACCTTGGTGTCCCTTTTAATGGGGGCCCAAGCTGTCAGAAAAGCTACCCCGGGGGTAACAGGCTCGTCGCGGGCGAGAGTACCCAAAGCTTTTCTTTCCTAAAGAAAAGTTTCATCAAAAGAAAGGAAAGAAAGTTTGTACGAATCGACCCCGCGGTTTGGTACATCGCTGTCGGCTTAGGTCATCCTGGCGGTGCAGGAACCTTGCAAACCATTTTTCAGCAGACGGTTTGCGAGGCTGTAAGCCGCCAATGGTTGGGTTGTTCATCCATTAAAGACCTACATGAGCTGGGTTCAGAACGTCGCGAGACAGTTCGGTAGTATCTACTGGGAGTGCTCGCCACCTGAGAGGAAGGTCCCCTAAGTACGAGAGGAACTGGGGATCGGCGCCTCTGGTCTACCGGTTGTCTTTGGCACTGCCGGGCAGCTACGCGCTTATGGATAAGTCCTGAAAGCATACTCCGATAACCAGTTTTTGGTAGGATGGTTATCGGAGGCTTAACTAAGGACGAAGCCATCCTCAAAACGAGGTGGCGATGGGCGGCCGTAGCAGACGGCATTGATAGGACGGGGGTGTATGCAGAGAGCTTACGCGATCTGCGAGCCTGCCGTTACTAAAGCCCTTGCATCCTCATGCATTGCTCTCTTCATCCGATTCTTATTTTCTCATTCGCAGAAATCATTTTATTCTCCTTATGCAAATTCACATGATATGGTAGAATTTGTTATACGGAATGCGAAGCTTTCAGACATACCGAAAATATCGCATATCGTTAAAGAAAGGTTCGGCAAAGAAAACACCGATGTAAAAGAATTTTATAACCCAAACAGTATAGTTCTCATTGCGCAGGTTGGTAGGCGCACAGTCGGTTTTGTACGCGTTGATGTTTCAGACTGCGCAATAGTAGGCATAGCCGTTGAGAAAAGCTTCTCGCATCGCGGAATAGGGACAGCGCTCCTCAACAGTGCCATAATGCTTATGCGTAATATGGGGAAAACAAAAATCAAGCTCAACGTAGCCCATGCGAATCCAGCGAAGAGATTATACACCCGTGCAGGCTTTTTCACGGTTTCAATCTCCTTAAAAAACGGAAATATTGTAGAGTTGATGGAGAGGAACGAGAACAACTGACAGCGCACATGCCGAATACTTAAATGCCTTTCCTACCTAATCCATAACTTCATGGGGGGATGGGCTAGCCTGGCAATGCTTCGGGGTTTGGGGCAGCCCTTTTTCTTTTTAAGAAAAAGCGCTGCATCGTAAAAAGAAAGCAGAAGGCTGCGGAAAACCCTGAGACCCGAGAGCCCTTTCTTTTTCGGAAAAGAAAGTGCTCAACCCCAAATAAAAAGCGATTCCGAAAGAACAGAAAGGGCACGGGAATTCAAATCTCGGTCCCCCCATTTTCCCATCTATCCATTTTTATTTTTATCCCGCCAATATAATGCCGATGCGGCCGTAGTCTAGGGAACTTTTCTTTCAAAAGAAAAGTTTCATAAAAAGAAAGAAGAGTTTGGACAACCTGGTTAGGACTTGGGCCTTCCAAGCCCACAACCCGGGTGGCCCTTTCTTTCTCAAAGAAAGAAAAACCTTACCGGATGGGTCAGGGAATTCAAAGCAGCTTTTTTGGAAGAGCTGCGCCAAAAAAACTTCTGGAAATCCCGGCGGCCGCATTCATTTATATGTGCCATAAACGAGGCCCGTTTCCGCATGCAATATCCCATTCGGCTCAGCACTGACGACATGCATTATGTACTCATATTCCTCTCCCTTTTTGCCGCTACAATTTCCCCGACCGCTCAAAACACCAGTTATCTTGACAACTTCTCTTGGGAAAATAATTGTCCTCTTGCTTACCAATGTCTTGTACGCCGTTTCATTCTCTGCCTCAACATTTTTAAGCATGCAAAGCATGTTTCCTTTCTTCAAACTAACGGATTCAACAAGGCTATCCGCTACATACAGCGTTAAGTTCGTCCTCCAAACATTCACAAGAACTATCTCGGCCCTCGCCTCGCTTACATCGCCACTCTCATCAGCAAAGAACGCCCATGTTATAGGCCTTACGACAGCGAAGTTTCTCGCATCGCCTACTCTTTTCGGGCTTCCAAAACCAGACAGGATGAAGAAAACAACCACTATTACGAAGATTATAACTATTGCTAGGAGCACGTGTATCATATTTTTCCTTTCCTGCTGCATCGCTACACCTGAGAAAAAAGCGTTCGTTTGATTCGTATTATCCTTGTCTTTCCCCTTCCTTCTTTCACAAGAACTGTTTCTATCATTCCAAGCCTCTCCAATTTTTTCAGATGGTTTCTTATTGTCCTGTCGTTTTCTTTTATTAGTGAATAAAGCTCGCCGCTTTTTATCTCCCCACGCTCACGCAAAACTTCAATTATCCTCTTTGAGGTTTCATCAAGCATGCCGTTTTTCCTTTTTTCAAGCTCTGCAGAAACGTCAAGAAAAGCCTTTCTCACGTCTTCAATACGAACCTTCCCACTTGTTCCCGCTTCTGCTATCCTGCCAGCCTTCCAAAGGCAGTTTATCGCAAGGCGTGCGTCCCCGCCATTCTTTGCTGCATACGCTGCACAGAGAGCAATAGATTCATCGTCCACGGTGTTCGGATGAAAGGCCATGCGAGCACGTTCTCGCAATATGTCCTTCAGTTCATCAGGCCCGTAACGCTTGAACTCTACCTGCCTCTGCGCAAGCGAGCTCCTTATCCTCTCATCAAGCTTAATCAAAATCTCTTTCTTATTCGTTATTATTATCGTGCCGAAATTTACCGAAAAGACTTCACACGCCCTGACTAAATCGTACACTATCCTCTCTTCTTCATACTGGCTTGCAAAAAGCCTGTCCGCTTCATCAAGAGCAACAACCGGAAGTTTTCCCTCCCTCCTAATCGCCCCAACAATCCGTTCCGTTATTTCATCGGTTGCAATTCCTCTCCTCGGCAGAATCTCGCCCAACGCGGTTGCTATTGTGCTCAGTATACCGTGCCTTGTTGATGTTTCCCAGCAGTTTATGTATATCGGGACTGCTCTCTGCGTGTATTCCTTCAGGTGTTCCAAAACATACCTGACGCACGCAGTTTTACCGCTTCCTGGAGGACCGTGAATAAAAAGCCCCTCTGTTCTCTTCCCTCGTGCCGCTGGCTTAAGCGCTAGCGCTATGCCTTCTATCTCCTTTTCTCTGTGCGGGAGGACTTCGGGCAGATAGTCGGGCATCAAAACCCGTTCGTCTTTGAATATCTCTGTTTCCTCATTCCCAAGCCTGCTGAAAACATTACCCGCACGCATGCGTTAATATCTCATACAAGGTTAAAAACAGTATCACATGCGCCTTTTATGACAGATCAACGTCTTCTCACACTTATCTCTATCCCGCTTAAATCCCTAATCTCAAAATCGCCCAAATACTTGTCTGATACTGTCTCCTCCTGCCCTCTATTAAAAACAATACGGCCTCTGCTCGCACCGGATATGTATTCAAAAGCTCTCACCGCATCGGACGTTGAAAGCGGCCCTTTTATTCTAATTCTATAATCGCCGACAATTCCGTTGTAATAGACGCTCACTCCATCCATCTGCGAAAGATAAAGATGAACGGCGCCTCCCTGCTTAAACTGGCAGCATTAGGAATCCTCGCCTCTGCAAGCATTTTTTCTATTGAAGAAGACGCAACAACAACGGGCGTGCGAATCCATGTTTTTGGAATTCCCCTCTCCTGCTCCATCACAGAGCGGCGAGGATCGCGGGTAAAAACATAGCGAAGCCACCCATCATTTTCCCGAAGGTTCGGGATTTCAAGCCTCCATCTGCTAAAATCAATTTCACCCTTTTCATCGTAAACATTTCTCGTTCCCACATCCAGCACAATCGGATTGTTTGCAATATACCTGTCTAAAATACGGCTATACGCCTCTGCCATTCCACGGAGCATTGCCTTAATCTCCCAACTTGCATCCCTATCCCTATCTTCTAAGACCCTCTTGAAAGCATTCAGGGCAGGCACATATGGTGTTCCAAATAGCCTTTTGAATGCGTTAAATCGATTCTTCGTAGGCATAGGGACTAAAGGCCCGCCTATTGCATGCCCTTGACGCTTTGGAGTCTGTTGCGTCGTCTTCCCCATATTACCACCCCAAAACCAGCTGAAGTGCTTATATTATAAACTTTGGACTATAAAAACAT
>JAVZCV010000013.1:0-30991 GCA_038874215.1 Candidatus Micrarchaeia archaeon | reverse complement strand
AGAGCAGAAAGTTGATATCTGCCATCGGTATCAACCGCGATGTGGTAGTTCCATTTTCTTGTCTGCTCATCATAAACTGCTGCTCCCCTCACCCCATTAGTGTTGCTTAGCCTGAACCATATGCTCTGACCTTCGTGCCTGTGTTCAACCAGAAAACTCGTCGCCTCAGTACCTATCACGGCATATATGGTAGTTTTTTCATCCAGGCGTGCTCTTGCAAGCATGACTGTTCTATCACCATAAACCCGCACATCGTATATCTCCCAGTTCTCATTACCTATTTTCCCGAGCGGTCCTACGGGAATTTCGGCTTTTGCGGGTGCTGTCAGTCTTTCACCACCAAGAAGGTCTATTAGTGCGAGTGTTTCAAGCTCCTCAGAGCCGGGTGCTTCTCTTCTCGCCCTTTCTCTCAAAGCTGACTGAGTATTTTCTAACTTTGTATATGCGCTTGGTAGTGCACGTGCTTCTTCCTTTTCTTCACCCCGACTTGAAAAAACATCAACGTTTGAATACTTCTTCAATGCGATTTCTACATCCTCTATGGCGATTCTCATCCCGTGGTCTTGACTAGCAGAAGCCATTTTTTTTAACTCCTCTCTGAGCAAAAGAAGGAGAATTTTGTTTTCCCTTGCCCTTTCCTTGTCTTTGGGGACAGGATCGTAAAGTGCGGAATAAACTTTTTCATAGCTAATGCCTACGCTCGTGCATGCAACTGCGATGAGGTTAGTAGCTTCCTTTTTCTTTTCGGGGTGGACTGCACCAGTGGCGGTTTGCATGGCTACACCTATTAATAATTCTCAGTCTGGCTATTTAAACAGTCTTACGGCAAAAGACGAACTTATGCGACGCTTATTATCAGCCGCGCTTGCTGCCTGCTGGCTGCTCCAAGCGAACACGAGGCGGTATCATGGGTGCAGCCAGATTAAGCGGTCTCACAACAAGGGTGCCGTTTGTACCGCAGGCATAGTTTATGCTGTTTATGATTGTCTCGGCAAAATCGTCTGGCAGCCGTCGGTTTTTTGTCCATTCGTCGTTTATTCTTTTAACCATATCTGGCTCTTCTTCTGCGTATATTGAACCAACTATTTTGAGCGAGCCAACACCATCAGTGTAGTTAACAGTGTATGTGTATTTAACCTCAACAACGCCTTCTTCAATTACAACATCATCTATTCCAACGTTTATGCTGAGACCCGAAACGGGATCGTCCTTGTCGCGCTTTGCTTCAACATAGGTTATTTTGCCGCCAGTTATCAATAAACCACCCATTTCATTTTATTTGTACCATTTTTAAATTTTGTTATTGGCGCATCTCTATTCTTTCCCCAGGCTTCATAACAAGAAGTTTTGCCCTCCCAGTGTTTAAATCAGATGCATCTTGACGTATAATCTCGTGCGTGTTGTAGTGCATGGGTACTACGTACTTCGTCCTCAGCATCCTGCACGCAGTGGAAGCCCCTAAAACATCCATAGTGAACATGCCGCCAATCGGGATAAGAGAGTAATCAGCAGTTATCTGGTGCATCTCGTGGAATGCGTATGTATCCCCCGCATAGTATACTGAGATGCCAGCATAGGAAACTATATATCCAACGGGATACTCTGATTGGGGGTGGACTGCCTTTACAACGCGGACATGGACGCCCTCAAGGTTAAAATCATCGCCGACCCTGACATCAACCTTTTTTGCAGCATCTATGTTTATGGAAGATAGGGCTGGCTTTGGCGCTACCACCATGGCGCCAGTCCGATTAACTATCTCCTCTATGCTTGGTTTCTCGCAGTGTGTTTCGTGCTCGTGGGATACGAATATTATGTTTACTTTATCTATCCAGTTAGGCTTTTCGGAAGCGGGAACAACGCGAGGCTTTCCTCGGAACCTTATATCCCCAAAATATGGATCAAATAAGAACACTTTATCGTGCGCATTCCATATAAATGTTGAATGGCCTACGTATTCAAGCGAATGGTCAGCCATATTTAAATAAAGGCATTTAATTTAAATATTCCCACGCATTAGTAGGAATATGAGAGTTCTCGTGCTCGCTTTATCATTCCTCTTTTTATCCTCGTTAACAGTTAATGCGGCATTCAACAGAACAACTCTTTCAGTAATTATTGATGTAAAGAAGAATGGGACTGCACACATAGTGGAAGTTATCGGGTTGTTTATGGATTCAAACGATTCTATAAGAAAATACGAAATTAGCATGAGCAATGTTGGGACTACGATAGACAGGTGGAGGAATCTTACGGGTGTTGAAGACATACGCCTCCACACCGATGCGCAGCATGCTCTCCCTGCAAACATACAGGTATTGCCGCAGAGAAGAACGGAGTGCAACACGATTGAGGGAACATGCAGAGCTACGATACGAATAGAGTACGACACCCTTAAACCGATTTTTTACACCAACCGCACGAAACCACGAACGGTGAATTTCACGCTGAAAAAGGAGGTGCTCTCATTTGAGAATTCCCCGACGGGAGCTATCGTTCTTCCAGAATTCACGAATCTAACTATTCGGCTTCCAGAAGGTGCAAATATTCTTGCTGTTTCCCCAAAGCCTGATAATATACCCCAGGGAAAAGAGCCTCCGTATAGGGATGTGAGAGAATTATCGTGGGCAACGCAAAGCAGCAAAACGACTGTCGGGCTTGAGCTTTCTTTTGGGCTGATAGAACCAATAGATGTTGAGGTTTCGGAGTTTTTCGCAGATATTGAAAGCGCAATAAGGCACTTTGTGAGTGCCTATTGGTATGTTGTGGTGGGGATTTTGTTGCTTTCTGTTTCTTATTATTTATATAGGTATAGGCGTATGTCTATTTTGGGTTAGTGAGAGAATGAATGAGGCAGAACTTCACCAATATGAGAAACTCGTAATAAAGGCATTAGAGCAGGGTAGTAATGATATAGAGAGCATCGCAAAAAAAACAAACCTTAGCAAAGATTCAGTGATGCGTGCTTGCTACTGGCTTAAAGAGAAGGGCGCAGTAGATATTTCTGAGAAGGTTTCTGCTGGCTATATTCTCACCGAAGAGGGGAAGGAGTTTTTAGAGAATAATTTCCCCGAGATACGTATCCTCGTAAAACTTGGTGAAAGGGGCGGGGACATCTCCTTGCTTGATGCTGAGGAAAGAAGGGTTGGGTTGGCAAAGGCACGGGAGAAGAGGTTCATTGATGTGCGTGGTGGAGCAATTTCGCTAACACAAAGCGGCAAAGATTTGGCAAAGAATCCGCTTGCCTATGACCTCTACAACGCGCTTCTTGCCATAAGCAAAGGCGAGAAGGCACGAGAAGAGCTTGTTTTGGAACTCCTGCGCAGGGGGCAGATTGTGAGGAGGGAGAAAAAGGATATAAGCGTCAGCCTCACTGATTTCGGCAAAGAATTGGCAAGAATATCCAAAAGCGAGGGAGAAGTTAACATACTGACGAAGGAGATGATAACAAGCGGAAGATGGCGTGATGTTAAATTGAGAAGATATGATGTATGCGCACCCGTTGAAGAGGCTGAAATTGGCAAGCTGCACCCAATCACAATGCAAAAGGAGAGAATAAGAAGGATATTCCTGGAAATGGGCTTTGAGGAGATGGAGGGGCCCATTGTTGAACTATCATTCTGGAACTTTGACTCGCTTTTTCAACCGCAAGACCATCCTGCAAGGGAACTTGCAGATACGTTCTATCTTGATTTGCCCGAAGGAACGAAAACAGCCATGCTTCCCACAGAACTTGTTGAGAAGGTGAAGAAGGCGCATGAGAAGGGGTGGGGATACAAATGGAGGGAGAGCGAAGCAAAAAAATTTGTTTTAAGGACGCACACCACCGCAGTATCTGCTCGCTATCTTGCCAAGGTTGGGGAGGGGAATAAAAAGGCGCCCGCGCGGTATTTCAGCGTAGGCAAAGTTTTCAGAAACGAGGCGATAGACTTTAAGCATCTCGCAGAATTTTATCAGGTTGAGGGCATAATAGTATGGGAAAAAGCCACTTTTAGAGACCTGCTCGGTTGCCTACGAGATTTCTACAAAAAGCTTGGATTTGAAAGGATAAGGTTCATGCCAAGCTATTTCCCATACACGGAGCCGAGCCTTGAAGTTGAGGTTTTCTTTGAAAAGAGAGGGGAATGGCTTGAGCTCGGAGGGGCTGGCGTTTTCAGGCCTGAGGTGTGCCTGCCTTTGTGGGGGAAGTTCCCCGTTCTCGCATGGGGCCTCAGCCTTGAGAGGCCGTTAATGCTGGAGAGAGGGATAGAAGATATAAGGACTCCTTATAAAAACGATTTGAGGTGGCTTAGGGGGACGAGAGCGCAGGTGTTTTGATGGCAGTGGTTGTTTATGATAAGGAGGATCTTTGCGCGCTTGTAGGAAAAGATATTCCTATTGAAGAGCTAATTTCTACAATACCGCTTCTTGGGATGCGTGTTGAGAAAGACGAGGGGAAAGAGATACATGTAGACATAACCCCAAACAGGATTGATCTTCTGTCTGTTGAGGGCATGGCGAGAGCGCTATCTTCTTTTCTTTCGGTTAGGGCTGGCGTAAGGGAGTATGGTGCTCGCGATTCGGAGTTAAAGTTCGCTGTTGATAGAAGGCTGAAGGTGGTAAGGCCCTATGTTGTCTCGGCGCTGGTTAAAAACGTGAGAATTGATGACAGGCTCCTCAGGTCTTTGATGCAGGTGCAGGAGAAGATACATGAGACGTTTGGGAGGAAGAGAAAGAAGGTTGCAATCGGAATGCATGATTTTCAAGTGCTGAGGCCGCCTTTTGAGTATAAAGCAGTCTCGCCTGACGGAATAAAGTTCATTCCGCTTGACTTAAACGATGAGATGACGCCAGCCGAGATTCTCGCTAAACACCCAAAGGGGATCGAGTATGCAGATATACTGAAAAACGAGAGAATATATCCGATAATAACGGATAGCGAAGGGGTTGTTTCTTTTCCGCCCATAATAAACGCCGAGCGCACCCGCATAACAGAGAAAACTAAGGAAATATTCATAGAAATGACAGGCACATCAAAAAATGCGCTTGAGAGCGCTCTCAATGTCGTATGCACGATGTTTTCCGATAGGGGTGCCGAAATTTACACAGTCAGCATTGAGGGTAGAAAAACGCCCAACCTATCAACGAAGAGGATTAGATTTCCTCTCAGAAAGGCGAACGCCCTTCTTGGAACGAACTTTTCTTTTGAGGAGGCAAAAAAACTCGTGGAGCGCATGGGCCTCTCGCTCGTTGGGAGCGATGCCGTCATCCCCTGCTACCGCCCAGATATCATGCACTGGGTTGATGTTGCAGAGGACATGGCAATAGCGTATGGGTATGATAAGCTTGAGCCCACCACATCAGAGTTTTATTCGGCTGGGAATCCCCTTGAACGAAATGAAGCAGAGATGCGGATAAAGCTGATAATGATTGGTATGGGTTTTACAGAAGTTGTTACTTTTATGCTTTCAAACGAAAAGATTGATGCAGAGATGATGCGGATAAAGGAAAAGGAATGGGCTAAGCTCATGAATTCAAGAACTCAGGAGCTAAGCGTTGTGAGAACATGGCTTGTTCCATCGCTCCTCTCAGTACTTGCGGGGAACAAAAAGGAAAAAATGCCGCATAGGATATTTGAAATCGGCGATGCCGTTGCTGTTGGTGAAGGGGTGAATGAAAAGAGGCTTCTTGCAGTAGCTGTTGCTCACCCGAAGGCATGCTTTTCTGAGATAAAATCTGTCGCTGAAAGGCTTTTTTACGAAGCGGGAATGAACGCAGAATTTGAGAGATGCGAGCATGGATCTTTCATAGAAGGGCGGTGCGCCCGCATATCCGTTGGGGCTAAGAAAGGCATAATTGGGGAGATTCACCCAGAGGTTCTAAACAATTTCGGGATAGAGCAGCCGACAGCTGTTTTTGAGATAGAAATATGAATTCATTCGCTATTCTTTTTCTTTACTTCAAGATGCGCACTCTTCAGCATTTCCTCGTCCTCCTCATCAAACTTAAAAAAATGCACGGTTCCCTCCCTATCATCCTCAAGCATGCGCGCTATTATCGGAAAATACCATCTCGCTTCTTTTGAGGAGCAGTGGAGCTTTGCACCAATTTTCATTCCCACTTTCTTTTCACTCTCCCTCTTTGCCTTTAGCGTGCTAAGCGTTCTTATCCTAGTTGGAAACCTGTATACAACATACTTGCGGTATCTCTCCTTTTTGGAAAGAGCAACGCCAGCGCTCATGAGAACGTTTGAGTAGCGGAGAAATCCCCAATACTGTCTTCTGTATATCCTGCCATCAAAAACATCAGCACGAGAGAGCGCATCGTATGCATTCGCTATTTCCGAAGGGTTTTCGTATTCATCCGCTATATTCTCGTCTATCCATGCCTTTAGCATATCATGGTCAACGTCAACGTTCTCTATCGCATCAAGCGCATCCACATAGCTCGTTGATTTTAGAACTCTCTGCACTACGTTGTAGACGCCTTCTTCTCTATCCCTCACACCGAGCACAAAGGAGCCGATTTTAGTCCTTCCCTCTGCGAGCGCCTGCATGTCGTTTATAGCACTCCGCAGGTCCCCTTTTGAGCTTTCTGCTATAGTATTCACAATCTCTTGGGTTATTTCAACCCCTTCCTGCTGCGCTATTTTTTTGATGAATGAAGCAACGCTTCGCACGTTTATCCTTTTCATCTTAACCTCTGTGCAAAGCCCCCTTATCGCTGAAAGAGATTTGGCATAGGGGTCGTTTGCTGTTAGTATTATCGGCTGCGATGCGCCCTTTATAACCTCTGCAATCGCGTTTGCGCCCCCTCTATCGCTTCTGTAAAGGCCGTCAACCTCATCTATTAAAATCAGCCTTCTACTCCCAAAAAGTCCTTGCATTGTTGAAGCGCTTCCCAGAATGCGCATCACCGTCTCCTTATCCCGTATATCACTCGCGTTCATCTCCACTATTTCCCAGCCCATCTCGGAGGCAAGAGCCCTTGCTATCGCACTCTTGCCAACGCCAGCGGGCCCGATGAGAAGCAATGGCTTCATCGCTTTTCCTCTTTCCCACTCATAGGCCCATTTTTTGACAGTCTCTACTGCATCGCTGTTTCCCACTATATCGTCAAGCTTTTTCGGCGAGAGTCTTTCTGTCCAGAGCATATGCTTCTCCACGCAGGTATTTCGCATTACCTATTTAAACGGTTTATGCGCATAGTAATCCATGCTTATTGGCATATGTGGCAAGCCTAATACGGGTAAATCAACCTTCTTTTCTGCGGCGACTCTTGTGAAGGTTGATATAGCGGACTACCCATTCACCACCATAAAGCCGAACGTTGGGGTAACATACGTGCGTGCAAAATGCCCACATACCGAACTCGGAGTAAAATGCAACCCTCAGAACTCAAAGTGCGAGGAAGGAGTGAGGCTTATACCCGCTCGCATTCTTGATGTTGCTGGCCTTGTGCCCGGCGCCCACATGGGCAAAGGCCTTGGAAACCAGTTTCTTGATGACCTTCGGGCTGCAGATGTCCTTATACAGATCGTTGATGCTTCGGGAAAAACTGATGCAGAGGGTAAGCCTGGCGCATACGATCCGATACTTGAGGTCAAATTCCTTGAAGATGAGCTTGCATACTGGATTGCTGGAATAATAAAGAGGGGCATGCCAAAAATAAAGGGGAAGGATATTCATGCACTCGCAGAGCTTCTCAGCGGGCTTAACATAGGCTTGCAACAAATCAGCAGGGCTCTTGAGCTCTCTGGGATGAGCGCTGGCAGGATAGCATGGTCGGAAGAAGAAACGGTTTTGTTCTCAAGGGCATTGTTATCTGCGAAACCAATACTCATTGCAGCTAACAAAATTGATGTTGAAGGGGCGCATGATAATTATGAGAGGATGCGAAAAGAGTTCGGCGATAGGGTAATGCCGTGCTATGCGGATGGGGAACTCGCGCTTAGAAGGGCGAATGAAAAGGGAATCGTGAGATACACGCCCGGGGATGGGGATTTTGAAATTTTAAACGCGGATGCAAGACAAACAGAGGCGCTTGAGAAAATAAGGCGCGCTATGAGCAAGTATGGGGGCACGGGGGTACAGCAGATAATAAACAAGGCAGTTTTTGAACTGCTTGGGCAGATTATCGTTTATCCCGTTGAGGATGAAAATCGTTATTCAGACCACTTCGGCAACGTCCTGCCGCATGCATTTCTCATGCCGTCTGGAGCAACCGCTATTGATTTGGCAAAGAAAATACACACGGAGCTTGCAGAAAACTTTATATGTGCAATAGATGCAAGAACGAAGATGAAGATTGGGAGGGAGCATGTTTTAAAAAACAACGATGTGATAAAAATCGTTGCAAGGAGGTGAGTTTTTGGCAGTTGTTAAGGAAAAGAAAGATGAGAAAGAAGGAGAGACTGTTGAGGAAAAGAAAACGAAGGGAAGCGGGCTTGACCCAAAGGTTGCTGGTGCGCTATCGTATCTGTTCGGCATACTTACAGGAATTATATTCTTGCTGATAGACAAAGAAGATGAATACGTTCGCTTTCACGCACTCCAGTCAATCATGACGAACATAGTAGTTATTGCAGTTGCATTCGTGCTGTTTATTACGGTGGTTGGAATTGTCTGCATGCCGCTTCTCTGGCTTGGGACCCCGATAACATACCTCTACCTGATGTACATGGCGTACACTGGCCAGAAATACAAGCTGCCGTACATAGGCGATTACGCAGAGAAATACGCCAAGGAGATGAAGTAGTTATTTAAAACGCCCCCTTGGCTTTGGTAGTTTCAGTTCGGGATATAGCGTGCGGAGCATCTCTGTGCTAACCCGCGCGCTATAGCCCAGTTTTTCAAGCAAAAGCGCGACCACATATGCTTCAACAACCTCGTAAGGGCATTTCCCGCCCGCCATATTCTCTATTTCGGTTTTGTTAAGAGCTCGCACTGCTTCTGAAAGCGAGCTGAAACCCTTGCGCTTGCCTTTTGCCAATCCCTCAACATAAGCAGATAGTTTAGCAGCCAATTCTCCATCAATGCCGAGAATCTGAAAGCACTTCCTGTCTGCGCTCTCCGCTATGCCAGATAGCACACAAGCTATCTCCTCATTTTTCGTCTCTTCATCAACACCCATCTTCTTTATTGAAATCCATTCCCCGAGCTTTGCCGTAAAAGTTATCTCACCTTCCATTCAATCACCTCTGTTTTACTTCACTCTATTCGCTATCTCCTCAGCAGCTATAATGCCTGTTGCTGCTGCATGGACTATTCCGCGCGATACGCCCGCACCATCTCCAACCATGAAAAGATTTTTCACGTTGGTTTCCATTTTGCTCGTAACATGCACGCGAAGAGCATGGAACTTTATTTCTGGCGCATAAAGAAGGGTTGAATCCTCGGCAACACCGGGTATAACCTTGTTAAGCATTTCAAGAGCCTCAAGCACATTCATGACTATGCGCGATGGAAGCGCCATTCCGATATCTCCGGGGGTAACATGTTTTAGCGTGGGCTCAACATAGCTCTTCCCTATCCTTTCCCACGTAGAGCGCCTTCCGCTCTTTATATCAATAAGCCTTTGTATTATAGGCATGCCGCCACCTATCGTTGTTGCCATTCTCGCTATTGACTCCCCATACTGTGTTGTGTTCTCAAGGGGCTCGGTGAGAGGCATATGGACGAGAAGGGCGAAGTTCGTGTTCTGGGAGCGTGCATCTCTGCGCGCATGCCCGTTCACGCAAACATAGTCGCCGTAGTATTCGGATATAACGAATCCGTGAGGATTGGTGCAGAAAGTCCTTACAAAATCGTCGTAGTGCTTCGTGTTTATGTGGAACTTCGGGTCCCATGAGATTTTCGTTATTTCATCCATTATTTCTGCTGGCACCTCAACCCGAACCCCTATATCCAAGGGCTGATGGCTCATCTTTATTCCGTGGTTCGCACATATTCTCTGGTTCCATCGGGCGCCGCTTCTGCCCGTTGCAATAACAACATAATCTGCGGGAATTTTCTTGCCGTCTGCAATTACGCCAACTGCACATCCGTTCTTCACAAGGACATCCTTAACCCTTGTCTCCGTTATTATTATCCCGCCGTGCTTCTCTATGTGCCTTTTTATTGATTTTATCACGTTCGGCAGCCTGTCAGAACCGATATGCCTCTGCTTTATCGGTATGAATTCTATGCCCTCGGCTTTTGCGAATGCCTCAAGCCTATCTCCCTTTTTTCCAGGGTCGCTCATGCCTCCCTTTGCGCCATTCTTCTCAAAAATCCCGTCAACACGCTCAATGAGCTTGATCGCCTCATCCCTGCTCATGAACTCAAGCAGGTTCCCACCTATTGTTGGGCTAAGGTTCAGCTTCCCATCGGAGAATAAACCTCCTCCTCCAACTCCCTGGATAAAGCTGCAGTGCTCGCACTTTACGCAATAGCCAAGCTCGTGCCGCGGGCACCTACGCCTGTTCACATCATAGCCATCCTCAAAAACTGTTACACCTATCCCCTTTTGAGAGAGCACATACGCGCATAGGAGCCCAGCAGGCCCAGCACCGACAATTATGGCTTTCTTTCTTACCATCAGCACACCGTTCATTGATTAACACGGCCGATATAAAAAAACTATCACTGAAAAATAGGAAGCCCCAAGAGGGATTTGAACCCTCGACCTCTCGCTTTCCCAATAGGATAGAAATGAACCTGCGTTTGATGGAGGATAACTCCTCCAGCATTACGAGGCGAGCGCTCTACCGCTGAGCTAATGGGGCTTCAATAGGTAATGGGAGGTAAATTATTTTAGTTTTCTATCTGAATGCGGTGCGCAGAACGAACGTTCTTTCCCTACCTGCGCCGACGGAAACCATGTAGATTGGGGCATTGCAGACTTTGGAGATATACTCCACGTATTCCCGCATCTCCCCAGGTAGCTCATCATAGCCTTTTTTGGTTAGCATATTCCACTCTGTTTCCTTTAGTTGTTTCCAGCCCTTAAACTCGTCGTAAATCGGCCTGCACCTTGCAAAAACATCAACGCTCGTTGGCTGTTCCTTAATCTCCTCCCCATCGCATTCATACGCAATGCAAACTTTTATTTTATTCATGCCAGCAAGAACATCAAGCTTTGTTATCGCTATTCCAGTTATCCCGTTCACTTTTGCGGCATATTGTAGGGTAATGCAGTCAAGCCAGCCGCACCTTCTCGCCCGCCCAGTTGTCGTGCCGAACTCCTGCCCAATCTCCCTTATCCTTTCTCCTGTTTCGTCTTTCAGCTCTGTCGGAAGCGGGCCCTCTCCAACGCGCGATGTGTATGCCTTCACAACGCCTATAACCTCATCTATAAGATTTGGCGGTATTCCCGTGCCAGTGCACGCACCGCCAGCAGTTGTGTTGCTTGAAGTACCAAAAGGATATAAGCCAAAATCCACGTCAAGCATCGTTCCCTGCGCGCCTTCAAAAAGGACATTTTTTCCATCTTTTAGATCCCTTTCGATTTCGTAGCGCGCATCGCCAACGTATTTTTTTAGCTTCTCTGCATACGAAGCATATCTCTCAATGAGAACCTTTTCTTCTTTATCTGTCTTCTCGCCAAGTGCTATGAGCACCGCATTATGAAATTTGTGCAGAATTGAGAACCTCTTTTTAAACCCATCATCAACAAACTCGCACATGCGTATCCCAAGCCTCGCCGCTTTGTCTGCATAGCATGGCCCTATACCTCGCCCCGTGGTGCCAGCCGCAAGCCTTCCTTTCAGTTTCTCATACGCAGCATCAAGCCTTTTGTGCTGAGGGAGTATGACGTGCGCCCTGTCGCTTATGAGAAGGTCTGGCTCTAAACCTTCCTTATTCAACATTTCAATCTCGTGCAGAAGCACTTCTGGGTCAACGACAACGCCGTTCCCGATTATCACGCGCTTGCGCTGGATTGCGCCAGAGGGCATTAGATGTAACTTGTATTTTTTCCCTCCAACAACAACAGTGTGCCCTGCATTGTTCCCGCCATTAAACCTAACGACTGCATGCGCTTCCGATGCATAAAAATCAACAACCTTCCCCTTACCCTCATCGCCCCATTGCATACCTACTATAACTGCAGACGGCATACCCTCACCTTAAAAAGTCAGTGCTGTGAATAATTAAAAAGTGGTAGCATGATGGGGGATAAATTTGGCTTTCCGCCGCTCATCAGGAAGCTCAAAAGAGGCCCACAGGTAATTCTCCCTAAAGATTTTGGATTAATAGTCGCATTCTCGGGAGTAGGGAAGGACAGCTTTGTTGTTGATATTGGAACGGGAAGCGGGTTTCTCGCGATTGCGATGGCAAACATTGCGGCTCGCGTGGTAACATACGAATGGAAGCACGAGTTTGCAGAACTCGCACGCAAGAACATAGAAAGGAGCGGGCTTACGAATATAGAATTGAAGGAGAAAAATGCGTTTGAGGGCATAGAAGAAACGAATGCGGATCTGATGACGATTGATATAGCAAACGCAGAGAGGGTTGTGCCGATTGCAAAAAACTGCATAAAAGATGGAGGGTGCATCGCCGCATTCCTCCCAAACGTTGAACAGCTAAAAGAATTCGTTCTCGCATGCGAATCTGAGAATTTCTCCGAGGTTTTTGCTGTTGAATGCATAATAAGAGAGATGCTCGTGAGGAAGTTCGGCGTTAGGCCAGCAACGAAGGGAATAACCCATACAGGATATCTTGCCTTTGCAAGGAAATAGCGAATGATTGATATTTATTGCACTCATAAACGGGAATGGGGAATTTGTGCGAGGGTGCCTGAGTCTGGACTAAAGGGCAGGACTTAAGTGGGTGCATGGAAATCCTGTGGCCTTAGGGCCTCCGAGGGTTCAAATCCGCTATGTTGTGAAAATCCCTCCCCTCGCATTTTTTTAAATATCAGCCATACATTGTGCCTATCTTATCAACCTGCTGGTAGTGGTTGTGCGCTTTCTTCGCACCTTCAAGAAGCTCCTTGAGCTTTGCCTCAATCGCTTCTGACTCGTGCACGAGCTCGCTCGTATCTATTTCAAAATCAAGCATTCGCTTCAGTATATCAAGAACCATTGCGGCTGCTCGGGGGTCAAGATACTCTGGCCTTGACTCGGCGAGAAGCGAGAAAGCAGGGAAGCCTCTTGTTGCGCATTCAGCAAGAAGCACGCCGCTCACGCCCGTCGTCGCCCCTTCCTTTATCGATTTAACGCCGTGCTTCTCAAGCATCTTTCTTACTTCAGGTGTGCTTGATATGCCATATACTTCATCCTGCTCTCCCTTCATCACTATACCGCCGAGGGAGATTATCTGCTTTACTTTATTCGTAAGCGCCCATTTGAGTATCTCGCGGGCGAGCGGGTATATCTGGCTCATTGGAACTATGAACTCAGAGAAAAGCACGTAGAACTTAAGCTTATCGCATTCATATATCCTCGCAGGGTGGAGAGGGATGTGGTTGTGTATCGCTGATATTGCGGGAAACTCCTCGGAGTATATATAGCCTATCTGCTCCATAGAAATCTTCTCAACAAGGTAGCTCGTTGCTATCGTGCCCACAAGCCCGATTCCAGGAAAACCTTCTATCAATGTTGCCCCTTCTATTCTCGGTTTTTTTATCTCTACTATTTCCATGAGAATAGAACAGCACAATTGTTTTTAAATGTAGTCGATAACATGCTGCGAAAGGATGAATACCGAGAGTGCGATCGGGACTATTGCAAGGAAATAAACTATGAATTTCCTCGTGTTTCCCTCCTGATGCGCGACGACAAAGCCCGCAAGAAGGGAAAAGGCAAGTATGTAGGAAACTGCTGCGAAGGAGCCCGCACGAACAGCCTCATGCATCTTCTCAAATCCAATCTCAGACGCTATTGAGAGCATGAGGCCCATTATGAGGGGTAGGAGAACGGAGCTTGCAAGAAGAATTGTGTATTTCTGCGTAGAGAGCATTGAGGCCTGCTCTCTCGTAAGGGCGAAGAGCTCCTGAACCTCGTCCGCACTTTCCTTTAGCACGACGCACATGTCGCTGCCGACAAGGTAGAAGCGCGCTATCAACCCGACTGCATTTTTCAGGAGAGCTGATGAGTACCTCTCCCCCATCTTTTTGAGCGCGCTTTCAACCGATGAGCCCGCATGGACTGCCGCGCTAACGCGCGCAAACTCTTCCGAGAGGGTTCCGTAGTCCGATTGTGCGAGTGAATCAATTATCTTCTCAAACGCTACGCCACGCGGGAATGATGCTGCGTGATAGAGCGCACTCGGCAGGTTATGCTCTATCTCTCTTTCCCTCATCTCACGGAAATTTTGGAGAAGCAGGTAAAACAGAAGAGGAACCATTAGAATTAGGAAATAGATGGGAAGAGCCGCGTCCCCAAGAAACCCGAGAATGTTGAACGAGATGGAGACTATGAAGAGCAAAGATGAAACAAGAAACAGCATTATGAAGAAATTTTTAGGGTCCTTTATGCCTAGGCGCTCTGCCTCGCTTGCAAGGGAGGTGAATTCCTCTCGGGAGAGGAACTTTGATGAGCTGGGGGTGGAAACAAAACTGGAGTTTATGAACATGAGCATGATGACGAAAAAATCAAGAAGCGGGAAGAAGAAAAGATAGAGAGGTATTATGTCAGAGTACGAAGAAACTATGTCAAGGAAAGAAGAACCCACGATAACATAGGCGAGAAAAAGCGAAGGCACTATGCACGAGACCGCTATGAATATAAGCCCAAGCATGCCCGCACGGGCGGAAGTCTCCCTCATCCTTCCCCTTTGTATTGCTATCGTGTCCCTTGCAAGCTCCCTGAGCATTGATGCGTCCGAACCATGCTCGTATATCAGCAGGAGATTGGAGAGAGCCCGTCGTATAAGAGGTGACTCAAAACTCTCTGCAAGACGCCAAATGGTTGCCCTTGTATCGCCTCCCTTACGAATTTCCCCAGCGCATTTCTTCAGTTCTGCTGCTAAAATACCATGCATGTTCGTGGCGCTTTCAAGTGCATTCTCAAAAGATAGGCCAAGGGATATCTCGGTAGCTATGAGGCGGAGAACGTAGGGCAACTCTGCCTCGGCACGCCTCGCCCTGAGCTTTTTCAAAAATTTCGGTAAGAGAATGAGCATGAGGGCGGATAGTGGGAAAAGCAGGAGGGAGAAGGACAGTGAAGTCATAAAATCAAGAAAAAGCATGAAAGCGGGCAGGGTGAGTATGAAGAGTACAAAGCCTGTGAAAATTGAAAAGCGGGCATATATCTGCGCATCAACGCCCATTCCCGCCTGCACTAAGTCCTTCTCTAGGCGCTTCGTACGCTCGGGGGATATTTCTATGAAAGATAGGTATGAACCTATGCTATGTATAAGAGGTTGGATTTTCATTTCTCCACTATTTCCCTAACACTGTCTTTATACCTCTTATCATTCGTAAAGCGCTCTATCTCCTTTATCGTCTCAAAGAAATTCTTCCTTCCTGCTTTCAGGTAGTCCAAGAAGCGCTCGCGCAGAAGAAGTTCTTCCTCAAACTCCTCAATGGATAGATCAGTGGTTGCGAGTATATAATTAACCAGTGCCGAGTCCCTGACTGTCTTAGCAAGTCTGCCTTCTGAAAAGTCGTATTTGAATATGGGTATGGTGGTAAGTTCTCCTTTTGAAACCTCGCATATTTCAATAACCCTTCTGACCTCGTATTTTGTGCACAGTTTTGGGTTGTACAGCATCATTCTCCTCTGCACCACTACAAGGTCTATGCTCTGTATATCGGTAGGGATTGCGCCCATTGCGCGCATTCTCATTATAAGCTCTTTTGCAGAATGCGCATGGAATGTTGCATAGCTTCCCCTCGCCTGCCCGCTCATCATCGTCTCAAGAAGAGCGGCAAGCTCGGCTGGATTTCGGACTTCCCCGACGATTACCCTATCTGGCCGCATGCGCAAACTATCATAAACGAGCTCTTTCATGTCTATGCCCAACTCCGGGTTTGCAAGAAGCTTTACCTTGTGCGGATGGGGGATGTTTATCTCTGGTGTTTCCTCTGCTATCAAAATCCTCTCCGTTGTCGGCACGAAGGAGAACAGAGAATTCAGGCTTGTTGTCTTTCCGCTCGCCGTGTTGCCCGCAATTATTATGTTCAGGTCAGCATGGAACAGGAACCAAAGAAACGCCATGGCGGTTGATGAGAAAGTCCCGAGTGCAACCAGCTCCTGCGGGGTAAAGGGGCTCTCCCTAAATTTCCTTATTGTAAGCTCAACGCTTGATAGCGGCGGTATTGATGCATGAACGCGGGAGCCATCATGGAGAACTGCGTTTAGCCTCGGAGATTTAAGAGTTATCCTTCTGCCGAGCGGCCGTGCCATCTTGTTTATTATGTTGATTACTGCCTCTTGCGATGTGAAGAAGCAGTTTGTTTCAAGCCATCCTTCATGTCTGTGGTAAACATAAATCGGCTTATTCAAACCAACTACCGCAATCTCCTCTATATCTGGGTCTGAAAGAAGGGGATCAAGAGGGCAGAAGGAAGCGGCAGAACCAAGTATAACCTTTGAGAGATATTCAAACTGGGTCTTCTCCATATATATATTATGCTTTTCGCAGAAATCCGTTAACTCCCGACGAACTCTCTGCAGTGTTATCTTGCCGTCCGCTTCAACTTTCTCTGCAAAAATCTCAAGCACGGATTTAACGAGTTTTTGCTCCTCTGTTGTCAGAGAAGGAAGTCCAACGACGTATGGGCGCACGCCTTCCTTTTGCCCATCACACGAAACAAACCATCCAAGAGGGTTCTTGTCCTCACGAAAGGAAATGCAGTGCTCTGGGCATACGGCAATACAAAGAGGTGCCTCGTAATCGCTACACATATCGCATTTAACCGCTCTCTGAAGAACGCTTGAAAAAACGATTGCACCATATGGGCATGAACATTCCATGCAACCATCGCACGCATCAGTTATGATGAGAATGTCGCCAACCCTTTTAATCGCACCTTTTTGGCATGAGAGCCTGCACTCCGCGCTTTCCGCATCGCAGTGCCTGCAAGAAAGGATTGCGATTGAATCTGGCTTGTAGGGGCACGCCTCCCTGCATGCACCGCATTCAGTGCATCTCCCTTTATCAACGGATATTTTCAAAAGCCCACCTACCAAGAGAGCAAATCCCCACGCTCAACAAACCCTTTTGGTTCTGGTATCTCTATGAGATAGCGGGCTGGCGCTCTCGGGCGAAAAAGAGGCGTGAATGGTTTGACATGCGCCACATCAACGACACGCCTATTGCTGTCGGCGTATATTGCTATAAAAGGGAAAAAAACGAAGAGAGAATGGATTGAAAAAATGCGTTCTTCAGGGAATACAAAAAGAAGCGCTTTTTTCCTGAGCCTAAACATAAGTCCCCTGAGCTGGGAAACAAGAGAGGAGCATACTTCATATTCTTCGCAAAGAACAGAGCTTTTCGTTTCGTTTCTTATAATGCTCAATGGCCAAACCTCCGTTGGCGCCTTGAGTATTCGTTAAGCGCTTTTATGAGGTCTGCCTTTGTAAAATCAGGCCAGAGCTTTTTAGAGAAATACAGCTCGCTGTATGCGCTCTGCCATGGCATCAAGCCAGAAAGCCTTTGCTCGCCCGATGTTCTTATTATGAGGTCTGGGTATGGAAGACCGTTTGTGTAAAGATGAGATGCGAATATCTCCTCTGTAACACGCTTTATCCTTCCACGCCTGTATTCCCGTAGTATTGCGTTGCATGCATCAACGATTTCCTGCCTTCCGCCGTATGCGAAAAGAATGTTAAGGGAATGTTTTTTGTGCTTCTCAGTGATTTTCTCCAATGTCCGTATTTTGTGCCTTATCTCCGTGGGCATTAGAGAAAGTTTGCCGAGTATGCGCACACGTATATCGTATTTTTTGAATGTATCCTCCCTAAGCGCCTCATCAAGCTTCGTGTTAAATAGATGCAGGAGGTTGTTCACTTCATTCTTATTTCTAAAGAAATTTTCTGTTGAAAAACCCCAGAATGTTAGTATCTTCAGGTTCAGTTCCCCACACCACGTAAGGGCGTCTATTATTTTCGCTATGCCTGCCTGATAGCCCTCGACTATCGTCTTGCTGTGAGCTGTTGCCCATCTTCTGTTCCCATCAGGGATTATAACAATATGCTCGGGAAGCATATTCAAATACCCACCCGACTCGTACTTCTGAAATCATAGAATTATCGCCAATTAATATATACTTAACGTAGGAATGGGGGCATGAGCGAATAGAGAGGATTCCCTTTTAGAGATTCTACCATCGCTGAAACCCTATCCATCTCCCCAAAGTTCGTAAGGAATTGCTCTATACCCAGTGCTTTTGCCATTGTGAAATACCTTTCAACAGAGGCATCATCAAGAGAATTTATGAAATCCCTAAGGCGATAATGGAGGGATATGTCACGCATGTATGCCCTGCGCCATTCTTTTTCATATACAAGCATGCTTTCTCCGCTTGCCGCTACTCTTCCCGCTATCATCCCACAGGATGAGCCAAAAAAGACACCACCACCAGTAGTTGCTTTAACTTGCCCAGCAGCGTCGCCCACAAGCGCAACCTTATCTGTCGCAGTTATTTCACGCATGCACATCGGAATGCAGCCGCCGCCCAATTTTTTCATTTTGCCTCTCTTTATCTTCTCTTTCTGCTCAAGCATCCGTATGAACCTCTCAAAGTATTCATGCACTTTCAAGCCAAGCCTCACGCCCAAACCGACTCGCGCCTCATTCTCGTTAACTGGTATCACCCACCCAAAAAAACCCGGGAAATCTCTGCGGGACAGGTATACCTCAACAAAATTTCTTTCTATGTTCGCATACTCAAATTCTGCCTGCGCACAGCATACGTATTCCCGTATTTCAGGGAAACCTACTTCTCTTGCCAGTAGGGAGTATGCGCCATCAGCGCAGATTACTCTTTTTCCATTCATAACATCCGACTTTTTCACTCTCTTGCCGAAAATGAATTTTGCACCCGTCCTCTCCGCCATATCAAAAACGAGCGTATCAAAAACCTCCCTGTCTATAACGCAAGCCTTTACTTCTCTCGCTTTCGCCACTATCAGATTTCCTGAAGGAGAGAATATATTTGCCCCTATCATCTCGTTAAGGACTGATTTTCTATAGTCTATGCCGAGGGAATCAAGGCCGGATTTTGAGACAAGGCCTGCGCACTGGACGGGCACTCCAACATGATTATGCTCTTCGTAAACAAGAACGTTTGCACCGTTTTTTGCAGCCTCTGCGGCAGCAAAAGAACCGCTTGGGCCAGCGCCAACTACCACAACATCATGCATACGATGAGTAAAAACGAATACGCTTTTATATATTATGTAAACTCAATACCTCCATGCAGAACCTTATTCCTGCGCTCGCCATATTCTTTTCAATACTCGTGCCTGGTTTTCTAATAGCACTCCCGCTATTGAGGAGAACAGGGCGCTCTTTGCCCGAGATAGTGGGCTGGGGCCTTGCTCTCGGGCTGATAATACCGCCCCTCCTTGCCTTTTTGGAGTATTTCTTTTTTGGCATAAAGTACTCATACGAGCTCGTAATAGTAAACATCGCCATAACGTGCATATTCGGCATTTTATTCAGCATATATGAATTCGGAAGAAAGGGTTTGGCGATAAAAAAGTGGGGCATTAGAGACGCCGCGGTATGGGTTATTCTTGCCATCATAGTTTTTTCAGCCTTCTGGGTAGGCAGCCAGAGTGCTGGACCTGATTTCTACGAGTTTGACCCGTATTACTATGACATGGTGACGCAGGAGATATTAACGCTTGGGGAGGTTCCAGTACACGACGATTGGGCGTACTATCCCCACCCCGACTCACACAGGAACCAGCCACTGCTACATTACCTTGAAGCCTATTGGTATTCTATATATACGGGCTATCCGTCGCAGGTCTTTTCCAATATCGGCTATGACAATCTTTTGCTCGCAACCATTGCGGGAATGTATCCGCCAGTGGTAGCCGCCCTAATCTGTTTCTTCGTGTTCGTGCTCATCGCAGAGGAGTATGGAAGAAAGTTTGGGCTCGCTGCCGCTGCGCTTGTAGCCTCAACGCCACGCATAGTGGAGAAGCTGGCAGCAGGGGAATCCGAGCAAACGCCATGGGGCATGTTTGGAGCATTCTTCTTCTATTCTTCTTATGCACTCGCAGTAAAGCACAGGGACCTGAGACTTTCTCTTCTCGCCGCTATTGCTTTTGCATCGGTTACACTCGGCTCAAAATCAGACCTGATAGTGTACTTAGTTCTCGCCGGATACATAACATACCAGAGCATCATAAATTTCATGAAAGGTAAGCTTGACAGGCGGTTTTTGGAGATAAACGCCGTTATAATTCTCTTCGGAATGACGGCGCAGTCCCTTGTTGAGCTTTACATAAACTCGGAAAACCCGAAAATTCCCACAGACCCGATTGCAGTTTCGGCTGCGCTTGCTTTTTCCTGCGTTCTATACTACGCACAGCAGAACATCGGGCGGGTTGACGATTTGGTTAAGAAGATAGATAAGGAATCTGCAGAGGCAGGCATATTTGAGCTTTTGTTCTCATTCGGGACGAGGGCTGGTGTGCTTATCACAATCCTCGGAGTTTCCTTCGCCGTTTTTGCTATAAGCTTCATTCCGTCTTTCCCAGTTCAGATAGGACCGATTCTTATAAGCTATTTAACGCGTGCGGCTGCGTTTGCAAAGCCGACGAGTGCGCTGATGAAAACCGTTGCAGAGGAAACCGCCAGCCCAAGCGAATTCAGCTGGGCATTCGGAGTCCTTGCCTCATTTGCGAATTTCACCGTTTGGGTTATAGACACAGCCCATAACTTCGGTGGAATTCTTGGTTTTGGGATAGACAGGACAGGGATGATGGGAATTTTGCTCATCGCCCTCATGCATCTTGGGATAGCGTACGCCTATTTCACGAAAGACGAGAGAAGCCCGTTCGTAATGCTCATGGTCATGGTATTCCCAATCTCATTCGTTGGCTTCAACAAGAGCAAGTTCGTCCTACAGCTTGGCTACATGCTTATAGTGGCTGTTGTGGCTTTCGCAGCAGAGCTTGGAAACGTGATAGAGAAGATGAAGGAGTTTGGAAAAAGGAGAAAGATTGGGACGTTCATCCTTCTCTCTCTTGTAGCCGCCTCTATTGTAGTTTATGCGCTTTATGACAAGGGGAGGGAACGCACGATAGAACAGGTAAGGCAGGAGGCGCTCGTCTCGCTCATTTTCATCATATTCCTCGGAGCCGCTATTTTCGGAGGCATCTACTTTATTTCTTCTATGAAGAATGCTACGATGCTCGCAGGCAGTTTTATGCTATTCATAATGTGCGTCCTTGTTTCGGCATTCTATGCGGCATACGGCCCGGGTATGATATCCGGTATAGTTTTTACTGTTCTCTCCTTTGCTATTTTTGCTGTCCTGCACAGCATTTACAGGCAAAAGACGCCTGCTTTCAATGCGATGTGCGCTTTATGCATTTCGCTCGCACTCTTCCAGAGTTACGTTTCCTTCACGGTAACGATGATAGCTCTTAACCCGATAAACTGGAACCCAGATGTGAAAGACCCCGCTTCTTCTGTCCCGAACTGCGCTAATATAAACGATGAGGGCAAGCAGTCAATGCTTCTCTCAATACTTGACAACATATTCGGCAGTCAGAGAAGGACGGCGCTTTATCTATACTGCTCAAAGATACCCTCATATTGGCTTGATGCGATGGAGTGGATAAAGGAGAATGTGAAAGGAGAGGAGCGCGTTCTCCACTGGTGGGACTACGGGCATTGGACTAATTATTTCGGGCAGGCGAAGACGATAACGAGAAACGACCACGGAAGGCCAGATATGGATCTAGAGGTTGCGAATGCTTTCGTTGCTGGCGATGAGCGCAATCTAATAGAATGGTCTAAAAACCACAAGGTGAAGTACATTCTGCTTGATATAGACCTTATAGGGAAATGGGGTGCTCTTAACTATCTCTCATGCTACTACAACAACAGGACTGTTTTTGAGAAAGACCCAGGAGAGTCTGAATGCGAGAGGGAGTATGAATTTGAGAGGCTCTTTGTTCCAGCCTCGCCAACCCTACAGGACTTTTGCGATGTCGGGGGAGGTGCCGTCATGGTGCGGGGCATTTCTTCTGCGGGCTACAAGTACTGCATAGGAACGCTAAACATAAGCGGCCAGCCGAGGAACATAATCCTATACGAAAACAACCAGACTCTCAATCCAGCGCTTCCGATGCATCAGGGGAGGGTTAGGCTTGGGGATGGAAGGGAATACAACGCATACCTAATGTTCTATGTTGGCGATGGATACTCACACAGAAAAACGAAGGGGTATGATTCCATATTTTACAAAGGCTTCGTTCTCGGCCGCATAGAAGGCTTTGACCTCGTCTATCCCGAAGCCACAACAGAGCTCATAGACCCCGTTAGGATATACAGGTTGAGGGAGTAACAGGTAAAAATCATTTGGGTCTGAAAAAACTAGGTCTCGTCAAGTGATAATCGTTGATTCATAAAATTTTTATAATTCTCCAAAGACTTAAGCTCTTCTCTCGCACTTGTTGTTCATACTTGCCCACGATAACTTCCATCCCTGTGCCTTCTAGTTTTTCACTGAGAAATAGTCGTACATATTCTTCCCATCTACCACCAGAGAGTGCTATGATAGGGTATAATGGAGATAAGGCGTCGGTTAATTGTTATCGTATTTTAAAGCAAAGAATGAAGGGATTCTTGGCGAATAAGTAAAGGAATCAAAAAACATGGAGAATAAATAAGGGGGATATCAGTGCTGGGCTTTCTCCCTCAGCCACCCCACATATTTTTTCACGCCTTCCTCAAAGCTCGTCCTCGGCTTCCAGCCGAGAGCTTTCAGTTTTTTCGTTGAGAGGAGCATTAGCGAGACATCACCAGCCCAGCCTCGCCTTCCGCCAGTGAATTTGAATTTTGGCTTCAGCCCGAGGGCTGAGGAAACAAGCCGCGCTATTCTTATCACGCTTACGCGCTCATCGCTTCCCACGTTGAAAACACCAAAATTTTTTGTCTGTTTATCAACTATGAGGGTAGTTGCAGATATGCAATCATCTATGTATAGATACGACTTGCTCTGCCTTCCATCTCCGAGTATCTCAAGCTCTTTTTGGTTTTTCCTCAGTTTTTGGAAGAAATCAAACATAACCCCGTGCGATGAGCCAGGCCCGAATATGTTTGCATACCTGATAACAGTTCCTTTTATTCCATAGGTTCCTGCATATGCTGCAATGTATCCCTCTGCCGCGAGCTTTGAAGCCCCGTATACGCTTATAGGGAACGTTGGGTGCGTTTCGGGGGTGGGTATCTTCGCCTCGCCATAAACAGTAGATGTTGATGCGAGGACTACGTGCTTAACATCGTGCTTTCTGCATGCCTCAAGCACGTTTATCGTTCCCCGAACGTTTATCTCAAAGGAACGCCTGGGGTTCTGGTTGCAGCTCCTTACATCAGGGTCTGCCGCATAGTGAAAAACTATCTCTGCGTTTTTGAAGTAGCGAGAGATATCCGAGCATATGTCCGCAACAAAGAGCTTGCCAACCGCATTTTCCCTTTTTCCTGAAGAAAGGTTGTCTATTGATATGACATCTCTGCCCTTTGCAATGTAGTATCTCGCTATGTGCGAACCTATGAACCCCGCTCCTCCTGTTATAACTATCAAGCAATCACGATGGATTTTTATTATTACATTTAAAATAGGCTTCGGTGGTTTTCTGGCACGCATAGGAGTCGTGGGAACAGGGTATGTTGGGAGCGTTACTGCCGCATGCTTTGCAGAACTCGGAAACGAAGTAGTATGCATAGATATAGACAGAAAAAAGGTTGAGGCGATAAACGAAGGAAAGGCGGTTGTTTATGAGCCGGGCTTGGATGAGCTTGTTAAGAGAAATGTGCGAGCAGGAAGGCTCAGCGCATCTACAGAATTCGCGGAGTTGGCAGATGCGGAATTTTCATTCATATGCACGGGCACCCCTCCGAAGAAAAGCGGTGAGACGGACCTCTCACAGGTGAGGAGTGCAGCCGATAGCATCGCACGGGCAACTTCTGAGAATAAAAAGCACATTGCAGTTGTAAAGAGCACGGTCCCGCCAGGGACAACGGAGGCTCTCCCGATTAAAAAGGTATGCATGAATCCTGAGTTCCTTAGAGAGGGGAAGGCCGTTGAGGATTTCATGAATCCCGACAGGATAGTGGTGGGTGGGAGAAAAAGGGAAGATATAGACGCAGTTCTTAGCCTTTACAAACCTCTCAAATGCAAAAACGTGATGAAAACTGATTTGCGAACAGCTGAGATGATAAAGTATGCGAGCAACGCTTTTCTCGCAACAAAAATCTCTTTCATAAACGAAATTGCGAACATATGCGAAAAACTTGGGATTGATGTTTATGAGGTTGCTGAGGGTGTGGGCTATGATAAGAGGATTGGCAGGCTTTTCTTAAATGCGGGCATAGGATGGGGTGGAAGCTGTTTCGGAAAAGATATAAAGTCGCTCATATTTACATCAAAGAAAAAGGGCTGCAAGACAAGCATAATGGATGCGGTTGTGAAGGTTAATGATAGCCAGCCATACAGGGCTGTTGAGCTCGCGGAAAAGCTCTTGGGAAAAGTTAAGGGCAAAAAAATATGTGTTCTTGGGCTTGCATTTAAGCCAGAAACAGACGATGTTCGTGATGCTCCATCGCTTAAAATAATACGTGCGCTTGTGAAAAAGGGTGCGAGAGTTAAGGCATATGACCCGAAGGCGATTGAAAACGCAAGAAAGGAGGTGCCGAGCATTGAATACGCAAAGAGCGTGGAGGATTGCATAGTTGGAGTAGATTGCTGCATAATAGCGACGGAGTGGAGCGAGTTTTCAAAAATAAGCGCAAGGAAATTCAAGGAGCTCATGAGGGGAAACGTTGTTGTTGACGGGCGCAGAATATTGAAGCCAGAGGAGTTTGAGAGAGAAGGGCTAAGATATGCAGGGATAGGGTGGAGGAACATCGTATAGATTCGCACCGAGGTTTTGGATATGGCTAAAATTTTGGTAACGGGCGGTGCGGGCTTCATAGGCTCTCACATCGCAGACGCACTAGTGGAGAAGAACGAGGTAGTAGTGCTTGACAACCTTAGCACAGGTAATATTGAGAACATAAGACACAACTTTGGAAAAAAGCGGTTCAGGTTTGTTAAAGGCGATGTTACAAACGAGTGTTTGGTGGGTAGGCTTGCTAAGGATTGCGACATAATAATACACCAGGCAGCAGTTGTGGGCGTTAAGCACTATGTGGCAAACCCTCTCAGCGTCCTGCTCGTAAATGCGCATGGAACGGAAAGCGTGCTGGAGGCTGGGAGAAAAAACGACTGCGAAGTCCTTTTCGCATCAACGAGCGAGGTTTACGGAAAGTGCAAAGATATACCACTTAGTGAAGACGACGATAGGCTGCTCGGCTCAACAAAAATAGACAGGTGGTGCTACAGCACCTCAAAGGCTTTTGATGAGCATCTATGTTTTGCCTATGTGAAAGAATATGGGGTGGATGTAAAGATAGTGAGATATTTCAACACGTATGGACCGAGGGCACGCTCAAACGATTACAGCGGGGTAATACCGATTTTCATAAGGCGTGTTCTCCACGGTAAGCCTCCTCAGGTGCATGGAGACGGAAAACAAACACGCTGCTTCACGTACATATCTGATGTAGTTGAGGGAACCCTCCTTGTATGCAGAAGGGGAAGAAAGGGCGAGGTATATAACATTGGCAACAACGAAGAGACGAGTATAATTGAGCTTGCGAATGCAATAGTAAGAATCTCTGGAAGAAAATTGAAGCCAGAGTTTATAGATTACGAAGATTTTTATGGCGAGAGCTATGAAGATATAAGGAGAAGGGTGCCCGACATAAGCAAGATGAAAAAGCTTGGCTGGAAGCCTAAAGTCGGGCTTCTGGAAGGGCTTAAAAAAACTTTTGATTGGTACAAGGAGGAAATGAGGAGATGAAGGCAATTATACTTGCAGCGGGGATGGGTAGGAGGCTTCGGCCACTTACATATGGGATACCAAAACCGCTTCTGCCAGTAGGCGGTAAGCCTGTAATAGACTACGTGATAGAGAATGTGATGAAGTGCAAGGGGATAGATACCATATATGTTGGCGTTTCGCACATGAAAGAGACCATAGAGAATTATCTTGCAAACACGCCCCGTGATGGTGTAAAAATAGAAACGATAAGCACACTTTGCTGGGAAACGGCGGGGGACCTAAAAACGATAATAATAGAGAAGGAGATTAATGAGAGAATTATGGTCGCATACGGTGATAATGTGACCAACATAAACACGAGGGAGCTTCTGAAATACCATGAGAAAAAGAAGGCTCTTGGGACGATTGCGCTTTTTGCAGTTCCGTGGGAGGAGGTTGAAAGGTTCGGTGTTGCAAAACTTGATAAGGGCATGATCGTTGATTTTGTAGAGAAGCCTAAGAGAAAAACGGCTCCTTCAAACCTTGCTAATGCTGGCTATTACATTCTTGAACCAGAAGTGATTGAATACATACCCAACAAGAAAGTCAAGATGGAGAATGAAGTATTTCCAAGGCTTGCGCATGAGGGAAAGCTTGCAGGGTATGTATACAAACCAGAGTACTGGCTTGATATTGGAACACTGAGCGCTTACAGGAAAGCGAACAGAATGATAGAGGGGATACTCGCGCCTGAATAGACGATGATCAAATGAAGGTAGGCTTTATCCTCCCGCATACACAAGAGGAGTTTGGCATAACAACTGATGAAGAATATGCCGAACACGACGGATATGAGCACAAATATGCAAAGCTTATCAATAAGATGGGGCATGAAGCAACAGTTTATTATTTATCACACCGAGGGGGTTTCTCTGAATTTACGCATAAGTATGGACATAGGGTTGTGCGTGTTCCAGTAAGCATAAGCTTTGGCATTGGTAGACAGGTGTCTTTTCCGCTTCTTGAAAGGATTAAGAGAGATAAGCAGGACATCTACCATATTTTCAGCTACTACGCACTCCAGTACGATTTCTTTGCATTATGGTGCTTTATGAATGGGATGCCGTTTGTGGCACAGATGCATGGAGGCGGCAGGCTCCCGAACTATCTTCTACGTTATCCGTTTCTTTTGCTAACATTAAGGCTTGCGAAAAACGTTTTGTATGTGCGCCCTGATGAAGAGAAGAATTTGAGGAGATTGTTTGTTAAGGGAGTATTCACGCCGAACTGGGTCGATGAAAGCGTTTATAGAGATATGGGGAGGGAGAGAAAAGAAAACAGCCTGCTTTTCGTAGGCAACATAAGCAATGAGCAGAGAAGGAAGGATAAGGGAATTGATGTGTTGATTAGGGCGTTTATCAAGGCAAAAGAGAAAAACCCAAAGCTTGAACTATCAATAGTTGGTAGATACGAGAAATCTTGGGCTGAAAATTTGTGTATTGATGGCATAAGATTGCTTGGCCACGTTACTACTGAGAGGCTTGTGGAAGAGTATAACACGTGTTGTGCTTGTGTTTTTCCATCAAGGTTTGAGGCATTCCCTCTCGTTGCGCTAGAAGCGCTCGCATGCGGAGCTCCGGCTATAATAACAGAGGCATTCGGATATGCCAAATTATTGAAAAATGAAGGGTATGGGCTGGTTGTACCAATAGACGATTGCGAGGCCCTAACTTCAAAGATTCTTTCAGTAGTTGAAGATGCAAGGGAAAGAAAGAAGAACGTGAAAATAGGTAGGAGAGTGATTAAAAACCATTTTGATGAGGAAGCTGTTGGTAAAAAACTCATTGAGATATACAAGAAGGTCTTGGGTGTATACGGGATGGAGGGTTGATATCATGGGGAATAACGAGATTGGACCGAGGTGGAGTACATATAACGATTACCTCGTTTCCCTACTTGAAGGAAAGTATGTGATTGATATCGGGGCTGGTGATGGAAATTTGCTGCTTCGTATAAATGGAATAGGAGTAGACCCATATCCGCCTCCGTACGCACTCCCATCGGTCAAACAGGCACGTGCCGAAGACTATTTGAAAACGCTCCAGAGCGAGAGCTTTGATGCCGCTGCGGGAGACGCAACGCATTCTGAAAAAGGGGGGTAAAACCAGATGAAAAGCCCTATCAAATATCAGAAAAGGCGTGGGGTGTGGATGAGTAGCAATGAAAAGCCTCGGATATCAATAATAATACCGGCCCACAATGAGGAGAGCGTGATAGGGGAATGTGTTAGGCGTTGCCTTTCACAGAAGATTAAGCCGCATGAAATAATAGTTGTCAACGATGGGAGTACCGATAGAACGAGGGAGATAGTTGAGGAGATTGCGAAGGAGCATCCAGAAGTGAAGATTTTGAATTTTGAGAGGGGGCACAGCGCTGCGTTCGCAAGGAACAGGGGGGCTGAGATGGCGACGGGAGATGTGCTGGTTTTCATAGATGCAGACATATTCGTTGTCGGGGAGGACTTTTTAGAGAAAGTGGCGGAAGCATTCAGGGATGAGAGGGTTGCTGGTGCCGTGCTTGCAGACGCTGGTAGACATAAGGGGACAATAGAAAAGTGCTATCTGGTTAAAGCAAAGCTCACACATTTTCATGAGAGCCTTTTAGGTGTTTTCGGACATTATGTTCCGTGCATGAGAAGGGATATTTTCTTTGAATTGGGAATGTTTGATGAGAAAACTTTCTACTATGAGGATGAAGTTTTCAGGGAGAGGATGCAGGAGTATGTAAAAAGGAAAGGCATGACGATAGTGCAGGTTAGAGCTGCTGTTGAACATGCTGACCCATCAGAAATAAAAGAGGTTTTGCGGCAGAGTGCGTGGGTTGGGAAGGGTCTGGTATCGGGGATATTTTTGAGAAGAAATCTGGTGAAGCTTTTATGCCCGTTAAATCCACCATATTGGTTTTTGTTTGCCGTTTCTGTTTTTCTTTACTATTTTTTTGATGGGATTTTCCTTTACGTATTATTTCTTTTTATCGCAACAGCGCTTTTTGAATTTATTATCGGATGGTATTTAACGGGTATGCTACTGGCTTCTTTCGTATATGTTTTTATCTTCTCCCCTATGCGCTCTTTCTGGATAACATACTACTTTTTTACTAACTTGGCGAAACGTATTACCAGCTCCTTCTCTTCATCATCCATAAAAAGCAAGTACAGGAACGTGAAAAGGGGGGTAAAAAGGATGCAGTAAACCAGCATGGTTTCCGCACTCGTAGGGATTGATGGGAGTAAAGGTGTTGGGATTGCTTTGAGAATTGCGTATGCAAGTAGGGCTGCGGAAAGTGAGAGCAGTAATGGCTTTGCAAAAGAGCCAATATTTATTTTTATATCAGTGAGGTAGAGTTTGCTTACAAAAAGAAGGAAAAGGAGGGCTTGCGTGATTGTTGAAACTATCGCGGTTCCGATCGCTCCGTAGAGCGGGGTTAAAATAAAGCTAAGGAGAATGGAAACTACAAAAACAAAGAAGTAAAGGTATGAACACTCCTTCATTTTGCCTTTACTCGCATAGGCATTGATCAGTATCCCGTTTATGAACATAAAAGGGAGCATGAATGAAAGAATGCGGAGAACATCGGCTGCGCCAATGAACGCAGGCGGATATAAAAGAGATATTACTGCTTCCGCATTAATGAAGCAGAAGATTGCAGAAGGAAAGAGTATAAGGGAGGAAAGTTTTATTGATTTGTCAAAAATGAGTTGTTGCCTTCTTTTATCTCTCTCTGCTTCAAATTGCACGCTATATGAGAATAGGAGGATTGTTGAAATCGGCATTGCGGTTATTACCGCCGTTATTATGCCGAGAGATGCCCTATAAATTCCCACATCCGCTGGGCTCTTGAAATAGTTAAGAAAAAGTGAATCCGTATAAGTGAAGAATGTGCCGATTATCGCAACGATTGACGCATAAACAAGGTATGAGCGTGCCTTGGATATGGTTCTTGCCGTTGCATGCAAACTTGGGAAGCCAAAGAAATTGAGGAAAAGGGCAATAGAAAATAGGAGGGAGAGAACAAAGGCGAGCGTTATTCCGAGTATCATGCTTTGGAGTGTCCTGCTTAACAGGAAGAAGAGAGCAAGCGGGATGGCAAATTTTAGAGTGTTGAGTACTAATGAAACCAAGAAATATCGCTCATATCTGTTTGCGGCTGCAAAAAGGGTATTTATGAATGGGACGAATGTGTATGTAAGAGAGATTATGCTGACCGCCCTTATAACATATGCCTGCGATGCATCGTGGAGGAATACCTTGGCTATTTCCCCTGAAAAAATGAAAAGAAAGATGGAGAGAGCGAGGGCTGAAATAAACTTTATCTTTGCAAAATATTTTATATAGAACCATGCTTCTCCGCTTTTTGAAAATATGCTGCTTCCGACAAACTTGATGAGGCTTGTGTTTATGCCCAAATCGCTTAGAGTTGAGACGAGTATTGAAAACGATAGCAGAGTCATCAGGATTCCGTACTCATAAGCACTCTCTAAAAGATGCGAGAAAACAATGCCAATGACAAGGTTTGAGATGAAAAGCGGTATTGCTGATGCAACAGCGTATATGTTCTGTTTCACTATCTTTTCGAGCATATTCTGGTTATAGAAAGGAGTAAATAAATAGGCTATCAATAGAAGAGCATGGATAAGCCCCTACCAAGCGTGTCAATCGTAATACCTGCGCACAATGAGGAGAGAACGATAGAAGGCTGCGTAAGAAGCTGCCTTTCACAGAAGATTAAGCCGCATGAAATAATAGTTGTCAACGATGGGAGTACCGATAGAACGAGGGAGATAGTTGAGGAGATTGCGAAGGAGCATCCAGAAGTGAAGATTTTGAATTTTGAGAGGGGGCACAGCGCTGCGTTCGCAAGGAACAGGGGGGCTGAAAAGGCTACTGGGGACGTATTAGTGTTCATAGATGCGGATGTCACGCTCCTTGATGAGGATTTCGTTGAGAAAGTTGCACGGGTTTTTGTGGATGA
>JAVZCV010000012.1:0-35276 GCA_038874215.1 Candidatus Micrarchaeia archaeon | reverse complement strand
TTCAATTCCCGCTTATATACTCCGCCCCGCGACCTCCGCTACAAGGAGAAGAGAGAGCTTGCGTGCGAGTGGGAGGGGCGATACTCAAACCTACACGAGATGGATGCAATCGCATCCGCTGTGAAGGCATACAGGAGTTTTGAGAATAAACTTAGATTGATAGAGAGAGTTGCAAGAGAAAACAATGCGGCGGGGGAGATTGAAGAGATAAAGCATCTTGTCTTGAATGGCTGCTCAGTTAAAAATGCGCTACTTCTTCTGGAAAAGAAGCCCGTTGTTGCGTATAAGCCCGTGCGGATAGGTAGCGGAAGAGAGGGGAGAAGAGAGGATGAGTACTATAGGAAGCTCAGGAATCTGGTTATCGCTAACACCGAGTTGAGAAAAAGAGTGGAGGAGCTAATGAGGGAAAACGATGTGCTAAGGAGAGAGCTTGATAGAGTTAAGCGGGGTGTATGGGAAGGTGTGATGATGAGCAGGGAGATAAGACGTAGAGAGCGTGAGATAGCAAGGCTTAAAAAGACGATTCAAGAGATAAAAAGGGGATATAGCCCGCAAAATGGGGGGAAACCGCAAGGGCATGTTTTAAAAGGATTGAGTAGCAAAATAATAGAGGAGATTGTAAGGGAATACAAGGAAAAGAGAAGGGTAAAAAAAGCATGAGCATTTTAGAGTGATTTATGAAGGAGGTGAATGAGATGGCAGAAACAAAACCAAGAGACGAGAACGTCGTTTATGTCGGGAAGAAAGGAGTTATGAGCTATGTGCTGGCCGTTGTGACCCAGTTTAACGATGGCGCACAGGAGGTAAGCGTAAAGGCGAGAGGAAAAGTAATATCAAGAGCGGTGGATGTTGCAGAGATAGTCAGGAACAGGTTTATGCCAGACCTGAAAATCAAAGACATAAAAATAATGACTGAAGAGCTTGCTTCCGAGGATGGCAGCAAATCAAAGGTATCTGCGATAGAAATACTTTTGTCCAAGTGAGTTTATGAAGATCCCGATCTGTGAGCTATGCGCGAAGACAGGGGTGCTTTGTTCAGGGTGCGAGAACAAGCTTAAAGCAGGAAAGATATCAGAGCTTGATGTTGAGGTTAGCAAGATATTAACGAAACTCAGCGATAAGTTCAATCTCCAGAACGCCGATGTCACAAAAGTTGTAGACTTGGGAAGGGTAGTTCTCATTCTTACCAAAGGGGATGTCGGCCTCCTGATAGGCAAAGATGGGAAAGTAGTTGCAGAACTTTCAAATAAGCTTGGGAAGAAAGTTAGGATAGCAGAGGTTAGCGGCGATATGCGAAAAACGATTTCGGATATGGTTGTGCCCGTCAAGCTTGTCGGTATAAATGTGCTGTACAAAAAAGATGGCGAGAAAGTTTACAAGGTAAGGCTATTGAAAAGCGAGATAAGGCAGCTGCCCGTTGATATAAACACGCTTGAGAAAGCGCTTAATTCAGTGATGGAATCAACGGTTGCGATAACTTTTGAGTAGGTTTTTTGATGGTGATGCGAACCCACTACGCCAAAGAGGTTACGCCCGAGACTAAAGGTGAGATAACAGTTGCGGGCTGGGTTCACGAAATAAGGGACATGGGAAAACTGAAGTTCATAATTCTGAGGGATAGGACGGGGCTTTTACAGATAACGGCCAAAGCAGGAGTAGTGAGTGAGGAAATACTCAATAAAATAGACTTTGTGAAGGAGACAGTCATACAAGTAAAGGGGAGAGTGGTTGCGGAAAAGCAGGCGATGGGAGGCAGGGAGCTGATACCGAACGAGATAAATGTATTGGGGCGCGTTACAGAGAGAATACCATTTGAGGTTACTGGCAAAGTCCCTGCGGATTTGGATGTAAGGCTTGACAACAGACACATAGACCTTAGGAGAATAGAAACGCAGGCAATTTTTAGGATAAAGAGCGAAATCCTTAGGGCATTTAGGGAAAAGCTCATCTCTCTTGGTTTTCAGGAGATTGTTCCGCCATGCATCGTTGCGGCTGCAACAGAGGGCGGGTCAAACCTTTTTCCAGTAGTTTATTTTGAGAGAGAAGCTTTCTTGGCCCAGTCCCCGCAGTTGTACAAACAGATGGCAGTCGTTGGAGGGATGGACAAGGTTTTTATGACGATTCCAGCCTTTAGGGCAGAAAAGCACAACACCACAACGCATCTAAACGAGGTTCTGCAGATGGATATTGAGATGGGGTTTGCTGACCACAACGATGTTATGGACGTGCTTTCGGCAGTTCTCATACATATACTGAAATGCGTAAAGGAGAGATGCAGCGATGACCTTGATGCTATAAACATGAAGATAACGGTCCCTGAAGAGATAAAGAGGCATACTTATACAGAACTCGTTGAATTGCTTAATAAGCACGGTTATGAGATGGCATGGGGCGAGGATTTCACAAGAGAGCATGAGAGAAAGCTACAGGAGATTTTAGGAGAGGAGGCATATCTCATAACGGAGTGGCCAACAAACGTGCGGGCATTTTATTCTATGCCAAAGGATGGGAACAAAAAGGTTTGCAATGCTTTTGATATGATGTACAGGGGGGTGGAAATAGCATCTGGAGCACAACGGATACACATACCCGAACTTCTTGTTGAGCAGCTTTTGGCGCGTGGCCTTGACCCCGAGAATTTTGAATTTTATGTCAGAACTTTTAGGATGGGTGCGCCTCCGCATGCGGGATGGAGCATAGGGCTTGAAAGAATAGCGATGATGATATGCGGTGTTAAGAATATACGTGAAGTTGCGATGTTCCCACGAGATAGAACGAGGCTGACTCCATAGGGGATTATATGGAGATAAAGACGGTGAAGATAGAGAATGAGGGGAACAATTTCATACTCGGGCATGCGCACTTCATAAAAACCGTTGAGGATTTGTATGAGGCAGTTATAACATCGTGCCCAAATGCAAAGTTCGGAATTGCTTTCTCGGAAGCGTCGGGAAAATGCCTCATAAGAGTTGAAGGAAACGACGAATCGTTAAAGAAATTGGCAGCAAGGAATCTTGAAAAACTCAAGGCAGGTCATACTTTCATAATAATTATGAAGGAAGCCTACCCGATAAGCATGCTGAACGCAGTGAAAAATATCCAAGAGGTCTGTGAGGTTTTCTGTGCTACTGCAAATGAAACGGACGTTATTGTCGCAGAGAATGAACGAGGATGCGGGATACTGGGGGTTATAGATGGGAGCATGCCGAAGGGGGTTGAGGGGAACGAAGACGCGAAGGCACGTAAAGAATTCCTGAGGAAGATAGGGTATAAGCTATAGTTATGCTATTTCTTTCTCTTTTGATGCCTTTGCAAGTTTTATGCGCCTTACGAGCTTAACGGCCGCCTCAACAGAGCGTTTTGCGTAGCTGTCTATCCTCTCCTGTCCCTGCAATCTTGACATGCCAGGCCCCGATATTCCGAGAGAAACTGGCTTCTTGTACTGTATTGAGAGGTCCATGGCCTTGCGTGCCGCATGCTGCATCACAACCTCATCATGCTCTGTCTCCCCTTCTATCACTGCGCCGAGCATGACAACCGCATCTATGTCGTCTCTTTCAAGAAGGCTCTGGACTGCAAGAGGTGCATCAAACGCGCCTGGCACCCAGAAGGTACACACAACAGTAGCACCGAGGAAATCGGCGTGGCTTTTTGCCCTTGAAAGCATCAGGCTGGTTATGTCATAGTTAAATTCAGAGACCACAAAACCCAATCTAACCATATGCTCACCTCCTTATAGGTCCCACATGCTCCGAGCCTTGGCGCAGGCCCATTCCAGCCATCCTTATGAGATTTTTTTTGTCTTGTGCTAGGAGCAGGGCGTTTTGCACATGCTTCCTCACACGGTCAGCGCATATCCGGTACAGCTCTTCTTCGTTTTCTGCCTCGTCTTCATGAACAAATACTTCAACTATGTGCTTATTTGTTAGAAGTTGCGCCATAATTATACCAAGAGAGGCCTCGTGGGCACATTGTTTGTCTATCTCTTTTTTCCCTGGCATCCCGAGCGCTATGCATACGTCACAACCATTCTCAAGGAGCATCTTACATTCAACGGGCAGATCCTTTATTCCCGGAACAGTGGCACGTTCAAACTTTACTCCGTTTTTTCTGAGCTCGGAAACGGCAACCGCACCCATGTCTACTTTTGCAAACGTTGTATCAACAACGCCTATTCTAATGGCCATAGGCAAAATTTATCCTATAACATATTAAAAGGTAACTACCCATATATAAGTAAAAGTAGAAAGATGTAAAAAGGGGAGGAATAGATTAGCTTTCATGGTGATGGCATGACGAGTAAATTCTGCCCTCTCCTGAGTACTGCTGAAGAGCCCAACCCATGCATGCCTCTGTGCATGTGGTATGTTGAAGGGGACTGTGTTATTATGAGGATATATAAGGAGATGAAAAAAGGCGGTGGGGAGGGAAGTAAGGCCAACATTGTGAGAGCGTAAGCATAGTGTTGGGTAGAATAGTTCAGAATTAGATTAAACCCTGCAGAATTGCAACGTGGAGTGCTTCGTATGCTTGCCGTGCATCCTTCCAGTCCACAAAGATGAGTATTGAGTCAAAACTGGATGACAGTGCGATTATGTTTATTTTGTTTTTTGCGAGAGGCTCTGTTAAGCTGTTTATAACCCCGGGGGTATCAACAAATTCTGCGCTGCTTATGCTCAGCATACCTATGCTGCCACGTGATGTAAGCGAGCTGAATGAAGGGCTTTTGGTTACGACATCATAGAGGGTTTTTTTCGCTTTTTCGGTATCATCCTCATCAACAAAAAAGCTCATGGAGTATTCCCCTATTGAAACATTGTATATGTTTATCATTTTCTCAGCGAGTGCGGTTGAGAATTTGGCGAGAATTCCTGGTGTTATCCGAACATTCTCGCCAGTAATGGTCAGAACTGCAAGAGGACGCTTGTACAATTTGAGGTTCATTGCCATTAACTCACAAGAGTGATTGCGCGCATAACCAATATAAATGTAGCGTAAAATAGAATATCGCTTTTTTCTGGGCCGATGGCGCAGTGGTAGCGTGCCTCGTTGGCGTCGAGGAGGCCGCGGGTTCGAATCCCGCTCGGTCCACTTTTTGAGAAGGTAAGGAGGAGAGTATTTAAAACTTTATATGGATATTAGCACGGTGGTTTAAATGAAGAATGGATTGGTTTTCTTGTTTCTGTTGTTTTTATGTGCCACTACGGTGGCGGGAACATCGTATGTTCTGCTGTTGGATGCGAGCGGAAGTATGGAGGAGGAGCTTGATACAGGCGAAAGAAAGATAGATGCAGCAAAATCTGCTGCGGTAGAGTTCCTTGATTCTGTTAGTACAAGCGATGAGGTAGCGCTCATCGTTTTCTACGATTGCAATGATATAAGAATCGTAAGCGAATTCACCACAGATTTTGAATCTTTGAAATCTGCCGTTCAGAGTGTTGAGCCAGACAGCAGTACGCCGATTGCGCGCGCGATAAGAAACGCGACTGACTATGCAGTTTCAAATGCCCATTACAGCAAGAAGGTTATAATACTGCTCTCGGATGGTGAAGAAACGTGCGATTCAAGCAGCGCGCCAGCAAAGGCCGCAGAGTATGCGAAGAGCAGAGGGGTAAGCGTTATACACACTATAGGCTATGATGTATCCCCCGGTTCAAATGCAGAGAATCAGCTCAGGCAAGTTGCAAATGTGACTGGCGGTAAATATTATAACGCTTCAAATGCACAGGATCTAAAAAGGTCGTTGAAGGAAGTGTATGAAAAGGAGTCTGGGGGGGGTCTTTGCTGCTGCCCTATCCCTGCAATTGTGTTGGTTTTGCTGCTCGCTGCCCTGATAATACCAAAATAGGCAGTTAGGTTGTAAACTGAATGGGCCCGTAGTCGAAGAACTTTCTTTCTTGGAACTCAAGAAAGAATTGTGTTCGGCAATGGTAAGACGTCACCCTGACAGGCTTTTTGGCTGATTGCCAAAAGGCTTGGAGCGGTGAAGATTCGGAGTTCGATGCGGTTGGTTCCAAAAATGCGGAAACCTCCGCGGGCCCACTTTATTTTGCGTTTTAAGGAGAGATGAAAACGATGTTGTCGCCACGCACGAGCATTGTACCTAGTTTCCGCTTTGGTTGCCCTTCCTGAAGCTCCTCGGCGTCCTCAAGAACAAGGTTCATGTGAACATCGTATGAGACCATTTTTCCTCTTACTTCTATGCCGCCTTTTAAACGAATCAGGACGGGACCGTTGAGAGCGTTGTTTAGGATATCAAAAGGTCTTTTTTCAGCCATTCAAGCCACCACATCGGAATATTAAATGGGAAGTTTAAAAACACTATCGTGTCTTCGCTATTATTAAAATGTCGGCAGTGTTCTTTAATGCGGCGCTAAATCCCTGCTCAACACCAACAAGTATGGTTTCCTTCCCCATTTCCTTTGCCTTCACGAGAACGGGCCTGAAATCTATATCGCGTGTCATGATCGCTATGGTATCTATTTTTGGGTTGAATATCTGCTCTGTCGCCTCAACAGCCATCATAACATCAACATCTCCTGTTGTTATAACGGGTGTATACCCCTGGTTTACCATCGCTTCTATCAATTTCTCAGAAGCGTATTGATCAAGAAAAACCTTACACACTTTTATATCGCCGTACTCTGCAACTTTTTTCCTTACATCGGCAAGGTCTACGTTCATTTCTTTGCGTATAATGTTCGGCCCGTCAACAAAAAAGGCGATTGACCTATCTCGCCTTTTTTTCTCTTTCTTAGAAAAAATAGAAGTTATCTTGTCCATTACTTCCTCGCCGGATATCAAAAAAACCACCAGCATTAAATTTAGGGCCAACAAACAATTAAAAGGCATCGTATTAGTATCGTTTTTAAAATACGAATAGGAAATATTCCGAGGGAGGATTGAACGAAAGGAGGGTTGTGCCAAGTATTTTTAATCCAAATGTTGTAAAAAACGTTTCAAGGGCAGTGAGCAAAGCCGCGGCTGAATTGGGTGTTGCAGGAACCGTTGAATAGCCTTTTAGCGGAGGTAGTTGAATGAGAGTTTTTGTTGTTGATACTAGCGTAATAATTGACGGCAGGATAACTGAGTTAGTCAAGAATGGGGAACTGAGGGGTGCAAAAGTAATAGTGCCGTATGCTGTTATAGCAGAGCTTGAACACCAAGCAAACATGAATAAGGAGATAGGGTTTACTGGGATAGATGAGATAAATACGCTTTTGGAAATGGCAGAGAGAGGGGAGATAACGCTGGAATACGGGGGCAAGAGACCGACATACCAAGAGATAAGGGGGGCGAAATATGGGGAAATTGATGCAAAAATACGTGAGATAGCCGCCCACATGAACGCTACTCTGATAAGCTCTGATAGGGTGCAGTGTGCAGTAGCAGAGGCAGAGGGATTGGAAGTGATGTATCTTGAGCCGATTCAGACAAAGCAGGAGTTGTCATTTAAGAAGTATTTTACGAGAGATACGCTCTCTGTGCATCTTAAGGAGAATGTTGTCCCGAAAGCGAAAATCGGGAAACCAGGTGATGTGAAGCTGGTAACGCTATCCGATAGGAAATGCACCGCAGCTGAACTGCGCGCACTTGCAAAAGAGATTGTTGAGAGCGCCGAACGCTCACCAAATTCATATATAGAGCTTGACAGGCGGGGTGCAACGGTCGTGCAACTCTCAGAATTCCGAATAGCAATAGCAAAACCGCCCTTCTCAGATGGAATGGAGATAACAATAGTAAGGCCGATAGCAAAGATGAACATTGAGGGCTACACAATTTCTGAGAAACTTATGAGGAGGCTGTCTGAAAGGGCGGAGGGAATAGTTATATGTGGTTCCCCTGGCGCTGGCAAGAGCACTTTCACTGCAGCCCTTGCAGAGTTTTACATGGGCAGGGGGAAGATAGTGAAAACGATGGAGTCGCCGCGCGATCTGCAGGTTTCTGATGAGATAACGCAATACTCGCCTCTTGAAGGCAGTTTTGAGAAAACATCAGATATACTTCTTCTCGCCAGACCGGATTACACAATATATGATGAAATGAGAAAAACAGAGGATTTCAAAATTTTTGCGGATATGCGGCTTTCAGGGGTGGGCATGGTTGGCGTTGTGCATGCAACACGGCCGATAGATGCGATACAGAGGTTTGTCGGGCGGGTTGACATGGGGATGATACCGCAGATAGTTGATACGGTAATACATATAGCAAACGGTGATATAGCGAAGGTGTACGATCTGAACATGAAGATAAAGGTTCCGCACGGAATGTCTGATGAAGACTTGGCAAGACCCGTTATAGAAGTGAAGGACTTTGAAACTGGCTACATAGAGTATGAACTCTACAAATTCGGTGAGGAGGTTGTTGTTGCGCCGATAGAAGAGTTAAAGAGAGATGGTTCTGTTCAGGTTGAGGCTGTTATACGGAGGCTCGTTTCTAAATTTGCGAGAAGGGACTTTGATGTGAGGGTGGAGGGAAAAAAGGTCGTATTATATTTGCACACGGAGGATGTGCCGCGCGTTATAGGGCGGAAGGGGAAGAGGATAGCCCAGATGGAAAAAAAGGTGGGGTTTAGGATAGATGTGAGAGAATTGTGAATAAAGGATGAAGTATGAAAGCGAGAAAGCTTTTGAGAATAGGAAATAAGTGGCGCAAATGCTTCTTTGGGAATTGTGAGTTTTTTGTTTTTGATGATGTTTACGAGCCTGCTGAGGATTCTTTTATGCTTGCGAGAAGCGTTCAGAATGTTAAAGGAAAACTTCTTGATATGGGGACTGGTTGTGGTATAGTCGCAATATCAACGAAAGCCCATGCGGTTGGTGTTGATATAAGCAGCATTGCAGTAGAGAATGCGAGATTCAACGCAAGGATTAACGGCAAAAAATGCAGTTTCTTTGTCAGCGACCTTTTTGAGAATGTTGGCGCAAGTTTTGACTGCATAGCCTTTAACCCTCCTTATCTTCCAACAGGGGAAGAGGATGTTGTAAGCGGCCCTATAGACCTCGCTTGGAACGGTGGCGCTGATGGAAGAAAAGTTATAGACAGGTTTATTGAGGAATTTCCCGATTATCTTAATGAAGGCGGATGCCTTTACATGGTTTCTAGTTCTTTGTGCGATAATGAGAAGACGATTAGGATGCTCGGCAAGAGAGGTTTTGCATGCTCAATAGAGGATAGGTTCAGGGCTTTTTTTGAGGAAATTGTCGTGATAAAGGCGGTGCGGGAATGAGGAATTTTCTTATCGTTTTAGTAGAGCCGCAGTACGAAATAAACATGGGTTATGCAGCGAGAGTTATGAAGAACTTTGGTTTTACGAATCTTTGCCTTGTTAATCCTAAAAAAAAGCCGGGCTTTGAGGCGAAGATGTTTGCAAAGCATGCAAAGGAAGTATTGGAGCGGGCGGTGGTGGTTCGGGATTTTAAAGCAGCAGTAAAAGATTGCGATGTTGTAGTAGGAACAACGGCAATAAGAAATGGAAGGGAAACCCTTCGCAATCCGATGGATTTGGAGGAGTTTGTCAAAAAAATATATGGGAAGCATGGAAGGATAGCCCTTGTTTTTGGGAGGGAAGGGACGGGTTTGGATGCAGAAGAGATAAAGGAATGCGACTTTCTCATATCAATACCGACGAGTCCCCACTACCCATCGCTAAACATAACCCATGCGATGGCTATCGTGCTATATTCCGTACATACTGCATGCCAAAAGACCATGGGATTTAAAAAAACCAGAATGGCACGGAGAAAAGAAAGAGATATCCTTCTGAGAATGTTTAACGAGATTGTGGATTTGCACAAAAAGCATCTGCGCAACCCTCAAAAAGTCAAATTGGCGTTTAAGCGCGTTCTCGGTAAGTCTCTCGCAAACGATAATGAGGTGGCTTCGCTCATGTGCATATTCAAAAAATTAAAAGAAGAAGGTGGAAAGCGGGCTATTGCTTCTTGTGCTTGACTATCTTAACTTTTGATGGTGTTAGGAGTATCTTCTCGTTGTCTATTCTCGCTATATCACCGTTTATTTTCAGCACAAAATCCCTAAGCCCGCTAACAAGCGTCTTAAGCTTTGCTGTATTTCTCCGCATGGGAGTTACATTCAGAAGGATGATGTTCCTGTTCTTAAGTTCTTCTTGTATAACCCTTATGTCGGATTCACTCTCAAGGGCTACTGGCTTAACATAGAAGTCGGCGGGTTCATGCAGAACATCAACTTCTTCAAGCTCCATGGTGTCAAGATATTCCTCAATATCTATTTCCTTACTCAGACCAAGAGCACGAGACAAGTCTCCAAGTATGCCCATTTGCTCACCTCTATTTTGAGTGTATTTCAACAATTTAGATATATCAGCAATCCTTATAAAACCATTCCTATAAAAACTCTATGCTGGTGATCGTTTTGACTGATTCGTTTCAGACTATATTATCTCAAAAAACCATTTTCAAGAACCGCAACGTCCTGCTTCCGCAATATATACCCGAAACCTTGCCGCACAGAGAGGAGGAGATAAGGTGTATAATGAAGCTTATTTCTCCTGCTCTTAAGAATGAGCGGCCCAGCAACGTTTTTATATACGGCGGGACGGGAACGGGCAAGACGAGTTGCGTTAAACATGTAGTTAAGAAATTCACGGAGATTGAAAGCAGAACGACGTGCTTCTATATAAACTGCAGGGTTTCAAAAGCTACAACTACATACAGAATATTTGAGAAGATCGTGAGAGAAATGCTGGGAAATAAAACAACAGGGCATGGATTCTCAAGAATATATGAGTGGTTAACGGATTGGATGAAAAAAGAAAATAGGAATCTGATAGTCGTGCTTGACGAGATAGATATGGTTCAGGATATAGATGAGCTCGTTTATGTTCTAACGCGCTCTAATGATGATTTACAAAATTTGTTCATCTCTTTTGTTGGCATCTCAAACAAGATATCCCTGAAGGAGAGGCTTGGCCCGAGGAGTAAGAGCACACTTTTTGAATCGGAGATTGTTTTTACACCGTATAATGCCAAGCAACTTAAATCCATACTTGAGCAGCGTGTTTCTCTTGCATTCCACGAGGGCTGCGTTGACCAGTCTGCTATAAATCTCGCCGCCGCGATAGCAGCACAGGAAACGGGAGACGCTCGATACGCTCTCAAGCTCTTATTGAAAGCAGGAGAGCTCGTTGATGAGATGGGTGCCTCTCTTATAACAGATAAGCATGTTGAGGCTGCAAGAAGAAGCGCTGATGAGGATATAGCGGTTGATGCAATATGCAGTCTGCCAGACCATCAGCAACTCGTCCTGTATGCAGTAGCATCGCTTTCTCTTGAAGGAGGGAAGTATTCTAAGCTGAGCGGAGATACCGTTGAATCTATTCTATCGGGGGATGTTTATGAGAGATATAAAGTATGTGCAAGGCGTTTTGGCAAGGAGCCGCGGAGCGCCCGCTGGTTCAGACATTATCTTAACGAGTTGGAGATGCTCGGACTTATAACGATGACTGCGAGCGGGAAAGGCCAGAGGGGGAGAACAAGGTTCATACACATAGAATACCCTGCTGACAAAGTGGCAAGAATTATAGAGATGGGATTTCTTTGACGGGTGTAATCCGTGAAGAGGATTGCTGATTTTTTGCTTGAAATAGATGGGCTTAAACTCTTCCCCAGAACTGGCTGGTTTTGCATAGGTGTTGAGAAGCCTGAAAGCGTTTCGGCCCATGTATTCGGCGCCATGGTTGCAGGTTATGTTCTGGCAGGGCTTGAAGGCGCGGACAGGAATAAGGTAATCAGAATGATTTTAATTCATGATATTTCAGAGTGCAGAACGGGAGATTTGCACCGTACGGCAAAAAAATATGCAAAGATAGATGAAAGAAGAGCGCTTGCCGATATCCTGTCAAATATTGGAGACAGGCAGGATACCGAAAATTTGTTATCCCTTTTTGATGAGTTCTGCGCACAAAAAACAAAAGAAGCCATAGTCGCAAAGGATGCGGATACGCTGGACTTTATAGCGAAGGCAGTATCTTATTACAAAGCGGGGAACAAAAATGCGCTACGCTGGGCGCTGGATGGTTGCAAAAGCCTAAAAACAAAATCGGCAAGGAGAATTGCCAAATTGCTTGTTAGCTCGTGAATATTGGGGTGTATATACAACGTAGCATCTATCAATCCTTCAGCCGTGCAGCTCATGTCTGCTCGTTAGCAAAATAAGGATAAGGAAGGATAGTGATGCAATGCCCCAAAGGGTTTCCACAGAAAAGCCCTCGCCTAATTTGTAGAGCAGCAAGAGAATGCATATAACAATACCAACAATGAAGGACCAATTTTTGTTCATCACAATTCCGTATGCTTCCAGAGAATACACAACCGCTTTAAGAAACTCAACCAATGCCAGACCTGTAGCTTCGCCGTGAGTGCTTATGAATATGGGTAGCTGATTTTTGAATATAGCATTTACAAATAATGCCATATACTTCAACACCTCTATTGCACTGAAAATGGCGAGTAGGAAAAATGCACCGCCTGCTATTATCAACCTTAGCGTTAGAGATTTGGGCCAATTTGCGCTTTTTGAAGTGAGTATCACTTTTCTCAGACAATTAAAGCAGACATGGTGGTCTCCTATTTTCTCTATGCATATTTCGCAGTAGGGCTTGCCGCATTCTGAACAGGAAGCAACAGCGTCTTTAAGAGGATGATTAACGCACTTTGCCACTATAAACACCCGCATATATCAAGCATATCGGAGATTATTGCGCTTGCTGTTTCAATCTGGCCTGCCCCTCTGCCTACGATGTATAGGTCATGAGCCAAATCAAGCCTAAACATAAGAGCATTAAGCGTGCCCCCTACATTCAGTGGGTGGCTTGCAGGGACGAGACGGGGACTAACCTCAACCGTGCTATCTGAAACCTCGCCCACAAGTTTGATAACGCGGTTTCTGGACTTTGCAAGCTCTACGGCTTCTGGCGTTATCTCACGTATTCCTGTTTTTTTGACATCGGCGAATTTGATTTTCATGCCCATTAGAGCATTAGCGAGTATTACGAGCTTGGCTGCGGGATCTATCGCATCTACATCATATGATGCGTTGGCTTCGGCATAACCCATTTCGCATGCCTCTCTTAGAGCGGTATCAAAGCTGATGTCCTCTTCATGCATTTTTGTAAGAATGTAGTTAGTTGTACCGTTCAGTATGCCTACGATAGATAGTATGTCGTTTGGTTGGAGGGTTTTTCGCACGAGGCTAAAGACGGGCGTGCTGCTGCAAACGGTTGCTTCAAATAACAATTTTCTATCGTGTTTTTCGGCTATATGCATGAGCTTGTTGTAGTATAGAGCGAGCGGACCCTTGTTTGAGGTAACAACATGCTTACCGCTTTTCAATGCGCTTACTATGTGGGAGTATCCCGGCTCTCCGTTTATTATGTTTGTCGGTGTTACCTCTATGAGGATGTCTGCTTCAATCTCTGGAATAAGCTTCAATGCAGTCTCTGTGGTAAAACTACGGTGTTTTTTAAAATTATCCAATTCTTTGAGAGACAAACCATTTGGGTCAAAAATTGAGCCGTCCTTTTCGCACATAGCGACGATTTTGAATTTTACGCCTTTTTTTATAAAACTTGATTGTTTTAGATTGAGAACTTTTGCGACGCCTCTCCCAACAACACCATAGCCAACAAGCATCACACGGACATCGCGCTTATTCAAATTTAACACCTCATATCTCACGTATGCAGAGGAGATTCTTTTCTTTGCAGGTCTTTCGCATCGTCTCTAATATATCCTCGCATTTTCTTTCATCCACATTTATTTTCAGCAAAGCGGCAGATGGAAGCTCAGGGCTCGTTATGCTGACAGAAAAGTCAGATATCTGCGCACCTTCGCCATGCAACCTATCCAGCGTATCGCGTGCGTCTGTTTCCATAACGTGCCCGAGAAGCATGATGTAGAAGGAGCGACGTTTAAGAAAACGATGCCCGTCAAGTTTCATCTCTGTTAGTTTGACCCTGTTTTTTTTGAAGCCTGACTTTATTGCATCAAGGCTTTCCATATCCTTTATCTCAAAGTATATGAGAAGCGGTACTTCTTTTCCAGATTTTCTCGTCCTGATGTGCGCAACGCTGATGATGTTGCCACCATGCGCTGATATCGGTTCTATCGCTTTTAGGAGAGCTCCTGGCACATCGTTTACGATTAGTTTTGCCTCAACGCGCATCGCCCTACCACCGCCTCTGCATCATCTGCTTCTTTTTCTCAAATATCTTCCTATGCTTTGCACAGCTTATGCAGTAGAAGACCTTATAGCTATCAAGATACTTTATATCATCGGCCGTTTTCAGGTCGGTAGTGTAGAGAACACGGCGAGAATACGCAACGGCTTTGTCCCTCGGTATCCTCCGCCCACATGAAGCACATATCATTATGTTCTCTCTTCCCCTTCTTCTTCTCTTTCCCATGGCATTACCTCTTTGATTTCAATGATAATTTTACACCACTAAGCAGATAGATTTCGGCGTCATCTATTTTAAATATTTCATTGCGCAGCAGGGGGCCGAGCTTCCTTATAGCTAAATCGTTTAGAACGCCGCCTCCTGCAAGCTCTGTGAAGGCTGGCACGATGATAAAAGTTGCTTTGGGGTTTATTCTTTTGTAGAATTTCTTTGCGTTTTTTACATTCATTTTGCAAACGACCCAAACGCGCATCCTTTTTCTGTAGCCTGAAATATCGGCCACATCCACTACGGGATGAACATGCCCGAGGAAGATATAATCGGCCATCATCACTTCGCTTTTTGGCCATGAGTGCCCATGCACGAAGCCGTATTTCCCGTGCTTAACACCGCCAGCTCCATGTATGGTTATGGCATTGGTTAAAGACTCTATACGTCCATCGTGGTTGCCCTTTACTATTTCAACTTCAGCAACGCGGTTAATGGATTGAAGAAAATTTTTTATCTCAAAACCGCCCAAAACCCGCCTGCCCGCTATGCTGTGCTTTACATCCCCAAGAATGAGCAACTTTTTTGCGTTTGTTTTCTGTATCAAACCAAGTATCTCATCGCGCGTATTTTCTGTAAAGCTCACCCTAACGCCAAAAACTTCACGCTCTATTCCAAGATGAATGTCGGCGATAACGAGGGTATCTCCGAGCAGTACTGCTGGCTTATCGGTTAAAAACCTCATGAGGGGATATCCCGTTAGAGTTTTTTATTTCTGCTTTTCTGAAATATTACTATTGTTTAGTAGTATTATTGTTTCTAGTTATTTTCTCTTATAATAAATTTATACTATTAATTAATAGTAAAATTTATAAACAACATAAAATAAAGGAAGTGCGATGATAGAAGAACTTGTCAGCACAGGGCTAACAAAAAATGAGGCAGAGGTATACATAGCGCTCAACGAGATTGGGACAGCGGATATAAAAGAGCTCGTTAAAAAAACCGGACTTCATGCACCGAGAGTTTATGAGAATTTAAACAGGCTGGTTGCGAAGGGACTTGCATTCACGGTTTTTATCAAAAATAAAAAACGATATAGGGCGGCAAGCCCAGACGCACTCCTTGCCATCATAGAAGAAAGGAAGAGGAAAATAGAGGGGATCCTTCCGCTTCTGATAAAGAAGCGCTCGCTATCGCGCTATGAGCAAGAAGTAGAGGTTAGGTCTGGCGATAGGGATATAAGAACAGCGCTTTCAGAGATCGTTGACTATGCAGGATTTCGCGGTGAGATTCTAAGTTTCAATGAGAATGAATTCGCAAGAGAAATGCCCGATTATTGGATGGAATGGCAAAAGCATATTAGAAAGATGAATGTAGGCGGAAAAACGATTTTTGAAAAAGAATTTGCACAACCCAGTATAGCGTTGCTCTCTAAGAAAACCGAAATCCAAGGATTCCCCTTTCATTTTATAGTTTGCAGGGATTTTGTGCTTCTCTGTTTCTGGGATGCAGAGCCGCATTTGGCAATAGCTCTTAAAGACAAGGCGACCGCAGAGGGTTTCAGGGGATATTTTGAAACAGTATGGAATAAAACAAAGTAGAGGGGGCTTTGCCCCCTTATTCCCTCTGCCAATTTCTGCAAGCTCAGAGTTGATCTTTGAAGGATTGCCTGACTTTTTCCCTGAGTGCTGCCTGTGCTGCTGCAAGACGCGCTATCGGGACGCGGAACGGTGAGCAGCTGACATAGTCAAGCCCTATCATGTGGCAGAATTCAACAGAGCTCGGCTCACCGCCGTGCTCACCACATATACCTACTTTAAGGTTCTTGCGTGTTTTCCTTCCTTCTTCTACGCCCATGCGCATCAGCCTGCCAACGCCTTCCCTGTCAAGAGCAACGAATGGGTTTTCTGGCAGTATTTTCTTCTCAACATATAGCGCAAGGAACTTTCCCTCTGCATCGTCTCTACTGAAACCGAATGTCGTCTGCGTCAGGTCGTTGGTTCCGAATGAGAAGAACTCTGCATATTTCGCTATCTCGCCGGCTGTGAGTGCAGCCCGTGGGAGCTCTATCATAGTGCCTATCTTGTAGTCAAGTTTTACTCCTGATGCTTTGATTATCTCCTCTGCTATTTTCTCTATTCTCTCGCGGACCACCTTTATCTCGTTAACGTGCCCTACGAGCGGTATCATGACCTCAGGCTTTACATCAACGCCCTGCTTCTTCACTTCCACAGCTGCCTCAAATATCGCCCTGACTTGCATATCCGTTATCAATGGGTTTACTATTATTAGCCTGCAACCTCTGAGACCAAGCATTGGGTTGAACTCAAAGAGTTGCTGGACTTTCTTGAATACTTTCAGTTTTTCTTCTGGAACTTTTTCTCCCTTTGCCTTCGCAACCTCTATCTCAACGAGAAGTTCTTCTTTGTTTGGAAGGAACTCGTGAAGCGGCGGGTCAATGAGGCGTATAGTCACTGGATGGCCCTTCATGGCTTTGAATATGCCTATGAAGTCTGAGCGCTGCATCGGAAGTATCTTGTCAAGTGCTTTCTTCATCTCCTCCTCACTGCTTGCCATTATCATCTCCTGAACTGCGGGAAGACGGTCCTGTGCCATAAACATGTGCTCTGTTCTGCAAAGGCCCACTCCCTCTGCCCCAAATTCAAAAGCACGCGCTGCATCCTCTGGTGTATCCGCATTCGCTCTCACTCCAAGCCTCCTTATATTGTCTGCCCAGCTTAGCAGGGTTTTGAACTCAGGGCTTAGCGTTGGCTCTACTGTTGGCACTTCACCGAGTATCACGTTTCCAGTTCCACCGTCTATTGTTATGTAGTCCCATTCCTTTACGACTGTATCTTTAACGCGGAATTCCTTTGCATCCAAATCAATTATAAGCGCGTCGCAGCCAGCAACGCATGGTTTGCCCATACCTCGTGCCACGACCGCTGCGTGCGATGTCATTCCTCCCCTTGATGTGAGAACGCCCTGCGCCGCCACTATTCCGTGTATGTCTTCGGGTGTCGTCTCGGGCCTCACGAGTATAACCTTCTCGCCACTTTTGCCCTTTTCCTCTGCAAGGTCCGCATCAAAAACAACATGTCCTGCCGCAGCGCCCGGAGAAGCAGGCAGACCCTTTGCTATAACATTCACTTTTGCCTTCGGGTCTATTTGCCTGTGGAGAAGCTTGTCTATTTGTGCTGGGTCTACGCGCATTACAGCTTCTTCCTTCGTTATTAGCTTCTCTTTTACCATCTCAACTGCAATCCTGACCGCCGCCTGCGCAGTTCTCTTGCCCGTTCTCGTTTGTAGCATGTATAGCTTTCCCTTCTCTATAGTAAACTCAAAGTCCTGCATATCCTTGTAGTGCTTCTCAAGTGTTTTTGCCACCTTCTCTATTTCGGCGTATATTTTTGGGGCTTCCTGCTTCATTTCAGAGAGGGGCTTTGGGGTTCTTATACCCGCAACAACATCCTCTCCCTGAGCGTTCATCAGGTATTCACCATAGAGTTTGTTTTCCCCTGTTGAGGGGTCTCGTGTAAAACCTACGCCAGTTCCAGAATCGTCGCCCATGTTGCCGAAAACCATCATCTGGATGTTTACAGCGGTGCCGAGGTCCTCGGGTATCTTGTTTATTTTCCTGTATGTTTTTGCCCGTGGGTTGTCCCATGAGCGGAAAACTGCCTCTATAGCCATGCGGAGCTGCTCATAAGGGTCTGTCGGAAAGTCTCTGCCCGCATGCTCCTTAACAACTTTTTTGTATCTCTCTACAACTTCTTTCAGATCTTCGGCGTTAAGTTCTGTATCAAGCTTTACTTTCTTCTTATCTTTCACGGCTTGAAGCTCTTTCTCAAATAGATTGTGCTCAACGCCCATAACCACATCGCCAAACATGTTTATGAAACGTCTGTAGCAGTCGTACGCATATCGCTCGTTCTGCGTTTTTTCAGCGAGACCGCGTAGCGTCTCATCGTTCAAGCCCAAGTTTAGAACGGTGTCCATCATGCCCGGCATTGAAACTGCAGCTCCAGAGCGAACAGAAACGAGTAGCGGGTTTTTCGGGTCCCCAAATTTCTTGCCCGATTTCTTCTCAAGCTTTTGCATCGCCTTTTTTACATCGTCCATCAGGCCTTTGGGTAGTTTGCCCGTTTTAGAGTATTCCTTGCACATTTCGGTAGTTATAACGAAACCGTATGGCACGGGCAGGCCAATGCGTGTCATCTCACAGAGGTTTGCGCCTTTCCCACCGAGTAGATCTCGCATTTTTGCAGAACCTTCTTCAAAGAGATATATTCGCTTTGCCATGTTCTCCCTCCTTTTTCATTTGACTTTAATTGCATATTTTCCAGGAGCAGTAGCGCCTATTTTTTTGGCTAGCTCAGATTTCTCAGGGTCTATTATGAAAACGTAGCCGCTCCATTTCTCACTGAGCTTTGAACCGCTGCCACATGCAGGACATTCGTTGCCCATTACTATTAGGTGGCATTTTTTGCACGCCTTTGCAGTCATTCTTTCACCTCTTCTGCCTTTTTACCAGATTTTTTTTCTTTAGGCTTTTGTTCTTTTTGCTCAGCAATCCAATCGTGCTTGCCAAGCCCCTCGGGCCTCATCGTCAAACCGATTTTCGTCTCTGGAATGCTTGATTTCAGGCTTACAGTGGAGATTTTCGCAATTACGGTATCGCCCTTTCGTATTATTCTGTTGCTTTCCTTTCCTATGAAGGCAGGTATCTTCTTATCGTATGATAAGAAATCGTTGGTTATCTGTGATAGATGGATGAGTCCCTCAAGCGGTCCCATTCTCATGAAAACGCCGAATTCAACAACTTCCGTTATCTCGCCCTCAACTATTTCATTTACCTCAGGCATAAAAACAAGAGCGTCAAAAGTTACCCAATGGTAAGAAGCGCCGTCTCCTGCTATCACTTTACCTATGCTTATATCCCGCACATTGTCTATGGAGAGAATTACGCCAAGATCACGGTCTATTTTTCTCTCGTATTTCTCCCTTAAAAGCTGTTTTATTGCTTCTTTTATATCCATCGCAAAAAAGTTTGGGGGTACGCGCACGAGATCTTTAATGGTCGCAACCCTATACAAGCAATCACCACCTTGGGTTTTATTTTCTACGGAACTAATTTAAGTGCATATGCAACTATTGAGGAAGCAAACAATAGGGCAACCATGCTTATAACTTTTATAAGCGCATTTATTGATGGCCCTGCAGTGTCCTTGTAGGGATCTCCTATAGTATCACCAACTACTGCTGCGGCGTGGGTCTCTGTCCCTTTTCCGCCATAGTTTCCGTCCTCTATGTATTTCTTTGCGTTGTCCCATGCCGCTCCCGTATTTGTCATCATGAGTGCAAGCAAAAAGCCCGTAGTGATACTGCCTGCGAGCATTCCGCCAAGGGCTGCAGGGCCTAATAGATATCCAACAACTGTTGGGGAGAGAACGGCAAGAAGGGCTGGGCGCACCAATTCGCGCTGGGCCGCTGCCGTACTTATGGCAACACACCTCTCGTAATCGGGCTCCCCTTTGCCCTCCAAAATGCCAGCTTCTCTAAACTGCCTCCGAACCTCGTTTACCATGTCTGAAGCCGCATTTCCGACAGCTTGCATGCAAAAGGCACAGAAGAGGAAGGGTAGCGCACCACCTATCAAAAGCCCAATCGTAACTGAAGGTTGGGAGATGTCAAGCGTTATTGAAGCACCCATCAGATTTATCTCTTCCCTGTATGCAACGAATATCGCAAGCGCGGATAGGGCTGCTGAGCCTATCGCTATTCCTTTCGTTGTTGCTTTCGTGATGTTGCCCGCAGAATCAAGCCTATCTGTTATCTTTCGCGCATCGCCTTTTATTTTAGACATTGATATTATTCCCCCAGCGTTATCTGCTATAGGGCCATATGCGTCTATAGCAAGAGTCATGCCTATCGTTGAGAGCATACCCGTTGCGGCAAGCGCAATTCCATAAATGCCCGCACTTAAGTATGAAACCGCTATCGCAACACATATGACCAAAACGGGGAGAATTGTGCTTTCCAAACCGACGGTTAAACCTGTTATTATGTTTGTGGTTGCTCCTGTCTGCGAAGCTCGTGCTATTTCCTGAACGGGTCTGTGCGTATATGAAGTGAAGTATTCAGTAATTAAACCAAGAAGGAGATTTATGATGACTCCGCATGAAACTGCCACGAAAAGATTGATACCTAAACCGAGCGCTTTTATAACTGCAAAGGAGAGGATTATTGAAAGCAGGGTGGTGGCTACCGTCCCCTTGTTTATGGCATCCATTGGGTTTTCCTTTTTCGTCCTTACAGCCAATAGACCAAGTATCGCGGAGAGAATGCCTGCACTGCATATTAAGAGAGGCAGGATAACATAGCTTGTGTTGCCATGATATATTGAGAATCCAAGTATCATCGCTGCGATCAGTGTAACCGCATAAGATTCAAAAATGTCTGCGCCCATGCCCGCACAGTCGCCTACGTTATCGCCGACATTGTCCGCTATAACAGCAGGGTTCCTTGGGTCATCCTCGGGAATTCCTGTTTCTATTTTTCCTACAAGGTCTGCGCCAACATCAGCCGCTTTTGTATAAATGCCTCCACCAACACGGACGAAAAGGCTTATTAAGCTCGCGCCGAATCCAAAGCCTGCAATAAGCTTAGGCTCGCCAGTTATGTAATAAATGAGGGATACACCGAGTAGTCCCAATCCCACTACTGCCATTCCTGTGACTGCACCGCCCTGAAAAGCAGTGGTAAGCGCATTGCTGAAGCTCTCGCGTGCGGCATTGGCCGTGCGCACGTTCGCCTTAACAGCAACGAGCATCCCGATGAAGCCAGCAAGAGCAGAGAAGAAAGCACCGAGGAGAAAACCAAAGGCGATTGTCCCGCCGTTCGGCAATGAGAGATATAGAACTGCTGCCAATATGATAGCAAAAATGGCTATTATGGTATATTGTCGCTTTGAATATGCGAATGCGCCTTCTTCTATTGAATGCGCTAATTCAACCATCTTCTCTGTTCCCTGCTCCTTTCGTATTACTATATATGCAAGAAGAAAAGCTACTAGCAGGGCAATGAGGCTCGCACCAAAAGAGAAAGCCAGATAGTAGTTCATAGCTTCACCCAGTTAGTAGAATTCCAGCTTACTTTTTCCACGGACTACGATAATCCGTTTTCCATTCGCGCGCAACTTTTTGCAGAGTTCTTTGTCGTTTGTGCATACTATTCCCGTCACTCCGCACAACCACGCATCCACATCCCCATCATGTTCCTCTACGATACATTTCCTATTTATTAGAGAGGTTGCAAGCCTTGCTGCAGCCCCACTCTTTCCTTTTCCTTTGCCCAGATTTTCAATTTCGCGCAAAACCCCGCGCGATACCACAAGAGTATATTTTCCGCCAACAAGCCTATCAAGCTCGGAAAAAATGTCTATTTTATATTTGAGAATAGACATTAGGAAATTGGTGTCAACAAATATTTTTTGCATATATCTATTTGTGAAAAACTTTTTAAGGTATCTCTATGCCAAATCGGGCCAAGCAGGTAGAATTAGGATAGATGTTCGGTATTTGACGAATTCGGATTCAGGTAACATAAAGAGGGTAGATATTTATACAACAAAATCTACAATATTATTAGGGGGAGAGGATGGTCAAGAAATGTCCTCTCTGCATGGGCGCTGTAAGGAGCTGGGAGTACTACTGTGGGCGTTGTGGTTTGTTCTCGGGTTATAGAAAATATTGCCTGATGTGCAGCGCGAGCGTAGGAATTGATGAGGATATGTGCCCCCGTTGCGGTAACCCGTATTTTCAACAACCCTTTGTATTAGGGCTTTCAGAAAACGATCTCCATACCATAGCTTGCATGATAAGGAAGGAGATAAACAGGCTTAAGAATAACGATGCAAACGGAAATCTTAAATTTTTAGGAATATCTGTATTCCATGAGTTATATGCAAGAATAGAACACGGGGAATATACTCTTGAAGATCTGATCGCGTCTTTTCGTATAATTAGGGATTATGTGCAGAAAGTGAAGTGTAGGAAAACAGAGGAGAAGTATGAGAGCATGGCAATGAAGATTGCCAACTACACTACAAATTTTCTCATGAATTAGGATTGCTAATCATATCAAGAAGATGCTTGTTTTTGTTGAAGTACTCCCTGCATGGTCTCAGCACATCGGAAAGTCTCTTTGCAACGGCATTTTTCAAGTCGGCAGGGTGCAGCTCGCCGTTTGTGTATGCTTTTTTTAGTTCGGCGAAGCTGCCGAACTCTATGTCCCCGCCGTATTTTTGTGGTCTTTCAACGAGAAGGCCACCTTCACGCATGAGTATCCATTCGCAAAGGTCTATCACGGGATTTTCATTAGTCTGCCTTTCTGGGCAGTAAGCGCGCTTTAGTTTTTCAGCTATTTCGCTTTCGCTATCGTGTATGAATATGCACGTTTCGGGTTTGCTTTTGCTCATCTTATCGCTAAATTCCACACCCATCTTTTTTGGTCCTTGAAGACCCATGAGCAGGTGCCCATGGACTGCAATAGGCTTCTTCTTATTGAGCTTTTCTGAAAGTTCGCGTGCAAGGACGTGCACTTTCCTCTGGTCCATTCCTGAATGGACTATATCCACATTTAGTTTGTATATGTCTGCAGCCTGCATCGCTGGATATAGGATGGATGCGGCATCAGCACTATCCTCGCTTCTGCCCATTATCGTTATGCATCTAAGCATTCTTTTCAGAGTGGTGTTGCGAGCGACATCTATAACGGTTTGCCAGTAATCATCATCGTATATATCGCTCGCAAGAACATACCTCACTTTTTCCTCATCCAACCCAAGTGAGACGAAAGCATGCTTGAAGTACCCGAGAGCGACTTTTCGTATTTTTTTGATGTCCCCCCCAAGTTTCTTATTCAGCATCGTGTGGTAATCTGCGAGCAGAATGTTGGTTTCTATTCCCGCCTCCAAGAAATCCTTTATTTTCATTGAGCACGCCAAGCCTGTACCGAGATGAACCATGCCGCTTATTTCAAAGCCTATATAGTGCTTTGGTCTGCTGTTCGTTTCAAAAAGATTGCGAAGCTCTTCTGGTGTAAGGACTTCTTCTGTGGGCTTTTTCATAACCAGTTCTAATTTCTTTTCTGTGTCCATAGAAGCACCAAAACTTTATATTGTTGCCTTTTTAAATTTGCTACCATGGGTGCTATTCCAAGAAAATGGAAAAAGAAAGGAAGAATGCGCTGGAAATGGAAGAAAAAGAGGAGGAAAAGAATGAAGAGGAAGCTGAAGAGGCGTGTGGGTGAGCTCTAACCTTCTGCCATTTTTCTCACTACATACCTACCTCTTTTCTCTATTTCTTCAACTTGCCTAAGAATTAGTTGTATATCTGCATTTATAGAGTAGCCGTCTAGAAAAGCCCTAAACATATTCTCAGGTATTGATTTTTTCATGAGAAGCACATCGGTCGCCCTATCTTCTATATCTGTGGAGAATGAACCGAGACCGAAATCTATAACTGCTATTTCTTTTCCAACAAGAATGTTTGCTGGGGTATAATCACCGTGAATTATTCCGCCTCTGTGTAGTTTTGCGAGATATTCGCCAACCTCTCTCGTTATGGAAGGAGTTATACGGCTATCTCGCATGAGACGACCTTTCAAGAATTCCATCACTATGTCAAACTTCCCGACATAGAAAACATATGGACAGCGGACACCGCAAGCCTTTGCCCTATGGAGAAGGATGGCCTCTTTACGAGTTCTATGCTTCCGCAAATTTTCATCTATCTGTGGTATTCTGTACCTTTTCTCAAGGCGGCTTTTTACGAGAATGGGTATCCCGAAAAGTTTGCCTTTGTAGAGAACAGCTTCGGCTCCTTTTGCAAATATACGCATATTCAGTACCATAGCACCACTTCATCTATGCGGTATTTCTGGATTGCAACTGCCTTGCGGAAAGGTGTTGTGATGCCTTTTGAGAACATTGATGCGCCAGTGTACGCAATCATCGCTCCGTTATCACCTGTAAGTTCTGGGGGTGGTGCACTAAAAAAAACATTGTTTTCTTCGCACATTTTCAGAAGCATCTCTTGGAAGCGTGCATTCTGAGCAACTCCGCCGCAAGCAACTACTTCTTTTTTACCAGTAAGATGCAGCGCACGTTCTGCCGCTTCGGTTATCATTGAAAATGCATGCTCCTGAAGAGAGAATGCGATATCCTCTTTTTCGTATTTCCCAAGCTTTTTTACTGCATCGGTTAGCAAGCCTGAAAATGAGAAATCCATGCCCTTCACTACATATGGCATTTCTATGTATGAACCATTTTTTGCCAGCTCCTCTATGAAACGCCCGCTCGGTAAGACTGCCCCCATCGCCCTTGCGACTGTATCTAGAAGATTGCCTACTCCTATATCAAGCGTCTCGCCCAAAACATGGTAGCGATTGCCTATTCTAACGATTATCTGCGTATTGCCGCCGCTCGCATAAACCGCAAGCGGATCTTTGAAGCTCGCATAGTCTTTTGCTATTTCAACATGCGCAACGCAGTGGTTCACGCCAACGAGCGGTTTTTTTGCTATGAGCGAGAGCATGCGCGCAGCAACACAACCAATTTTTAAAGGCGCACCTATCCCAGGACCCTGCGAAAATGCGACTGCATCAACCTCATAGAGCGATGTATTGGCTCTATTGAGGGCCGTGAAGAGGACTTTGCCGAGCGAATTGGAGATATGTTCTGCTGCCTTGCGCGGCATTATGCCTTCCTTTTTGGGCTTGTAAGCACATCTTTCATTTGCAACTATTTTCCCTTCCCGTACTATGCCTATACCCATAGTATGCGCAGTAGATTCAATGCCTAGAACAACTGGCCTCTTCATCATAAAACCACGGTTTTTGATAGATACAACGCAACAAAAGATACTGTGTTTATGGTTGCGTGGGCAAATATCGGGGCGATTATGCTTCCAGTCTTTTTATATAAATAACAAAGCAAGAGGCCGATAGCAAACGCGCCGACAATCTCCCCAACAGAGCCGTATTGAATATGTGCTATTGCGAATATGAGACTAGAGAGGAAAACTCCGAGAATTGGCATGAGAAAGCCCCTGAAAAATACTTCCTCGGATATGGGGGCTATGATTACGCCAACCAAAACAATGTATGGAGGTGCAGATGCGATTTTGCGTGCGACCTTCTCTGTATCCCCAACTCCGAAATATGAGAATATAAAAAGAAGCAAAGAAGTTATGAGTAGTATCCCTACGCCAGAGCAAATCCCTATTAGTGCGTTCTTTAGAAAACCTCTGGAAGTCAACCCAAGCTTTTCTAAGCCCTCGTTTTTGTCAATTGTGATATATAGTGGTAGAGAAAGGAGCAGTAGGGCGAGTATAACTGATGAGAAGAACGGAGAGTTGAGATAACCTAAATAGAATATATATGAGAGCGTGGATGCGATAAACGCTGTGAGAAGTCCGTGCTTTTTTGCAAAAAAAGATAGAGCAAGACCGGTTGCAAGAAAAAAGAAGAACAGGAGCAAATATGATGAAAAATCTTTTGCAAACAGCAAAGGAATGGGTAGGGCATAGAGGAGTGCGGAAGCGAAGATTCCAATCTCAAGAAGTGCATGCCTGAAAAAAAGTTCTCTTGCAAAATAGAAAAGAATGACAAGATGATGAGGGGCTTTTGGTAAATCTGAAAAGCCTAACATAAAAGATGAGAAGAAATATAGAGAAGAGAGCATGATAGCGCAAACAAATCCCCTAAAATCTAAAAAGAGGGAAGGTTTTTTTGATAATAATGAAAGAAGTAGTAGAATGAACGCTGATTCAAGTAGCATTTTTCACCTTTTTTTCTCAGTATAGCCACATTTACCGCACGAAAACCTGTCTTCATGTTCTGCGAGACGCACGCCCGCACCGCATTTCGGACATGAGCGCCTTTTCTTGTATGGGGCAATTTTCTTTTCTTTTTTGCTACCTTTTTCATCTGCCATTTCCAACACCACTCATTCCCTTTCTGGTTTCTTTTCTTCATTTTTTTCAGGCTTTTCTTTTCCTAAAGTTCTGGCAATTTTGTATCTCTTCTCTAATTTCATGGACTTCTCGTCAGCGTATGCCTTGGCATAGCCTTTCAGTTTCTTCATGCCGTATTCTTGGTCAAGCTTGTCTATAACAACGAGCTTTGGGTCTAAGTTCATCTTTGAGCAAAGAAGAGCCAGAATATCCTTACGAGAGGGAGTTGCGGCATCAAAAGAAATTGAGAAGGATATTTCTCTCCTCCTCAAAAGCGGGTTTAACTTTTCGCTTTCTATTTGCAGATCAAAGTTGGTCAATGAACCACCTATCTTATCCTCGTTATCATTCTGCGTCCCATCGTCTCAATGTACTCGACTTCTTTTCCAGCCTCGGCGCCCGCTCTCAGCTCCTCTGGCATTGTAATTTCAAATGTCTCATAGGTTTGCAAATCCATTATTTGGGCACTTTCGCCCTGGACTGAAACTATCTGCCCTGTTTTTCTCTCAATTATCGGGACTTCAACTTCTGCATCGGCGGGCTTAAGCAGGGTTTTCTTTGAGTTTGTGAAAATGCCTATTGCCGCAACTCGCATTTTGGCTGCGCCATGCTTCCCGGGTGCAGAAGTCTGCACTTCAACTATCCTACAGGGTTCATCGTCTATGATTACGTGTTTTCCAACTTTAAGGTCTTTCAGCGTTGCAAATGTTTTTGTCAAGCAACCACCCGATAAAAATCTGAGGGATAGTTTTATCATATGTATAATATTTAATAAGGTTTGTCCATGTTGTTGAACGCGGAGGGGCGACATTCATGACCCATGTTGTTTTTGTGCAGAATTATCTCTGGGAGGCGCTTGGGCCAGAATATATCTCTGCTGTACTCAAAACATCAGGGCATAAATGTAGCATGGTATTAACTAAGAATGAAAAAAACTGGATTGAGAGGGTTCAATATTTGAATCCAGACATAGTTGCAATCTCTACTACAACTCCGCATTGGAAAAGCTACAAGCTGATAATTAAAGAGATAAAAGATAGGATAGGGGTGCCTGTTGTGGTGGGTGGCCCTCATCCAACTTTTTATCCAAAAATCTTGGAAGACCCAAACGTGGATATGATATGTATTGGAGAAGGAGAGTATGCGATGAGGGATGTCGCTGATGCTTTGGAAAGAAATAGCGGGATTGAGAATATCCCCAACATACATATTAAACATAATGGTAGGATATATAGGAACGAAGTACGGCCCCTCATAGAAAATCTTGACGAACTGCCTGTGCCAGACCGAGAACTGTATTATGGGAGATACCGAATTCTCAGGGATATACCTGTAAAGCGTTTCCTGACATCAAGAGGATGCCCATATAGGTGTACATACTGTTTTAACCACGCATACAGGCGCATTTACGCTGGTAAAGGCAAGTATGTAAGGAGGAGAAGCCCAGAAAATGTAATAGAGGAGATAGAGGAGGTAAGGAGGGAGTATCCCTTCAAAATAGTGCGTTTTCCAGATGACACAATGACACTTGATCATGAATGGCTAGAAAAATTCATTCGGTTGTATAAGGATAGAATAGGTCTCCCATTCACGTGCCTTGGAAGACCCAATGAGATTAACGAAAGTGTGGTAAAATTGCTTAAGGAAGGAGGTTGTAATCTACTTTGCATCGGTGTTGAGTCGGGAAGTGAACGGGTTAGAAATGAGATAATGAAACGCGGAATAAGCGATGAACAAATATTTGCATGTGGGAGGCTTTTAAAAAAATATGGAATCAAATTTCTCACATACAACATATTTGGGACACCTACGGAGACGCTTGAAGAAGCGTATAAAACTATAGATATGAACATTAAGCTAGGGGTAGACTATACCTCGTGTTCAGTCCTCCAACCATTCCCAGGAACCGATATCTATGAAATTGCCGTTAGGGGGAATGCTCTTGACCCCGAATATGACGCGGACTGCATTGATTTTTACGGCGGTAGAACAAGAATAAAGCAGGAAAACATAGATAGAATTACAAATCTAGCAGTATTTCTCTATCCTGTAGTAAAGTTTCCCTTTATATTCCCGATCGTCAAACTGCTTATTAGGCTGCCTCCGAATCCGTTGTTCAAGATGATGTATTACTTGAATAATGGTATTCCTCGGATTATGTCACTCTGCCTTGACCCGTATGAAGCTATCATTTTGGCTTTAAATTTCTGGGATCAATTGTAGCCACGTGAAGATATGAGCACGCCGATAACCTTGGCAAGCTCCTGCCCTATCACCTGGGGAGTAAATCTTTTCTTGAACAAATTGAAACCTGCACACGCTATTTCTTGCCTTTTTTTTTCGCTTTCAAATAGCATACGTATACATTCCGCAATAGCATTTTCATCTGCAACTTTTGAGAACACTGTGTTCTTGCCATCTTCAAAAAATTCCCTTGATGCGGGGGAATCGCTGACGATAGTTGGTTTTTTCATCGCAAGCATTTGGAATGTTTTTCCTGGTACTTCACGTAATGCCTTCATAGAAGAACCAAAATGCCCGGCCAGACAGATGTCTGCCTCGGCGATTTCTTGGACAAGTTCGCTATCACTCACACGACCTAAAAAACGTACATTCGTTAAGCAAAGCTTTTTTGCCAGACGAATGCAAGTATCTCGCATTATGCCATCACCTATCATCCGAAACTCTAATTCGTGATATCCTCTTTCCGCAAGGACTTTCGCAGCGCGAACTATATACTCTGTGCCCTGCACAGGAACAAAAGAACCATAGAAAAGGATGCGGAATTTTTCGTGTTGGGCTTTTTTGCGCGGGTAAAAAACGGTATCGTCTGCGCCCGATGGAATGACTGAGAATTTTTTTTCGCTTAACCCGAATTCTTTGGTGAAGAATTTTAACTGTTCATGTGTATGCACAACGATGTGGTGTGAAGAATTGCAAGCCCAGTGGTCTATAAAACGAGCGCCTTTAGCAACAAATGAATTAGGGCTTGCCAAACCTCTATCAAATATCATCGTGTCGTAAACAGATAGGTATGCATCAAACAGTATTGGCTTATTTGACAATTTTCGTATTACGGGTACCAAATGATGACCGATAAAACCTACAAAGACTGCATCATAATCCCTGGATAGAAGGAATTTTGAAAATGCTGACAGATTTCGCAATAGGAATGAAGAATTGCTACTGGTGCACTGAGTTACCACAACACCATTTTTTTTTTAAACCTTTGATAAAAACAGCATTCCGAGAGTATTCTGGCTCACGACCGCATATGAAACATATTCGCATTTTTAACACTCCTATTCGTTTTTTCTCATCATGCGTATTATTTTGTCTAAAAGTTCTCTTTCGTAACGTATCATATCCGCCAAAATTCCTATGGCAATTATCTCTAAGCCTGCTCCCACAAGCATCGCCATTAGCACCAAATAAATTAACAATTCCGTGATTTTTGGTTGCTGATATAAAAGTAATAGGGGAGTGATGGCGGCAAAAGCAAAGAATAGGCAACCTAGGACAAGGAATAAGCGAAGAGGGTGGTAAAACATGTATGTCCTTAGGATGGTGACGCCTGCCCGTAAAGCGTAATCAAAAACGCTTTCGACTAAGCGGGATTTGCCTTGCCTTGGCTTGAAGTTTATGTCCAATTCAAGTATTTTCATCTTTTTCTTTATTAGGATGATCAACATCTCGTGAGTGTATGTAAAATCAGATAGGATGTTAAGCATCGTTGCCGCTTCCTTTGAAAAAGCTCTGAAACCAGTTTGGGCGTCCCGTATTCTATGTTGGCATAGAAGGGAAATGACTGCTGTGGCAATCTTGTTTCCTATTTTTTTGCTCAGAGGCATATGGGTGATGCCTTCGCCAGAACGCACGCCAAGAACGACATCGGCCTCGCCAGATATTATGGGTTGGATTAATTTTGGTATTTCTGAGGGGTCGTATTGAGCATCCGCGTCTATATTAACTATTATGTCTGAATCTTCATCTAGTGCCTTTTCTATACCATCAGAAAAAGAAGCAGCAAGCCCCTTCCTTTTTTTATGGGTGACTATGATATCGGCACCTGCATCCTTCGCTTTTTTTGCTGTTGAATCTGTAGAACCATCGTCAATAACTATGACTTCAACACTCGTTATGCCTTGGATAGAACGAGGAACCTGGGATATAACGCTGGCGATTGTGTTCTCCTCGTTAAATGCTGGTATGACAACTGCTATTTTTTTACCAGCGCGCAAGTTGTTGTATGCCACGGTAATAGGATTAGAATAAACATATATTAAAGTTGAGGCACATACCTTGGAAAGCGTGAAAGAGAGATGCACGTTTGTGATTATTGGTTTACTCTTGTGCGGTGTGCTTCTACGACTTTATAAGCTTGATTCTGCGTTTGAATTTGATGAGATAGCATCTCTTAAGCAGGTAAGGAAATTTTTGGATCGCCCACACCCACCACTGTATTATTTTATTAATGATTCTTTTGTTGGGCTTTTTGGCGAAACTCCGTATGGGGCAAGATTACCCTCGTTTATTTTTGGAGTATTGGGCATAATTTTTATGTATTTTCTTGGTAAGAGAATGTTTGATGAAAAAACAGGGATTGTCGCTTCCATTCTCATGACGTTTTCTCCGTTTGCTGTTTATTATTCTCAAAACGCAACGATGTATGCCATGACCTTATTGATAGAGATAATTGCAATTTATTTTTTTATCAGAGGTGTGGAGGAAAACGACGCGAAAGTTTGGTTTTTGTGGAGTATTTCAATGTTTGCTCTAATGTACACGCATTACTTGACGTTTCCACTACTTATTGTTAAAGTCATTTGGCTTTATACAAATAATCGCAGTATTTTGAAAGCCAGGTGGTTTTTTTTCGCAATTGCGATTTTGCCAGTTGTATTGGAGATTGGGCATATAATGGGCCAGCTATACGTTTGTTTTTCTGGGGAATTTAGAGTATACCAAAGGTTTATGGCTGGACAGCCATTGATTTTTTATCTGTATTCACCATTCGTGGTTTTGGGACAGCTGATATTAGGCAATGTAACGCACCCTTCTGCTTTCTTTTTGCAGGTTGCGCTAGGTGCTGTATCAATCGCTATTGCGATCCCTGCTCTATTCAAAACAGACAAAAAGGGGTTGTTTCTAGCTTATTGCATACTAATGCAATTATGTCTCTTGTGGGTTGTAATTTTTATGCTTGGGGTTTCTACAAAAAAAATGCATCTGGTATCGGTAAATCGCTATTTCATAACGATTGTGCCTGCTTTGTACATATCTTTAGCGAATAGATTTGTAAAGACTTGTTGGAGGACGAGGATACTCGTAGCTCTTGTATTTATGCTTGTGTTTTTTGTTATGTTGAAATATTACTATGGGGCGAGGTATTACGATGGCAAGCATCCTGCAGTAAAATATTTGGATATGAATTACCAGAAGGAGGACATTGTTGTATTCTATCCGTACTTCGTAGATATTTTTTGGTATTACTCTGATGTTAATGTAACGTCCTGTCGTCTTGATTGGAAGAGCGGTTGGAGAGAATTGGAAAGATGCGTGTACAATAATGAACGCGTGTGGTTTGTTAGGTTATCTTGGTCGGAAGTCCCCGCAGAGGTAATAAATTTTTTTGATACTAATTGTAGGCTTATAAAGAAAGAGCAGATATACCCATTGGAGGTTTATTTATATTTAAATGTGCGTAATAACTCCCAGAGCATGATAAGCAGTAATACAAAGTAGGATAAGAAGAATGCTTTTTGCATTCCAATTTTTCCCAAGATGCTTTTGAGAATGTTGAGTACAAGGTCTATCAATGTGGGGATGTAATAAGTCTCAAAATGTGTATCACCTGCAATTTTTTGTCCATCACGATACGCAGTTCCCTCTGCATAAAGGTCCTTCTGTGAGTAGTAGATGGATGTACCTTCAACTCTAAATAGGTACTCTTTGTCTTTTGAGTCTTGTATTGGTTCAAAGAAAAAAGAGAGGAGGCCCTCTAAGCTAAGCGGGTTTATTTCAAAAAATAATATCTTGTGTTTTGTAGAGTTAATGCAGGAGGCTCTAATTTCTTTACCAGATTGTCCATCAAAAAGGTAGAGACATGCGTTTGTGTAGTCGCCCGCTGGCTTAACACGTATTCTACTGAGACCGTTGTTGTGTGAAACAAAGGATTGAGAGGCATTTGATATGATGGTCTCGCCCATGGGTACCTGTATTTCGCGTATTCCCATCGTCAGAAAGTACATGGGAGTAGTTATGAGTGGGAGCAGGAGGAACAGTATGGAAATGATGAGGGGTATCAGTGTATAAGTTTTATCACTGATTGGCGCTTTATTTTCTTTCTTAATGAACAGGTAAGCACCAAAAAGGAGAACAAACGCAAGTAATATGTTTAGAATATAATAGTAGTAGGTGATAAGTGAGGGGAGGAGGGCAAGAATATTGGCGGAACTTGCAAGGGGGGGTATAAGCGGCGAAAAGAAATAGGGGCCATAACCATACAATAGCAAATAAAACAGCCATAGGACTACGCAGAATATGTATGGCAATGAGTAGGCTTTATATTCTGTGACTAAAAATGCCATGAAAGGCATGATCCATGTAAACCATTGTGGGTGCCAATAAACAAATATGTAGAAGAAAGAGAGCGTAAGGAAACAGTATTGTAGTATTTTTTTGAATGAGGGGGAGGATAGGAAAGAAATTAAGAGTAGCAGGGAGAGAGAAGCTGGAAAAAGTGGGAGATTGTACGTATTTATTATTCGTTCAGTAAATTTGAAGTTCTCATTCTTTAGAAGAGCCCGAATGAAAGCATCTGATGAAATGAAAGGCAAACATGAAATGCAGAAGGGCATGAAACCAATAAAGGCAAGAAAAAGGATTCGTGGAGGACTCCTTTTTCCCATCATGACTGCGAAGAATGGGATAAAAAAAAGCGGGAAAATTTTCGCTCCTGCGCCAACCCCTAATGAAAGCATAGAAAGATTTGCGTATCTATCGTTATTTCCTTCAAAAAAACGATTCGCAAAATATAGAGCAAGAACTACAAAGAATATAGGAAGGATGTCAAATTGACCCCAGATGTAGGAGGTGTAGATTGTTATTGGGCAGAAAATCCAGAAATTGAATAAGCGCCTATCAATTTTTAGGAGTATAAGGGCGCTTGCCAAATCAAATGCAAGGTAAGGAAGCTTTGAGAAAAATAGGAAGGTGTTTATTGGGGTTTTGTGGTAGATATTGCTATCTATAACCCACGATGTTGGCGCCAGAAGATTAGGATTGACGAGGCTATTGGCAATCTCTAAGTCTATCAAATGAGTTATGTGAAGAAGATAAAAATAGGGCAACATCATGAAGTAGAAAATAGGCGGGTAGGGAAAGAGATAGGGTAGACCAAGCGAGTAGAGATATTCGTATGGGTTTAGGGTGAATTGCGTTACTGATTTGCTTAACATCCAGAGAAGTACGATTTGGTCTACGTGAGCTGCAAAAGGTATAAGCAGAAGGCGTAGTATTATGCCCCCTATTAGAATGCGTCTATCCTCTATGTTCATTGGATAACCCTGCTATCTCTGCGTACGCGCGTAAAAGTTCAGCAACACTCCAAGCTTGTGCTATGCACCCACGCGGATTAGGAGAATCGCCGTCAAATATCTCGGATATAAAGCCTACGCCTGCATCTGCTAAATGCTGCTCAAAGGGGATGAAAAATTTGTTGAAAGCATCGGCAAGGGTAAGACGCCTTATTCTGCAGTATGATGTGATAAAAGGCCTGAGCAGATATGGCCATGCGGTTCCCTGATGGTATGCCTCATCCCGCGAAACAGGATCGCCCGTGTATGAGCCATGATATCTTGGATCCTTTGGGGATAAAGTCCGAATGCCGTATGGAGTGTATAGTTCCTCGTATGCTTTCTCTATTATTTTAGCTTCTTTTTCCTCGTCAAGAAGCCTGAATGGGATGCTTAGGGCAAAGAGCGCATTCGGCCTTATTGATGGGTCATGCGGGTCTATTGTATCAAAGAGGTAGTTTGCATCGCTGTTCCAGAATTTTTGGAAGCTTCTCTTTACCGTTTCTGCTTTATCCTCAACATCTTTTTGTATTTTTAGAATTTCGTAAAATTTGCCCAAAACCATTAGCGTGGCATACCAGAATGCATTTATCTCAACTGGTTTTCCATTCCTTGGTGTTACGATGCGGTCTCCTATTTTTGCATCCATCCATGTAAGCTGGATATTGGGGTTAGAAAGACGGACGAGCATATCGCTGTCTACGCCTATGCCGAAATCGGTGCCGTTCGTGTAGCAATCAACAACTTCCTCTAACTTTGGGAGTAATTCACGAATTAATGAGATGTCTTTTGTATATTGGTAGTAGTCGTATAAAGCCAGTGAAAAGAGCAGAGATGCATCCGCAGTGTTGTATATTGGCTCAATACCATGCTCGGGGAATGTATTTGGAACAAGTCCGTTTTTCATATAGCTTGCAAAGGTTTTTAGTATGGACTTTGCATCGTTAAACCTTCCTGTAACCAGAGTAAGCCCCGTAAGTGATATGAGGGTATCCCTGCCCCAGTCTCCAAACCAATGATAACCTGCGATTATTGATTTTGAATTCGTTGATTTTCTTTCTACTATGAAAGCATCTGAGGAGAGAACGAGCTGCTCTATCATTTCTTTCTTTGGAAGCTCTCTCTTGCTGAACGTGTGCAGCAGGTATTGAAGCCTCTCTTTTTCTTCTTGTAGAAGAGCGTCAAAATTTTCTGGTTTCGTAGAATAGAATTTTGCGAATGTTTTTACTGCTATTTTTTCGTACCCCCCTGTTG
>JAVZCV010000011.1:0-36276 GCA_038874215.1 Candidatus Micrarchaeia archaeon | reverse complement strand
CTCCCACTCGCACGCAAGCTCTCTCTTCTCCTTGTAGCGGAGGTCGCGGGGCGGAGTATATAAGCGGGAATTGAAATAAGCTGCTATTTTCACAACGCTTTCGGGTGCCTCAGCCATATCTGTCGCTATAATTGAGACATCCCCCCACCTACTTATCTCCTCTACGATCCTATCCCTTCCTATGTCTCGTTCGCTGAAAACACGAACCAAATTGCCATTAAGGTCAAAAGCAGCAAAAGCAAACGTTGTGCCAGGGTCAACGCCAACTATAAGCCTTGCCATATCATCTCTTCATGATTTTGAGTTTCTGTTGAAGAAAAACCTTCATGTTCCTACCTATCGGCCTGTCTATCACAACACCCGCACCAATCCAGCAGTTATCCCCGATTGTCTTCCCAGGCATAACGCAACTGAGAACACCCGTTTTCGTGAAATCCCCTATCACAGTCCCGAACTTTCTCCTATCGCTCACTACCACTTTACCGTTAACATCCGTTTTTACATATCCTCCGTCAAACCGATAGTTTGCTATTTGCGTGCTGGCACCGAAATTGCATCCCTCCCCTATTATGCTATCTCCTATATACGTAAGATGCTTTGCCTTTACATCGTCTAAAAGTATGCTGTTTTTTATAGTCGTTGAATCCCCTATTGCACAGTTTTTTCCTATGCTCGTTGCGCCTCGTATGTACGCATGCGGCCCTATCTCTGTCCCGTCACCCACGTAAAGCGGTCCTTCAATATAACTGCTATATATCCTCGCCCCCTTGCCCATTATAACCTTGCCCTTCACCACGCTATTCTCTATCTCCCCCTTCTTCTCCTTCATCCTGTTCAGTATGAACTCGTTTGCGTTGAATATCTGCCAAGGCATTCCCATATCAAGCCAATACTCGCCTTTCTTCAAAACGATACCCTTAACCTCCCTTTTTAGAACTAGTTTCTTTATCGCATCAGTTATCTCAACTTCATTCCTTGTGCTCCTCCCGCATTTCTCTAAAACATCAAATATCCCAATTCCCATTCGGTATATGCTACAGTTTGCAAGCCCAGGCAGATGCCCTGGCGGCTTCTCAACGAACTTCACTACTCTCTCCCCTTTCAGCTCTGCTATACCGAACTGCTCCCTGTCATCAACTTCCTTAAGCGCCATTACCACCTCTGCATTATCTTCCTCAACAACCCTCCTAACAGCCCTTGCTTCGGTTATTATATCCCCAGCAATTCCAAGAAAATCATCATCAACGTAATCGCGGGCGCACATGAATGCTGCCCCTGTACCATATACCTCTCCCTGCCTTACATACCTTATCTTCATTCCCAACCTACTCCCATCGCCAAAATAGCCCCTTATCTTCTCCTCCATGTACTTCACAACTATAATGGCTTCCTTTATCCCTGCCTCCTTCACAGTCAAAAGCACATGCTCAAGTATAGGCTTACCACCCAGCGGTATCATGCACTTCGGCCTTGTGTAAGTAAGCGGCCGTAGCCTCTTTCCCTCACCCGCCGCCAGCACCACCGCTTTCAAGACAGCACCTCCGCACAATTCTATCTGCTTTACCGAAAATCTCCTCTAATTTCTTTTTATCCTTCGCCTCGCATGTCAGCCTTATTACAGGTTCTGTGCCCGATGGTCTTATTAGCATCCACCACCCATCCTCATCAATCCTTATCCCATCCTCTCTGTTCACTTCCCCTTCAAAAACTTCTATCTCACTGACGATTTTTTCCATCGCTTCCTCTTTTTTTCTGCATGGGTACTTTTCCCTCTTAATAGGGTATGCCCTTATCTCAGACTTCAGCTTACTTGCTTTGCCCTCCTCACATACCATCTCTACGAGTTTCAGCGCAGTAAGAACCCCATCAGGAACTAAAATTTCATTTGGGAAGATGTACTCGCCGCATGGCTCTCCCCCGAAAATACCCCCTTTCTCCAGCAATCTTTCCGCAATCCTTACGCTTCCTACGGGCGTTATCTCAATCTTGCCTCCCGCATCCTCAACAGCCTCCCTCACGCACAGAGAAGCTTCAACAGTAGTTATTATTTTTCCTGATGAATTCCGAAGAACCCGCCTACACATAAGCGCAAGCTGCCTGTCAAGCCCAATCATCTCACCTCTTTCATCCACAGCAACTGCCCTATCTGCATCCCCATCGTGCCCTATCCCAATGTCCGCTCCCGATGAAACAACAACGGACCGCATTTCTTGCAGGCTGTTCTCCGTAGGCTCCAATTGCCTATTAAAATAGCCGCTTACCTCGCTGTTTACACTCAATACCCTACACCCAGCCTTCCTCAACACATACGGGGTTATAACAGAACCTGCACCGTTTCCGCAATCAATTACTACAAGCGGTTTTTTCTTCTCTATCTTCTCAACATCAACGAAAGACAAAGCAGTATCAATGTGTTCATCAACTGCATTATCTACTACCTCAAAGTCCCCGACTTTTTCATAGCTTGCATAATACACTCCTTTCTCCGCCAAGGCGCTTATCCTCCTCTCCTCCTCCCTGCTTATCTCTTTTCCCAACCCATCCACTATCTTCAACCCATTGTATTCCGGAGGGTTGTGCGACGCAGTTATCACAGCACCATATTCCTTTCTTTTTTTTGCCGCAAGGGCTACTGTTGGCGTTGGCGCTATCCCAACAGAAGAAACATCATGCCCTGAGCATAGAATACCAGCGATGAGCGCGCTCTCAAGCATAAAGCTCGTCTTTCTCGTGTCTCTCCCAACAACCACATCCTTTCCAATAGCGGAACCAATTCTAAAAAAAAGTTCTGGCGTTATCTCCTCGCTTACTCGCCCCCTTATTCCAGATGTCCCGAACATAGCCGCACCATAAAACGATCGCAACATATTTTAATATAACAATCCTCAATTTTCCACATGGCAAAAACCACGAAGATAACAACCCCTACAAGTTCAACAGGAATCATCCGTTTTTACGATACAGAAACGGGAGGGCCGAAATTTGACCCGCGAGTTTTGGTTGCGTTCACAGTTGGTTTCATAGTTTTTATTTTCGTTGTCGGCGCTCTTTTGAATAAGGGAATTCTGCGTATTTAATACCGAAAAGTTTTTCACAGGCCTTTCTTACCCCATCAACCCTATCTTTTATCGTAGCAACTATGAGCGTCATTCTCATCTCCTCTGCTTTATCCAAAGACCTCACTATATCTGAAACATCCTTTATGTCCTTTTTCGCATTTCCTGTCCCTACAGGAATTTTTCCAATATCCCCGTACCCATAGGGTACATCTACAACAACATCCTCTTCTTCGCAGCCTGAATAGTCCACCACCTCTCTCTCAAGTTTTTTAATTTCCCTCACCCCCAATTTCTCTCTTATCCTACTCCAGCTTATCTCGTACGCTCTCTTGTAAAGGTCTCTATTCAAGAGACGTTCAACTATTTCAAAACCCGCCATCCTCATCTCATGCATGATTTCTTCGTCACCACTACCCATTAGCTTATTTTCATCTATCACACCCTCGCGAAGCGCCATCCCAATACCTTTTCTGAGCATTGAGCTTGCGATTCTCACTGTGTGGTGGTAGTATACGGTTGAGAACATCATAAAGCGCGCTATGAGCATTGATTCCGCAGCCTCAAGGCCCGCTATATCCACATAGGGCAAATCATCATCAAAACCCATCGTTTCAATTATCCTCTCCGCGTCTATTATTCCGTATGCAACCCCTGTGTAATGGGAATCCCTGAGCAAATAGTCCATCCTATCCGGTCCAAGACCAAACGATATGATAGAACCGAATCCCCTCCCCATGCAAAGCTTGATTATATCCTCCGCGGAGTACCCATTTTCAACCAAAATTTCTCTTATCTCAGTCTCCTTTATCTTCACCTTCATTATCTCTTCATGAGTTTTATCCAGTACTCTTTCAGCTTCGTGAGAGAAGGCGCAATGGCCGATATCATGGAGCAGTGCGGCGATTCTAAGGAAGTTCTCCTCCTTTTCTAACCCAAGGTGTTCGCATATCATTCCAGTCAGATGCATAGTTCCCAACGAATGCTCAAAACGCGTGTTGTTTGCGCCAGGATATACAAGATAAGCAACAGCAAGTTGCCTTATCCTCCTGAGCCTCTGGAACTCTGAAGAGTCTATAAGTGCCTTTTCCTCTTCCGCTATCCTTATTCCTCCATGTATTGAATCCTTTATAACATACATCAACTTCAATCCCTCATTCTACGAGTGCATACATTCCTTTTTTCTTTTCAACGACTTCCCCTTCCTCACGCATTATCTCAAGAATAGCACGAACAGCCTCATTCGCAGTACCAACTTTGCTTGCTATCTCCTCAACTGTACTTGGCTTTTCCTTCAATACCCTGTTTATCTCCACCCGCATTTTTGCGAGAAAATCGCTTATAACAACATAAAACTTCTTATCAAAACCCCGTACCCCTCTTATCTCCCCATTCCTTATTCTTTCCTCAAGTTTCTTTGAAATCTCTTTTGCCTCCTCTTCCTTTTCAACTATCAGGTACCCATCCCTCTCAAGTGGATCTTTGCACTGTTCCGTTTTCCTCTCCTCACATCCTGACTTTTTTTTCTCCATCGCCGTCTTTTTTCTAGCCGCCGTGAATATGTCATCCGCTATGTTATAGACGCCTTTTTTGTACTTCTTGCTCTTAAAAACTGTTACGAAGCCCTTTTTGATTAGACTCGCAAGAACTTCGGCTTCCCTTTGCGTAAGGCTTTTATCAACAATCTCTGGTATCCTCTCCACGAACCTATACCTCTCAAGTTTTCTCAAAACGGCAAGCTCCTCATCGTTAAGGACTTCTTTCTTTTTTTCAACTTCTTTCTCATACCTTTCTATTACTGGCTTTAACCTCTCAACCAACCCACCAAGCTTCTTCCTATCAATTAAAACCCATATCCCGCCCGAAATTTCAAAAAATTCAAAATCCGAATTTTCACCTACTTTTCCAGCTAACTCCTCGGGAATTAATATCGCACTTTTACCATTCACTTTAACAATAATTCAATCACCCAGTTTTTTGATAAAAACTTCCCCCCTCGGCCTCTCCTCTGAAAAAACCTGTGCTGTGAATTTGTAAACATCACATCCACCTTTTCTCCACTCATCTTTCGGTAGACCCGCCTTCATGCATGTGTGCGAGAGAAACTCCTCCTCATTCCACCCCCACTCCACAGGAACTTGGGGGAGAAGCAATCCCGAATAACCGCCTTTCTCTATAATTAGACCATCCACTCCAACCTTTATCGCTTTTGGAAGGTCCTCGGGCTTTGCAACTATCCTCATTGGTTCTGTGAGCACGCTTACTTCAACCACAAGTTTATCCAACTCCTCTTTCCTAACAGGATTAAAACGGGGGTCTCCAACTGCAGCGCTTATGGCGCATTCGGTTACTGCTCTCCACAGGGGTCTGAAAGGGAGCGGATAACCTATACAACCACGCAATTCTCTTTCAGGAAAAGTCTCTAAGGTTACAAACACACCTCGCTTTTCTCTAAATTTCTCGTTTTTTGGCTCATCGTCAATAACTACTCCTCTATCAAGGTACATCTCTATTGAATTCCTCGCATGCCTAACGAGCTCCTCTCCTTCCTCCTTGTTGAATTCCCCCATACTCCTCCAACGTATTTATCCCGCAAACATTTATATTTACCCAACATCTGGCTCATAGATGCGGGCAGAATGCCTCGGCGCCTTAACTTAACAGCCGTCCCTGTTGCAATACCATTATATGCCCCCCCCAAAATTTGGGAATGCCAACATCAACCAAACGGTCGCATCATCCCCCATGCTCATCAATTTTTCTTTATTTTCCCATACTTCTTCTCTCGCCCTATAAAGCTCGCTTATGTGGGGCTCTTTTTTACCACCAGCTGTTCCCTCAAAACCCCCACTTTTATATTTGTTTTCCCCATTTTCATATATGCGTCTTGCAATCGCTACCCTTTTTCTCGTTCTCCTTTTTTCGGAGTCCTACGCCATCAACAACTCCTTTTCCAGCATAGAGAAGCTACCCATAGATTTCAACGCATTCTGGTCAGACGATACGCTCGTCTTTCCGGGCACGATGGAAGATATGGTTGCAAAATTGTATATTGACAACGTGAATATAACTGAAAGAAGCGATCTCAATCTCACGCCTTCCGATGAGAAGAATTTCCAAAAGTCCCTTACATATATGGAGAATGCACAGACAAAAATATATGCTGCCAGAATCGCAAAGGGCAGAGCAGAGCAGTTTCGTTCTCTATCTATCGCTCTTATCTTACTCCATCCGTTGCCGATGTCCCCCCTAATTATATCCAGTGCGGAAGTATACTACCTTGTTTCAATTCCCAATTACAAATCAACACTGGACAATGCCAGGGATGCGCTAATCTCATCCGACGCTTCAATAAACAGTGCGCTTGAAAGAATTGCCGAGGCAGTTGCAACTCTTGAATATGCTGGTGCCGGCTACGAAGGATATACCGGCAAAAGCTCGGGCACATATTCAATGCTGATGGAAATTCTTGCAAAATCTGGGGAAAAAAACATAAGCGAGAAAAACGATTTCGCATCGCTCTACTCCAAAACGCTATATCTAACAAAAGACATAAGGGAAAAATTTGCGAATGGGAGTTTTGATTTTAGCGATACTTATGCGTATTCCAAGGCAATAAACAACTCTATCGGGCCAAACGGCTTGCTCAACATGTCAATAGTGATAGACAAGGAGGTAAGGGCGGCATACCACGATATGATAGCGGAGTATGAGGAACTGCTATTCTGGGCTGAGATGAATGAAAGCGATGCTCTTGATGCGATTAAGCGCGCCGAGGATAGAGGATACTCCTTAATTGACGCCAAGATGGTATTCGCCTTTGCGAGCAACGAAACAATTTTCCGAGCACCAAGCGAGAGACTTGTTGTGGCAAAAGACCTGTTGCTAAGGCGCGGTCTTGAAAAGGGCTCTCACGAGTTAATCAGGGACGCGAAGTCGGTCTATGGCTCAAAAAAGCGATGGCATATCGGCCAAGCCATAGTGCTTCTTAGAGAAGCTCTTTCAAAAACAAACCGTGCATATGTAGAACTGTTGCTTGCTGAAGAAGACGTCCGCCTTCTTATTCAAAACTCCGAGCAATTAGTCAATGCAGAAAAGCAGAGTACTGAGGAAAAAATCAATTCCTTCGTCCCAAAAAATTATGAGGAGGCAGCCGCCCTCAACCAATCCCGAAAATTTTATGAGGAAGGAGTGAGGCTCTGCGAGGAGGCTGAAGAAAAAAGCTACACGAACGAAGGGCGCACGCTCCAACTCCGTTTCAAGGCTCTTCTCATGTTCGGCAACGCCTCCCTTCTTCTATCAGAAAAATCATTGCGTGAGGCAAAAATGACGCTGAATGCAAGAGATGCTCTCCACCAACTTAAAGAGACTATAGAAAAAGCAAAGCGGGATGAACTAGATGTCTCCTACGAAGAAAACTACTTACAGGAAGCATCCGCTCTACTAGATTTTGCGGATGAAGAAATACTACTCCAAATAGCGCAGAACGCTGAGAAACTCATAGGACAAATTTACGAGAGGGCTCATTCTAAGTACAATCTTACTGAGAAACGCAATTATCTGTTAGAATTTACAGAATACATGAGCGAGAGCGAGCGCGATAAATTTCTCTTCTGCGAGCGTTTTGTTGTGGGAGAAGACTTTCCTCCAGAATCAACTCTCGGCCATTATGCGGAAATTGACAGAATATACACAAACATTATTCTCTCTATTGAAAAGCGCAAGCCCGATATAATAGCTGAAAATATTGAGTTTACATTTTCAAAACATTTTGATGAAACACTGCTTCTTGATGAAAATACAAAAGTTACAATAGAATTATTGCTAAGGAACCCGTTGCCCTTCGCATCCTCCTCTGTTCTGCTTGACATTCCGCTATCACAAGGATACGAACTTTTGGGTGCTGACATCTACACAAAACCAGCGCAGATAAAAGATATCGCGATTACGGCCAGCCGAATTACGATTAAGGCGGATATTGAGGCGAAAGGATACTATCGCATCGTTTTCAAAACCAAGCAGAAAATCGCCCAGACAACAGGAAGGAAAACGAGCCAACACATATCAAAAGATGAACTCATCGTACAGGAGTCAATAAAAATACATTCAAAATCAGAAGCCCCTCTGCTAACCGCAATCCTGAATTTGCCCTCAACGCCATCATCCCATAGGGTTTTCTTTAACGGAATTGAGTGCGATGCGTATGTGAAGGACAACAATCTGGTCGTGCGTGCAAGAGGGCTCAAAGAAGGAGAAAATCAGTTGTTCGTTGAAACTGCATACCCCAACCCATTTTCAATTTCGAGAAACTGCACTCTTGATAGCACTACCTTATGCACAATACGCGTTTTATCGCGTGATATTGAGCTTTCATCAGTCCCCATAGTTCTAATAGAACCTGGTACGATTTCAGACATACGTGTGGTTAATTTAAAGACGGGCGAAAGGCCCGAGGACCTATCAACAACAAAAATCGGTGATGCATGGATTGTTCGGTGGACCATCGGAAAGCTTATACCCCGCGCGGTTGAGGAATATCTTCTCTCTTATAAAGTGCACAATGAAACATCCCTCATAGAGACGATGCTCAACCAATCCTTGCTTATGAACCAGTCCGTTGAAAACATATCCAATATGGGAATAAGTTCTGAGGCACTCAATGCCTTGTATGCACTCAGGGAAATGGAGGCGACACCACAGCAGCCATCACAGACATTCCTCTCGCAATCGGAGCTTCTCAACAGGACGCGAGAGAAGGCATTTGAAACTGCCAGAACCTTGGATTCGCTCGGCATGGATGAAAACGCACGCGATATTGAAAAACTTATCAACCTTTCCTACGATTATGAGAGGCGCGCCCTGGAGAACTTTTCAACCACCGAGCTATACCGCGCTCTGGAAATCCTTGAGAACACAACCCTCTGCGAAATTGCAATATCCCAAAGGGACACACTGCTGAATGAGACTGCTGAGAGGAAAAGGGAAGCGCTCCTGCTCTCGCAGCTTGCAGATACAACCGAATTAGTATCAGACATTTCTAACATTGAAACCAAGATTGCTGCCGCAGGCAGATACATTTCAGAGTCGGATTGTGCTACCGCCCTCGTCCAATTGAACATGAGCAGAGGCATGCTTAACCAAACAGAGACCAGCATTAATTCCCGCGCATCGGACATATATAGGCATTTTGAAAACATGTCTCTCTCATTCCAAAACTTGAAGCAATCGCTCGCATACAACGAGAATCTATTCAACAACGCGATGAGAATAACCGTTGACAAAAACCTTGTTAAGGATTCAGGCGTAAATCTCTCGGGCTTTACTTTTCCCGATGTTTCAAGCCAGCTGAGGCATTTGTCAAACACCTTTGAGAATCTTTTTGAAAACTCTAAGAACAGGAGCAAATTCGTAATTGAGAATGCAAGAAACCTCAGAATCGCAGAGGAAGAGTATGGCGAAGTTGTTAGCGCAAGGGCAAGCCTCATAAACAGCCTCAGAGAATTAAACGAAAAAGCCAACATATCCCTCGCCTTTGCCAGCTCCCAGCTGAAGAAGCTGAAAGAAGTTGCACCGCGAAATGCGCAGTACTCCGATGAGATAAATTCTCTCCAGGCGATTCTTGAGCAGTCAGAAAGCGCAAAAAAAGAAGGGAGGCTTGCGGACTCCATACTCCTTTCTTCATATGTTTCAAAGCGGGTTACATTCGTTATAAGCAGGATACCAAAAGAGGAGAACAACCTTCTACCTATAGTGCTCATCTCCATAGCCCTGCTCGTCATAGTCTCGTTCGTTATGCTCAGAAAACCGAAGAAACCTCCCGAGCCAAAAGTAATACCAATGAACCCCCCACAAAGGAATGATTATTAAATTTTAATCAGAGAAAAACCACTATGCCAGCCAAAAAGAAAAAACCGCGGATAATACCTCTTTCAAAAATAAGGATAAAACGGATTATAAAGAAAACCACAAAAAAAGTAGAGAAACCGGAGGATCCGATAAGGAACAAGTTTACTGTATCAAACTAAAAGTCCTCTTCCTCTTCTTCCTCCTCATCAAAATCCTCTAAGTCCTCTTCATCCCACTCTTCTTCCTCCTCCTCCTCTTCTTCTTCCTCATCCTTCTCTTTATCTTCTTCCTCTTCTTCCTCCTCATCTTCTTCATCAACATCTTTCTTACCTGGCATTTCTACACCCCCGTAAACCAAAAACGTGATTGTTGTATTACGGATAATTTATAAATCTTTTGGGCGTCATTCATTCGGCGATTGATTAATATATATAAAAATCCGATAATAAATATAATCATCCCGCCATAGCTCAATTTGGCAGAGCGGTCGGCTGTAGCTTGTTCCAATGTATGCGGGGACCGACAGGTTGGGTGTTCAAATCACCCTGGCGGGATTTCTATTTATACGTTAATCTGCCACCTCAATGGTTCTACAGATATATCCCCCAAACTCATACACGTAGCATGCAATTTTCTTGCACAACAGGAGAAGCAGACGGACTATCAGAAATAGCAAACGCTACCAAAACTCTGCCCGCAAAGACTGGACAAACTATATAAGCATAATTGCAAATTACTAACTGCGTTGGTTAGTGGATATGGCCAACATGCCTTGGTAGTGTAGTGGACCAGCATTCCGGCCTGTCGTGAGGTTCAAAGGAAACCGCAGCTCTTTGGGCTGCTCCAGAGCAGACAGCCGGCGACCCGGGTTCGAATCCCGGCCAAGGCGCTTCTTTTTACCTCCATAACTTTATAAAGATAACATTCATTATGATAACCATGATTATCATAAGAAGAGAGGAGGCACAACTTATAAATAAAATCCCTAAATGGGTTCTTCTCTATGGGAGAAGAAAAACTGGCAAAACCTTCCTCGTAAAGAACTTTGTTGATTTTGACAGCTACTATTTCGTAAAGAGAAACAGAACTATAATAAATGAAAGGCAATTGAGCTATGAAACATTTGAGGAGCTGCTTCGCGAATATGCAAAAAATAAAAAAACAATCGTTATAGACGAGTTCCACCGACTTGGGGACGAGTTTCTTGACTTTCTTCATTCAATAGGAAGAGGAGGGAAATTTATTCTCGTTTCCTCAACATTGTATCTCAGCAGGAGGATGCTGGCTGCGAAATCACCACTGCTCGGACTCGTTGCAGAAATCCAACTTAGTCTATTGCCCTTAGATGCATGCTTTATTGAACTGCGCAGTCTTGGATTTGGGAAGCGGGAGGCGCTTGAGCTTGCAGTCTTTTGTAGAGAACCGCTTGCTCTTGAATACGTAAAAAAAGGAAAGAGCGCGCAAGAAATACTGGGCGAAATTTTTCTGACTACAAAGCACACTGTGCCGGCCCTTATAGGTGAGATATTCCTAGAAGAGGAGAAAAGTATCTCCAATGTATACGAAGGGATACTAAGAGCCATCTCTACAGGCAAGAACAAAGCAGGAGAGATAGCAAACTATCTTTTCGTGCGTGGTTTGATAAAGAAAGAAAGCTCAACGATGATACAACAGTACCTAAAAAACCTCACCGAGTTTGGGCTTGTAAAGCGCATATTAATAGCAAACAAAAAAGACTACTTCTATGATGTTGTTTCGCCGTTGATGAAAGCATACTTTTACGCAGATGAAAAATACAATTACAGCGAGGAAGCAACAATGAAAAAGACGCATTTAATAATAAATGAGCTTATTCCGCGGCTCGTTGAATCGTCGGTTCGCGAATATATAGCAAAGAAGTATGGGCTCAGGGAAGCTATCTTTTTAGAAAAGGATAAAGAAATTGACATATTTCTGCTAAAATTCAAAAAGCCATCCCTCGTGGGCGAAGTGAGGTGGGGTCAAGCGGATAAGAAAGATATTGAGATGCTTAAAGACAAGCTCGGAGAGTTCGGAGATTTTTTTGTATTTGTACCAGACCGCGTGAAGTTTGATGGAGAAGAAAAAGTGAGAGATATCACTGATTTTCTTTAATCGGAGTGCTACACGATCCGGTAAAATTGATCCCCTCTTCAATAGAGACCGCCAACCCAATATACTTATATATTCTATCAATTATGTATTTTAAAGGGGTCCATCATGGAAAATAACAAATATGTTGAACTCCTCTGGAACGGCAAATATCCAGAATCATGGTTCAAAGAGTATTTTGAAATAAGAAAAAAGGCAACTATCACTGTTGATCGCCCCAACCTTCCTTTTCAAACCGTTGAAACTATCAACGCCCCTCGTGCCAAAGGCCTAATCGCACAAAAACTCTTCCCTGAAGATGCCTGGCCAGCCAACTATCCAAAAGACTGGAAGAACCTGCTCATTTGGGGTGATAACAAGCTCGTGATGAGCTCACTTCTTGGACAGTTTGCGGGAAAAATTAACCTGATTTACATTGACCCACCGTTTTTTACTGGTGCTGATTTCACGGTTAAAACAAAAGTTGGGGATGAGGAAGTAACAAAAGAACCGTCCATAATAGAGGAAAAAGCTTACAGAGATACTTGGAGCGGAGGAATGGCATCCTATCTGAAGTATATGTATGAGAGATTAGTTTTGATGAAAGAACTATTAAATGAAAATGGGGCACTTATCATCCACATCGACTATCGGACAAGCCATTATTTAAGATGTGCTTTAGATGAAATTTTTGGATATGATAATTTAGTGAATGAAATTATATGGAGTTATAGAACGGGTGGTGCACCAACCAAAGAGGCAGGATTTTCAAGAAAACATGATATTTTACTATTTTATGCAAAAAATATGGAAAAGTTTACAAATAAATTTAAAAGATTTTATGAAAGAATCTATTATGAAAAAGCATTTTTTAGTCCAAAACAAGATAAAGAAGGTAGATACTACGCAGATGTTATTCTAAGAGATGTTATTGAAGGAGATATAAACATAGTTTCAAATGATAAGATAAGAACCATTTATTGTAAACCAGTGATAAATGTTTCCGCTGAAAGAATTGGATATGACACTCAAAAACCTGAAGGACTAATACAATTATTTATAGAAACATCGACTAACGAAGGCGACATCGTCGCCGACTTCTTTTGTGGCTCAGGCACAACCTTAGCGGTTGCAGAAAAACTCGGCAGAAGATGGATAGGCTGCGATTTATCAAAGTTTGCAATTCACACAACGAGAAAGCGCCTGCTGGAAATTCATAACTCAAAAGACCTGTTAGACGAAAACAAGAAGAACTATGGTCAGCCAGCACGACCTTTTGAAATTTTGAATATTGGAAGCTATGAGGTTGGCTACTGGCAAGAAAAACCAGATGAATACTTGAGTTTTATGCTGAAACTTTATCAGGCGCAGCCAGTAAGCGGTTTTAGGTATATTCATGGCAAGAAGGGAAACAGATTAGTGCATGTTAGTTCTCTAAATGCTCCAGTTACTATGGATGAGGTAAGAATGACAGTTTTGGAGTGCGCCGAGAACGGTTTTAATAGTTTGGATCTTCTTGGCTGGGAGTGGAGCTATGAGGTCAATGACCTTGCAAAACGCTTGGCAAAAGAGAAAGGAATTGATTTGCGGCTTATTCAAATTCCGTCTGTGAACGAGATAAAATCTGCACTCGTTGGATTTGATTTACGGCTGTTAAAAGTGCCGGAAGAGGTTATAGATAAACGCCTGCTTGACCAGATAAGATTTAATGAAGTTTCATATTTAGAGATTGAGACTAAAGTAAAAGATACTCAGGTTACTATAAAAATTAGCGATTTTCAGGTTCCGCCATCACCTTGGCTTGATGAGATAAAGGACAGCATAAAGAAATACTATGATCTAATTGACTATTGGGCAGTTGATTGGGATTATCGCGGAGACACCTTCCATAACCAATGGCAAACATACAGAACGAAGAAGAACCCTAAAATTGACTTAGAAGCTTCAAAAAGATATGAAAAAGAAGGCGAATATGCAATTATGGTCAAGGTTGTAGACATCTTTGGGAACGATACGAGCAAAATTGTAAAGGTGAAAATAAAATGAGCATCCTCTATTTTGCTTATGGTTCAAACATGGACAGGGACAGAATGTTAAAGAGGGGCGTAAAAATTTTTTCTGAGAGTATCGGTTATATTAAAATGTGGAAATTAGTTTTTAATAAAAAGGCTCCTAATAAGGGCGAAGGATACGCTAATATAGTACCCAATAAAAATTCTAAAGTCTACGGCGTAATTTATGAAATTGAAGAGACCGATATTCTAAAATTGGATGAATATGAGGGCTACCCAACCCATTATGATAGACAAGCGATCACTGTTATTCGTAGTGATGGGACAGAAATAAAAGCACAAGTTTATATCGCTAAAAATGATATGACTGATACGAATTTAAAGCCATCAAAAAGTTATATGCAATATATACTCAATGGTGCTAGACAACACAATTTACCTGAAGAATACATTGATTTTTTAGAGAAGGCCGGAGGACTTAAAAATGGAACCTACTGACATTCTTACTCCCACTCAAAGGAAGCCAAGCAAAGCATATTTGGTAAACAAGCTCAGAGATGTGGTTTATAGTTGGCGAGAAAACGGCTATCCGCATGTTACCAATACAACGAGGCGATTGCTGGAATACTGGTTTGTAGAGGAACACACGAAAAATGGAGAGCCCGTGGAGTTTTGGTTTGCACAAAGAGAAGCTATAGAAACACTCATATACGTTAGAGAGGTTCTCAAAAAGACTACTTTTTTTGACTTGGCACGTGAGTTTGGATCTGGACCGATGCATGGTTATGACCCGAGTGTGGACCAGTACCCCCTGTACGCCTTTAAAATGGCTACGGGCTCTGGAAAAACTTTTGTAATGGCGATGGCGATCGTTTGGAGCTATTTCAACAATAGATTTGAAAATAAAGATGAGTATCCATCAAAATTCCTCCTTATATCCCCTAACATCATAGTTTATGAGAGATTGAAGAGAGACTTTGAGGAAAACAAGATTTTCAGAGAATGGCCATTCATACCACCAGAATGGATGAACGAATGGAACCTTAAGATTATTTTAAGGGATGACCCTATCACTACTCTCCCGGAGTATGTTCTCTTTCTCACTAACATCCAACAGCTGGAAGAAAGAGATAGGAAAGTAGAAATTGATAATGTATTTGGATTGACAGAAGTAAAGAGAGATAAAATAAGCGAAACAAACAGAATACGTGAGGTTTTGACAATTTGTCCAAACATAGCTATATTGAAAGACGAGGCGCACCACATCTACAATTTTGAAAAAGCGTGGAAAAAAATTCTCTTAAACTTACACAAAGAGCTCGTTCAAAAAACAGGTAAGGAAATTGCGCTGGAGCTGGACTTTTCAGCAACTCCCAAAACAGAAACTGGCACTCTGTTTCCGTGGATAATAACAGACTTTACGCTTGAGGAGGCTATCAGAACAAACATTGTAAAGCGCCCCCTAAAAGGAATTCTGAAGAACGCAAGAGAAATTTCCTCCCATAAGGCCGAGACAAGATACAAAGCATGGATTGATGCGGGCGTAGAGAGGTGGAGGGAGTATAAAAAGATCCTTCAAAAAGTTGGGAAGAGGCCAATTTTGTTTATAATGTGTGAGAATACAGATGCAGCGGACGAAGTCGCAGCATATCTAGAAAGATTTAGGGATCTGAAGGGGCGGGTTCTTCTTATTCACACAAACCTAAAAGGAGATATTATAGAGAAGGATTTGGATAAAGCCCGCGCAGCCGCAAGAAACATTGACGAGAGCGAAGAATACGATGCGATAGTCAGTGTTCTGATGCTCAACGAAGGGTGGGATGTTAGGAATGTGACAATCATCGTTGGGCTTCGTTCCTATACATCAAAACGCAAAGTACTCCCGGAGCAGGTTATTGGAAGAGGGCTAAGAAAGATGTTCCCGGATCAACCGCAAGGTACGCCGGATAACCTAATTAATATGCTTGAGGTAATAGGCCCAGAAGGACTTACAGAAGTGATTAAAGAATTAGAAAAAGAAGAGGGGATCACGTTGGCAACCTTTGATGTTAGTAAGCCGGTTTCGTTGACCACTATTCTTGTAGAGGAGAGTAGACATAAGTACAATATTTCCATACCAATAATCTCGCCTAGGATTGGGAGAAGGCAACTTGATTTTAGTAAAATTGACTTGAATAAACTACCTAAGGGGAACTTTGATTTGGAAAAAAGAATATTAAAAACAAAATATATCGCCGAAGATATTATTACTAGGAAAGTAGTTATGGAAAAGAAATGGACTCTTCCCGTACCTCAAAATTCAGAGTCCGTAATCTCCTACTACACTACAAAAATTTTGAAAGAAGTTAAATTACCACGTATGACAAATTTCCCCTATCTCTACCCTATAGTAAGGGAATACGTCCAGAACAAATTCTTCAAAAAGAAGGTTGATTTAGATGACCCGCGTGTGCTCTTCGTCCTGAGCGAACCCCCATCAGAAAATTTTCTTGTAAGCTTATTCTCTGATGTGCTTAAGAAAATCTCAATAAAAGAGGAAAAGCCAAAAATTTTGGAAATTCTTGAACTCAAAGATACAAAACCCTTCGTTTGGTCGCGTCAGGTTTACCCGGCAAACCACTCTGTTTTTAATTACCAGCCATGCGAAAATGACCTAGAAGTTAGTTTTTCAAAGTTTCTGGATAATGCCCCAGATATAAAAGCATTCGCGAAGCTTCCTGAGCGCAAATTACACGTTTTTGTAGAATATCTGACTTCAGCAGGCTTTCTTAGCCATTATTACCCGGATTTTGTTGCTCTTACAACCGGCGGCGAATATTATTTTATTGAAACTAAGGGGATCGTGGATATAGAGACAAAAATAAAAGATGCACGAGCAAAACGATGGTGTGAGGACCTCACACAACTGACTGGCAATTCCTGGAATTTCGTTAGAATAGACCAAAAAGTATTTCAGGAACACGAATATCAGACTTTTTCTGAATTGCTGAAAGTTGTGAATGTAAAAAAATGAGAATCCTCTCGTATGGAACACGAATATCAGACTTTTTCTGAATTGCTGAAAGCAGATTTTGTGGCGTCCAACCAATCAATAAAATTCGTAAGCGCATTTACTACCACTTTTTTTAAAATACCCCCACACAATCACTTTATGGCATCCCTAACCTTCTACGGCGGAATAAACGAAATAGGCGGGAACAAAATCCTTGTAGAGGACAAGGGTGCGAGGGTGTTCTTTGATTTTGGGCAGTCATTCTCGCTTCTTGATGACTACTTCATACCCGAGTCCTACCTCTTTCCGCGCGAGAGGTTCGGGCTCAGGGACTACTTTGAGTTTGGACTCATCCCTATGCTTAAAGGGCTATACTCTCAGGAGGCGCTCGCCTACACGGAGCTTGAGTTTTCAGAGCCCGAGTTTGACGGCGTTTTCATCTCCCATGCCCACTTTGATCACGTTGCGCACTTGAACTATCTCCACCCAGAAATTCCCATATACCTTGGCGATGCAACGAAGCGCATACTTGACTCAACCTCAATCACGACACGAACATCCTTCTTCCCAGAGGGAGCCGACATCCGCACTTTCAGGAGCGGCAAGGAGATTGATGTGGGGGGAGTGAAGGTTACGCCCATTCATGTAGACCACTCTGTGCCTGGCGCATATGGATTTCTAATTGAAACGAGCGGCGGAGTAATAGCCTACACTGGGGATTTCCGCAAGCATGGGCCACGGGCAGACATGACCGAGGAGTTCATAGAAAAGGCAAAGTGCGCAGAGCCAGAAGCGCTCATAATAGAAGGCACGCGCGTAGCCGATGTTGAAAAAAGGAAGAACCACACAGAGGAATTTGTAAGGAGGGAAAGCAGAAAAATAGTTGAGAATGCGAAAGGCCTCGTGCTTGCAATGCGCTATCCCAAGGATTTGGACAGGATGATGACATTCTACGGCCTTGCGAAGGAGAGCGGAAAAACACTCGTCATATCAATGAAGACTGCCCACCTACTTCTTTCACTTAAAGACGACCCACACATATCGCTTCCCGATCCATTCGCAGACAAGAACATTGAGGTCTATTGCAGGCTTATGCTGCGCTACAATAAATGGGAAGCAGAGATGATTGAAAAATGCATAGGCTCGGACTACGTTCACGAGAACCTCAATAATGTCATCCTTGAGCTTGATTTCTATCACCTGACCGAACTCATAGATATAAGACCAGATGGTGGCGAATGCATACACTCAATGAGCGAACCAATAGAAGAAGACCCTATTTCAGTTATTTCCGATGATATCCTTGAGAACTGGCTAATTCATTTTGGTATGAGGCGGCACCAGCTCCATGCGAGCGGGCATTTAAGCAGGCAGGAAGTCATGAGCGCCATAAAAGAAATATCCCCCAAGCTCGTCTTTCCAGTGCATACCGAAAACCCCATGCTATTCAGGGAGTCGGGAACAAAAGTTGAGTTGGTGGAGAAGGGAAATAGGATAGAAATTTAAGCCATTTGCCGCATGTTTTATAAAACATCCACGCTCCTCTCGGCAAATTTTATGTAGTTTATCGCATAATCTCCCATAATGAAACCAGGTAAAATCGTTATTTCTGTTCACTCTGATTTTGTATGGAAGGTTGCAAGGATAACCTTCGTAAGGAGAAGGAGGAGGCGCTACTACTACGGCAACCTTGACAACGTTGTCTGCGTTGCAGAGGTTCTCCGCTCTGTTATGCCGCGTGTCAGAGACAAGAGGATAAAATTCTACTTCACAACGGCAGAAGAGGAAAGCATGGCTGGCGCAAAAGAGGTCATGCGGAGGGAAGGAAAAGCCCTCTACATACCTATTGATGTCACGCAGGCATCTAAAAAAGCAGATGTGAATGTGGAATGGCCATTCAACGTGAATAAGAAGGAGCTTAAGCGGATTCTTGCGAGAATAAAAGGCTTCAAAATAGGCTTCAAGACAGGGCATAAGGACGAGACGCAAATATACGGGAAGAAATACCCGACATTCTCCCTTAATCTCCCCATAGAAGGAAACATACACGGGAAGTCATGCGTTTCTTTTTACAAGGCAAGGAGATTCGGAAGGGCGGTTGCGGAAATACTAAAAAGAGTTAGGATGAACTACGAGAAGATATGCATGCACGATGGGAATCAGTAGAGATAGCCCCACGTGTGGAGCATATCGCTATCGCGCACCCACCTTTCACCTATATCGGTGCGGTAGAACATATTCGGAATCAATATGTTTTCAACGCGCTTGTAAACCTGCTTTCTCGCATCATCAACAGTCAAGCCCGATGCTGTTATTATGAGAGCGTAGCCCGACTGCCCAGCAAGCCGCCAGTCCCCCTCAACGAGTTTTACATCCCCCAAATGAACTCCTTCAAAAGACGGCTTCTTGAATATTATTATCGCTTCTTCAGAATACCTCCTGAATGCCGCAGGGTCTGTAAATGGGAATGGAGGAACCGCTATCACAACTCCAATCTGAAATCCCTTCCTCGTTTTTAATTCTGGAGTCTGCCCCGTAGCAAGCCCGTAAAGAAATGTACCCCACTCGCTTGCAACCCCCTCCATCTGTATGCTTATCGTCGGGTAGCCAAAGCGTGATGTGAATTCAAGAGGATATATGCCGCGCGCATTCGCGATGCAGTTCACGTCTATATATCCAACATAGCCCGATGCAGCAAGCGCTTCCTTCATCTTACCAAGAGTTTCATTGAATATCGTATTCGGCGGAGACCAGAACATGAGAGTTCCCATCTCCCCCGTATTAGGTCCTATATCCCCAGGGAACATTCTCTTATGCTCAAAATTCACGTTTATCGGATAAACGAAATCTTTTCCGTTGAAGAATGCGCCGACTGCAACCTCAACCCCCTGCGCAAACCGTTGTAGCTGGAATGCATTCAGTTTTTTTGCCCAGCTCTTCTTGTAGCGTTGCAGTACATTGATTATGTCGTTTCCATCCTCCTCCTGCCCTATGAATGCGAGCTCCTTCTCGTTCTGCGCCTTCCCGCTCGGCTTTATCACATAGCGCATCGGGTTTTTCTGCACAAAATCAATCGCCTCATCAAAATCCGTGAAGTTCCAGCTCGGGAGAACGCTCACGCCCGCCTTTTTCAGCTCCTCCTGCCCGAAATCCCTCTCATTTTCAAGCCTATCAGTATATACAGAACCGCCGACTACCGCCTTTCCCTCTTTTCGCAAATCCTCTGCTATCTGCCCGAAGCCAACATCATCAAAAACTATCACATCAGCCCAGTCTTTTAGAGCCTTCCAATCATCGCACTTGTCAACAAAACCATCGCAGACATCCTTCTGCGATTTATCTTGAATGTAGTACTTAACCTCATGGCCTTCCTTCTTCACTTGCCACGCTAAGTCTCCTATCAGTCCCTCAATTGATACGAAGAGAAATCTCAGGCTCTTCTTCTCCTCAGTTTTCTCAACCTTCGTTTCCTTCGTCTCTCCCGTTTCATTCTGCGAGTTAGGAACCATAAAGCAATTTACCACTCCCGCATATTAATACGTTTCCCCGAACACAACCTTTATATTTTGGAACAACAACACAATTTGCAGGCGGCGGTGAAAAAATGAACCCAAACGAACTGTACGAGAAGCTAAAAGCAATCGGCGCATCCGAACTTGATGCAAACCTGATTGTGAGCTGCCTTGTAAACAGAACCTCATACAGCTGGTCAAACAACGACCCGATAGACGAAAGGACTGTGGAGAGGATAAACGCTTTCCTGAAAGAAAACAGCATACCTCTAATTGTGAAGATGGAGCGCGTGAGCACAAGAAGCCTATACCTATGGGAAGTGAAAAACCTCAATCCTCGCCCAGACCCCGAACCCGAGCCTTTCAAATCGCTTCCGTTCGTTTAGTTTTTCAAAAAAAAAAATAAAAGGGGGCAAAGCCCCCTACCCCCTATTGCAACACGCCCCTTCGCATCCGAAAATTCTGTACGAGTTATACGTATAGTCCTGGCACATGCACCTTTCATCCTCTGCAGGCTGATATACCACATCCATTATAACACCGTTTGGGCCAAGCGTGCTCGTATCTGGCACTTCACCCCAGCTGTATCCATAGTGTTGCTCCAAACTTTCAACTCCCATTGCGTTGTATGTGACGTTGTAGAGAATTCCAGCCCAATCTTTTTCCTGACCGTTCATATCATATGTGTAGAATATTCTGTATTCGTAGTAATAGCCACCGCTATCTCTTGATACAAAAGTGTAATTGTGGTAGAGGTGCATTTGCATGCCATAGCCCGAAAAGTCCATCCTGCTGTTCGGATTGCTCATCACAAGCTCCTTTATTCTTAACATCTGTGGTTTTGCATGCGCCTCGCATGAGAGTTTTAGGTTTTCTGTGCAGATATACACTTCCCACGGATAATACAGCCTCTCATAAGGTTCTGGCTCGGGCTCTGGCTGCGGTTCGGTCCCTGGCTCGGTCTCTGGCGCTGGCGGGGCGGGCGGCACATAGCACTCCCCAGTATATCTCTGGATTATCTCCTTATTGTTGTGTCTGAAGCAGATTTCAACGATTTCTTCTCCATCAGGACAGCGAGAAGTTTCTCTCACTACGCTCTGGACGATTATCTCTCCTCTCATGCACACGTTTCTCCATATGTTTTCCCCTGCCTTTGCATTGATCAGGGTTGAGAACTCGCCCTTTTTCTCATTCCCCACAACAATCGGATGGTGCATCTTTTGGTAGCATACTCTTTCCAGCACGTTAGCGCATGTTTCCTTCCCCGGCTGATACGGCTTCTCATACTTCGCTGCTTCCACAAGTGTTAATAGCAATGCTATAACTAACAATGCAACAAGCGGGCGCGTATTGCAGACACTACACATTCCCACAAAATCACCCCCAGCCGCCTAAATGTCTGCAATCGCAAAGCAGTGTGCTGGAGGCTGGCGGCCGCCCTACTCTATCACGCAAAAACTTGAATTTCTAAACTTATATCCCTATCTCCGTCTTATGTTGAAGTTTGACTTATGACGAGCCCGCATATAAAAAGGCCAAAGAAATTCTTTACCATTTTATAATTTATCAGTGTAATTCCTTCAATGCCAATCATAAACATTGAAAACCTCACTAAACGATACGGCAATACAACAGCCGTTGATAGCCTCTCATTGGAAATAGAAAGCGGCGAGGTTTTCGGGCTTCTAGGACCGAACGGTGCGGGTAAGACAACACTCATAAGCATGCTCTGCACACTCATAAAGCCAACCTCAGGAACTGCTACAGTAGCGGGCTTTGATATATGCAAAGCACCACGGAAAGTTCGTGAGAGGATAGGCATAGTATTTCAGGAGCCGAGTGTTGATGACATGCTGACGGGCAGGGAAAATCTTGAACTACATGGGATGCTTTACGGCATGCCCCGCACCCTCATAGAAGAGAGGGTTGAAGAGATGCTTTCGCTTGTGGGTCTGAAGGAACGGCAGGACGACAGAGTTAGCACATACTCGGGTGGAATGAGAAGGCGGCTTGAGCTTGCACGCGGTCTCATGCACAGCCCCGAAATTCTATTCTTGGATGAACCGACTCTTGGGCTTGATCCCGCAAGCAGGAAGAATATATGGGACTACATAAAGAGACTTGCAGGCGAGAATGGAACAACAATTGTTCTGACAACTCACTACATGGAGGAGGCAGATATGCTCTGCGACCGTGTAGGCATAATAGACAATGGAAAATTAATCGCACTTGGGAAGGCCAACGAGCTAAAGAAGACGGTTGGTGAAGACATCGTTAGGCTGAAAGGCCATGTTGATGAGCGGAGCATAGCGGCTTTACCGTTTGTAAAAAAGTTTGAAAAGAAATTCTACGATGGCGAGGAGTACGCTGAACTGATAATTGAGAACGCCGCCGCAAACCTGCAGGAACTCCTTGGTGCGTGCGGGAAGCTTGAATCTGTTGAAGTGAGAGCGGTAACTCTAAACGACGTTTTCCTTCGTTTCACAGGCAAAGAGATAAGGGAAGGCGATGCGGAGGGCTCGTGGGCAGAGCGTGTTTTCCGTTTCGGTGATTCGCGTGGTTGAGTTATACGCAGTCCATGCCATATGGTTAAGGGAGGCGAAGGTTTTCCTGAGGGAGAAAGAGCGTATAGCCTCTTCAATACTATCACCGCTTCTTTGGCTGTTTATATTCGGTAGCGGAATGGGAGAAAGTATATCTGGCGATTATCGTGCATTCATATTCCCAGGCATACTTTGCATGTCCGTTCTATTCGTCTCAATGTTCTATGGCCTATACATAATATGGGACAGGAGGCTTGACTTTCTAAAAGAGGTCCTTGTGGCCCCTGTTTCAAGGAGCAGCATATTTTTCGGGAAAGTTTTGGGAGGAGTTACAGACGCAATGCTCCATGCACTTTTTCTTCTATTCATAGGTGCCGTTTTCGTCATTCCGATTTCACCAAGCGCTTTCCTGCTCTCTCTAGTGTTTCTCTTCATGATAGCATTCGCTATGACTGGGTTGGGGCTAATAATAGGCGCGAACATGAAAAGCCAAGAAGGTTTTTCTTTGGTTGTAAACTTCGTCATGTGGCCAATGTTTTTTTTCAGTGGTGCCCTCTTCAACATCTCAAACCTGCCATCGTTTCTAAAACCCATAAGCTCAATCAACCCGCTTACATATGGCGTTGATGCTCTCCGAGTTATTCTGCTCGGTTCGGGCAGCTTTCCGCTTATTTTCGATGCCACAGTGATATTTCTCTTCATCATAATAACGAGCGTTATTGGCGTTTTTAGCTTTGGAAGCTTACAGCAGGCGAAATGAATGCTCATCTACGATACTCTAAAAAGAAGGAAAAGGAGATTCGTGCCGATTAGAAAGAACGAGGTTCGGATTTACACGTGCGGCCCGAGCGTTTATTCAGAACCGCACATAGGGAACTTCCGCACCTATGTTTTTGAAGATGTTGTTAAGCGGGTGCTTCTATACAATGGGTACAGGGTTCGGCACATCATGAATATAACAGATGTTGAGGACAAGGCAGTCCATGAGGCTCGCGGCAGAATGCGCATAATGATGAGAATCGCGCGAAAAAACGAGAGAATATTCATGAAATATGCACGCGCCCTTAACATACTGCCCGCAGACCACTACCCGCGCGCAACAGAAAACATTCCATACATGGTGAGCATGATAAGAAAACTTCTGCGAAAAAAGTTTGCATACGCAGATGAAAAAAGCAATGTGTTTTTTGATGTTTCACGCTTCCGTGGCTATGGGAAGCTCTCGCATGCAAGGTTCAAAAACAAGCTAAATAAACGAATTTTAAAAGACGATTATTCGCCACAAGAAGCAGGGGATTTCGCTCTCTGGAAAGGCTGGCGAAAGAGCGACGGAGATGTTTTCTGGGACACAAAGTTGGGCAGAGGAAGGCCTGGTTGGCATATAGAATGCAGTGCGATGAGCATACGATATCTCGGAGCACCATTTGATATTCATGTGGGTGGGGTTGACAACATATTTGCGCACCACGAAAACGAAATTGCGCAGACAAGATGTGCAACTGGAAGAATGCCCGCCAGATACTGGATGCACGTGCGCCACCTCATAGTATATGGCAGGAAGATGAGCAAATCGCTCGGCAACATATATACTGTTAGAGACCTGCGCAGAATGGGCTATGGCTACGATGCCATACGTGCATATTTCCTTACGCAGCATTACAGGAGAAGGCTAAACTTCACATTCAGCGGTTTGCGTGCAACAGCACGCGAGCTTGCCAAGTGCAAGCGGCTTATCCCAACCCTTGCACAAAACATTTTCTCATCTGAAAATTATGAAGCAGATAATATCATAGCAAATGCGATGAAAGAATTCAGCGCACACATAAACAACGATTTTGACATCCCACGGGCGATAAAAACCCTCTGCTCTCTAGTAAATAGGCTTGATCGGTTTGCGAAGAAAAAAAAGCTTGGGAAAAGGAACGCAAAGAATGCGCTTCAAGCAATCCGAAAAATGGATTCCGTCCTCGGCTTTATCTTCCCGCGGGCTTCTTCCACATGAAAATCTGGTCATCGCCTTCCATGTAAAAATTCTCAACTCTGCCGCACTTTCTAAATCCAAGTTTTTCATAGAAGCGCTCGTTACTGCATTTATTCTCCACGTCAACGCGCAGGATTCTCTTCTCACGGGCGGCGATTCTCTCAGCCATCCGCACAAGAGCCTTCCCTATTCCCTCCCCTCTCCGTTTTTTGCTTACAGCAAGAAAGTATATCACCAGAGCACGCACGCATCTCTTAAGAAAAATAGTACCGATTATCTCACCCTTGTCCTCCGCCACGTATGCTTCTCCCAATGTGCGGGAATATCGGGAATAGAGATTGAAAATCTCCTGTCTCCACTCTTCCTCCCAACCCTGCGTTGCCTCTGACAAAAGTGGCGACACTGCCCCAACCATCGTTTTCATGTATTTTCTGATTCGCATGCTCTCTCCTTGGCGGTTGGTTTATATATATGTTTGCCAAACTCCCATCCATGGATGAGATATCTTCCGAGGCGGACCTAAATGCAAAAATAAGAAAAGCGAAAAGGCTCGCCGTTCTCTTCTTCGCACACTGGTGCCCATTTTGCATGCGCTTTTTGCCAGTATTTCGTAGCGCTGTCGGTTCATCTGAGAGCTGGGAGGGTCTTCTTGTTGCTATTGACGAAGATGAAAACCCTCTTTGGGAGAAATACAAAATAGAGTGCGTGCCGACAGTCCTTTTATTCGTAGATGGAAAGGAGATAAGAAGGCTTTCAGCAATACCTGGTGTTGGGATTTCAGAAAAAGACCTTAAAGATGCGTTGCAGGATTGATTAACAATTTAAATCCATCATGCGTTTTTATTTAGATGCCACTACCCTCCATATTATGGGACTTCCTAACCCTCCTGATATCACTTGCAGTTCTCGGGAAAACAGCAGAGCTTGTTATCTCAAATGCAACAAAGCTATCGCGTTTCTTCGGCATAAGCGAGCTTGCAGTCGGGTTTGTTTTTGTGTCTGTTTTTACTACCCTTCCAGAACTCTCCGTCTCAATATCCGCTGCTTCTGCCCATGAGGGAGCGATAGCCATAGGAAACGCCTTCGGTTCAAACATAGCGAACATCTGCATAATCCTCGGCGTAAGCGCATCTCTGTACGGCGTGCCAATACAACGCAAAGAAGTCCCACGACTTTTGAATATACTCTTAATAACTTCTGCAATATCCATATTGCTTCTGCTACGCGAGGGAATAGGTCGCATTGAGGGAATAGTGCTCCTTCTAACATTCAGTTTCTACGTTTACTACCTACTCTCAAAGAAAATAGGCATTGAATCCAATAACTCAGAAAGCATAACAAAACACGAAGCGCTTCACGCCTTTCTGCTCTTCTGCATCGGAATAATGGGGGTTATAATAAGCGCAGGGCTTGTTGTTGATTCTTCCGTGAAGGTTGCGGACACCATAGGAATATCAAAAACATTCATAGGCGCAACGATAGTTGCTGTAGGCACCTCGCTTCCAGAGCTGGCTGTAATAACTACTGGCTTCAGGAAAAAGCGTCCATCCCTTGCGCTTGGGAACGCCTTCGGAAGCTGCATGACAAACCTCACGCTCGTGCTTGGCTCTGCCGCGCTTTTCAGCCCTTCATTGCTGAACATTGCGGTTTTCATGACGCTCGTACTCTCCCTTCTTCTAGTTAATCTTGTTGTCGTTTATATTCTCTCTACGCGGAAAATTATAGGCAGGAATGAGGGAATCGTACTCCTCCTCCTTTATTGCCTGTTCATATTCATTATATCTGGTGTGCAGTTAGCATACAGGTAGTGAGGATTAGATGATTGCTGTTTTTGGCTTAACCAAACCACAAGAAATAAAAAACACATAAAAATATTGCCCGATATAACTCATTGCTTCCAGTGTTTTTATGGCAAACAATCTTGATGAAAAGGATACGGCAATAATCCATGAGCTTAGGCGCTCTTGCAGGCTTTCTGCGAGAAAGCTCGCTAAGAAGCTTGGCATGCATCCAGCAACGTTGCTTCAGCGTATGCGGAGGCTTGAGGGAGAAGGAGTAATAAAGGGATATGTGGCAGACATAGACTATCTGAAAATGGGCTATGAATTCATGGCGATGGTGGAGATATCCATAAGGGGCGATATACTGAAAGTGCAGGAGCAAATAAAAAACATGGCTGGCGTAGTTGCAGTTTATGATGTTACAGGCGAAACTGATTCGGTTGTTATTGCAATGTGCAAAAGCAGGGCAGAACTAAGCAGGCTTATAAAAAGCATAAGAAAACTTGCGGGCGTGGAAAAAACGAATACCCACGTGATTCTAAACGTTGTTAAGGATATGGGGGAATTCATACCGTAAGGAGATGCAATGAATGAACTCCTACTCGTGGTGGTAAGTAGCATAATCGTTTCAATCGTCTCGTTAGTAGGTATTTTGACTCTTCACGTGAAAGAGGACCTCATAAATGGGATCATTTTCGTAATGGTTGCTTTCTCTGCGGGTGCGCTTCTTGGCGGTTCATTCTTCCACATGCTTCCCGAAGCCCTTGAAAAAGCAGGCGCAACGCTTGTTTTTATCTATCTTCTTACGGGCTTCATCCTTTTCTTCATCCTTGAGCGGATTCTTAGGTGGAGGCACTGCCATGAAGGCAAGTGTGATGTGCATGCATTCACATACCTCAACCTCATAGGCGACGGCCTCCACAATTTTATAGACGGCCTCGTTATAGGCGTTGCATATGTTACAAGCGTTCAGCTTGGAATTATAACAACCTTCCTTGTAGTTGTGCACGAGGTTCCGCAGGAGCTCGGAGACTTTGCTGTTCTTGTATACGGCGGCTTCACAAAATTCAGGGCGCTTTCCTTCAATCTCCTAAGCGCGCTTACTGCCATCATAGGCGCTCTTTTCGGCTATTATCTATCAGCAGGAGTTGAAGGCTTTACTCTTTTCCTCCTCCCTTTCACAGCAGGAGGCTTCATATACATTGCAAGCTCAGACCTAATCCCAGAGCTACATAGGGAGCACGATATAAAGCGCTCACTAACCGCCTTCCTATTCTTCATAATCGGCTTAATCCTTATGCTTGCGTTCAAGCTTCTTTTTGAGGCACACTGATTTATCTCAGGTATTTAGCATCTCCTGTAATCAGGTATGCCGTCCTATTTGCTATGTTGACTGCCCTGTCCCCTACTCTCTCAAGCGCTCTTGCGATTAGAATTTCGCTGAAAGCCGTGTAAGAGGCTTCGGGCTTTTTCTTTATTCTCTCTTCAAGAACAGCGAACATATGTGCGTACAGCTCGTCGCTCTTCCTTTCAAGCTCATGCACTTCCTTCGTTTTTTCAATATTCTCTTCCACAAAAGCATCAACAGCCTTTACTAAAGCCTCACAGCCCTTCTTCTGCATTTCTCTCATAATCCCGATACTTTCTTTGGTAATAAACTGTTTTTCCTTGTAATATGTAAGGACGCGCGCGATATCAACCGCATAATCAGCTGTTCGCTCCAAGTTTGCCAGAACTGAGATTACGGCCTCTATGAACCTTAAGTCCGTAGAAAGTGGTTGATACTTCGCTATAAGCTTTGCGCATACTTCCTGGCCTTTTATGAATTCTGAATCGGCAAACTCGTCCCTCTCTATTATCTCCTTTGCTAATTCAGTATCCCAATTCTCAACCGCATCTACCGCTCTTTCTATTTCAGTAGAAACGAACTCCGCAGTTTTCTTTATCTCATCCTTTATCCCCGCAACCTCATTGTCAAACAACTTTCTTGACATCATAATCCCACCTACCCAAACCTACCAGTAAGATAATTCTCTGTGAGCTCCTGCTTGGGCTTTTTCAACATTTGCGTCGTCTCGCCGTATTCTACTAACTCACCCATGTAGAAGAAACCCATGAAGTTTGATATCCTTGCAGCCTGCTGTATATTATGTGTAACTATTACGACAGTGTATCTCCTGCTCAACTCAACTATCAGCTCCTCTATTTTTGATGTTGCTATGGGGTCAAGGGCAGAGCACGGCTCGTCCATGAGCAGTATGTTCGGCTCAACAGCAAGAGCCCGCGCTATGCACAGCCTCTGTTTCTGCCCCCCTGAGAGATCTAACGCAGATTTTTTCAAATCGCCTTTTACTTCGTCCCAGAGCGCCGCCTCCCGAAGACTTCTCTCAACTATCCCATCCAAAACCTTCTTGTCCTTAATCCCGTGTATTCTCGGCCCGTATGCGACATTATCGTATATTGATTTCGGGAATGGGTTCGGTATCTGGAAAACCATGCCAACCTTTCTCCTCAGTTTTACAACATCAACCCCACCCCCATACACATTCTCGCCATCAACGAACACCTTTCCCTCAACCCTGCAATTCGGTATCAAATCGCTCATTCTGTTTATGCACTTCAAAAAAGATGTTTTACCGCAACCGCTCGGGCCTATCAGCGCCGTGATTCTATTTTTCTCTATCTCCATGTTTATGTTTTTCAGTGCTTGCTTCTCCCCGTACCACATGGAAAGGTTTTCAGTTTTTATCGCGATGTCTACCATCTATATCTTCTCCTGTAATGGCTTCTCAGCAAGATTGCAGCCAAGTTCATAGATAGCACGAGCATCAGCAGCACAAGAGCAGTACCGTATTGAAGCGGAAGCGTTTTCTTAAGATTTATTGACTGCGTCGCAAGGATATACAAATGATATGTCAAAACCATGCTTTGGTCAAACAGCGAGTTGGGAAGAGAGGGAAGAAAGTATGCCGCCACGGTAAAAAGCACGGGCGCAGTCTCTCCTGCTATCCTCGCCAAGCTTATTATCGTCCCAGTCAATATCCCAGGCATAGCATATGGCAGAACGTGATTCCACACAGTCTGCCACTTCGTAGCCCCAAGAGCAAGAGATGCTTCACGAAAATCTCTCGGAACAGAGAGGATGGCTTCCTGCGAAGTCTTTATTATCACTGGCAGGGCCATAAGCGCAAGCGTTAGCGAGCCCGCTATTATTGACGGGCCGAAGCCCATGAAAGTAACGAATATTGCAAAACCAAAAAGTCCAAAAACGATGGAAGGCACGCCAGCAAGGTTTGCTATCGCCGCATTTATCAGCCTCGCAAACATATCCTCCTTTGAATATTCAGTTAGGTAAACTGCAGTAAGAACTCCTATCGGGAATGCAAGCACTATTGCGGCAAAAGAAATAACGAATGTCCCGAAAAGCGCGGGAAATATCCCTCCCTCGCTCATGCTCCTCCTCGGCGCCTCTGTTATAAACTCCCACGAGATAGTTCCCACACCATTCATGATTATATCAAAAATAAGAATTGCAAGCGCGGCAACAACAACGGCAGCACAAAGGCTGCATGCAACGAAGGCTATTTTCTCCTTTGTCTTCTCACATATCATCTTCCCCACCTTCGCGAAATCATGTTGCCCATCGTGTTTATCGCAAGCGTTATTACGAAAAGCAAAAACCCAAGCATGAATAAAGAATGGTAGTGCGGAGTTCCGCGCGCAACCTCGCCCATCTCAGCAGCTATCGTTGCAGTCATAGTCCTAACAGGGTCTAAAAGACTTGTTGGCATCATTGCCGCATTCCCCGTTGCCATCAGCACAACCATCGTCTCCCCTATCACCCTCCCAAACCCGAGAAGCACCCCTGTGGTTATGCACGGCATGGCGCATGGAAGCACAACATTCCTTATCGTCTGCCATTTAGTAGCACCGAGAGCGAGAGATGCCTCTCTCAAACCCTTCGGAACAGCCCTTATCCCATCTTCCGCTATGCTCTCTATAGTAGGAACTGCCATTATCGCAAGCATGAGCGCACCGTTAAGCGCAGTGAGCCCGCTTGAAACTCCGAAAATGCTTGATATGGCAGGCGCAACCACGACAAGAGCAAAAAAGCCTATAACAACGGACGGAATTCCAGCAAGAATCTCTATTATTGGTTTCAGCATCTCGCCAAGCCACCAAGGGGCAATTTCTGATAGGTATATAGCAGTCGCAATAGAAAGCGGAACTGATATGAGCATTGCGCACACAGTAACTAGCAGAGAACCAGCGATGAGCGGCAGCATACCGTAACGAGGATTTTCTGAAGTAGGTTGCCACTCCAAACCCAGCAGCATATCAAAAGGATTAACGAAAAAAACTATCCTGTATGCCTCAACGAAAAGGAAAAGAAGAATAAGAAAGACGGACAGAGCGGACGTAAATGCAACTACTTTCAAAAATAACTCTATCCCTCTTTCAAATCTCCCTCCAACCATCAAACAACCCTGTAGTATCCTACATTCTCAACTATTGCCTGCCCTTCATCGCTCAAAACAAAATCAACGAACTTCTTTACCTCTCCCTTCGGCTCGCCATTGGTGTAGAAGTTGAGCGAGCGCGCTATTGGGTATGTGCCCGATGCGACCGTCTGCTTCGTTGGCTTGTATGCTGGTGAACCCGCATCTTTCTTGACACCGATTATCTTCACATCGCTCCTTTGCTCTGCATAAGCGACACCCGCATAACCTATCCCATTCACATCTTGCGCTACGGATTGAACCATAAGCGCATTTCCTGCAACATACTTAGCAGTATTTGTGTAATCCTTCTTCCCAAGCACGTGCTCCTTAAAAAACTCATATGTACCTGAAGTTGATTCCCTTGAGTAAATTGATATGGGTGTGTCAGGGCCGCCCACTTCACGCCAGTTCATTATTTCTCCTCTGAAAATTTTGCCTATCTGCTCAACCGTCAGCTCGCTGACGGGGTTGTTTTTATTTACAATAACTGCTATGCCATCGTATGCCACTATCGTCTTAAATGGCTCAACCCCTCTACTCCTCGCCTTCTCAATTTCCTCCTGCTTCATATCCCTTGAGCTCTCAGCGATGTCTATCGTGCCTTCTATTAAAGCAGCTATGCCCACGCCCGAACCACCACCAGTCACGGAAATCGCCGTTTGGGGGTTCTTCTCCATATAACTTTCTGCGAGCGCTTGCCCAAGTATAACCATTGTATCAGAGCCACTTATCTTTATCTGTTTCTTCTCACTGCCAGTGCAACCTGCAAAAGCAATCAACAAAAAAACAAGCCAAGCAAGATTTCTTTTATCCACGCCATCACCCGAATACGAGAAACAATCTTAATACACGAGCGTAGCAGTTAAAAACGTTCTTATCAATCTCTTCATAGGTGCATTTATGCCAGAGCAGCTTGAAAAAGTCGGAGAAGCAAAATGGCTAATTAGAAAAGCAGGAGACATGAGAACGCACGCAGTTGTTTACGGGACTGATAAAATCGTAGAACAGATGAAGAGGGATAGGACGTTTGAGCAGCTTAAAAACGTCGCAAAACTGCCCGGCATAGTTGGGAATGCGATGGTCATGCCAGATGGCCATGAGGGTTATGGTTTCCCGATAGGGGGCGTTGGCGCATTCTCTTACGAGGAAGGAATCATATCCCCTGGAGGAGTTGGGTATGATATAAACTGTGGAGTTCGTCTCATAAATACAAATATTCCAGCAGAGGAGGTTAGGAAAAAAACGAAGGAGCTCATAAATGCCCTATTCAAAAATGTGCCTTCTGGTGTTGGAAGCACGAGCAAGCTACGAGCGAGCAGGAGCGAGATTGAGGAGGCCGTTTCTATCGGAGCAAGGTGGGCGATAGAGAAAGGATACGGATGGGAAGAAGATGCGCTACTTTGCGAGGAGGAGGGGGGCATGAAGGGCGCAGACCCATCAAAGGTTAGCGATAAGGCTTTCAAGCGCGGTGCCCCCCAGTTCGGGACTCTCGGAGCGGGCAACCACTTCCTTGAGATACAGGAGGTTTCCGAGATAATGAACCCCGAAGTTGCTCGCGCATTCGGGCTCGTCAAAGGGAATGCAGTCGTAATGCTCCACTGCGGCTCACGTGGCTTCGGGCACGAGATATGCTCGGATTACATACAGGTGATGTTGCGCGCATCAGAGAAATACAAAATTAGCCTTCCAGATAAGGAGCTTTGCTGTGCGCCCGTAAATTCCAAAGAAGGGCAGGACTATCTCGGGGCGATGATGTGTGCCGTGAATTTCGCCTTCTGCAACAGGCAGGTTATGACGCATTGGATACGCGAAACATTCACGCAGATATTCGGAAGAAGTGCGGAAGAGCTCGGCATGCATGTGGTTTATGATGTTTGCCATAATCTTGCGAAAATAGAGGAGCACGAGATAGAAGGAAAAAAGATGAGGCTATGCGTGCACCGCAAGGGCGCAACACGGGCTTTTCCTGCGGGCCATCCGCTTGTTCCTGCCAAGTATAGAGAAATTGGTCATCCTGTTCTTATTCCTGGAAGTATGGGGACAGCCTCATATGTTCTCGTTGGAACCCCACAAGGGTTAAAAGAGACATTTGGCTCAACAGCGCATGGCTCTGGAAGGGTTATGAGCAGGCACGAGGCGATAAGAACATACAGAGGAGAGCAGGTTAAGAAAGCTCTTGAAAGCAGGGGAATAGAAGTAAAGGCGACGAGCTGGCAGGTCATATCGGAGGAAGCGCCAGGTGCATACAAGAATGTTGACGATGTAGTAAAAAGCGTTGAGCTTGCTGGCATATCAAAAATAGTCGCGCGACTAACTCCTCTGGGCGTTGCCAAAGGCTAACTCACTAATACTTTTTCCTTTTTTCAAAATTCCAATAATTTCAAAAATCCCCCCAATCGCATTCACGAGCATCATTTCCCCACGCGCAAGAAGGGCGAATGCAACAGCTCTCCCAGCAGGAACTCCGAATACCATAAGCACAGCCGTCGCACCAGCTTCAGAAAGCCCCATTCCAGCAAGCGTTGGGGCAGGCACGAATTGCAGAAGGGATATAAGTGGCTGAAGAAGGGCGAAAAAAACGAGAGGGTTCTCGTCAACAGTGATTCCAAGGCACATGGCAAGCGAGAACCACTCTAATGCCTTGAAGAGCCATGTTATGATTAGAATTCCGAGTAGTTGCCAGAAGAGCTTTTTTAGCACGCCCGCATTTTTCTGCATTCTTTCAACGAGGTTAAGCATTTTTTTCAACATGAAACCAACGAGCGGAAGTTTTTCCCAAATCCGAAGAAACATCAGAAATCTCTTTGAATATAGGAGCAGAAGTATCGTGGCGCACATGAGGAATATCGCAATCACGCCAATTCCTATTCCCAAAAAACTTGCAGCATTCCCCTCAACTTTATTAGAAAGAAGATATGCGACTGCAACAGTGCCGACAACAACTTTTAGTGCAAAGTCAAAAACCTGTGGTCCAAGTATTGAAATAACCGCTTTCTCTGAGGCTACACCCTTGTTGAAAGAAAGAGCAACAGCGGTAGCAAAATAACCGCTCCTCGCAGGAGTGAAATCTGATGCGAGCATGCCCGCAAAATGGCATGACACTATTTTAACATATTGAATCCTCTCTCCAAGCGATGAGAGCATAAGGTATATCCTATACGAGAGCGCGAGGTTATTTAGCAAATAAAAGAATATTGCAAAGAAAAACCATCCAACATCTGCTCTTTTCAGTTCATCAACGACATTCCAAAAACCTGCAAAATGAAGGATGGCCGCTATCGCAAAAACCGAAAGTATCAATTCTGCTATAAAGACTCTACCCATATTCGCTCGCCTAATGCCTTTAAAGCCAATCCTTAAAAAACTGACCTTAGGCGATGCTTATCTCCATTTTTAGCTATAAAAACGTCAGAGTCGCCTAGGATAAATATGCGGAAGTAATATATGGGAATTGGCGCGTAAGTGTTCATATGGGCATAGGAAAACCCCCACCAATTTGGCAGGGTTCTTGCCTGTGTTGTCTGCGCCTGTATCTGTCTCTTTTATTTCTGCTTCTTCTTTTTGCCCAACCATCTTCAACGTGCCTGCACGTACGCGAAAACACAACGTTCAAAAACAGTGTTGATTGCCTCGTGGTAGAACACAGTGGTATCTCCATAAATTGTGCGGGCTATCCGGTACGCGGAAACGGTTATGCTACTGGCATTCTTGTATACAATGCGACTTCCGTATCCATACAGAACTGCATTGTAGATGGATTTGAAAATTGTATCATTTTCACCAACTCTTCACAAAATGCAATAATGAATTCAAAAATAATGAATTGCGGTAACGGACTTATACTAAATTACTCCTTCTTCAATTCATTAGAGCGAATAAACGCATCAAACACGACAATCGGCATTTTGCTCCTCTCCTCCTCGTTCAATAGTATAAAAGACTCCACAATAAATGCAAAAACCCCACTCATTTTCAACCGTTCAGCTTTAAACATTGTTTCTAATGTTGTGTGTGTTTCGTATAACGCTTCCATACTGGTAGAGAGATCTCCGAATATATTCATAGAGTCAAAGCTTGATTTACAAAGTGATGGTCTATCACCAGCGCTAAAATTTGGTAAAATGAGCCTTTCGGCGCTCACTGTCTCTATGGTTATCCTGCTTGCTATTCTAATATTCCTGCCTGTTTTTGTTAAGGGAAGAACGGGATATCTAATCCTTACTTTTTCAATACTCCTTATTCTCCTCATTCTCCTATCCATCGTGCTACTGCTCTTCTATAATACCAAAATTCCCTAAAACTCTCTATCCAACAATAAAGTTTTTTATTTACGTGTTCTAAATATCAGCGATGCTGCCCTTTGACCAGGTTGCCTACTCGCTTTGGATATCGGCTGGTGCTTATAATTGGGTTCCGATAGCAATCATCGCCATTCTCCTATCACTTTTTTTCGTTGCGCTTGCATACATGATTGGCAGAGGTTTTCAAATAAAGGAGGTTGAGGCATGGGCTACAGTAGAGCTTAGAGAAGTCATGATAAGCGCATTCGTAGTAGGAAACATACTTTTTTTCCTTGCACTTACAAACTCCCTTATTACATTCATATCGCCCGGCGCAACCGATTATTTTCAGGTTGCAAACAGATTCTTGGATGGTCTTGTTTGGACTGGTGATGTTGATGGAAATCCTGGCGTGGACAGGCTTTCACTAACACAGATATATCTAAAACTTGTAGAGATAGATTATCTCATAAGCAGAATCTCGGGTTTTAACTACAACGCAATATTCACGCTTGCCATAATATCCCAATTCATATCAGAAAGCCCGAGAGCAGGCTTGGTCCCTCTGCACAACGCAACGAATTTTGCAATCTCTTCTATTACGGCAGTTAGTTTACTTCTCGTTGCTGAGAAAACGCTATTAAAGTTCATACAATTGACCG
>JAVZCV010000010.1:0-36359 GCA_038874215.1 Candidatus Micrarchaeia archaeon | reverse complement strand
GGGCAGTATGAACATGAGCCATGTGGGCATGAGCTTCTGCTCATAACTGCTATGGGTGCAACCCCCGAAAGCGTTCTTGTCGGCCTTAGCCTGGTTTTGTTTATCAGCTTCACCCTATGGTCCCCAGCAAATGCCAGTATCTCGGAGTTGCGGAGCGGATTTATGCCATACTTGCTGCTTATCTCTCGCTTTACCAGGTGTATATCCTCTCCGCATGCTATCCTTGCGGCCGCCTCTTCAGCCGCCTTATCGCGCACTTAACCACCAAAAAAGTTGGACAAAAGCCCCATTAACGAGTAAATTGGTTGTTCCATTAAAGGAAAAATAAGCAACCCGTTTGCGCACGCACGGTAATCACCTAGTACGTCGCTTTTCACTACCGTTGTTATGTTGTGGTCATTCCTTATAAGAGGGCTTGAAAGCGATACGATGCTTAAGGTGGCTGTATAAACCTTTTCCTCGTTTGCGACCACATCATAGCAGACCTTCCTTTTTGACATGAAGGGAACAAAGACCTTTTTTGCGTAGTTCCACGATGGGACTCCAAAGCAGGATATCTCAAAAACATCGCTCGCCGCACCCCTGTTCTCTATATCCATGCAATACGAAGCTGGTTGCGATGAACCTGTTTCAATCATGTTTTTATCAAGAACGGTTGAGAGAACATCCTTACTTACCGTAACATTGGCAAAAAAACTCACATTGCCAAGCTCATCATAGTTGTTTTCGTCAACGGCAACGAGTGCTATGCGGTAGGTACCGTCCCGTGCGCCTCTTGCTACCTTTATCTTCGCCTTCATCGGTTGCTCGTATATCCTGCTGTCTTCAGAACTCCAACCATCAGGAACAGACAGTACGCGAAGGATGTCCCACTGCCCACCTTTGCCAAATTTCCCTCCTGAATAGACATTCCTGTCAACCTCAAGCTCTATCGTCTGACCTGGTCCTACCAATCCAAGCTCTATCTCGCCGCCTTCCATTTCCTTCTCAGCGGGTTTAATAACCTTCACGGTTGCGGTATGGGACAGGGGCAGCAGTAGAAGGGTTATGAGGAGTATAAGTTGTAATCTCATGCAAATAGGTTCGCAAACCATCAATAAAAAACTACCGCTAGCAGTCGCTGCATGAAACATCGCATATTGGGGCAGTTTTTGTGCTGCAAAGACCCATGTTCGTAGTGTTTCCGTCGTTTGTTATTGTTGCGGTTGCATGGAACCGGATATCCCCGCCTGAACTCTCCGATTTGTATTTCCATACGAAAGTGTATGTGCCGTTTGGCTCTAATGTTGCGAAATCTGGCGCGGATTCCAGAGGTGTTATTTTCGCTGACCCGCTTTCGGAGTGCGTTATATCAGGGTCTATTATTATGCTCCATGGGCAATTGTTTTTCACACGCAGCTTGGCATGGATTGTCTCCCCGGGCGCGAATGCTATGGGGTAGGAACAATGGTCGTTCGGCTCTATGTAAAGCTCAACGTTTGCGCAACCAGTACCGCTACATCTTGTTGCCCTTCCTGTGCAGTTGATATTCACGTCATTTTGTGCTATCAGGACATAGTCTTCTTCTGCCGCTATTGTGATGGTGCATATGCCAAAGTTCTTGCACATTGAGATATCGCCAGATATTTCGGTGTTTGTGCTTCCCACAATACTATTTATGCCAGAAATCGTATCAACCTTGAATATAACCTCGTTGCCATCTATCGTTATACCATTGACACGGGGCGGTATGAATATGTCTATCCGCAGCTTTGATGGACAACCCATTCCCCAAACCCTATCCGCATTTTCTATTATTTTTACTATATCCTGCTTTGACTGGTATAGGGCGAATTCGCTGGTGAGTTTTTCATACTGCACATATGCGAGATAGCTTGCCGATGCAAGCAGTATTAAAGCGAATAGCAGAATGAGCAGGTTCTCTACGCTTGCCTGAGCCCTTGATGATCGGTGCATAACAAGGATATGTATGTTTTTTTAATAAATATGACATAAAAAGAAACATGCGCTGTTTTATAGCAGTTGAGCCCGATAGTGAAATAACCGATAAACTAGAATTGCTCCAAAAGGATTTGCCGAAAGGGGTTAGGCCTGTTGAGAAGGAGAACATGCACGTTACGCTTCTCTTCCTTGGGGAGGTTGATGATGATAAAGTTAGGGAGATTTCTGGTTTCGTCTCATCAATTTCCGTAGATTTTAGGATGATTTGCGCTGGTGTTGGTGCATTCCCAAAGCCTTCTTTTCCACGTGTTGTCTGGGCTGGTGTTGAGGCAGTCGAGCTTCACTCGTTGCACGAAGAAATATGCAAGTATCTCCATGTAAGGGACGACCGCTTTCATCCGCATATAACGATAGGGCGGGTAAAGCAGAAAGTTAACGTGAGCGATTTTGTGAAAAGGCATGAGAGAGATTTTTTTGGAGAAACACAGATAAAAAAAGTATTTCTTAAGAAGAGCACGCTAACTCCTGCTGGACCAATATATGAAAACATAGCAGCCTCACGCTAGGCGCCGCCAAGTCTATTAAACCTTGCATATGAAAATATTCCCATGCGAAAGTTATTTTCTCGTGTTCTTGAAAAGATAAAGCCTACCGATGCCGATATAAAAAGAGATGGCATGCTTCTGGAAAAGCTTATACAGGATATTAGGAGGGTAGTGCCAAATGCAGAGGTTGCGCCGCTGGGTTCATTTGCGAAGGGAACGAACCTAAAAAACGAGAGGGATATAGATGTATTTGTAATGGTTGATAAGAACGTTGGTTTAGAATCAATACTCGCAAAAATACGGGAGATCAAAGGCTATAAATGGATTTCTGCGTATGCAGAGCATCCCTACCTGCGCACGTTTTTCGGCGGGGTAAAGTTTGACGTAGTTCCTTGTTATAAGATAAAAAGAATAGACGAGATGGCATCGTCTGTTGATAGATCGCAGCTTCATCTGCGGTATATAAAGGAGAGCCTTTCTGAGAAACAGAAGGATGATGTCAGGCTGCTGAAGCAATTCATGAAAGGGATAGGGGTTTATGGTGCCGAGCTTGCTGTTGAAGGCTTCTCGGGCTATGTATGCGAGTTGCTGATAGTGAAGTATAAAACGTTCAGTTCCGTCATTTCGGAGGCCGCTGGTTGGAGAGAACCCGTATTCGTAGATTTGACGGGGAAAGGCTCTCTCTTCAATGCCCCCATTACCATTATAGACCCTGTTGATACAAATAGGAATGCGGCGGCAGTAGTCTCAAAAACAAGTCTTGCAAAATTTGTAACGGCTGCGAGAGCATTTATTAAGAAGCCGAGCGAGAATTTCTTTTTCCCCAAGAGAAGATTCTCAAATAGGCAGAGGAGAGAGGCATTTGAGCGTATTAAAAACTGTATCTGCATAGCGTTTAAAAAGCCAAAGTTGATAGACGACGTTCTTTATCCGCAACTCAGAAAAACCGCCGAGAAGATTGCAGCCCATGCTGAGGATAGCTCTTTCAAACTTATTGGCCATTCTTTTGCCGTTGACGCGGAAAAAGATAGGTGCTATCTATTGTTTGAATTTGAGGTGAGAGAACTTTCACCATATCTGCGTATCAGGGGCCCGTTTTTCTATCTTACGAACAACGCTGAGGATTTTGTTAAGGTGCACAAGACGGTTTTTATAGAGGGGGATAGGTTGCATGCGATTGAAAGAAGAAAGTATACGAAGGCAGAGGACCTTCTACGCTATATGATGGAGGATGCGGAGAAATTTGGTGTTCCTGAGAACATAAGGCGAATGCTCAGAAATGCGGAATTCATTTCCGACCCGAGTTTGGTATTTAATGTTTTTTTTGATTATTTTACAGGGAATGCATGGTGGTTGCATGATTGATGAGAAAACGCTTAGAAACGTAGCCGAGATTGCAAGGCTGAAACTCAACGATGATGAGATTTTGAAAATGAAGGAGGACTTTGGCGTTATACTCGGACATTTCAAGAAAATAGGCGAGATAGAAGGCGGGGATGAAACCTATTATGTCGTTGATGTGGCGCATGAGTTAAGGGAGGATTCAGTGTCAAAAACAGATGCTAACGATATAAGAAAACTTTTCAATAGAAGCAGGGATGGATATCTCCTTGCTCCAAAATCCTTAGAATAGTGGTGTGATGAACATAGTTAAAAATGTTGAAAGAAAGGCTGAGAGGATAAGAGTTGAAGAACCGAAAATCGGCGCATTTATAGATGTTTTTGTAGATGATGCGCTTAGGGATGCGCAGATTGTTGAGAAGAAAATTTTAGAGGGAAGAGCAGGAAAGTTGGCGGGGCTTGTTATCGGTATAAAGAACAATATATGCATAGCGGGCAAACGTGCAACATGCGCATCAAAAATGCTTGAGAATTATGTCGCACCATATAGCGCTACTGTTGTGGAACGCATATTGAAAGAGGATGGAGTGATAATAGGGACATGCAACATGGACGAGTTTGCATGCGGTTCCGACACGACAAAAAGCGCATTCCATATTACACGCAACCCGCACGATTTGGAGCGTGTGCCCGGTGGCTCTTCTGGTGGAAGCGCTGCGGCTGTTGCAGCGGGTTTTGTTGACGCATCTCTTGGAAGTGATACTGGTGGGTCTATACGCTGTCCTGCATCTTTCTGCGGAGTCCCAGGTTTCAAACCAACGTACGGCGCTGTATCGCGTTATGGTCTAATAGATATGGGTATGTCGCTTGACCAGATAGGTCCGCTCGCCAAAAATGTGAAAACTCTCCGAATCTTGTTCAGCGTTATAGAGGGCAGGGATGATAGAGATGCGACTACGTTAGGTAGGGGATGCATGAAAAGGGAGTGGAATGGATTGAAAGGCTTGAAAGTTGGGGTTCCTAGGGAATTTTTTGAGGGTTGTGACGAAAAGGTTTCAGAAAGAGTTAGGGATGGGATAGGCCTTCTTGAATCACATGGTGCTAAGATAATGAATATATCAATTCCGCATGCACGCTACTCTGTGCCCATATACTACTTGCTCATGTTTGCTGAATTCTCGTCTGCGATGCAGAGATACGATGGGATGAGATATGGATTGCCCGCTGATGTTTTCCAATCTCTTGTTGATGCAGTTAGCGCTGTTCGTGATTCGGCGTTCGGAGTTGAGGTAAAGCGCAGGATAATGCTCGGGACATACATAACGATGAAGGAGTATAGGGATGCATGGTATACGAAAACGTTGCGCGCAAGGGGCTTGTTGCAAAGAGAGTTTGGGGAAGCATTTTCAAAATGCGATATCATAGTTGGTCCTGCTATGCCGTGCGTTGCATGGAAAATAGGCGAAAAGAGCGATAACCCTATTGAAATGTATCTTTCAGATATGCTCACGGTAATCGCAAACATCGTTGGTGTGCCCGCAGGGGTTATGCCATGCGGGAAAATCGGTTCGCTTCCTGTTGGTATACAGTTCCATGCAAAGAAACGTGAAGACTACTTCGTGCTTGACTTAATGCAGGAGTTTGAGGATATAGGAGGAAGATTGTGAGGGGAGAAGAGCATGCAAAAAGGCCATGAAATAATGATAGGGCTTGAGATCCACGTTCAGCTGAAATCAGAAGGAAAATTGTTCTGCCGTTGCCCAGCAAAGTATAGGGATGCTGAGCCGAACACGAACGTCTGCCCAATATGCATATCCCTGCCAGGAGCAAAGCCGATGCCGATGAACAGGGTTCCACTTACGAACCTCATAAGGCTTGCGCTGGCACTTAACTGTAAGATAAATGAGAGCGCGGTGATACAAAGAAAACACTATTTTTATCCAGACCTACCCTCTGGATACCAGCGAACATCAAAACCAATAGCAATTGGTGGAAAGCTTGGGGATATAAGAATAAGGGAGCTTCACATAGAAGAAGATCCTGGGCGGTATGAACTGCGGAAAGGGCTTGTTGATTTTAATCGTTCGGGTGTGCCTCTTGTTGAGATAGTAACAGAGCCCGACTTTAAAACCCCTGAGGAGGCAAGGATGTTTCTTGATGAGCTACAGGCAATAACGCAGTATCTTGATGCAACACGTGATGAACCTGGCAGCATGAGGATAGACGCAAACATAAGCATGGGGGGAGGAAACAGAGTTGAGATAAAGAACATAAATTCCTATAAAGGCGTCTATACTGCGCTTAAATATGAAATCGTAAGGCAGAAATCGCACGTTATGCGGGGGCAGACTGTCATAAGAGAGACGAGACATTTTGATGAGGCACAGGGAATAACGGTTTCGCTGAGAAAGAAGGAGACCGAGGAGGATTATAGATACATACCAGACCCAGATTTGCCGCCTCTTAAAATAGAAAGCAGGCTCGTAAAGGAACTTGTGGGCACGCTTCCTGAGCTACCAAGGGCGAAGGCAAGCAGGTTTGTAGCGCAATACGGGATACCACAGAACATTGCATGGGTTCTTGTTTCTGAGAGGGAGATTGCGGACGCGTTTGAGATTCTTGCGCGGAAGATGGATGCGAAATTCTGCGCAACATGGTTTGTAGGTCCCTTGAAAAAACAGCTGAACTATCGTGGCATAACTTTTAGGGAAAGCAGGTTGAAGATAGAATCAATTGAGAAACTCTTGCGCCTTTTCTACGATAAAAAGATAACGGATAAGAGCGCACAGGAGATACTGATCAAAATGCTTGACTCTGGCGCAGAACCCTATGAACTAGCACAAAGTATGGGAAGGATAGATGATGAAAAGTTGATAGAAAGCATAGTTGATGAAATTGTTCGTGAGAATATGAAGGCAGTTGAGGATTACAGAGGGGGGGAAGAAAAGGCGCTGCACTTTCTTGCAGGTAAAGTGATGAAAAAAACGAGAGGAAGGGCAGCGCCAGAAGTTGTAAATAGGCTGCTCCTTAAAAGGCTTGGTGGTGAAAGTGAAAATAAAGGAAGCGCTTGTTAGGGCGCGGGCACTTGAAATAATGAAGGGGGGAATGCCCAAGAGTTTTGAGTATGCTACAGCGCTTTTGAATAAAAAGCTTCTAAAAAAAACGCGGGGGGGATATAGGCTTACGGATAAGGCAAAGAAGATGGTTAGAGTAATAATGACTGGGGGCGTTTTTGATATACTCCACCCCGGACACCTATACATGCTGGAAAAGTGTAAGAAGATGGGCGATTTGCTCGTTGTTATCGTAGCTCATGACAAAACAGTAAAAAAAAGGAAGAAGAAAAAGCCCATTCACTCGCACTTTTGGAGAGCACGTATGGTTGGCGCCCTTAAACCGGTGGATGTAGTGCTCATAGGGGATCCGCACGACCGTCTACGTGTTATTAGAAAGGTGGAGCCTTCGCTTGTCGTTTTTGGATATGATCAGGAACCTTTTGAAACAGGGTGCAAGTGGATCCAGGTTAAAGAGAAATTGAATGAGAGCAAATTCAAAACATCAAAGATAAGGGAGCTAGACTCGGTTAATAGGGAATGAACCGCTCCTTCCAGAGAAACTAAATGTTTTGGGCAGTCACGAATCTTTTAAGAAAATTAGAGGCACTTTCGCGCGTGTTTCTGCCAATGCCAACGTTTTTGATTGCTATGATTTTTTCTTTTTCATTGGTGGTTGTGTACATCGCGGTCGTCTTGGGCCTTTCTTTATCCTCTCTCTTCGTAATTTTAAGATTCATACTTTCCCTAACAAAAATATCGTACTCGTAGGCATACAATACCATGTAAGAAATGTATAGAAGGATGGAAGGTACAAGGAGAAGCATTCTATTGGTGAAATCATTTTCAAATGCTATCAGAACCAGAAGCAGGGCTAGCAGTATTGACGTTAGAAGATAAAGCTTAATGCCTCTGAGGGGTAGTTTAAGTACCACATTACTAACTCGGGTCTTTTGCTATTATCTTTTATCTTCATTCAGAATTTCTTCTATTGGCAGATATTTTCTTTTTCATACAGTAATTGCATTTTTCATCCAATGGCAGGTCTTTTGTATATACCAGTAAATTCAGTATTTACTGTTCCGCCACATAGCGCTAATGCTTTAAAATTGCTCAACCGAGTTCTTCACTGCTCAAACTTTCGTGAAGGTAGGTTTTGTGAGGGAAAGTAAAGTTGATGGAAACGTATCCGAAATAGAAGCTTTGAAAGAGGCGGAGAAGCAGGCTGAGGAAATAGTAGAGAATGCCAAAAGAGAATATGAGAGAAAAATAGCAGAAGCACAGAGGAAGGCGCACGAGATAATCGGAAGTGCGAAAGAAGAAGCAGTCGTATTAAAAAACGATTTTTTGAAGAAAGCAGAGAAGGATATAGAAAGTGAAATAGCGGCTATAATGAAGGATGCAAAAGAGCAGGCAGAGAGCATCAGATTGCGTAGAATAGATGAGAAAAGGCTTGAAACAATAGTAATGGAATTACTGGGGAGCTACAATGTTTAGAGCAGTTGAGATGCAGGCAATCAGAATAGTAGGACACCTCCGAAATCTTGATGAAGTGTTGGAGGAGGTGCACAACATAGGCGTGGTTGAGATAAGGCAGGCAGCATCAGAGTATTTTGAGAGGGGCAGGCCTCTTGAGAGCTTTTCAGTAATTTCTGACAAACTTGCCAAGGCGAGGATGCTTGAGAGCTATATAGGGCGCGTAGAAATAGATGAACCACTTGAAGAGTTAGAGAGAAAAAAACTCTTAGAGCGTTGCGATCAGATAGTTGAACCGCTCTACGCCAAAGTACATGAAATGCAGAAAAAATTAGAGGAGATAAAGAAAGAGATAAGGGAGACTGATGAGAAGCTTAAAATTTTATATGAGCTTGGGATGAGCAACCTTGAGATTGACTTTTCCAGTTTTCGCACGAAATCTACGACCGTCTATCTGGGTAAAATTCCGCTTGCAAAATTTCAAAGGTTGCGCACAGAACTAAGCAAACTTGCACCACATGAGGTTTTCTCATGGGATGCTGGTCTTTATAGAGCATGCGTAGTTGTGATGGATAGGAGATTTAACCCGTCAGAGCTGTTTGACAGGGTAGGGTTTATTGATTATTCTTATGCTATTCCAGAAGAAATACCCAAGAGGATAGTAGAGAGATACACTAAAAGGAGGAAAGAACTTGAGAACGAGAAAGAGAATTTGATTGAGGATATTGGGTCAGCTATTCAGAAGCACAAGACAGAGATACCTGCCTTAAGAGAAATGCTTGAGATAGAAGCAAACAGGGCGGAGATAGTGGCAAAGTTTGGATTCACAAAAAGACTTTTTGTTCTTGAAGGCTGGGTTCCAAAATCAAAATTAGGGGATTTTGAGAAGATAACAGAGAAGTACAATGCCCTTCTCCAAAAAATATCCCCCAAGGAAATTGCACCTACACTTCTACAAAACCCAAAACCCATAAAGCCTTTTGAGTTCATGGTTGAGTTTGTTTATGTGCCAAGAAGCAATGAGCTTGACCCGACTGTGGTTTTCGCAATTTTTTTCCCCATTATTTATGGCATGATGCTTGGTGATGTTGGCTATGGCATTGCATCACTCTTGATAGCCATATTTGTTATGAGGAAGTTCAGGGAAGGTTTGCTGAATGCTATAGCTCGTGCTTGGGCTTATGCGGCTTTACCTACCATCTTTTTTGGCATATTATACGATGAGTATTTCGGGTTTTCGCATGCTTCGCTTTTAGGTTTGCAGCATCCGCTCTACCATGGTATTGAAAGGATGCATAACATAGAAACGCTGCTTGTCATCATGATTATGGTGGGCATGGTGCATGTGGCCATTGGATTTCTGCTCGGTTTTATAAATGAATGGGGGCATGATAGGCTGCATGCGCTTGCGAAACTCGGTTGGATCGGAGTTGAAATAGCGGGTTTTGTTATAGTTTCAACTGCGCTTTTTGGTTTTTTTGACAGTATTTTTATTCTTCCTGCCGCAATCCTTGGTTTAATATCGCTCGTGCCTATTGTCAAAAGCGAGGGAATCGTAGGAATAGTGGAGATACCCAGTGTTGGAGGCAATATCCTGTCATATTCGAGGATTCTTGCGGTGGGGCTCGCTTCTGTTGTAGTTGCTGTCATAATAAACGATATGCTGAAACCCGACTTCTCTTCTCCGCTTGTGGTGCTGACGCTTCCTGCTTTCATAATATGCCATCTTTTGAACATAGTTATAGGTATGTTTGAATCGCTTATACAGGGTGCAAGGCTTAACTACGTTGAGTTTTTCACAAAATTCTTCCATGGAGGTGGCAGGAAGTTTAGTCCTTTCGCATACGAAAGGAAGTATACCGTGCCAAGATAGAGTGTTGCTTTTAAATTTTTATAAATAAAAAAGCATGGAGGTGAATTTATGGTTGCAGAAACTACGGCCAGCACACTAAGCACGGCGGCGCTTGCAATTGGTGCTGCTGTCTCAATACTGGGCGGAGCAATTGCAACAGCATGGGCCCAGAGCTCAATAGGCTCTGCGGCTATGGGTGTTATTGCAGAGAGACCAGAGGAGTCTGGAAAGCTTTTGGTATACCTCGTAATACCAGAAACCATAGTAATATTCGGTTTTGTGATAGCGATAATGCTGACGCTTAGGATATAGGGTAGTCTAAAGCGCCCAGAGAGTGGCTTCATGGGTTTAGAAGAGCTTAGGGAAGAAATTTTGAGGAAGGCAAGAGATGAAGCGAAAGAGTTAGAGGAAAAAGCAGGGTTGGAGAGTGAAAGAATAATAAAAGGTGCGAAGGACGAGAGGAAGAGGATTCTTGCGGGGGCAAAGGAAAGTGCAAACGCTCTCGTTGAGGCAGAAAGGAGAGAAAGGATAGCGGCGGCGAGGCTTGATGCAAGAAATCTTATTGGTAAAGCGAAGGATGAGCTGATAGAAGACTCGCTTGTGAAGATATGGGAGTATATGAAGGAATACACGAAAAGTAAGGCATATGACGATTTCTTGCGAAAAGTGATTATGAGAGGAATGAAGGAGATAGGTAAGGAGTGCACGATATGCGTTCGTAGAGAAGATGTTGAAAATGTTAAGAAAATGTTCCCAAAAGCCGATGTTGAAACTGCTGGCACGAGCATAGCGGGTGGGGTTATAGTTAAGTCAAAGGATGGGAGAATAAGGGCGAATTATTCTTTAGAAGCAATTTTTGAAGAAAATTCCGCTTTATTGCGTAGAAAGATATTGGATATATTGGGGGGTAAAAATGCAGATTGACCCGCTTACGTACGGATACTCAAATGCACGTGTAAAGGCGATGAAGAGCGCGTTGCTCGGCAGAAGCACTATAGACGAGATGCTTTTTTTGGACATTAGGGGCATAATAGGCATTCTTGAACATACGACATACAGGGAGGATATTGTAGGGTTGTCTATGGACTACAGTGGGGCAGAACTCGTCGAACTTGCGATGGGGAAAAACTTTGCGAGAACGTGTAGAAAGGTGCTTGAGATAACCCCCGATAAGGGCAAGCCCACAATAAAAGCTTTTCTTGAGCGTTGGGATATACACAACCTAAAATTGATATTGCTTTCAAAAATCGTCAGGGGTGGAGCTGGCATTGAAGTATTTCTCATGCCAGCGGGTGGTTTGTCTGAGCAGCTCTTGCACACGCTCATGGAGAAGGAGAGCATTGAGGATGTAATCTATGGTTTAAAAGGAACGAAATACCGTGATATTCTGGAGCCGCTGTGGGAAGAGGAGGGCAAACGCAACATAGCAGTGTTGTTAAATGGACTTGACAGGCATTATTACGGTAATTTTACAAAGGCATTTCGCGAGGGCGGGTACGAAAGACTCGTTTCATCTGAAGTTGACGCAAAAAACATAATGACCGTAATGCGTTGCAAGAAAGCGGGATTAGACGAGGAAACGATGCGGGGATTTATCGTTGATGGAGGAACATTCACAGGGTATGAAATTGCGCAGATGATTGAAGCGAAGAACATAGAGGAAGTCGTTGGAAAAGTGAGGCATAGGTATGACCTTACAGACGCACTTCAGGATTTCAGAAAGGATGGTATGCTCTCGCATTTTGAGATAGCACTGGAAAGACGGTTGTCAATGCTGGGTATAAAAATGCTTAGGTTGAGCGTCCTTTCTCTCGGCGCAATAATCGGGTTCCTATACCTAAAGGAGCAAGAAGTAGCGAACATAAGGAAGATAGTAAGAGCAAAACAGTATGGGATACCGCGTGAAAAACTAGAGTCAATGATAGTTTCGCTCGGTAGTTAAAAGTGAGTTTATGAATGAAAAGGATGTTGTTGTTATTGGTGATGAAGCCACTGTTACGGGATTCAGGCTCGCGGGGATAACGAGGTTTTACAAGCATTCGCCCGAACTCCCAGCGGAGAAGGAGAATTTAGAAAAGAAGCTTAGAGAATTGATTGCGGATAACACTGTCGGGATGATAATAATAAACGAACGCCTCCTTGACTCGTTAGATAGGAAATTCAGGAGGAAAATAGACGATATAACTACGCCTGTAATAGTTGCTGTGCCAGATAGAACAGGACCTGTTGAGGATACAGAATCTCTGAGAAATCTGATAACGAGGGCACTCGGCTTTGATATGATGAGAAGGTGAGCTTTATGGGGGTACTTGAGAAAATCTCTGGACCTGTTGTGGTTGCAAAGGATATGCTTGGGACAAGAATGTATGACGTAGTTAAGGTTGGGGAGGAGGAGCTAATCGGGGAGGTAATAAGGTTAAGCGGCGATAGGGCAACCATACAGGTATATGAGGATACAACTGGTCTTAAACCGGGTGAGAAAGTTGTATCAACAGGTAGAGCTCTTTCTGTTGAGCTTGGACCAGGGCTGCTTAAATCCATATACGACGGTATTCAAAGACCGCTTGAACTCATTGTTAAAGAGGAGGGAGTTTTCATAGGTAGGGGAATAGCAATTAACGCTATTGACAGAAAGAAAAGATGGGAATTTCTACCGAAGGTTAAGAAAGGCTCAAAGCTTGAACAGGGGGACATAATAGGAGAAGTCAAGGAAACAGAGCTAATAACGCACAGGGTAATGGCGCCTACAAGGGGAAATGTTGAGGATATAAGAGAAGGTAAGTTCTGCGTTGAGGATGTCGTTTGCACTATTTCCCATGGAGATAGGAAGGCTGATGTGAAGATGCTTAGTACGTGGTTTGTACGCCAGCCGAGACCATACGCAAAAAAGCTTGACCCGGATATTCCGCTCATAACGGGCCAAAGAGTTGTTGATACGTTCTTTCCGATTGCAAAAGGCGGTACGGCAGCGATTCCTGGCCCATTTGGAAGCGGCAAAACTGTAAGCCAGCATCAGTTTGCGAAATGGTCTGATACGGAGATAGTAGTGTATGTGGGATGCGGGGAAAGGGGAAACGAGATGTGCGAGGTGCTCAAAGAATTTCCGAAGCTTGAGGACCCGAAGTCAAAAAAACCGTTAATAGAGAGGACGATACTGATAGCGAACACATCGAACATGCCAGTTGCTGCAAGGGAGGCTTCTGTTTATACGGGCATAACTTTGGCAGAGTATTACAGGGATATGGGTTATGGAGTATCACTTATGGCAGACTCAACCTCACGCTGGGCTGAGGCGATGCGTGAGATAGGAGGAAGGCTTGAGGAGATGCCTGGAGAGGAGGGATATCCTGCTTATTTGGCAAGGAGGTTGGCAGAATTTTACGAGAGGGCTGGCAGAGTTGTATGTCTTGGGAGCGATGGCAGGGAGGGCTCTATAACGATAATAGGGGCTGTTTCGCCTCCTGGTGGTGATATCTCTGAACCAGTTTCACAAAACACTTTGAGGGTAACGAAGGTTTTCCTCGCTCTTGACGCAAGTCTTGCGCACAGGCGCCACTTTCCTGCAATAAACTGGCTCAAAAGTTATTCGCTCTATATAGATAATCTTGAGGCATGGTATGCGAACAACGTATCATCTGAATGGAGCGAGCTTCGTAGAAGGGCGATGGAGGTGCTTCAAAAGGAAGCGGAGTTGCAGGAGATCGTCCAGCTTGTGGGTCCCGATGCCCTTCCGGAGAAGGAACAGGTTGTGCTGCTCGCAGCGAGAATGCTGCGTGAGGACTTCTTACAGCAGAGTGCATTTCATGAGGTGGATACTTTCACGAGCCTGCAAAAACAGTACAAGATGCTGAAAACAATCCTTCATTTCTACGATATGGCGATGGGTGCGGTTGAAAGGGGGGTTCCTTTCAGGATTGTGGCGTCGCTTGAAGTCAGAAACGAGATAGCGAGGATGAAGGAGATACCTGAGGGAGAACTAAAAAGGATTGACGCAATTTCTGAAAGTATAAACAACGGGTTCTCAAAGATAGGGTGAGAGAATGAAGGAGTACCAGACAATCCGTGAGATATCGGGTCCGCTTGTTTTCGTTGAGAAGGTTGATAACGTAGGCTACGGGGAGCTCGCCGAGATAATACTGCCAAACGGTGAGAGGAGAAAGGGGCAGGTGCTTGAAACATCAAAAGGCCTTGCTGTTGTGCAGATCTTTGGGCAGACGGCAGGGTTAGATGTTGATAAGACGAGCGTAAGATTTTTGGGCGAGACGGTAAGGATTAACGTTTCTGATGAGATGCTTGGTAGGGTTTTTGATGGGCTTGGGGAACCAATAGATGATGGACCAAGGATAATGGGCGGCGAGAAGCTTGATGTTTCTGGAAGTGCGATAAACCCGTACGCAAGAGAAGAGCCCTCAGATTTTATACAGACAGGGGTATCCGCAATAGATGGAATGAACACGCTTGTAAGAGGGCAGAAGCTTCCGATATTCTCTGGCTCGGGGCTTCCACACAATGAACTTGCAGTGCAAATAGCAAGACAAGCCCAAGTTCTTGGCACGAGCGAAAAATTTGCTGTTGTATTCGCAGCGATCGGAATAACCCATGAGGAGGCTGCCTTTTTCATGAGGGATTTTGAAAGGACGGGCGCTCTTGAGAGGGCGGTGCTTTTCCTAAACCTTGCTGACGACCCATCTGTTGAAAGGCTGATTGTGCCGAGACTTGCACTTACAACGGCAGAGTTTCTTGCTTTTGAAAGGGACATGCACATCCTTGTCATACTTACGGACATGACGAATTACTGCGAGGCGCTTAGAGAGATAGCCAGTGCTCGCGGGGAGATACCTGGCAGAAGAGGCTATCCGGGGTATATGTATACAGACCTCGCATCAATATATGAACGCGCGGGTTGCATAAAAGGAAAAAAAGGGACTGTCACACAGTTGGGGATATTATCAATGCCTGGGGATGATATAACACATCCGATACCAGACCTTACGGGATATATAACAGAGGGACAGATAGTTCTCAGCAGGGATTTGCACAGAAAAGGGATATACCCGCCGATTGATGTGCTTCCATGCCTTTCAAGGCTTATGAATGCTGGGATTGGCAAGGGCAAGACAAGGGAGGACCATAGGAATGTTGCAGATCAGCTATATGCCGCCTACGCAAATGGGAGGGACCTGAGAAGCCTGAGTGCGGTTGTTGGCGAGGAAGCACTCACGGAAACAGATAGGAAATACCTAAAATTCGCGGATGAGTTTGAAGCAAAGTTCGTAGCACAGGGAAAATATGAGAATAGGAGCATAGAGAAAACCTTTGAGATAGCATGGTCGCTCATATCAATGCTACCCAAATCAGAGTTGAAGAGGATAAAGCAGGAGTATATAGATGAGTACTATAAAACAAAGCAGGGGGGAGGATAGTGCAGGAATCTTTCAACCCTACCAGAATGGAGCTACTGAAAGCAAAAGAACGCATAAAACTAGCTAGGAAGGGGCACAAGCTTCTTAAAGAGAAAAGGGATGCACTTGTTCTTGAGTTCTTCGCTATTTTGGAAAGGGCACGGGATTTACGTAGTGAGCTCAATGCACAGATGAAGAAAGCTTTTCTTGCTCTCGCTGTTGCACAGGCTTACCATGGTATTTTTGAAGTTGAGAATGCTGCGCTCTCATCTGGAGCAGAGATGAAGGTTAGCGTGGATGTAAAGAACGTGATGGGTGTGAAGATACCGATTGTGGAAACTCCCAGAATTTCAAGGGGTATAATGGAGCGAGGGTATAGCTTTCTGGCAACCTCTGCAAAGATTGATGAGGCAGCGAAAGAGTTTGAGAAAGCTCTTAATATGGTTTTTGAAGTCGCCGCGACAGAAAACGCTTTGAAGAGGCTCATAAGGGAGATAGAGAAAACGAAGAGACGAGTAAATTCCCTAGAGTATATAGTCATACCAAGCCTGGAGAAACAGGCAAAAATAATATCGTTTAGGCTTGATGAAATAGAACGGGAGGGATTCGTCACGCTTAAGGTAATTAAAAAGAAAATGAATAGGTAAGACTACCAATCGCCGCCCTGCACTGCCTCGTCCCTCTCTTTCTTTCTTCTCAGGTAGAAGTATGGCATTTTTTTCATCAGTCCTCGCTGGGTGAGTATGCCTACCACCATGCCTTTTTTTACGACAGGTATTCTCCTTATCCTTCTTTCGTTGAACATTTCTATTGCTTTTTCTATATCGTCTTCTGCGTCTATTGTTATAAGGGGTGTCGACATTATATCGCCGGCAGTTGTTTTATCTATGTCAAGGCCTGTGGCAACAACCCTGTTCGTCATATCTCTCGTTGTTATTATCCCTTTTATCTCGCCGCCGACAGAAACGAGAACAGAACCTATGTTCTTATCTCTCATCAACCTTGCAACTTCCCTAACACTGCTTTTGGAATCCACGACAGTTATGCTGAACATTGCGTCCTCGGGCTTCACCTCCCCCCACCTCCGAAATGTATTTTGGAGAATGTTGTTTATAATAGTTCTACCCATAATAGAGATTATGGAAAAGTTGGTGGAGAGGTATATGGATTGTTTTTCACGCTTAAACGACCCTTCCCTTCTAAGAGATGAAAGAAGAATTGAAACGATGTGCCGGGAATATAAACTCGTTTACGGGAAATTTTTACCTAAGGATAAGAATGCAAGGATACTGGATGTTGGGTGTGGGATGGGTCATTTTCTTGTTTTTTTGAAGCGTGAGGGATACGTGAATTCGTATGGAATAGATCGCTCAGAGGATATGGCAAGGTACGCAGGAAGTGTAGGTTGCAGTGTTGAGTGTTGTGATGCCTTTGACTACTTGAAGAAGCATAAGGGGGAGTTTGATATGGTTGTTGCAACTGATGTGATAGAGCATATAGAGAGGGACAGAACAGTGGAGTTTCTTCAACTTGTAAGAGAAAGCCTGAAAGATGAAGGAAAGGCTATGATAAAAACATTCAATATGCTCAACCCCCTTTACATGCATCTCCGGTATATAGACTTCACCCATGCTACTGGTTTTAATGAATACAGCCTTCACCAAGTATTGGATGCCGCAGGTTTCAGGAAAATACGCCTATTTCCCATGCGTGCGTCCATATTGAATAGGATTATTGATGGGATCATGCTTCTTATTATAAACACTTTTTCCAATGCAAAGTATAGCATTTCTTCAAGTTTTATAGTGGCGATAGCTGAAAAATGAGTCATATTAGTTCACGGTAAAGAGAGACGTATCTCTTTGCTATGTTTTCCCATGAATAATTTTTTGCATGCGCTACTGCATTTTTTGATATGGACTCCGCCCTATCATCGTGCATGAGGGAATAGATTGCGTCTGCCATCTCTCTTGCAGTATTTCCTGCGATTATGCCGTTCTCCCCATCTTTTATTATCTCTTTTAGGCCTCCACTGTCAGACGACACTACGATTGCACCCGAGAGCATCGCTTCCAGAGCAACTATCCCGAATGGCTCAAACCTTGAAGGTATGATGCAAAAATGCGAGCTTCTTAGAAGTTCTGCCTTTTTTTCCTCGCTGACAAAGCCGTAGTAGGAAATGGGTAGGGATTTCGCCTTTTCAACCACATAATCCCGCATGCTTCCATCACCAACAACACGCAACTCAACGTTTTCACCTTTTTCTTTTAGGATTTGAAGGACATCTATCGCGATGTCTATTCCCTTCTCTCGTTCTAGCCTTCCGATAAAAATTATGGAATTCTTTGCACGATTGACATCCTTAGTTTCTTGGAGGTAGACACCATTTGGTATGACTCGTATCTTCTTGCTCTCCACCGCGTAGCTTCTTGAAACGATGCCCTTCAGGAATTTTGAGTTTACTACTATGGCATCAGCTCTCTCACACGTAGTCCTTATGTTATCAAAAGCAAAAACATCTTCCAACCTTCCTATAAAACCACTCCTCGTGAGTTTCCGTTCATGAGTAAAGGCGCCGTGTATGTTGAATATCACGGGTGCGGTTGTCAAATTTAATAGAAAAAGCCTTGATAGGTTCTTAATCATCGGCGCTATGTTGATATGGATTATATCATATTTCGAAAGGAGTATTTTTGTGTAGAATCGCAGATATTCAACTGAGTAATTTGCATCTGCAAGATCAAGGTCAACTTCTTTCTTCAGAACAGCAGATAGCCTTCTACTCACGGTGCCGACGCCATATGGATCATGAACAGGGCTGTAAAACAAAACGTTCATCGGCTTTTTTACGCAACTAAATTTAAAATTGACTGCGAGTCATATGCATGAAGGTCGTTTCTCTTTTCAGCGGCGGGAAAGATTCTACATATGCGACTCTCTTGGCGCACATGCAGGGATGGGATGTAGAGCTGCTTGCAGTGCTTTCACCCCCAGGTTCGTATATGTTCCATCATCCAAACGTCATATGGGCTGAAAAACAAGCAAGGGCAATGGGTTTTCCCATCTCTTTTGCGAACGTTTCTGGGAAAAAGGAGGAGGAAATAGAGGAACTTTGTTGCGTGATATCGGAATTTGAGTGTGATGGGGTTGTAAGCGGAGCCGTAAGGAGTGAATACCAGAAGGAGAGAATTGATTATATCTGCGAAAACCTCGGTATAAGGAGCTTCGCACCACTCTGGCGTAAGAACGAAAAGAGGCTAATCAAGGAGATGCTTGAATTTGGTTTTGAGATAATGATAACCTCTGTCTCGGCTGAGGGAATGGGAAGGGATTTACTTGGGAGGATTATTACTCCTGAACTTGTTGATGAATTTTCAAAGAAGGGCATAAACGAGGTTTTTGAGGGAGGGGAGGCAGAAACGTTTGTGGTAAACTGCCCTTTTTTCTCAAAGCGGATTGATGTAAAAAATACCAAAGTATCATGGGATGGCGTACGGGGCGAGCTGACTTTCATAGAGTAGCGGCTTTTTTATAGTATATATGAGATACCCGTTTATGAAATGGGGGGGAAGGAAGTATAGGAGTGTATGGTTTGAGAAGAATAATTTGTATATAATAGACCAGAGGCTATTACCCCATAGATTTAGAGTATTAAAAATTGGTAGGTGTGAGGAAGTTGTGGATGCGATAAGGAGCATGGGCGTTAGGGGTGCGCCCGCAATAGGAGTCTGTGCTGCGTATGCACTAAATCTGGCATGTGTCACGTTTAAGGGTAGGGATCCAGAAGCCCTTCGTGGGAGGCTTAGAAAATGCGCTTTGCTGTTGAAGAAAACAAGACCGACTGCCTTTGATCTATTCAGAGCGATAGACAGGGTTGTTAGTGCTGCAGACCGAAGCAGCGACGTTGAGGGAATAAAGAAGGAGGTTTATGCTGAAGCTCGGGCAATAGACGTTGAAACGAGGAATGCGTGCAGGCTCATTGGGCTTCATGGGCAGGAACTCATAAAAAAAGGTTATAGGATAATGACGCACTGCAATGCTGGTGCGCTTGCGAGTGTTGATTATGGAACCGCACTTTCCCCATTGAGATTTGCGCACCGCAGTAGGAAGAATATATTCGTTTATGTTAGCGAGACGCGGCCAAGATTACAGGGTGCGCTAACGGCATTGGAGTTAAAGAATGAGGGGATACCGCATAGAGTAATTGTTGATGGAGCGCAGGGCTATTTCATTAGTCAGGGGCTTGTTGATGCTGTCTTTGTAGGTGCCGATAGGATAGCGAGAGACGGTTTTGCAAACAAGATAGGCACATATCCGCTTGCTGTGCTCGCACATGAAAAGGGTATTCCGTTTTATGTTGCCGCACCTCTTTCAACTTTTGATTTGGGAATCAAAATGGGTGAGATAGAAATAGAGGAGAGAGACGAAGGTGAGGTTCTTGAAATTGGTGGTAGGCGTATATTCCCGAAAGGCACGAGAGCATTCAACCCTGCCTTTGATATAACACCTTTCAAATATGTGACAGCAATCGTATGCGAGCGTGGGATTTTCAAACCCACTGAAGTTGGCATGATGAAATGGAGGAATACGTTGGTGTGAAATTTGCAATCGGGGAGAATGCACTGAAGCGGGGGAGGTGCAGAGACAGGAGGATCATGGAGATGATTACGTATGGAAAAATGCTTGCCGCTCTGGGTTTTGTGAAGGGAAATGAAGGAAACATGAGTATCAGAAAGAGGATGGGCATGATAGTAACAGCGAGTGGCTCATCTCTATCAAATCTAACATATGCTGACTTTGTGCATGTGAAGGAGTTTAGTTTTGAATCCTTTACTCTTCTCGCTGCCGTTGGGCTCAAAAATCCTTCATCAGAGACACCGATGCATCTTCTTGCCTACAAAACGAGGCGTGATGTAGGCGCGGTTATTCATGTTCATTCAATGATTGGGGGCTCTGCGGTAGTGGGAGCATGCCCATACGGGAGCATGGAGCTCGCAATTTCTGTCGCAAACAAGCTTAGAGAAAATGATGTAGTTATGATGGAGGGCCATGGCTCGGTGGTTGTTGGGAAAAATGTAAGGGATGCTTTTATGAGGATCTTATATCTGAGAGAGGAGCGTAATAACAATTCGCCTTAGCAAGTTACCCTTCTGCCTCACGCGGAGTATTATATCATCAATGTCCACGCTGTCCCTTATTCCTGCTGCATAGTTTGAGCAAACACCTATGTTTGCATAATCCAGCCCTGCTTCCTTTGCAAGTATGGCTTCGTTTACAGTGGTCATTCCCACGATGTTTGCACCCAATTTTCTAAATGCTGCTATCTCTGCCTTCGTTTCAAGGCGGGGTCCCGAAACTCCTATGAGGACACCGCCGCGCCTTATTTTTACATTAGCTTTTTTAGCTGCCAACAATACTCGCTTACACATATCCTTGCTGTAAGGTTCGGTGAAGTCCGTGTGAACCACCTTTTCTGCAAAAATATCAAAAAACGTTGGAGGGGGGGTTAGGCTGATGAAATCTTCAACGAGGACTATGTCGCCTGGCTTGTAGCGCGAGATAATTCCAAAACACGAAACGCCAAGAATGTGCGTCGCCCCAAGTTTTCTAAGCGCCCATATGTTTGCCCTATGGTTTATCATGTGAGGGGGTGTGGTATGTTTTTTTCCATGTCTATGAATGAGAAAGAAACTTCTGCCCGTCTGCCTGCACAGCAAAACGCGGGACTCGCCAAAAGGAGTTTTTACGCAACGCTCGCCTCCCTCAAAAAAATCATAGAGCCCGCTGCCACATGTCACCCCAAGCTGCATGTTCATAATTCAATGCCAAACCATTTAAAATGACGCTGCAGATAGAGATGCATGATTGAAAGGAAAGCTTTTGAGAGATATCTAAAAAGGAAATTTGGTAAGGGCAGCATAGTTAAGTTTGCGAAGCTTGGCTCTGGTGTTTATGGAGATGCGTATCTCGTAAAATTTAAGGATTCCGAGATGGTATTAAAGGGGATGGAAACGGGCTCGTTTGGACACGACCATTTTTCCGATATAGCGAAGATATTCATATGGCAAAATGATGCATTCAACAAACTTGAGAGGCACGTGAAGGCATACGATGTCGTAGGCTTTGATGAAGAAAAAGGGGAAATCGTATCGCTTGGCACATGCAAAAAATTTCTCATACTGATGGAGAGAGCGCACGGGAGGAATTATTTTGAAGACCTTGACAGAATTATAAAAAAGAGAACATTGGCGGGTAAGGACATAACAAGAATTCATGCACTATCCGATTACCTTGTAAAGATACATGCGGTCAAGCATGAGGATAGGAGCCTGTATGCACGGAAAATAAGGGATACTGTGGGAAACGGAGAATGCATCATGGGCATACTTGATGCATACCCAGAGCTAGGTTACTTTGGTGAAAGAAGGATAAGTAGGTTCGTTAAAATGTGCGTTGATGAGTGGATTTTTCTCAGGAAAAAATACTGGCGGCTTTCAAAAGTTCATGGGGATTTTCATCCTGGAAACATAATTTTTAGCGGAGGAGGAAGAACATTCAAATTGCTTGATAGAAGTAGGGGCGAGTTTGGCGAGCCTGCAGATGATGTTACGGCACTCTGTATAAATTACATTTTCTATTATTATACTTCAGCGAATAGGCTTTTTTTGGATATGCTTGAAAGGTTTATTGAAAGATATGAGAAGGGGAGCAAGGATGTTGAGATTTGGCGGGCCTCCCCTCTCTTCTTCGCATTCAGGGCGATAGTGGTTGCGAACCCGCTCTTTTATCCAGATGGATGGTTTGAGCGGAGAGGTGGGAATGCGGTAGAGGTAAGAAAGCGCATGCTTGACTTTGCTGAGACTGTTCTTACGAAACGTAACTTTGATATTGAACTCGTTGATTGATATGAACAGGCCATTTGTAGCATGGATAACTGGATTGCCTGGTTCTGGCAAGAGCACTCTTGCAGATTTCGCATATTCAAAGTTGAAGGAGAATGGCGTAAACGTGCATCTCCTCCGTATGGATGAGATAAGGAAGTTTCTGGCGCCAAAACCGAAATACAACGAGGAGGAACGCAATTTTGCATACCGTGCTATTGTTCTCTGTGCAAAACTCCTATACGATAATAAGATATCGGTTATAATAGATGCTACTGGGCATAGGCGAAGATATAGGAACTTTGCAAGGAGGGAGATAGAAAACTTTGCTGAGATATATGTACGATGCCCGCTTGGAATCTGCATGAGAAGAGAGGCAAAAAGAAAGTCCAGCGTGGTTATGGGTATGTATAGAAAGGCTTTGGAGCGTAAAAAATTCAGGAAGGGAGTAAGAGGGCTTGGGGAGGTCATAGGGGTTGATGTTGAGTATGAAGAGCCGCTTTCGCCCGAACTCGTCATAGACACAGGAAAAATGGCGGAGAAGGATGCGGGGATGATGCTGTATGAGTTTCTCATGGCTTGAAATATGCAGGAAGATGGGCAGAGAGGTATCCAGAAGAGTTATGCAACTATATGAAAAAAGCGAGGGCAGAAGGAGGATTGGTAGGGGGGCGGGAGGCGATACGACTCTGCTGATGGACCATGCTGCTGAAAAAATCGTGTTCACAAACTTAAGAAAAATGAATGCGTGCATAATTTCAGAGGAAAAAGGGGAAGTTGTCTTGGAAAACCCAGACATTTATATTGTTGTAGATCCTCTTGACGGGAGCACGAACGCGGAAAGGCGGATACCCTTCTTTGCCTTCTCGGTAGCAGTTCTTGAAAGCAGAAACTTAGGCTCAACAAATTTCGCATACGTGAGGGACATTTTCAGGGGTGAAGAGTTCTGGGCTTCAAAGGGGAAGGGCGCATACATGGACGGGAAAAGGGTGAGATGCAGTAGAATTCCAATGCTAAAAAACATCTGCGTCAGCTTCCCGAAAGCAACGAGAAAGAATGATATTCCGTATTTTTGCAGGCTTATGGAAAGAGCGGAATATATAAGAGACTTGGGTTCATGCGCCCTACACATGTGCTACATGGCAAGGGGGTCGTTTGAATGTTATTTCGGTGGTTCTATCAGACTTCTGGATATATGCAGTGGGAAGCTGATTGTTGAGGAGGCTGGCGGTTTTGTGCGTGATATGTTTGGCAATGAAATAGACCATTTAGAGGTGGGCATGGGGAAATCAACATCGCTCCTTGCCTGCTCAAATAGGCGTGTCTTAAAAAATGCGATTGAAGTATTGCGCTAGCTTCTTTCCATCTCGGAAACCCTGAGCTCAATATCTGAGAGCCTCTTTTCAATGCTCTCAAGTCTCTCCGATATGTCATTTAGACGTGAGACCAGATTGCCCTCAAGCAAATCTCCACCGTTCTGGGTACCTATGCTTTCAAGCAAATCCTCAATCCTACGCAATCTTTCCTCTATGTTTGATATGAGATTCCTGATGTCTTCCATGAAAACACCGCCCAGATTTATTTTTTAATCTGCTGTCCCGCTCTCCCAGCTTCGCATGTAGGCCTCCTGTTTATCACTAAGCTTGCCAATCCTAACACCCATACATTTGAGTGCTATCATCGCTATTTTTGAGTCTATCTTGTAAGGGACATCAAAAAGCTTTTTGTCAATGCCTTTGTTTTCAACTATGTGCTCCACGCAGAGTGCTTGGTTGCCGAATGACATCTGCATGACCTCGCTGGGATGCCCTTCTGCGCACGCAAGATTGACAAGCCGCCCTTCGCCAAGTAGATAAAGTTTTTTTCCGTCGCGCAAAGTGTATTCATCCATGCACCTTCGCACTCTTCTCTTTCTTACAGCCATCTCCTGAAGCTGCTTTACGCTTACTTCAACATCAAAATGACCCGAGTTGGCAAGTATCGCGCCGTCTCTCATGAGTTTAAAGTGCTTTGCTGTTATCACGTCAATGTTTCCAGTAGCAGTTACGAATATATCACCGATTTCTGCTGCCTCTTCCATGCTCATTACAGTAAAGCCGTCCATGAATGCCTCAAGAGCCTTTATAGGGTCTGTCTCGCAGACTACTACGTTTGCACCCATGCCACGCGCCCTCATCGCTATGCCCCTGCCGCACCACCCGTAGCCTGCAACCACGAATTTTTTCCCCGCAATAAGAATTGATGTTGCTCTGAGTATGCCATCTATCGTGCTCTGCCCTGTCCCATACCTGTTATCAAAAAGCATCTTTGTTTTTGCGTTATTAACTGCTATCACCCCATAAGAGAGCCTTCCCTGTTGTTCCATCGCCCTTAGCCGCAACACACCAGTTGTGGTTTCCTCTGTTCCTCCAAGACAGGTTATGCCTCTTTCATGGGCACGAACCGTTAAATCAGCGCCGTCATCAACCGTAACGTCTGGTTTTGCATCAAGCACTCTATCTATGCACCACATATACTGCCGCTCATTTAGGCCGCGCCACCCATATACGTTGACTCCGCTTTTTGCAAGTGCAGCAGCAACGGCATCATTAGTGCTCAATGGATTGCTGCCGCAAAGAAACACTCGCGCACCTCCTGCTTTCAGAACCTCTAGGAGGACTGCGGTTTCCTTAGTTATGTGCAGGCATGCAGCAACTGTTATGCCTGCCAGTGGTTTATTTTTCTCAAACTCTTTTTCTATTTCGCCCAGAACGGGCATGTTCTCTTTTGCCCACTCTATATCTTGCCTGCCCTCTCTCCATAGCCCAATATCCTTTATTTTCATTACCTCACCTGTTTATAAGCTCGTAAGCCACTTTTTCCGCCTTTGCTATTACGCGGGGTTCTTCTACGGTGAGGATTTTACGGTCACGCATTAAAAACCTTCCACCAACGATAACGTCCGTGACATCGTGCGCACATGCAGAATAGACGATGTTTGATATTATGTTATGGGCTGGTTTTAAATTCGGGGAAGTTGCATCAAGCATGATGATGTCCGCAAGCCTGCCCGCCTCTATACAACCCGAATTTATGCCCATAGTCCTTGCACCGCTGATCGTTGCCATGTCAAGCGCTTGCTGTGCAGTGATGAGTTCGGGGTTCCAACGTGTAAACTTCGCAATCAAAGTTGCTGTCTTCATGGTTTCTAATATGTTCAGGGAGTTGTTTGAGCATGGCCCATCCGTCCCCAGAGAGACGATACAGCCATCATCAATCAAATCTGGGACTGGCGCTGTTCCGCCGGTTGCAAGCTTCATACCGCTTACTGGCGTGTGGGAAACCTTAACGCCACGCTTAGCGAGTATGCTCGCTTCTTTTCTTGTTATCCAGTTGCAGTGTGCTGCAAGAACCCTATCGCTCAAGAAGCCGATATCATCAAGGTATTCTACAACACGCTTGCCGTATTTCTTTTTTATATCGAAAATTTCTTTTCTGGTTTCTGCAACATGTATGTGTACGAGACAATTTTTTTCTTCAGCATATTCCTTTGCTTTTAGAAGATTTTCTTTTGAAACAGTGTATGGTGCGTGTGGTCCTATGTCATACATAACCAGGTTGGTGTTCTTCCCTTCAAATGAGAAGGCTTTTTCAGGGCTTGTGTCAAGAGCTTCGGTATCAAAAAAAACTTTTGATAGTCTTGCCCTCATGCCTATTTTCTCTACTGCCCGTGCAGTCTCCTCAACGTAGAAATACATATCACAAAATCCCGTAGCACCAGCCCTTATCATTTCAACACAACCAAGCAAAGAGCCCCAGTAGATATCATCTGGGCGAAGTTTAGCTTCTGTAGGCCATATCTTCTCAGTAAGCCATTTGTGAAGTTCCATATCATCAGCATAGCCCCTAAGAAGCGCCATTGCAACGTGGGTGTGCGTATTTACCAACCCAGGCATCAAAATTTTGTTGCTTCCGTCCACAATCTCGTCATCTTTCTCAGTTTTTATCCAACCCACCTTAGCGATGGTATTTCCATCTATCCCTACATCGGCACGCAACACCTCTCTTTTTGCGTTCTGTGTCACAACGATTGCGTTCTTTATAACAAGCATGTTATAACATGCGTAGGTATCTTTATATAAAGAATTTGGCCTTAATAGACCATGGACCTTTGGGTGGTTATACCGACAAAGAATGAAGAGGAGAACATAGGGGGGGTAATAGATGCGGTGCCGAAAAGCGAACTTTTGAAGCTTGGCATAGAAACGCGCATTTTAGTAGTAGATGGGAAAAGCACTGACAGGACAGTTGAAATTGCAAAAAGTAGGGGGGCCGATGTTATTGTTCAGTCGGGCTATGGAAAAGGCGGTGCAATAAGAGAGGCATTTGAACTGCTTAGAAAAAGGCGTTGCGATATTGTGGTGATGGTAGATGGTGACTTTACGTATAACCCCATGGATATCCCTTATCTCATACTACCTCTGCTCATAGACAGAGCGGATGTTGTTATAGGCACGAGGAGACTCTCAGCAGGCTCTATGGGAGCGGTGGGTAGATTTGGAAACGCATTGCTTACTCTCTTGGCACGCATTGCAGTCAGACAAACGCAGGACCTTTGTTCGGGATTTTGGGCTTTGAACAAAAAGGCCCTTTGCCAGATGAATATAACTGCGGATAGCTTTGACCTTGAAGCGGACATGCTCGTAGAAACGAGAAAACAGAACCTCCGCGTAGGTAGCGTGCCTATAACCTACTCAAAAAGACCAGGTGGCAGTAGCAAACTAAATCCGCTTATAGATGGTGGCGTCATAGCATTCAGGATACTTAGGCGCATAAGGGACTGGAACCCCCTCGCAATGTTTTGCACTATTTCCGTATTTTTCCTCCTTATTGCTTTTGCACTAGGCTACGAACTTTTTGTGGAATTCATAAAAAATGGTGCGATAACAAAAGTTCCGCGAATGATAGTTGTGATGTCTTTCGTTATAATATCTTTCTTGCTTTTCCAGGCCGGCCTTCTGCTGGATTACTTTGAAAAAAAGTAGGTTGAGGATATGGAAGAGGAAAAGCTGCCTTTGAAGACCGCCATACTTCTGCTTTTTCTTTTTGCGGTAGTTGAGATAATATTTGCGTACATGAATTCAACAATAGGCATCATGTTCTATATTTTGATGGTTTTTGAGTTCGTAGTGAATTCGGCAAGAAAGAAGGAGCTTACAAGCCAGCTTTATCTGTTTCTAATGATGGTAGCGGTTATGCGAATACTTAATACAAGCATGCCGCTTTATCTTTTTGCACCGCTTATGCAACTTGTAATTGTACAGACGCCTCTTATAGCAATGTCATTGTATGCCTTTTTCAAGTATAAATTTCCAATCCACTTATTCAGGATTCCGCTTGATAAAGAAAGATGGGAATTGGCGTTTATGTTTGGTTTCTGCTTTTCATTTTTAGAATATATGGCGCTAGGTAGCCCTCCGATAATCGCGAATACGCCCAGTGACCTCGTAGCGCTCTCTCTAACCATGCTCCTGTTTGTTGGTTTTGGTGAGGAATTGCTTTTTAGGGGGCTCATTCAAACAGTGGCAGAAAAGCTTATGGGACAGATAAATGGTTTAATATTTGCATCTGTTCTGTTCGGAATAATGCATATAGTATGGAAATCGCCAATAGAAATGGCATTCGCAACGCTTGCTGGTTATGTATTTGGTTTGATATACCAGAGGACAAGGAGTCTGCCCCTCGTCGTTTTTGCGCACGCAGTCAACAATATATTCTGGCTTGGCATCCTGCCATATGCGCTTGTTTAGAATATGGCAAGGTATATTCGCATTCCGACTACGAATATAAATACGTAAATGAGATCGGCGATTGGCGTGGTTATAACTGACCGCAGTTTATTCGCAGTCTCTTCATCAAGTATTCTGGGGTCGCTTATTTCGTGTATTATAATGAGGACAACAAGTGCTATGAGAGCGAGAACGCCTCCTGTTGTTGTATCTATGCGTATGCCCGTTATCGTAGTTGTGACCACGTTCAAAGTGGTTGTAGTAATAGTCGTTGTAGCGCTTGTCATATCCATTACTCTAATATATATTGTTCGTGCAGTTATTAAAGGTTTGTGGTGATGGCGTGCGGGACGAAGCCGTATTTCTGATTTTGCTGATACTATCGCTTTGTGGTATAATACTGCTTGCCCATTCCGTTAAGGCGAAAAGCCCGAAAATCGTTGGAATAGGAGATGTAGAAAAAAATATGGTTGGGGAATTTGTCAGAATTAGTGGCAGAATTGAGTCCATAAGGGAAAACAACGGCAACGTTTTCATAAAACTATGCGAAGGGGAATGTGCCAATGTGGTTATATTTAAACATACTGCGGAAAACAGCATAACGAACCCCTATCTACTACGAAAAGGGGACAACATAACTGTGGAGGGGATTGTTGAAGAATATAAAGGCACGCTTGAAGTGGTTGCAAATGGGTACTATGCGGTTTCACGTGGTTAGATGTTGGAGTTATTTTATTCTTTTCTTGGCATACTCTTCGGCATTTTGTGCGGGGTAATACCTGGGTTGCACATAAACACGCTTTTATCTTTTCTTGAACTCATAAACGCAGACCCGTTTCTCATTTCAATAACTGTTGTTGCAATGGCGTCATCTTACTCTGTTTTTGAGGTTGTCCGTTCAATATTCCTATCAGTTCCTGATGATTCTGTTGTTGCAGTTTTGCCTGGGCATAGGATGCTCCTTGAAGGAAAAGGGGCATACGCATTAAAGCTATGTGCTGTTTCCTCTCTTTTGGCCGTTATTTTGTCTGCTATCATATCGCCTCTGCTCTTCTTTTTCTTGCCTCCTCTTTTTATTTTGTTTAAGCCTTTTGTGCCATGGATAGTTCTAGCTGCAACTGTGTTTCTTGTTTTTTATGATGCATCTGTTTACTCTATCGTGGTGTTTATCCTCTCAGGTATTTTAGGGCTTGTAGTTCTGGATGGCTCTCTCGTCAAGGAACCACTTTTTCCGTCTTTTACGGGGCTTTTTGCAACCAGCTCCCTTCTCATGTCAATTGCAAAGAATGAAAAGATACCGTCGCAGAAAAAACCCGAAGAAGTGATGGTTTCTAGTATATTCGGATGGGTTCTTTTAGGTGTGCTTCTTGGAATGCTTGCAGACTTTCTCCCTGCCATAGGAACGCCTGCGCAACTCGCAACGCTTGCTTCCCCATTTGTTATCCTCAACCCGCCAGCATTCCTAAGCATGACCACGGCAATCAATGTATCCCACACTCTTTTTTCATTTGTTTTTGAGGAATCTGTAGGGGTTGCTAGAACGGGGAGTGCCATTTTTGTAAAATCGCTTGGGGTGGTGGACTTTGGCTTAATGCCAATGGTTGGGGTCTTCATGTTGTCTTCTTCAGTTTCTATAGCACTTCTAATCTTTTTGGCTGATAGAGTTGCACATCTCTGTGAAGGGACAGACAGTAGGATTCTGAGTGGGATTTTGTTTGTTTATCTCATTGTTGTTGTGCTATTAATATCGGGTCCGTACGGTCTTCTGATACTTGCAACTTCAACAGCGATAGGGCTCCTTGCACTCGTAGGAAAGGTACGCAGAACGAACCTTATGGGCATACTTCTCATGCCGACCTTATTGAATATGTTTGGGCTAACATGGGTTGCCCTGCTGGTTTGAGGGCATAGACCAAAAGGTAAATATTTAATAGATCGCTGAGAAAAATCGTCATGCGGGCAAATGTTGTCTTGATAATCGTCATGTTTCTCGTAGTAGTTGCGCTAGTCGTTTTTTTCACAACCTCTTTCAAAAAACATGTTCTAACAAAAGAGGAAGCAGAGAGGTATGTAATTGAGGATTTGCGTGCAAAGTTTCCCAACGCAGATAAATATGGGGTAATTTCCATAGAAAATGAAAGCGGAAGCTGGAAGGTGGAGGCGAGCGTTGTGCACGAAGCAGGGTCACGTTGCCCTAAAAGAACGCATGTTTTTTATGATTACCCGAGAAGCGGTTTTGCCCTCCGCGAGGAGAACATAACTAAGGGATGCAGGATATGTGTCGCAGAGCCTCTTTGCATAATCGTATATCCAGAAGAAGCGATAATAGCATCCCATACGCTGCCGGGAAGTGACAGAACAGTAGAATTTCTTGGGTTGCATACAGATGCAGTAGCGGATGCAGAGTTTAGGTCTGTATATGAGCATGGGGGCAGAAAATATTCCAATGTGTGGGTTGTTAGGTGGTATTCAAGAAGTGCAAACATGACGCATTATGTTGTCATAGCAAAAACGAATGCAACGATATACGAGGAATTTAGCGTTGAAGGGGCGTAGAGTTTACAGGGTTTTCCAAAGATGGTTGAAAGAATTTTTGTATGCTCTCGCTATTTCTGCGTCCTCTATTAGAATCCCTACGAAATCCTTCCGCCGTGGGAGGAATATGACGGATTTATGCCCATATACTATGAAGTACGCGCTACCGACATACTCTGGCGGTAAGAACTTCACTTTTGTATATCTGTAGCGGACATCTTTTTTTCCTTTTAACTCGTTTAGGGCGAGTAGCCACCGCGTAATCCTCTTCTTTATTCTCCGTTTATGCCAATTTCTTTCATATATTTTTGCTATTTCCTTCCCCTTGGCTCCGTATCCTATTACGTAGTAGTCTTTTCCCTCCCGCAGTATATCCTCCATTATTGTTTTGTAGCCCCCGACACCGCGGTATACCTCCACACGTATTTCTGAAAGAACGCCCTTTTTCATTGCAAGAAGGGTATTTACCAGCGTGGCGATTCTGCTTTTAGTTTCTCTGAGCCTTTCCTCTTCCTCCGCCAATACATCAAGCAACTTTTCAGGACTTGCAGGTGAGAATATCTGCCTTCCGCCAGAAATTACGTGGCTGACTAGACCTTTTTCCATGAGGGAACTGAGCACGGAATAAGCGAAAGAACGGTTGATTTTGGCATTTTTTGCTACCTCCTGTGCAGTCAAAGGCCCAAACTCCAACAGTAGCATGTAGACTTCCGCTTCTCTTCTGGTAAGCCCAATTTTTGCAAATTCTTCATACATAATAACACCTATTTGGGATATAGGGCCACTTTGTTGCCAGCATTGATGCAGAGTATTTTCGCATTTTGGTCGTTTTTTAACCAATGATCAACAACCTCCTGTGGTTCGGAGACAGGTGTCATATGTATCTCTTCAACAATGCGGTCTGGCAGAGAGGAGTATAGGAATATGTTTTTTACACGCTTTCTAAGAAGCGCAAACTTGACGGGCTTGTGCATGTACATCAGATATTCATCTAGCTTTTCACCCATTTTTATGATTTCGTCAATGGGTCTTCGGAGTATATTGTAGAATACATCCAGAGTTCTGGCAGGTCCTATTCCCTGCTCCTCTTTCTTACCCGACTCTGCAATAACGAGGATTTCTGCACCGTCAGATATGCATTTTGAGCATAGCTCAAGGCACCTCTGCCATACATATACTGTTTCATCCTCTGGGCTATTCCCTGGTGATATTATAACATATTTTGAGGGTTTAGCAAGGAAGCACATACGCCTATCAACCTCTCGTATTCCCTCCCTTGTTATCTTTTGGATTTCGCCTGCTTTTGCCCAAGATATGGAATATTTGTTTCCTTCCCTACTACTTATGAGTGCAAGCGCATATTTTGGCCTATCCGAAGCGATAAGCCCCATCGCCTCAACCATGTCTTCCGCAACAGGGTTTTTCCTTCTGCCTTCATCAGGATGGAATGGGTGCGTACCAAAACATGATTCGGGAAACATTGCGAGTGCGTGGTTTTGCCTTACAGTCTCAAATGAACATATGCCAGGAAGGAAATTTTTAACGGCGTTTGAATAGCCTGCGAAGTAGTGGGGCTTCATGTCTGCGCCGATGAGAAAAACGTCGCAGTCTTTACATACGGTGTTTGATTCAACAAAGGTCCCTCTTGATGTTCTTCCATTATGCATGAATTCATCCTTTTCACAATCGTGGATATGAACATCAAAATCGCCTATCCTTTTTTCTTCGCATGCCCCTATTATCATTTTCGCTATCTGCCTGTTGCCCTTGTTGTTGCTCTCATGCGTGCCTGTCGTTATGATGAACTGCGCATGCACACAAGCACCCAATGCGGAACAGATGGCGTGTATTATTTCATTATGCGGCTCATCGCGCGTACAGTCTTCAATCATTATGGCAACTTTCTTGCCGTTTAGCTTCCTTCCAATATTTGCCCTTTTCATAACAACATCAAGTGAAACCGCACCGATCAGTTTCTTTGGCTCTATGAAAGAGCCTATGTTTTTCTCAGGAATACGAATTTGTATTTTTCTACTGCCATAGCAAAATGCGAGTTCTCTTTCCACATTATTAGGTATACAAAATGTTTATTAACAGCTTTTGCCATCCCTATTCCAAATTAGGTGTGCTCATGCCGAATGGTATGAAAACCGATATAGAGATAGCGCAGAAGGCAAAAATGAGAGACATACGGTTTATAGCGAAGAAGGTTGGGATTAGGGAGAATGAACTTGAACTGCATGGGAGGTATATTGCAAAGGTTAGGCTTGAGATTTTCAGAAGGCTGAGAAATCGGGGAGAAGGAAGCCTAATAATAGTCAGTGCCATGACGCCGACCTCTGCTGGAGAAGGAAAAACTACCACCACGATAAGTCTTGCAGACGCCTTATGGCTTATAGGCAAGAAAGCAATCGCAACGATACGTGAACCTTCGCTTGGACCTGTTTTTGGAGTTAAGGGGGGAGGGGCTGGTGGTGGCTATTCACAGGTTCTTCCCATGGAGGACATAAACCTGCATTTCGTGGGGGATATGCACGCTGTTAGCTCTGCGCACAACCTCCTTGCCGCGATGGTAGACAACCACATGCACCATGGCAATGAACTTAACATAGATCCTACTCGCATGGTGTGGGGTCGTGTAATGGACATGAACGACAGAGTTCTCAGACAGATAGTCGTCGGGTTGGGAGGAAGCAGAAACGGCATACCGCATGAAGATCATTTTGCGATAACCGCTGCTTCAGAAGTTATGGCAATACTATGCCTCTCAAAGGATTACGTTGACCTTAAGGATAGACTCGGCAGGATAACGGTTGCATACGATAGAAAAGGTAACCCAATATATGCATCCCAGCTTAGGGCACATGGTGCCATGGCCGCACTCCTTAGAAATGCCATGAAACCGAATCTTGTTCAAAGCATAGGCGGTAGCCCTATTTTTGTTCATGGAGGTCCATTCGCAAACATAGCGCATGGAACGAATAGCATAATCGCAACTAAAATGGCTCTTAAGCTTGTGGGTAGGGGTGGGTTCGTAATCACAGAAACTGGTTTTGGCACTGACCTAGGAATGGAAAAATTCATGAACATGGTTGCAAGGGTTGGGGAGTTTGTTCCGAATGTGGTTGTTCTTGCCGCAACAGTAAGGGCGCTCCGCTATCACGGCGGTGCAGATGATGTGAAGAAACCAAGTGTTGATTGCGTGAGAAGGGGGCTTGCGAATCTTGAGAAGCACATGGCCAATGTGATGTTATATGGTCTACCCATTGTTGTTGCGATTAACAGGTTTGAGGGGGATACAGAAGAGGAATACATGGAGATTTTCAAACTATGCAAGAGGTATGGTGTAAATTGCGTTGTGTCTGATGCTTACAGGAAGGGTGGCAAAGGCACTATTGACCTTGCAAAGGCTGTTGTGAAACTGTGTGGTGAGGGGAACTACACCCCCATCTACTCTTGGGAGGACAGCATAAGCAAGAAGATAGAAATCATAGCCAAGAAAATGTATGGGGCTAAGGGTGTTGAATACACGCCGCTCGCAAAAGAGAGGATTTCGGAAATTGAAGCGAGGGGTCTTGGCAATCTGCCCATATGCGTTGCAAAGACGAACCTATCGCTATCGGATAAGAGCTATCTCCGTGGGAGACCTGAAGATTTCGTAGTTACAGTGATGGACATAAAGCCCATGACGGGTGCGGGTTTTGTAGTTGTGCTTTTGGGGGATATCGTTGTTATGCCTGGATTGCCAAAAAGACCTGCCGCAGAGAACATAGACATAAGGGAGGATGGCACGATTGTCGGTCTATTCTAGATGAAAATAAAAATAGGCTCATTCGCACTCTTGGAGAGACTTCAGATAGCGCCCATGGTATTGCTGGCAGATAAGCTCTTCTATTTCATCATCCTCATACAACCTATCCAACTTTCTCTTATTTTCAGCCATAACCCACACCCCGTTTATCACAATATAGACACAAGATACATATAGTATATATGCGAAAGTAGAATATAAATGTTTGGATTTCATTCGTAAAATTCGGTAAAAAAAGGTATGATGAGGTATTACCACGCCGTTTTATTCCTGCTCTATTCTTGGGGCGAGATAGTAAACAAGCCTCGCGCCATCCATGCCATATTCCACTTTTAGTGGTTTGTTTGTTGATAAGTGGAGAACCGCAAGCTCGTTGTCAGGGCATGCCTTAACCATGTCGTTCAGGTATTGGAGGGGGAATGTCGCCTTTGCGCTTGCCCTTGCTTTTATTTCTGGAACGCTTTCAGAGCCCTTCTCGGTTTCTACACGGAAATCTGCATTATCTCCACCGGCATCAACTACAAGCGCCTTTTCTGTCACGCTCAGCATTATGTGCGAACTTACGACTATTGCATCCCCGAGAATTTTTTTTAGAGCAGAACCCTTTATAGTAACGGATGCATCATGTTCAAATTTTGGCTCTCTCCGTAATTCTTCAGCTACATCAAGGAGCGGCAGGGTAAAGCTGCGTTTTGAATTGCCCTCAAAAAACTCAAGAGTTAGCTTGTTTCCGTCTGCTTTCATAACAAGCCTTTCGGTATCCCTAGCACGCGCAAGTATCTTGCCTAGGTTCTCTATGCTTACGCCTATCCTCATGGGGCCATCAATAGCATAGTTTTCAAAAGCGCTCTTAGGAGCATAGAAGCTGACCATTGCTATTTGAGAAGGATCCATTGCGCTAAGCGATATTCCGTCTTCTTTCACAAAGAAAACGCCCTCATCAATAAGGCTCATTATTGCCTCTACGCAATTCCTCCAGAAACGTGCATTTTTGACGTGTATTTCAAACATGCCTATCCCTCCAAAAAGATAAGAACAAAACGCCTTGGCTGTATATTGGTGGGGCAATATTAAAAGCGTTTCTGTTGATATTTTAATTTCTGAAACTTGATTTTTGAAGTCGATGAGGTGTCTTTGCATGGCCGTCCCAGGAGAGATGCTCGGAACCGAGGAGGAGTATGTTGCGGGGGAGGGCACATATGTGGAAAATGGAGCCATATATGCGTGCGTAGCGGGGAAGTCAAGAGTTAAAGACAGGGTTATTGAAGTTGAGTGCGAAGATTGCAGAACGCTCAAAAAAGGGGATATTGTTTATGGCAGGATTGAAGAGATGTATGAGTCTGTTGTGCTTGTAAGGCTTGATGTAGAAGGTGCAATCCTGCCCGCTGGCTATGCCACCCTCCATATATCTGATATAAAGAGGGGCTATGTAAGAAGCATAAAAGAGGAGATGAAAGTTGGGGATATAATAAAGGCGGTGGTTAAGGATACGCGGCGAAATGTTTCTATAAGGACGAATGAAAGGGGGCTTGGCGTAATAAAGGCTTTTTGCAGCGAATGCCGAGGGGTGCTTGCCATGAAGAGGGGCTTGGTCTGCGAAGAATGTGGGCACACAGAAGATAGGTATATCGCATATCCTTATGGGGGTGAAATGCTTGAAAATAAGAAAAGAGAAGGAAGAGGATAGTATGCTTGTGCTATCGCTTGATGAAGACGAAACATTTCTAAACATGGTTAGAGACGAGCTTCTTGAA
>JAVZCV010000009.1:0-36760 GCA_038874215.1 Candidatus Micrarchaeia archaeon | reverse complement strand
TGGGGGAGGAAGCAACTCAATCGGGCTTTTTTACCCTTTCATAGGGGAAAAATGTGCCCTATACGGAGTTGAGGCGGGTGGGAAGGGGCTGAAGACGGGAAAGCATGCAGCATCCCTATGCGCAGGCAAAAAAGGCGTTCTCCACGGTTCTCTCTCTTATGTGCTCCAGAATGAAGACGGAAACATAGCCGAAACGCACAGCATATCGGCTGGGCTTGACTATCCTGGCGTCGGGCCCGAGCATGCACTTCTAAAGGAGAGCGGGCGTGCGAGGTATGTTGCAGTTAGCGATAAGGAGGCGCTTGGGGCATTCATGCTTCTTGCAAAAACAGAGGGAATAATGCCTGCCCTTGAGTCCGCCCATGCGATAGCATATGCACTAAAACTCGCGCGCAAAATGGATAAAGAAGAAAAAATCGTTGTCTGCCTTTCTGGAAGGGGAGACAAGGATATAGAGATCGTGCACAGATTAGTCCGCATCTAGGTTTTTCCATGGCAGAGCTAATCTCCTATATAACGGCGGGATACCCTGACGAAAAAAGATGCGTTCGCATAGCGAGGGAAATGGCTGAAGCTGGAAGCGATGTGATAGAGCTTGGCATTCCGTTCAGCGACCCAATCGCAGACGGCCCATCAATACAGGAGGCATGCTCTACCGCAATTAAAAATGGAATGACACCGAAAAAGGCGCTTGCAATCGCTTCAGAAATAGCAAAAAGCGGAAAGCGTGTTATGCTCCTTTCCTATTACAACAGCATATACTCGTTTGGCTTAGAAAAATTTGTCAAACTGGCTAAAAGGAATGGCGTTTGGGCGATTGCCATCGCAGACCTGCCAGTTGAAGAATCTGAAAAATTCGTCTGCGCATGCAATGGAAACAGAATAAAAACTGTTTTCTTCGTTGCTCCGAATACGCCTGCGGAAAGGATAAAAGATATAGAAAAACACACGACTGGGTTCTTGTACATGCTTGCGCTTTTTGGAGTGACGGGGACAAGAAGCGAAATCTCGCAGATGACGATTGATGCGCTCTCGCGCGTTAAGAAGATAGTAAAAAAGCCAGTTTATGTTGGCTTCGGCATATCAAAGCCAGAGCACGTGCGGGCGCTCGCCATCGCAGGCGCGGATGGAATCATAATCGGAAGTGCTTATATAGAGGCGATAAAAAACACTCCTGCAAAAGCCGTTTTTGGTAAGATAAGGAAGATGGTTATTGACTTCAAGCAGGCTACGCTTTAGGGGATTTTCCATTAGGCGCTCCTGCGCGTGGTTTGTTCCCCCTTCTTTTTCTTCTTCTATGATGCCAGTTCTTCTTCTCTTTTTTATCAGTCCTCCCCAACAAATCACCGTAGCGATTTCTGCATCAAAGTTTATATATGAGTTGCGAGGCATTCAACATAGGTATCTATGATAAAGAGCGAAGAGCGGAAGAAAATAACCCATTTCACCATTATAGAAGAAGACCGCATAGGGCTTCTTGCCGATATATCTGAGGCGCTCGCGCGAGAGGGAATTAACATAGAGAGCATGTCCGCAAGCACAATAAGCGGAAGAGCCGTCATACACATTACCACCGCAACAGAAAAAAATGTTCGTGAAATTCTGCGGAAAAACGGCTTCAACGTTTTGCCTTCAAATTCAATAGTTGTAAAACTGGTGAACAAGCCTGGCGAGCTTTCAAAAGTTGCCCGCCTTCTTGCCGACAACGGGATAAACATAGAGAACGTATACCTCGTTTTTGAAAGCAACGATACTGGCTACTACGCATTAAAAGTTGACAAGAAAGAGGAGGCTGAAGACCTGCTTGCCGATTTCATTGAAAGTTAGCTAAACCTCTAACCACATCTTCCCTTTTTTTTCATCAACCTCAAAACCCATTTTTGATAGCTCTGCCTTTATTTCTTCCCAGCCGATACCAGCCTTTCTATACGAGTGGATGAGTTCAAGCGCACGTTCTATTCTTTCCTTGTTTGAGTAAATCGCATCCCCAACAGCCCTGCATTCTTCCTCTTTTCTCCTTAACTCCTCAAGCACCTCCTTCTGCTTCTCAAGCTTTTGCAGCAGTTTTTTCTTTTTCTCGTCTTCGTGTTGAACTTTTGCAACATCCCTGCCATAATAAAAATTTTCAAGCATCTCTGAAATAGTCCGGAATGTCGTCCCCTCTTTGTCTGGGAAAATCGTATAGTCATCTTCATAAACCGTTGGTCTTGGCTTCTCAGCCAACATCTCCCTCATTTTCTCGTAGAGTTTACGTTTCTCTTCATCGCTTAGGCTTCCCGCCACCTTTTTCTCATCTACCCCGGCCCTTGCAAAAACTTTCTTCGCATAGCTGACACCAAGGTTCACCTTATTTGTAAAAGCAGATATCGCGAATAATTCGTCGTCCATTACTTGAGCAAATTCCCCATAGCTTATAGTAAAAGGGCTCTTTTTTTCAGAGGCTGGAAAAACATACGGCTCCCCCCTTGCGATTTTTCTGCCACGCCATTCCTCACTCCTGTAGCATTGCAGTATGGTGTTTTTTTCATCAAGAAGAACAAGGTTCCCGTTTGAAAACATCTCAAAAACAAGTTTTTTCCCGCCTTCAAATTCCATAACCAATATCCTATCCAACTCATGTTGCATGATTGATTTTAGGCGAACGCCCCTGATATGCTTTCTTATTCCCATTGCAAAATTCGTTGGTGTTTTAGGCGCTTCAAAGCCTTTAGAGATGTTTATGCGCTCCTTCAGCACGCACTCTACATCAATCTTCTCAAACTTCAAGCCGAACCAGTTTTCCCCAATTTCATAAAAATTTGAAAGTCGCCTACCAACAAGCATTCGCAGCTCTTCGCAAAGATAATGCAGCTCTATATTTGCTATTTCCCTCTTTTTTCCACCCATCCCTCAGCCACCTCTATGAGTTTATCTCTCACGAAGTGCAGGTCGTCTATATATACAAACTCGTCCTTCCCGTGCGCATTGTTTTCTCCCCTCGTGGGTCCGAAACAAACAACGGGTATGCCTTTTCTTGACAAATGGGAACCGTCATTACCCCCCATCGTAGAATTCAGCCCCACATCAAGAATGCCCCCAACATATCTCACAAACCAGTTCCCTGCATCAGTGTAATACCCTGGTTGCACATGAAAGAACTCAATATCCGCATCTATTCCCAGCTTTCTTATCAAAGAATAAAATTCCGATGATAGCTTTTCTATTTCCGCCCTCGCGTCTTCCTCTGGGATAAGGCGCATGTCAAACGTTATTTCACATTCACCAGGGATTATGTTCGCTTTCATGCCAGATTTTATCATGGTGAAAGAAAAGCGCCTATATACCTTCTCTGGGTTTCGTGCGCCCGCTATCCAGAAGCGGGACAACTTCTTTCTTCTGCCTACCCTCAAAAGATTTTCCATAAGCGGAATTGATAGTTCAAGCGCATTCACACACCTTCTTGGCCATCCCGCATGCCCCTGTTTCCCATGCACGTTTATTCTACCAAAAACCACTCCGCTTGATGCAATAGCAGGCGTGATGCCCGCATCAAGAACTATGGCGCAATCAGGCCTCACGAAGCCCTTATTTATGAGGTAGCCAAGCCCCTCGTTTCCTCCAACCTCCTCATCGCATGTCGCAGCCAAAATGAGATTAAAGCCCGAGCTTTTCCGCTTCTTGAGCTCTTCAAGCGCCTCAATAGCGCATGCTATTGCTCCCTTATCGTCGCTCGTTCCCCTGCCATATGCACGCCCTCTTTCAACGACCATCTTGAATGGATTTTTTTTCCATCCTTCGCCCGCTGGCACAACGTCATAATGCGTCGCTATCAGAAGAGTTTTCTCAGCACCCACACAAACTTCCACCACTACGTTTGCCCTCCCTTTTCCGTCTTTGGGAGTATGGACATAGGTGCGTGCAACAAGGCCTCTTCTTTTGGCTTCCCTTTCTATAAGCCTAGCGCACTTAACGTAATTCTCCTTCTTCTCCACATCAGTAGGCACAGCAACAAGGCGCGAGAGAAAAGAAATCATCTTTTCCATAGCAGATACTACACTGCTGGTATTTAAGGCTATAACGTCCATCTTTGGATGCTTTTTATATTTTTAGCCTAAAATCCTTTCGTGGTTTCATGACATTCATGCTTGAAGCAAAGAGAACACTTTCAAAGGAAATGCGGGAATTGGCAAGAAGAGAACGAATCTCGGAAGAGAGGGTGCGCAGGGAAATCGCAAAAGGCCGCATCGTCCTATTTGTGAAAAACGGTAAACCGACTGGGATCGGTAGCCTACTAACAACGAAGATAAACACGAACATCGGCACATCCCCCGACTACGGAAGCCTTGCCGATGAGCGGGAAAAACTCAAAACAGCAGTTGAGTGTGGGGCAGACACCATCATGGACCTGAGCACCGGAAAAAACTACAAAGAGGCATTGAAACAGGTTGTTGAAATTTCACCAGTGCCCGTCGGCTCTGTCCCGATATACTGGGCGGGATTGAAGTTTTACTACAGCAAGAGAAATATATGGGAGATGGGCGAAGACGATATCTTAAACGCAATTGCAGAACATGTGCGTGCAGGCGTAGATTTTGTGACGGTTCATGCCGCACTTACGAGGAAAGGGCTTGAATTCGCGAAAAAGCGCGTTATGAAGATTGTCAGCAGGGGTGGCTGCTTCATCGCTTCGTACATGGAGGCGAATTGCGAAGAAAACCCACTCTACACGAACTATGACTACATACTTGAAATTCTGAAAGAAAGCAACGTTGCTATAAGCATAGGGGATGCGCTCAGGCCGGGCGCTGTGTGCGATGCGTCTGACAGGGCACAACTGCACGAGCTTCGCATGCAAGCAGAGCTTGTTAAGCGTGCCTGGAAAAAAGGCGTTTCAGCAATATGCGAGGGGCCAGGCCATATGCCTCTTCAAGAGATAGAGAAGAATGTGAAATTGCAAAAAAAACTATGCGTGGGCGCACCATACTATGTTCTCGGCCCATTGGTCACAGACATAGCGCCAGGCTACGACCACATAACATCTGCAATAGGGGGTGCTATTGCAGCATATGCTGGTGCAGCATGGCTGTGCGTTGTGACACCAAGCGAGCACCTCGCTCTCCCGAATATAGAAGATATACGGCTGGGGACGGTTTCTGCCAAAATAGCGGCCCATGCAGCAGACATCGCAAAAGGCAAAGATTCCGAGTGGGATAAAAAAATGAGCAAGGCACGATTTGCGCTTGATTGGGGCAAGCAGTTCTCCCTTTCTCTGGACAGAGAAAAGGCAATAGAGTACAGGAGAAGGAGAGGAACTTCCTCTGATGCGTGCAGCATGTGTGGTGATTTCTGCGCTCTAAAAATAATGCGGCGCATAACTAAAGCCTAAGCAAGGTCCTCAAACCTGCGCCCGACGAGCATCGCTTTTTTCATTGTTATTGTGTAGTTTTTCCTATGCGCATCCAAAATGTCAAGATGGATGAATAGCCACCCAAACCTCTTAATTCGCCATGCAAGCATCGTAGTTATTCCCGTGTTCTCCTCCCATTCTTTTAATTTTCTAAACCTCTCCTTGCTCACCATTATGCTCCCGCTTCCCCAAGCCTTGCACTCAAATGCATACCACTTCCCCTTTTTGAATGCGAGCAAGTCTGGCGAGCCCCCGACTCCAGAGCCAGCAGCACGCATTACCGAGAAACCCCTCTTTGAGAACATCTCTATGAGTTCTCTTTCGCTCCTTGCCCCCTTATCGTATGTGCTCATGCATATATATTCTGGATGCGTAATATATAATAGGTAATCATATGACCTACCGCACTAAACAAACAAACGATGCTGAAAAGAAGAGTAGCAAAATGGATATCGCAACGATAAACCTCGCCTATTACCTTCGCATGTATCAGAATGCCCAAAAAAACGAAGACGATGAGGCAAAGGCATACTGGGCTACGATGATATTATGCCAACTATCTGATATAGAAGACACATGCAAGCGCAGTAGTGCATTTGCAAAGAAATGGGAAGAATGGAAAAATGCCAATCAAACCGCCTATTCCGAAGCGTACCAAATAGAACATATGCAACACGCAGTCCCCCACGCATACGGGCGTGGTATCGGGAAAGCAACTGCGGCCGACTTTTCTGAAAAAGCAATTTCCATTCTAACAAAAAACCCGCCAAAATATGGCTGGGGAGGCCAGAACGATGAATTTACAGACTGCTCTGGTTTTGTTCTTAGATGCCTCGCTGAACTAGAGATATATCTCCCCGACATGAATGCGCAGGCCCTTTTCAACAATTTCGCATTGAAAGATGGCACGCGCCCAATTAAGGTGCGGTTGGAAAATCTGAAGCCTGGCGATTTAATATTCTACGGAAGAAGGTATGCTGCCGACCTATTTCACGTGACACACGTAGCCATTTATATAGGAAATGGGGAAGCAGTTTCGCCAATCGGCAATGTTGAGGTTAATCCTGACGGAACATATGAAACGTGGGGGCCAGGGCTTATGCTACATCCATGGAATTACGAAAAATGTGGGGAGATTTTGGGTTATGGGCGGTTGCCTTACTTTAGGAGATAAAAGACTACTTCCCCAGCTTCTCAATTTTTATAACGCCAACAGGGCATGAATCTGCCGCCTGCTGGTTGCACCCTATCTCATCTACCTCTGTTTCTATCGGGCTTGACTTCCCATCTTCGGCTATCTGCCAGTTGTCAGGGCAGAGTGCTGCACATGTGCCACACCCTATGCACCCCTCTCTATCAATTACTATCCTGTACTTCGCCATGGATACCACCTCACATATTTTCTAATAAACGAACAAGCAGCCTAACTCCAAATCCCGTTGCCCCTTTTGTTCCAAACAGGTTTTCTTTATCGCTCCATGCAGTCCCAGCTATATCAAGATGCGCCCAAGAATATGAAACGAAGTTCTCCAAAAATGCGGCTCCCACTATCGCTCCTGCCTCACCTCTCTCGCTTCCTATGTTCCTGACATCAGCTATATCACTTTTAATCATCTCCCTGTATTCATCCCATAGAGGCAACTGCCAAGCCTTCTCACCACACTTTTCTCCAGCAGCCAGTATCTTGTTTATAAGCTCCTGGTCGTTTCCCATAACGCCGCAGGCAGCGCTTCCAAGCGCTATGACGCATGCGCCGGTAAGGGTTGCGATATCTATCACTGCATCGGGCTTGTATCTCTGCGCATACGAGAGCGCATCCGCAAGGATTAGCCTGCCTTCCGCATCGGTGTTTGCTATTTCAATCGTTTTGCCGTTCATGGCCCTCACTACATCGCCGGGTTTCTGTGCGCTTCCACCGGGCATGTTTTCAGTAAGCGGCATTATGCCAACAACGCGTATAGGCAGCCCAAGTGTTGCTGCACACTTAACAGCACCGAGAACTACAATCGCACCAGATTTGTCATATTTCATCTTTTCTATATCCTTTCCAGTCTTCAAAGATATACCCCCGCTGTCAAATGTTATTCCTTTCCCAACGAGCACGACTGTTTTTTTCGCATTCGGGTTGTAATCAAGCACAACCATTCTCGGCTTCTCCCTGCTTCCTTTCGCAACTCCAACGAGGGCATTCATCCCAAGTTTTTTCATATCCGCCTCAGTGAGAACATTTATGCGCAAACCGTGCTCTTTTGCGACGTTCTGCGCAATTTCTGCTATCCTTGAAGGAGTTGCCTCATTCGCAGGAGTGTTCACAATATCCCTCACAAAGTTCACGCACTCAGCCACTATTCTTGCCTTCCTAAAACTCTCCTGCTCCTTTGCCCCAAGCATATCTGTTATAAAAACAACCCAGCCAAGCTGCTTCTCCTCCTTCTCCTTCTTGTATCTCTCAAATTTGTAAAGCGATAGCAAAACGCTCTCAACGCTCGCTCGGACTATGTCCTCAGGTTCAAGAGTTCCTTCAATATTGAGAATTATGCTAAGGCTTTTTGCGCCAGCGTTTCTGCATGCCTTTGCAAGCGCTGCGCTTGTGCGCATTATCCTCTCAATCCTAAACTCGCTTTTCTTGCCAAGCCCGCCAACAAGCACGAGCTTAGTCTCGCCCTTTATCATTACATTTGCTGAAAAAACCTCGTCTTTCTTTCCCTTAAACCCACGCCTTTCCATAGTGCTTATGAGCATTCTGCCGCATATTCCGTCAAGCAATCTCAGAGATGCGTCATACCCATCCTCAAAAACGTAAAGGGCTATCGCATCAGTTTCTATTTCCTCAATTCCTTTCTTCTCTATTGAAACACGCATGCATCCACCACTATTGGTTTAAATGCTAAATTTAAAAAGCCCTTCAGCATACAAAGAAAGCCAACTAAATATTTATTGCGAAATATACGTATGTTCCGAAGAAAGGCTTTCGTTAAGGGGCTTGTGGAGCTTTACAGGAGATGCGCCACAGAACTCCCAGAAGATGTATCCTCCCATCTTTATGCAGCATTAAAAAAAGAAAAGAGCGTTGCACGCTTTGCACTTTCCGAAATTCTAAGAAACTGCGAAATATCAAGGAAAACCGCCTTGCCAATATGCCAGGATACTGGAATGCCGATCTTCTTCGTTTGCCGCCCAAAAGAAGTTGGCGAAAGAGAGCTTTTCGCTGCGATAAAAGAGGCGACAAGAATCGCAACACGCAAAGTGCCCCTCAGGTCAAATGCAACAGATGCCCTAACGGGGAAGAACAGCGGCGATAACACGGGAGTTATGTTCCCACTCATACATTTCAAAGAAACCGACGAGAGCAGAATTCGCATTTCGCTAATGCTTAAAGGGGGTGGGAGCGAAAACATCTGCGCAATCTACAAGCTTCCTGATAAGAGAATAGGCGCAGAGAGGGATATCAACGGAGTGCGCCTATGCGTTCTTGATGCAGTGCTCAACGCACAGGGGAGGGGGTGCCCTCCCTACTTAATCGGCGTTGGGGTGGGTGGTGCATGCGATGCAACACTTGCTCTGGCAAAAGAGCAACTTCTTCTTCCGATTGATGCGAAGAACAAAAACAGGCGAATACGTGCGCTTGAAAAAAGATTGCTCTCAGAAATAAACAGTCTTGGGATAGGCCCGCTTGGTCTGGGCGGTAAGACAACCGCAATAAGCGTAAAAATTGCATTCGCACATAGGCATGTCGCTTCATATTTTGTGGCAATCGCGTTTTCCTGCTGGGCGTGCAGGAGAGGCGAGATGGCATATGATTTGCGGAATGGAAAAATAAGGTATAAAATCGGAAATACGAAAAAAACCCACACCCCAGTCATTCCCGTCCGTTTCAAGAAAATCAAACTGCCTCCCAATGAAGAAGAAATCAAGCAACTGCGGGTTGGTGACTTCGTTTCGCTCTCAGGAGTTTTGTACACGATGAGGGACATGGCGCACAGATACGCGTTGGAAAACGACATGAGGGAAAAGCTCGGGACAGGGTATGGAGTTTATCACTGCGGCCCCATAATGAGGAAAACCGATGGTAATTATGAAGTGGTTGCCGCAGGCCCAACTACAAGCGCAAGAATGAATAGGTACATCCCTCTGCTTATTGAGAGATATGGCGTTCGCGTTATAATCGGTAAAGGCGGGCTTGGAGATGAATGTGCTGATGCTCTTAAAAAACACGGCGCAGTCTACTTATCAGCGATAGGGGGTGCGGCGCAAACTGCTGCAGCAGCAGTAAAGAATGTTGAAGGGGTCTTCATGTTAGAAGAATTTGGAATGGCGGAAGCGATATGGAAGCTGCGCGTTGACGATTTCAGGGCACTCGTTACGATGGATTCAACGGGTGCAAGCTTGCACAAGAATGTGGAAGCTTCTTCCCGAAACAAATTTAGCTTGTTGTTTTATGAAAAGACAACAAAGATATAATAATGGTCATCCCCCCTTTCTGGTTCATGCTAAAATTGAGAAGCCCCGCGCAACCAAACCTACTGCGCGAGATTTTCCCTTACACCACACCCCCGCTTGCTTTCTTTGATTCAAAGTGCGTGCGTATGCGCCTACCAAAAGAGATATTCATAACCGACACGACTTTCAGGGACGGGCAGCAGGCACGCGAGCCGTATAGCGTTGAGCAGATAAGAACGCTTTACGAAATGCTCAGCGCACTCGGCGGCAAACAAGGTGTTATAAGGCAAACTGAATTCTTCCTTTATTCTCGGCGGGATAGGGAGGCAGTTGCGGCTTGCATGAAAGCAGGGCTTGAATACCCGCGTATAACAGCATGGATAAGGGCGAAGGAGGAGGATTTGCAACTTGTTAAGGAAATGGGCATAAAAGAAACAGGAATGCTGACTTCCTGTTCTGATTACCACATATACCTAAAATTGAAGCTTGACAGGAGAAGGGCGTTTGAGAAATACTGCGGCGTTGTTGAGAGCGCCCTAACGAATGATATAATTCCCCGTTGCCACTTTGAGGATGTTACACGTGCAGACATCAGGGGATTCGTCATTCCGTTTGCACGACAGCTGATGGATCTTTCTGAGAGATATGGCATGCCTGTGAAAATAAGGCTTTGCGATACGCTCGGTGTCGGGTTGCCGTATGCAGAGGCATGTCTGCCAAGAAGTATACCAAAACTCATCAGATGCATGACAAAAGATGCACACGTGCCAAGTGAGTGGCTGGAGTGGCATGGGCACGATGACTTTGGGAAGGCGCACATAAACGCAGTGACTGCATGGCTTTATGGCTGCTCTGCTGCTAACGGCACACTGCTCGGAATAGGCGAGAGAACAGGAAACTCGGACATAGAGAGCCTATGTATAGAGTATGCATGCATAAAAGGCGAAGGGCATGGAATGCGGCTTGAAATGATAACGGAAATTGCCAGATATTTTGAGAAAGAAATCGGAGTAAAAATTCCGCCAAATAGGCGTTTCATAGGCTCTGAATTTAACATAACAAGGGCGGGCATTCATGCAGACGGAATGCTAAAAGGCGAGGAGATATACAACGCATTTGATACCCGTGCAGTACTTGGTAGGGAGCCAGAAGTTGTCATAACAGACCGCTCTGGCGCTGCGGGAATAGTCCTTTGGCTTAGGAAAAACATAGAATCGCTAAAAAACGGAGAAGTCTCAATAGACAAGAATGACGAAGGGGTCCAGCAGATTAGGAAGTGGATAGAGGAACAGTACGAAAACGGGAGGATTACTCCAATATCAAGAGAAGAAATGCTAATGCTTGCAAGTGCGCATCTGCCAGAAATATTCAAATAGGTTTTTTTAACCTTTTTTTCAAATCTTCTGCATGGAAAAAGTTGCGATAATAGGGGCTGGAAACGTAGGTTCAAGCGCTGCCTATATTCTTTTGCAGAGAAATCTATGCGACATCGTGCTCCTTGACATATACAAAAACATCGCAATGGCGAAGGCGCTTGACATATCGCACTCAAAGCCTATTTTTGGTTCTGAAAGCAGTATGGTCGGCACAGATGAGTATGCGGAGATTGAAGATGCAAGGATTATCGCAGTTTGCGCTGGCATGGCACGCAAGCCAGGCATGAGCAGGGCGGACCTATTCAGGCAGAACGCCGAAATAGTAAAAGGCGTATGCAAAAATATTAGGGAGCATGCACCAGATGCTGTTGTGATAATGGTTACAAATCCCCTTGATATGATGTGTATCGTTGCAAAAAACGCGCTCGATTTTGAAAAACAAAGAATCGTTGGAATGTCTGGCATACTTGACAGCGCCCGCTTTTCCTATTTCATATCAAAAGAGCTGAATGCCAACATACGCAATGTTGAGGCGATGGTCATAGGCGAGCATGGGGACGGAATGGTTCCGCTTGTAAGCGCTGCAAAGGTGAATGGAAAACCACTTACAAGTCTCCTTCCTAAAGAAAAAATATCGGAGATAGTTGAGCGTACGAGGAATGCTGGGGCAGAAATCGTCAAACTTTTTGGTACAGGAAGCGCCTACTACGCGCCAGGCGCGGCGGTTGCCCATATGATAGAAGCCATACTGAACGACGAAAAAAAACTCCTGCCCTGCTCTGCTTATTTAGAGGGCGAGTACGGAATAAGCGGAATATTCTTGTGCGTCCCTGTTGTTCTCGGGCGTAGTGGAGCTGAAAAAATAGTAGAAATCGCCATAAGCGATGAGGAGATGGAGCAACTGAAAGCGGCCGCAAACGGCATTAAGAAGAAGCTTAGCGATTTTTCTGCATAGAGCTTCGCTTACCCCCTTTTCCAACCACATCCTTTTTCAGCGGGTATAACCCGCACGTCTTGCTTTCAGGGCAGTAGCCGAGCTCAACACAACGCGGGCCCGCATTCTCAAAAATAACTGGCGCAACCTTTTTCACTTCCTTCAGCATAAGGCTTGCGAGCGTTCGTATCTCCCATTGCGCTCTCTTGCATAAGCGGAGCCCAAAGAAATTCATAAGGGAGCGCGCGTTCATCGTGACTATTACGTTTGTTTTTGTTGCATTAGGGAGAACATAGCGTGCATCCTCTGGCGCTATCCCTTCCTTCAAAAGTTCTTTATATGCAGAAAAACCCTGCCCAACAGATTCAAGGAAAATACTCTTTGCCTCCCTTTTTCTTTCTATGCTTGGTGGAATTACAAAATACTCTCCTGCCTCATCAAGGCGCACGTAGCGCTGGCTCTGTTGCGTATAGGATGCGATTCTATGCCTAACGAGCTGGTGCGAGCAGGCGCGCGAAATTCCCTCTATGCTGAATGTAAAGCTCGCATGCTCTATTACAGAAGTATGCCCATAACCAACAACCTTCCCCAGTATGCGCGCCGCTTTTTGCGGGTCGGTTTTCTCGGCTATCTCGGATGGGCTCCCCATACTCACCGATGTTGAAGCCGCAAGCGAGCATGTTTCATCGGGCTTATGCGTGTATGCTATCAGCCTCACTTTCATAAATTCACTATCCTCGAATTATTTCGCATGCAAGCTCATACCTGTTGAGCGGCATCACATATGCGCCGTTTGCAAGCTTTTTTATCTCACCCAAAAGCTCCCTCGCAATATCAACTCCAGCATGCTCATCCTTCTTTATCTCCTCAATTATCTCCTGCGGTATTTTTATGCCAGGGACTTTCTCATTCAGGTATTTTGCCATTCTGTAGTCTGGTATGGGAAGCACTCCTACCACAAGAGGAACCTTCGGTTTGAGAACGCCCAAAAATTCTCGCAGATGCTCAACATCATAAACTGGCTGCGTCATCGCAAACTCTGCGCCAGCCTCAATTTTTCTTTCAAAGCGCTCTATCTCCTTTTCAACATCACCTGCATTTATGTTCAGAGAGGTGCCAACAAAAAAATCTGTCGGTGTTATCTTCTTCCCAGAGAGCGTTTCGCCACTGTTAAACCTCCTGATCATCCCTATAAGCCCTATCGTATCAATGTCATACACTGGCGTTGAGTTTGGCGTATCGCCAAGCTTTGGCTCGTCGCCTTTTATTGCGAGTATGTTCCGTATGCCAAGCGCACCAGCGCCCAAAAGAGCTGACTGCATGCCAAGAAGGCTTCTATCGCGGCATGTGAAATGCAGAACAGCCTCAATGCCTGTCTCCCTTTGCACTATGTGCGAAAGAGCTATCGCACACATGCGGACCCTTGCCATAGGGTTATCAGCCACATTTACTGCGTCGTAGCCAGCCTCCTTGAGAATTCTAACGCTCTCAAGAGTTTTCTCGTATCTCGTGTCCGTAGGCGGGTCTATCTCCGCAGTAAATACGAATTTACCGCTTTTCAGCTTCTCCCTGAAATTCATGCAAACTCCTTCCTCAGTTCTCTTGCAGCCTCAACCATGACCCTCAGTTTTCCTATCGCTTCCTCTTTCGTTCTCGTTTTAAGCCCGCAGTCCGAGTCTATGTAGATTTTCTCGGGAGGTATTACCTCAAGAGCCTTTCTTATGCCTGCGAGAACCTGCTCTTTCGTCTCAATTATGTGGCTGTGCGAGTCCGTAACCCCCAGCCCTACTTCCTTAGTGTATTTGTGTTCCTTAAAAAGCTCAAGCAGCTCAAAGTTCCTGTTTGCGAATTCAAGGTCAAGCTGGTCAACGGGAAGTTTGAGCATCTCGGGATATATGGCCTTAAAGTTCCCATAGCAGATGTGCATTATTGTCTTAGCCTTCAATCCGCGCGTAACTATCTTGTTCGCCTCTATTGCGAGCCCAAGCTCCTCGGGTCTCGTTGAAACAGCGGGCTCGTCAATCTGTATGTACTTTGCGCCCGCACGCTCAAGCGCGACGGCTTCTTCGTGCATAGCGCGCGCTATATCAAGCGTTGCCTTTCTCCTATCCCCATAATACTCGTCAAAAGACCAGTCCATCATCGTATAGGGACCAGTGAAAATTCCCTTCACGGGCCTGCCCCCACTCCGCTCGTTCGCAAACTTCCACATCTCCACAGTCATGGGCTGGACGAATTTAACCCTATCTATTATTATGGGCTTCCTGTAGTACCGGTTCCCATAGGAGCGCACAAGCCCGCTTATCTTAAACCCATATAGCTTTTCGGCGAAAAAAGTCGCCATGTCTCCTCTGTCCATCTCACCGTCGCTTATTATATCAACGCCCGCCTCAATCTGGTATTTTATGCACTCCTCGCTTGCCTTTCTCGTCAAATCCATAAGTTCATGGTATGTTATCCTTCCATTCTCATAGTCTGCGCGTGCCTTTTTAAGATAGTCTGGCTTTGGAAAACTGCCCACAACAGTAACTGGAAACAGCATCTAACCACCCTTTTCAACGTTGCGCACAACCCTAACCATGTTCCTCAGCTTGACAAAAGCAGTTTCACGGGGAAGGAATTCAAGCCCACAGTTCGGGCTTACATGCAACCTCTCGCTCTCAACGATGGAGAGGAGCTTCCTTATCTTCTCTCCAAGCCACTCCCAGTCCTCAAGCTTCGTATTCCTCGCATCTACCAGCCCAGCGCAGAGGACTTTGTCTTCTGGGAAATCCTTCGGTATCCCATAGTTGAAAACATCTAACCCGATTATATTGACTGGAAGAGAAACAAGCTTCTTGTACAGCGGCCTGTAATCGCCAAAATAGAGCATTATCCCCCAATCCGCCTTAACCTCGCATATCTCTCCAACTGCATCCTCAAGAATCCCGAAATCCTCGGGTTTTCTTGTTATCGCAGGCTCGTTCAGCTGTATCATTCTTGCGCCCGCACTGACAAGCGCCCGTGCCTCCTTTTTTATCGCAGCAGCAAAATCGCCAACCACATCACCCATTTTTTTGTAGCACTTGTTAATAGAGAGGTTTGCAAGAGTGTAGGGGCCAGGTATAACCGCCTTCACTTGCTTCTTGCTGACCGATTTAGCGAAAGAAAAGTCTTCAGATAGAGCGCTTCTTTTCCATTCTATCTTCCCCTTTATCACAGGTTGGCGGTAATACGTATTCGTATCAAAGAAGCGCACGAGCCCATTCAGCTCTATTCCCTCAAGCGCTTTCGCAAAGTATGTTACCTCGTCCTCCCACAGTATCTGTCCGTCAGTAACTATGTCTATCCCAGCGCTGACCTGCTCTTCTATAACCTCCTTAGTCACCTTACGGGCTATTTCATGCATCTGCGCTTCCGTAATCTCTCCTCTATCCATTCTATGAAGAGACTCCCTTAGAATCGACTTCTCGGGCGTATCGCCTATCTTCGGGTAATTTCCGACGACCGTTGTTATCAAAAAACCACCAGCGTTAATTACAAGGTGAATTTTTTAATTAGTACTCCCTGCCTTTCCTGCTTCCCGTGCCCTTCCAGAATGCATGCTTTATCTCTCGCATCTCAGTAACTATGTCCGCCCTCTCTATTATCTCTCTCGGCGCATTCCTCCCCGTTAGCACGAGCTCAAGCAAAGGATGTTTGCCATCTATCAAAGAAAGCACGCTTTCAATCGGTATGAGCTTCCTGCTCATCGCAACGTTGATCTCATCAAGAATTAGCATATCGTAGTCGTCCGATGATGCGAGCGATTTTGCAACCTCAAAAGCCTTCATCGTTCTCTTTTTCTCCTCGCTATAAACAGAAAAGCAGTAGCGGCACACGCCGCACTCAATCTCGCCGCGCATCATCTGCTCTGCCCATGGGCAGTCATCACCGAATTGGAGAATCGTGAAGTTTGGCAGTTTTTTCGCAAAGAACAGCTCACCGAAGTAGCTTCCTCCTTTCAGAAATTGAATCATGCATACCGACATTCCATGCCCCAGTGCCCGCATCGCAAGCCCGAGCGATGCCGTAGTTTTACCTTTCCCCGTTCCCGTGTAGACATGCACGAGCCCTACCCCATTGTTCCCAGCCATGCTACACACCGCACGTGCTGCAACCGCCAGCGTATGTCGCATCAACTTTTAGGAATCCTTCTTTACTATCTTCGGTATTGCGACTTTCCCCATTCTCCTGTCCTTTTCCTACCATATCTCCATTCATTATATTGAGAACCTGTTCGCTCCTACTCCTATCCCTATAAACAGTAATCCCCTTGCAGCCAAGCTTGTATGCAAGCATATACGCTTTTTCTATATCCTTTGGCGTTGCATGGTATGGGAAGTTTATCGTTTTTGAGACTGCGTTGTCCACGTACTTCTGGAATGCAGCCTGCATCCGCACATGCCATTCTGGGGTTATGTCGTGAGCAGTTACAAACACGCGCCTTACGTCCTCTGGTATCTCCTCTATCGCTTGTATTGAGCCCCTCTTCGCTATCTTCTGCATCAAATACTCATCGTAGAAGCCCCTCTCCTGCGCTATCTTCTCAAAAATCGGGTTGACCTCTATCAGCTCTGCACCGCTAAGAACTTTTCGCACGTATGATATCGCAAAAAGCGGCTCTATCCCACTTGAGACACCCGCTATTATTGATATCGTCCCAGTAGGCGCTATCGTTGTGAGCGTTGCGTTCCTCATTGCCTTGTATCCCTTCTTTTCCCATACGCTTCCCTTAAAGTTTGGGAAGCTCCCCCTCCTTTCTCCAAGCTCAACAGACATTGCACGTGCCTCATCGCTTATGAATTTCATGACTTTTTCAGCGACTTCAATTGCCCTCTCTGAGTTGTAGGGTATTCCAAGAGCTATGAGCATGTCTGCAAAGCCCATAACCCCGAGCCCTATCTTCCTGTTCGCCTTCGTCATTCTCTCTATCTCGGGAAGCGGGAAAACGTTTACGTCTATCACATTATCCAAGAAATGCACGGCAGTTCGCACCGTTTTACGCAGCTTCTCCCAGTCTATCTCATTCTTCTCATTGAGCATTTTCACAAGGTTTATTGAGCCAAGGTTGCAAGATTCGTATGGGAGAAGGGGCTGCTCCCCACACGGGTTCGTACTTTCTATTTTCCCAACATGGGGTGTTGGGTTGTATTCGTTTATCCTGTCTATGAATATCACGCCAGGCTCGCCGTTCTTCCAAGCCATCGTCACTATGAGGTCAAAAACCTTCCTAGCCGAGAGCGATTTAACGGGCTTGCCAGTTCGGGGATGAATGAGGTCGTATTTCTCGTCCTTTTCAACTGCTTCCATGAACTTGTCGGTTATCCCTACGGATATGTTGAAATTGTTGAGCGACGTTTCCCTCTCCTTCGCCATTATGAAATCAAGGATATCGGGGTGCGTAACATATAGTATGCCCATGTTCGCACCCCTTCTTTTCCCACCCTGCTTCACCACATCAGTCGCAATATCAAAAACCCTCATGAAAGAAATCGGGCCCGATGCAACGCCCTTCGTAGACTGCACCATGTCCCCACGCGGGCGTAGTTTTGAGAAGGAAAACCCAGTCCCGCCGCCAGATTTGTGTATTATTGCAGTGTTTTTAACAGCCTCAAAGATGCTCTCCATTGAGTCTTCTATCGGCAAAACGAAGCATGCTGAAAGCTGTCCTATGTGCGTGCCCGCATTCATTAGCGTCGGCGAGTTAGGCAGGAATTCAAGGTTCGCCATCATCTGGTAGAACTCTTCCTCTGTTTTGGCAGAATCCTCACCGTAAAATTCATCAGCCTTTGCTACCGCTTTCGCAACACGCCTGAACATCTGCCCTGGCGTTTCTATAACAATGCCATTCTCGTCTTTCCTGAGGTAGCGGGCTTCAAGGACCTTTATCGCATTTATGCTGAGCTTCAAGTCATCAATCACGCCGAGCGCTGCCTTCATCTCCCTTATCTCCTTTCTCTTCTGCCTGTAGAGTATGTATGCCTTCGCCGTTTTTGCATGCCCCTCCTCTATGAGAACCTTCTCAACGACATCCTGGACTTCCTCAACTGTTGGTATCTTCCCGGCATATTTTTCCTCAAGCAGCTTAACAACGATCTGCGATAGCCTCTCGGCTGTTTCCCTATCTTTTCCTCCAACGGACTGCGCAGCCTTCCATATCGCATTCGCAATTTTCTCAGGGTCAAAATCCACAATCCTGCCGTCCCTCTTCCGTATCTTCTTTATCAGCGACATTTTTGCACCCCGCAAAGATAGAAACAAACACAACTTGTTGTGGCTTATAGGCGCACTATCTACTATCTATAGTAGTATATATACCTTTGGTTTTTTGAGATGAAAAATATTTCCTGCAATTCAGAAGCAAGATTCACTGATTTTTCTTCTGCCGATCTAAAAATGAAAGCAAGGTTTAAAAGTCTGTTTTCTGATTATAGGTGGGGGTGCGTTTTGTGGATGTGCGGAAATTAGCATTTCTGTTGCTGTTTGCAATATTGGTTTTCGTAGGTTCGCAGATAAGCTTCTCAAAAGTCATCGGTGCTCAAAACGCAAGCTTCACTTTCTACCAATTTTTCGGTCCTCTTCCCGCTGCCTTTCTGGGGCTTTTGCCTGGCGTTGGTGCCGTTTTTCTTGCTGGGCTTGCGATGCTGGTGGTGGGAGGTGCGGTGAGCCTGTTCGCGATAGCACGTCTCTTTACGATGCCAGCCGCAGCATACTACTTCGGCAGCAGATGGGAAGACAAGAAAGCGCTCCTAATACCGATAGCCTGCATGCTTGCTTTCCTTTTGCATCCTATCGGAATCCTCTCTTGGTTCATAACTCTCTTCTGGCTAATACCTGTGGCCCTACGGTTCTTCCCAGATAACGCATTATTTAGGAGCATTGGCGCAACATTCACGGCACATGCGGTGGGGACGACAGCATTCATATACCTGTTTCCAACAACGCCAGAATTTTGGCTTGCTCTCATACCGATAATACTATTTGAGCGCACTGTATTCTCCATAGGGATATTTGCGTCATACATAGCGACGAACACGCTCCTTGCGAAATTGCCATCAAGGCTCACATTTAACGTTGTCAGCATAGACAGAAAATGCGTGATAGCGTAACTTTGTTTTCTCTATTTTTTAGTTTCTAATATAAAGTTGAATGGAGATACAAAAAACATGAAAGTAGACCTCCACGTGCATTCCGATAAATCGCCAGACGGAATTCACCCAGTTAAGGATATCGTTAAGGAAGCGAAAAGAAAAGGTATTGATGGCGTTGCAATAACAGACCACGATTACTTCCACTCAAATAGAGAGAAGTTTAAAGACATCGTCGTCCTCTACGGCGCAGAAATAACAACGAGCCTTGGCCATGCAATTGTTTTGGGAGTCCGCAGCGTTTCTACAAGGAATGCGTATGAGCTGGCTGAATTAATAAGGGACGAAGGCGGAGCAATCATACCCACGCACCTTTTCTCGCTTCATAAACCAGGAATGGGAGAAAAAGGAATTGAAATCGGCACGTGCGTGGAAAAGTTCAACGGCACAGACCCGATAAACAACGTCATCTCCTCAATAAAAATAAAGAATGGCACGGGAGGGAGCGATGCACATCATGCATGCGGGATCGGGCTTGCATACACTGAATTCCCAGATTTTGGCGGCGAGGATGAAATACTCTTAATGCTGGAAAAAGGAAAATTCACCGCACGACTATCCTTAAACCCTGCAGCCCTTCCGCTGTATTATATAAAAAGGTATGGGAGAAAATTTCCTTTGCGTGTCTGAATCGCGCAGAGTGTTATGATGAAAAAAACCCCGCTCAATTCCCTGCACAAATCATTGGGCGCAAAGATGATTGAATTCGGCGGCTGGGAGATGCCTGTCCAGTATGCAGGCATAATTGAGGAGCACAACGCAGTGAGAAACGCATGTGGGATATTTGATGTTTCGCACATGGGCGAGATTTTTGTCCGTGGAGCTAATGCTTTCGGGTTCGTGCAGAAAATAATAACAAACAGCCTCTCAAAAATAGGGGTTGGTAGAGCGATATACTCACCGATATGCAATGAGAACGGCGGGATAATAGACGATGTAATCGTTTATTGGAAAGCAGAAGGCGAGTTTCTGTTCGTTGTAAACGCAGCGAACACCGAGAAAGATTATGCGTGGCTCATCAAGAATGCCGATAGAAACGTTGAGATAGAGAATGCGACAGACAGGATAGCCCTGCTCGCTGTCCAAGGTCCAAAATCGCAGGAAATACTGCAGAAAATAACGAAAGAAAACCTCTCCGCCATCCCCTATTTCCATTCTAAGGAATGCGAGCTTGGGGGAAAGCACACGCTTCTCTCACGGACGGGCTATACGGGCGAGGATGGGTTTGAGGTTTTTGTTGATTCCCCTTTTGCGGTGGAGATGTGGAACGAAATTTTAGAGGCTGGAAAAGACAATGGGATAATGCCGGCTGGTCTCGGCGCAAGGGATACGCTTAGGCTTGAGGCAGGCCTTATGCTCTATGGAAATGACATGGATGATAATACCACGCCCCTTGAAGTGCCGCTCAAATGGACCGTCTCTTTTGATAAGGAGTTCATAGGAAAGGAAGCGCTTCTTTCAAAAGCGCCTTCTAAAAAACTATCGGGCTTTGAGCTTCTTGGAAAGGGTGTTCCGAGACACGGGAATGAAGTTTTTGATGCTGATGGGAATAAAATAGGAGTTGTGACGAGCGGTATATTCTCGCCAACGCTGAAAAAGCCGATAGGCTTTTGCTTCATCCCGCCAGAATGGGAAAGCGAAAAAAACGTTTATGTGCAAATCCATGGCAGGCTTGCAGAGGCCAAGCTATGCTCAACGAGGTTCTATAAACGGGGGAGGTGATCTCTTGTTTTTTACGAAAGAGCACGAATGGATAAAAATAGAGGGAAACATTGGAATAATCGGCATAACGGATTATGCGCAGAAAGAGCTGGGGGATATAGTCTCAATAGAGCTTCCGAAAATAGGAGCGAGATACAAGAAAGGGCAGAGTCTGGCAGTAGTTGACTCAATGAAAGCATCCTCAGAAATATATGCTCCTATGAGCGGCGAAGTAGTAGAAATCAACAAAGAGCTTGAGGCAGAGCCGCAGCGAATAAATGAATCCCCATATGAGCACGGTTGGATAGCAAAAATAAAGATAGAGAGAATGGATGAGAAAAACGAGCTTATGGGCGAGAGCGAATACCAGAGCTACATAGAGAAGCTGAAGAAGGGGGAGCAATGAACTTCATCCCTATTTCCGATGAAGAGAGAAGGGAAATGCTCAAAAGGATAGGCGTGGCGAGCGTAGAGGAGCTTCTTGCAGAAGTGAAACCAAAAGCAGGCGAATTAAATCTTCCAGAGCCTATGAGCGAGCTTGAGCTAATTTCCCACATGCGTTTTCTTTCATCAAAAAACAGCCCAATGAAGAATTTTATAGGGGCTGGCGCATACGACCATTTCATCCCAAGCGCAGTGAAACATATCCTATCGCGCGCAGAGTTCTATACCGCATACACCCCCTATCAGGCAGAAATATCCCAAGGAATACTCCAAGCAATGTATGAATTCCAGACATACGTATGCATGCTTACTGGCTGCGATATTGCGAACGCCTCAATGTATGATGGCGCTTCCTCCCTTGCAGAGTCAGCATTTCTTGCAAGCTCTGCAACTGGAAAAAGCGAAATAGCTGTTCTCAACGACCTCCATCCCCACTACAAGCAAACTCTCGCCACATACTGCAATGCGAAGGGGCTCAAAATCACAGACGGAATAAACGAAAATACCGCATGCGCAATAATCCAGAACCCAGATTTCTATGGGAATGCGTACGACATCAGAGCGTATGCGGAAGAGGCGCACGGAAAAGACGCGCTGCTAATAGCCTGTGTTGTTGAATCAACGTCCCTTGCACTCATAGAGCCGCCAGCCAAGCTTGGCGCAGACATAGTTGTTGGGGAGTGCCAGCCCTTAGGAATACCTCTCTCATACGGCGGCCCGTATGCGGGCTTTTTTGCTGTTAAAAAGGAATACATGAAAAACATCCCAGGAAGGCTTTCTGGCATGACAGTTGACACAGAGGGAAAAAGAGGCTTCATACTAACACTTCAAGCAAGAGAGCAACACATAAGGAGGGAGAGGGCAAGCAGCAACATATGCTCAAACGAGCAGCTCTGCGCACTTGCATGCACAGTGTATCTATCCCTTCTTGGCAGTAAAGGCCTTCGTGCAGTTGCAAAATCCTCGTATGCACGCGCGCACGAGCTTGCCGAGAAATTGGAGGGGCTTGGCTTCACAATCGAGAACAAAAGACCGTTTTACAATGAGTTCGTTGCAAAAAGCCCCGTGCCCGTAAGAAGACTGCAGTCTGAGCTTGCCAAAAACAAAATTCTCGCCGGGTTTCGCCTTGATAGCGAACGCCTCCTTCTCTGCTGCACAGAAAAAACAACCCACGAAGATATAGATGAGTTCATCAAAATCGTCGGTGGTTTGATATGAACGAAGACCAGCCAAAACTTATATTTGAGCGCAAAAGCCACCCGACAAACCATGTTAAAGATGAGGAGGTTGTGCTTGAACCTATTTTCTCAAGAAAAGACCTTCCGCTCCCAGAGCTAAACGAGGTTGATGTTATACGGCACTACACTCTGCTATCAAGGAGAAACTACGGAGTTGACAACGGCACATACCCACTCGGCTCATGCACTATGAAATACAACCCGAAAATAAACGAGGATATCGCTTCTCTTGAAGGATTTGCGAGCATCCACCCGCTAACACCCGAGAAGTTATCGCAGGGGGCTCTTAGGCTGATGTACGAGCTTGAGCGTTATCTATGCGAGATAACTGGGATGGACGCCTTTACGCTCCAGCCAGCTGCGGGCGCTCACGGAGAACTTACAGCAATGATGATCGCAAAGGCATACTTCAAAGGAAAGAGAAGAAAAGTTATAGTCCCTGACTCTGCGCATGGCACGAACCCTGCGAGTGCTGCAATATGTGGCTTTTCAGTTATAAACATACCCTCAGGAAAAGATGGTTGCGTTGACATGGGCGAGCTTGAAAATGCGCTAAGCGACGATGTTGCTGTCCTGATGCTTACAAACCCGAACACGCTCGGTCTTTTTGAGAGAAGGATAGAAGACATAGCAAAACTCGTCCATGGTTTCGGCGCACTTCTCTACTGCGATGGCGCAAACATGAATGCGATGCTCGGCATATCAAGACCAGGCGACCAAGGGTTTGACATCCTACACCTTAACCTGCATAAAACATTCGCAACCCCGCACGGCGGCGGAGGCCCAGGCGCAGGCCCTGTCGGAGTCAAATCTTTTCTTGCGGACTATCTGCCGATACCACGCATTAAAGAAAAGAAAGGCAAGTATGTGCTTGATTACAGGAAAAGAAAGAGCATAGGCCGTGTCCGCGCTTTTTACGGGAATTTTGGAGTGCTCGTGAAGGCATACGCATACATAAGGGCTGTTGGAAAAGAGATTAGGCGCATAGGGGAGCAGGCAGTGATAAACGCAAACTACCTTCGCTCCATTCTAAAAGACCACTATCCCTGCCCGTATGATAGGTTTTGTGCCCACGAATTCGTGCTTTCGGGAGAAAAGTTTTTGGAGAAGGGCGTGCACACGATGGACATAGCGAAAAGAATGCTTGACTACGGCATCCATGCGCCGACAATATATTTCCCGCTCATAGTTAAGGAAGCGCTCATGGTTGAGCCAACAGAAACTGAAAGCAAGGAAAATCTTGACAGGCTCGCAGATGTGATGATACGTATAGCGAAAGAGGCGGTGGAAAACCCAGAGCTACTGAAAAATGCGCCCCACAGGACACCCGTTAGAAGGCTTGACGGCGTACTTGCAGCAAGAAAGCCCAACCTCAGGTGGTCGGATGAAGCCTGAGGCCGTATTCCCGAAGAGGACGAAGGCAATAAGCATAACAGGCTCTTACTGTGCATTGATGTGCAAGCACTGTTGCGGTCACTACCTGAAATCAATGGCTGGGGCAAACAGCATCCCCGCAATATGCAAAGATACTCAGGTGCGGAGCGTTCTTTTAAGCGGAGGGTGCGATGAAAACGGCGAGGTTCCCATACTCAAATTTAAAGATGAAATCCTTGCCCTGAGAAAAAGCGGGAAAAGAATACTGGCGCATACAGGGCTTCTAAATCCCAAGAAGGCGCAAAAACTAAGGGGGCTCGTAGATGCGGTGTCATTCAACTTCATAGGATGCTGTGAAACAATAAACGAAGTTTATGGAATAAGGGCTGGCGTTGATGATTTTATTGAATCCTATCTTGCAATAAGGAAAAACGTCCGCATCGTCCCACACATCACAATAGGTCTACGCGGAGGGGCTATAAAAGATGAGGAGAGAGCACTTGAACTCTTGAATTCTCTTGGTGAAAAAACGATCGTTATCAACGTTTTCGTTCCTTCCCCAAAAACCCCTTATGAGGGCAGAAACCCACCGAATATATCAGAGGCTCTCTGCATAGTTAAAAAAGCAAGAGACCTCTTTGATAGGGTATATATCGGCTGCATGCGGCCAGGCGGCAGGTACCGCCAGATTTTTGACACCGCAATATTTGAAAGCGAAATGGCGGATAGGATAACGCTTCCGCATCCAAAAGTCCGCATTGATGGAGATGTTATTGACGAATGCTGCGCTCTCTGAGGGTGTTATCGCTTGGTGAGAGTTGCAATCGGCACCGCAATATTGCTTGGGCTTGAGAACACAAGGCTATCCGTCGCACCAAGAACAGCCCACTTCCTTTTAGGCGCTAGGTGCCCATACGGATGTGCATATTGCGATGAGAAAGAAGATACGATAGCACGGATAAAATGGCCAGATTACGATGAGGAATTAGTCCTTTCTGCCTTCAGAAAAAAGAATATCCTTTTTGAACGCGTTTGCGTGCAGGGAACTGGGAAGGCGACAGAAGAAGTTATCTCTTTCATAAAAAAACTAAATTTCCCGTCTGTGAGCGCATGCGTAAGAGCAAACAACATTGACGAGATTAGGCGGATATTCTATGCTGGCGCAGAGCGCGTGTGCATACCGCTTGATGCAGCAAACCCCGTTATAAGCGAAAAGACTGGAAGAGGGGATTTTGAGAAAACCCTTGCTCTGCTCAAAATCGCATCAGAGGAGTTTAGCGGCAGAATAACTACGCACCTTATCGTTGGATTGGGAGAGACAGAGAAAGAACTAGTAGAGCTCATGCGCCATCTCTCAAAACTGAAAATACAAATAGCCCTTTTCGCATACGTCCGAAATGGAACAACTGAAACGCACATAGGGCAGTTCAGGAGGATGCAGGTTGCACGATATTTGCTCCAATCAAATCCAGACTACGACTTCGTTTTTAATGAGAATGCGCAACTCATAGATTCTCCGAAGGCCGATATGCACGCCTTTATGACTTCGGGTTGCATGGGATGCAACAGACCATATTTTGACAGCAGACCGCAGGCCGAGTACAGCTTTCCACGCGAGCTAACTGACGAAGAATACGAGAAAGCGCTGAATGAGTGCTCTCTTTATCTATCAAAGGGAATTAGGAAGTGCGGTAAGTTGCTGAAAGTAAGAGTTGAGCACAGCAATGGGAAAATAAAGAGGGCAGAGCTATCGGGCGATTTTTTTGCGTATCCAGAGGAGTGCATAAGAGAGCTTGAAGGAATTCTTGCTGGGTGCGAGATAGATAAGGCTAAAATCTGCTCTGCATGCGCAGATTTTTTCAAAAAATACGAGATATATGGGTTTGATGCAGAGTGTCTCGCAGATGCGATAGTGGGTGCATGCAAATGAGGAGAATAAGGGTTTTGGAGACTGGGAGCAACAGTGCATTCTTCAACATGGCTCTTGATGAGGCATTGATGCGACTCTCACCACTTCCAACACTGAGGCTTTATTCGTGGTCTCCTCCTGCGGTTACAATCGGATATTTCCAGAAAATTGAAGAAGAAGTTGACTTAGATGAATGCAGGAGGCATGGTGTTGATTTCACAAGGAGAATAACTGGCGGCGGCGCAGTCTTCCATGAGCACGAACTCACATATTCTTTCGTTACAAAGGATTATCCGCTAAATGTCCTTGCTTCATATAAGCAGATATGCGCACCGCTCATCCATGCGCTAAAAAACCTGGGTTTAGACGCAGAATTTGTGCCTCTGAATGACATAGTTGTGAACGGGAAAAAGGTTTCTGGGAACGCACAGACGAGAAGGAGCGGAGTCCTTCTCCAGCATGGCACGATACTCCTAGAAGTTGATGTGAACAAAATGTTCACCCTTCTTCGCGTTCCTGATGAAAAATTGAAAGATAAAATTGTGAAAGACGTACGAGAGAGGGTTATGGGCATCGGATTCCCGTTTGAAAGGGTTGCAGAAGCGGTGAAGGAAGGTTTTGCAAGCATTTTTGAGGCAGAGCTTTTTCAAGACAGCCCTACCGAAGAAGAAATAAAGCTTGCAAAGAAGATAGAGAAAGAGAGATACGCATCCGAGAGGTGGATATATGGAATATGATGCTGTTGTGATAGGAAGTGGGCCAGCAGGTTTTTCGTGTGCCATGACGGTTGCACGCCTAGGCGGTAAAGTTGCGGTAGTGGAAAAAGGAAAAATCGGCGGTGTTTGTGCAAATGCAGGCTGCATACCTACGAAATCGCTCTGCCATCATGCGGAATTGCATAGGCTCATGAAATCAGCAGCATCTGGGGAGAGCACCCAACAAGTGGATTTTAAAAAAATCATGCATGAAGCCCGCTCTGCTGCGAAAAAAGCATCCGATGGAGTTGCATTCATGCTTAAAAAGAATGGCGTTGGCGTTTTCTATGGGGAGGCGAGGATAAGGGACTCGCAAACCGTTTCTGTGGGGGAAAAGTGCATAAAAGCGAGAAACATAGTGATCGCAACTGGAAGCAGGCCGATACCGCTCGGGGACAATGCGTTTGATGGGCGCATTCTTTCAGGCGAGAGCATGCTTTCTCTTGAAAATGTCCCGAAATCCCTACTTATTGTAGGCGGAGGCGCAATTGGCGTTGAGTTTGCATCAATAATGAGCGCTTTTAACTGTAAGGTTGCAATTGTTGAGATGATGGGGCAACTCCTGCCCGGCTTTGACAGAGATGTATCCTCGCTCGTTGAAAGAAGCCTGAAAAGCTCAAATGTTGAAATATTCACAAATTCAAAGGTTGAAGGGATATCAGATGGCTTCGCAGTCGTTGGGGAGAATAAAGTACAGGCCGAATTCATCTTGGTTGCAATAGGGAGAAGGCCCGTTTTTGATGAGGAAGCCCTTGAGCGCATTGGAGTGAAATTTGATGGACGCGGCATAAAAGTAGATGGGCGCATGAGAACGAATGTTGGCGGCGTTTATGCCGTGGGGGATGTTGTTGGCGGCGCAATGCTTGCGCATAAGGCTTTAGAGGAAGGAAGAGTTGCGGGCATGAACATACTTGGGTATGAAGAGGAGGTTGATTACTCCGCAATCCCGCACTGCGTTTATTCCCACCCAGAGGTTGCGGCTGTTGGGCGACTGGAGGGAGACAGCATCGGGGTTTCTCATTTTTCATCTAATGGGAGAGGAATAGCAGAAGGAGAAACAACTGGCTTTGTGAAAGTTTTTGCAAAAGACGGCTTGCTTGTAGGAGCATGCATAGTCGGGAAGAATGCGACAGAGCTAATAGCAGAGCCTTGCCTAGCGATAAGAAACAAGCTTCCTCTAAGCGCTGTTGCAAGGACCGTCCATGCGCACCCAACATTCTCAGAATCCTTCCGCGATGCTGTTTTTGATTGCATTAAGGGAAAAATTGGAAAATAGTGCTCGGCTATTGTATCCATTTGGAGGCTTCTTCAATAACGGTATTCTGCAATTATTCTCCTGAAAGAGAGAACCGCAGCCTCAACGTCATCGCTTCCGACAGTGGCGGATATCGCCGCAACGTGCCTCGCACCCGCCTCCACCACTTCTCTTACGTTCTCCAAAGTTATGCCGCCTATCGCAACAACAGGCACAGAAGCACTTTTCAAAACCTTTCTCAAAGCTTTTAAACCCTGCGCCGCAGAAGCATCCTTTTTCGTTTTTGTTTCAAAAATAGGCCCAAATCCAATATAGTCGGCACCAACACGCTGCGCATACAATGCTTCCTCCAAATTCCTTGCAGAAAGCCCTATTATTTTTTTCCCCAGAATCGCGCGCGCGTTTTCATATGGCATGTCATCTGCACCGATATGAACACCGTCAGCATCCACTGCAAGGGCTACATCAACCCTGTCATTTATTATGAGAAGAGCACCGCTCTCATCACAGAGCTCTTTTATCTTTTTGGCAGTCATAACCATCTCTTTTGTGGGCAGTGCTTTTTCCCTGTACTGGACTATTTTTACACCTGCTCTCAAAGCTGCCCTAACATCCTCCACATCGTTTTTTCTTGACAGTTCTCTGCATGTTATGAAGTAAAAATCAAAATCAGGCATCATTCCCTCTCCTGCCACTCTATTTTTGCCATTCTTCCAGCTTTTCTCCCATCAAGCCTATAAACTTCGTCTATAATGCGGTTCTTGAACTCCATGGGCCCACTGCTTTTTTTTGCAGCCAATTCCCCAGCTATGCAGAAGCATGAAAGGGCATATGCACATGCCTTTAACAAATCTTTTTCAACCGCAGCGAAAACTCCTATTGACGAAGCAGCCATGCAACCAGTCCCAACAACCCTGCCCATCATTTCATGCCCGTTCTTAACGATGTACATTCCTTCACTGCCAACTACTACATCTTCCCTTCCAGTTATCACAACAACGCAACGATATTTTCCAGCGAGTTTGAAAGCAGCCTCAATCGGGCTGTCTGCATGCACAGACTCCACTCCCCTTACCTTCGCTTTATAGCCGCACAGGCTTGCTATCTCCCCTGCATTTCCCTTGACGACATCAACACCGCATGAAAGCAGTTTCAGCGACTTTTCAGTCCTAAATTTCGTTGCGCCAGCACCAACAGCATCAAGAACAATTGGTATCCCCTTCTTTTTCGCTGCATTCGCGGATTTCAGCATAGCCTCAAAAACAGGCGAGGTAAGCGTGCCTATATTAAGAACGAGGGCGTCAGATATAGCCGTCATATCTGCAGATTCTTCAACCGCATGCGCCATTACAGGAAGAGCCCCAAATGCGCGCGTAAGCGCTGCTGCATCGTATATAGTAACCCAATTCGTTATGTGGTGAATGAGCGGCTTTTTCTCCCTAACTCTGCTGAGCACATTGCCCAAATCGGCACGCATAAATCTAATTATATAATAAAGTTTATATTGTGTTTTTATGAACAACGAAGAAATAGCGCGAATTTTTTTTGAGATAGCAGATATTCTTGAAATGCAGGATGTTAAGTGGAAGCCCGAGGCTTACAGAAGAGCCGCCCGCCTCATCCAGTCCCTTCCAGAAGAGCTTTCAGAGTTGCGCAGAAAGCAGAAGCTTGAAGAACTGCCAGGAATAGGGGAAGCGATCGCCAAAAAGATAAACGAGCTTCTTGATACTGGGAAGCTTGAATACTACGAGAGGCTAAAGAAGGATTTTCCTGTTGATGTTTATGCTCTCACATCGGTGCCGAGCCTCGGGCCAAAAAAACTTAAAGTGCTATACGAAAAGCTTGGGGTTAAAAGCATAGAGGATTTGAAGAAGGCAGCGCTTGAGCACAGGATATCTGGGCTCCCGGGTTTCAAGGAGCGTTCTGAGGAGAAGATACTTGAGGGAATAGCGCTTTTTGAGTCTGCGCAGAAAAGAAAGCCACTTCCGCATGCGCTAAGGGAGGCAGACAAGCTTGCATCATACCTAAAATCAACTGGTTATGCGAGCATCGTTGAGCTTGCTGGCTCCATAAGAAGGCGCAAGGAAACGGTAGGCGATATAGACATACTGGCAGTCTCAGAAAACCCAGAAAAAATCATGGAAGCGTTCGTTTCATTTCCCGAAGTGATGAATATCATAGGTAAAGGGCAGACAAAAAGCTCCGTCTTGCTCAAATCGGGCATGAACGCCGACCTTCGTGTTGTTGAACAAGGTTCGTTCGGCTCTGCCCTCATGTACTTTACGGGTTCAAAGGAGCACAACATAGAACTTAGGAAGCTTGCTCACTCAAAGGGCTTCAAGCTCAATGAATACGGGGTTTTTAGGGGCGATGAAAAAATAGGAGGCAATACTGAGGAGGAAGTTTACAATTTGCTCGGAATAGAGTATATACCACCCGAGATACGCGAGAACAAAGGCGAAATATCACTTGCAATTGAAAGAAAACTGCCTAAGCTCGTTGAACAGGGCGATATACAAGGAGACCTTCACATGCATACAGTCATGAGTGATGGCAGCGACGACGTGCGAATGCTTGCAGAAAAAGGACAAAAAATGGGCTACGAATACATAGGCATAACAGAGCATATAAAAAAGAAGAAAACGCCCAATGCGCTGGGGGAGGAAGACGCAAAAGCATACGTTGAGAAAATAAGAAGCACGGAAACACGAGTGAAGCTCTTATGCGGAGCAGAGGTTGACATCGGTTCAGACGGCATGCCAGAGATATCCAAAAGCGTTCTCTCACTTTTTGACTTTGTTATAGGCGCAGTGCATTATGGGTTTGAGATGGAAAGCAATAAACTCAATGAGAGAATAGAACGTGCGATAAACAACGACGATATACACATAATCGCCCATCCGAGTGGAAGAAAATTCGGAGTTAGAGAAAAGATGCCTCTTGATTTCGGCAGGATATTCAGCCTCGCATCTGAAAAAGGAAAAATACTGGAGATCAATTCCTGCCCAGACAGGCTTGACCTGAACGATGCTCTGGCAAGAGAGGCGTTGCAACACGGAGCTTTGCTCACAATCTGCTCTGATGCGCACAGCGCTGTTGAGATGGAGAATATCGTGTTTGGAGTATACATGGCGCGCAGGGCATGGGCTGAGAAAAGGCACATACTCAACTCGCTTCCTTACCAAGAGTTAAAGAAAAGGCTCGGTTTTTAGCGCTGCCCAACGAGTTTTAATAACCTTTTACAGTTTTTGACCGCATATGCGTTGCTATCGTTGTTGAAATACGCATAAACGTTCCTTGCTCCGCATTTTTTTATTTCATCTGCCCATCTGCGCAACTCTTCCTCGCTATAATCATATGAGTACCATCTGCCTTTCCCATGAAAGCGTATGTATGCGTCCTCACTCGTGAGCACTATCTCCTCAGGCAGACCAAGCTCTTCGGGAGCGCTCGCTATGCACATGGTTATGCCTGCATCCCTTAGGGCCTTGTACGTTTCATTGCAGTACCAACTTTTGTGCCTGAATTCCAAAACAGCTTTTTTTATCCCGCCGATTTGCTTCACAATCCGCCCAAGCATCTCCTCATTTTTCTTTGCACTTGGCGGCAGCTGAAAAAGAATGCAGCCAAGGTTTTTATCAAGAACATCCGCATTCTCAACAAAGGAAGAGATAAGCCCCTCTGTTCCTTTGAACTTATGGACGTGCGTTATCCTCCTGTCAGCCTTAAGAGTAAAAACAAAACCCCTACCAACCCTTCGCTTCCAGCCTAAAAGCATACTCCTCTTAACTGGATGGTAAAACGTGCTGTTTACCTCAACGGTGTTAAAATTTTTCGCATAGTGTTCAAGCCATTCGTATGGTTTTAGCTCTGCTGGATAAAATCTGCCGCTCCAGTGCCAGTAGTACCATCCCGAGCAACCGAAATAGTACATTACACTCCCATATAACATGCAGCAAGGCACACTATTATAAAACCCAAACGGTTAATCTATTTGGTGTTAATATGGAAAAAAAACCAATCGGAAGAATAAAGCACTTTTTTCCAAAGATAAGCGTCGCTGTTGTTGAGCTGAGTGGAGAGCTAAAAAAAGGGGATAAGATAAGCATAGAAGGTGCAACCACATTCCTTGAGCAAAGCGTGGAATCAATGCAGATTGAGCATGCCTCAGTTGATTCTGCGTCGGCTGGGCAGTCGATAGGGCTGAAGGTTGTAGATAGGGTAAGAGAGGGAGACACCGTATATAAAGTTAGTGAAGAATAGACAGAAAAAATTTTAATCACACATCTAAAATAATTTCATGAGAGCGAGGCTTCTGGATTGCGTTGAGGCTACCCTTTCAGAGCATGGCTTTTATCATTTTCAATGCTCAGCGGTTCGTGGTTGCTTTGATATAGTGGCGCGAAGAGAAAACGCAACACTATTATTGAAAGTTCTTTACAACATAGATGGATTTACAAACAGGCAAGCAAAAGATATGTGCGCAATAGCTTCGCTAATATCTGCGTACGGCATGCTTATCGGAGAGAGAAGCAAAGAATTCATGCTCAAAGACGGTGTTCTTTATGAAAGATATGGCGTTCCCACAGCAAACCTCAACACCTTTGTTGATATACTGTCTGAAAATCTTCCAAGAGTGATGAAATTCAAAAAGTCGCTCGTGTGTATAAATGGGGAGAAGATTTCTGCGTGGAGAAAAAGGAACAAAATCAGCCTGAGCGAACTCTCCGATCTTACAGGAATATCAAAAGATACCATATTCAGGTATGAGCACTCCCTTACATATGCGACATTGGAGAACGTGAATAAAATAGAGAAAATAATACAGGAGAACATACGAAAACCCGTTGGCCTCTGCGTGCCAGAGAAGGAATTCTCTACAAATAGCGAGAGGCTGCTCGCCTCCTTAGGCTTTCAGACAATATCCACGAATTCAGCGCCTTTTGATGCATTCGCAAAAAAAGGGGAAATCGTAGCAATCGGCAAGGACGCAGACATGCGCACCCAGATGAAGCGTGTTGGAATTTATACAGGCATATCCAGGGTTCTAAACCTGCTTTCATGTTTTATGCTAAAGAGCGATAAGAGGAAGGAGATAGGGGGCGTTGCCGTCGTATCACGCTCAGAACTACGAGAGATAGGAAGTGCAAAGGAATTCCTAAAACTGGTAAAAGAAAGAAGCAGGATGGGAAACGCCTGATTACGAAATGAGTTCTCTAAGAATGACACCTAGAACCTCAAGGCCACCCTTTACAGTGTTTAGTTTTGATCTTCCCCCAATCCTTCTCATTTCGTATGTGGGTATTTCCACTATTTTGTAACCCCTCTTGATCGCCTTTATCGTCATTTCTGTTTCCAAAGCGAAGAACCTCGCATTAAGTTGTAGGGGCACAATCCGAGATTTTCTGAAAGCCCTAAAGCCATTGATGATGTCTGTGAGGTTCGAGCCCCAAATTATATTTACAATTTTCGTGAACATCCTGTTCCCAAACCCATGCACGATGCCCGCATCATCGCTTCTGCTTCCTTTACAAAAACGCGAAGCAATAACCAGATCATATCCCGCCTCCAAAACTTCAACAAGCTTCCCTATATCAGACGGGTCCTCGTTTCCATCTGGGCTGAAAACAACTATGGTCTCCCCATTTGCAAGCCCAATCCCCTCCATTATCGCACATCCCCGTCCCGCACCACTCTGCCTTACCACGCGTACGCCCTTCTCTTCAAGAAATTCAACAGTTCCATCAGTAGACCCCCCATCAACGCATATCACTTCGTCAAAAAGTTCAATCGGCATTTTATCATATACACAGTTAAGGCCGGTCGCTTCATTAAGCGTTATGAGAAGTAGAGTGCGCTTTTTATTTTCCATAAGAAAAAATTGGAAAAGAGCTTTAAATACCTAATACTATTTTCTCTAATCCCTCTTTCGGCATGGTCATCCTTACCTCGTATCCTGGCTTAGGTTCTTCCTTCATCGGCATTTCCGCCTTCAAAACGCGAAGAGCTCTATCCAGCTGTGCAGATACCTGAGAGTCACTAATCGCCAAGAAAGTGACAGCCTCCTTAGTAATAGATAGCGAGAGGGCCGGGGCAGAAATCGTCCTTCTCGGACTATCCTCATTTTTTCTAGGAAGTTCAACATCCACATATAAAACTGCACATGCACGCGATGAACTCCCATCCACGCCACATTTCTGGGCCTCAATCCTCATTCCTACCTCATCAGCGAGCCTCTGGGCAATTCGCAAAAGAAAAGCCGACCCAGTATCAGAATATCCCAAAAACTGCAAAAGCCCTAAAAACGCATTTTCGGAATCGTTTCGTGGCATCGCGAACCTATCTATTCTTGGAGGAATGCTGCTTCCTCCCCGTCCACTTCTCCCCACCCCACTCTGTTTGTTCACATTTATCATCATAAAACCACCAAACGACACAACAACAATTACGCATCCAAGATATTTAAAACTTTTTAACGGGCCCGACGGGATTTTCGTTCTGGGATTACCAGCAAAGTTCGAACCCGCAACCTACTGGTTTCGCCCATCCATGCCAAAATGCATGAAATGCCCGAAGCCAGTCGCGCTATCCGTTGCGCCACGGGCCCTATCTCTTTTTTCCTATGCTTAATACATATACAGGTGTCTTTTTATCATCAAGCCCCAGAAGTTCCCCCATCCTCCTCCTATCAAAACCACCCACAGGAACCCCGCCAAGACCGAGCGAAACAGCCTCAAGCAACACGTTCTGCCCTATATGTCCTGCTTCCATATACACATAATCGTCCCCGCGTTCTCCGTATTTCTCCCTCGTAATGCCAAAATCTGCAACAACAATTATGCTCGCAGCGCTTTCACCAACCCATCTTTGCCCCACGCATGCTTCCACTATTTGCCCTGAAAAATCTCCATAGCGGATTGGTATGAGGGCTTCCTCGTTGGGTGAATAGTAGTAGAGCCCTTTTTTTAAGCCAGAAACCCTATTCACATGGACATAAAGGGTCACAGGATAGAGTGCGCCTGCTGAAGGTGCGGTTCTATGCCCTTTCTCATCCGTTATTCCCTGGCCAGCAAAAAGCAGAAGCGATAAGTCTTCAATCGTCATGTTCTCATCAGCAAAATCTCGCACCGAGCGCCTGCTGCTGATAGCCTTTTCAACGCTAATGCCCTCGTAATTAACCCGCGGTAGAATAACTTTACCTTCCACCCTCGCTTCTTCACCTTTTTTCTCCCCTGGCACAATCATTACGAATTTTACGAATGCGCCCAAAAAAGCCAAAACAACGAAAACAAGAAACGCCTTCCGGAACTTATCCATTAAATCACAGTCAGGACACGCGCCCCATCCCTTTCAACTATGATGGTGTGCTCTGCTTGTGCAACTATCCCTCCCTCGGCTTCTTTAAGAATAGGGTACTGTTTCACCACGCCGAACGCAACGAGTTCTCGCAGTGCGCTTTGTAGAAGAAGCTTTGATTTGAATTCATAACGAAGCCATCTTTCAGCAAACGGAAGTTTAGGGTAATTCTCTTTTATAAAATTCTGGACTATCCTTGACTGGCGCATCCTGACCGGTTTCTGCTCTACGAATTCAAATATCTCAACAACACTGCCATCGCATACCCGCCCTGCCCCGTCTGTGGCGAATGGTTCTATTGCTATTATGTCCCCCTCCTTTATCTCCTTATAGTGCTGCGTCCTTATGTTTGGTATCTCCATTCCTGAGTGCAGTTTATATTCACCAAGCCCATGCCCTGTCAGATTTTCTATAGTCTTGAAGCCCATTTCCCTCACGGTCTCCTCAACAATAGCGCCTACCTCGCTTGTTTTTACACCTGGCTTTATGCATTCTATCGCCGCTTCAAGCGCCCTCTCGCTTGCTTCAACAAGTTTTCCGTAATTTCCGCTGAAGTCCAATGTAATCGCCGTGTCTCCTATGCATCCATCTACATGCGCCCCAACATCTATCTTAACTACATCCTTATCAGAGATCGTTCTCTCGTCCCCGAATTCTGGAGTATAATGGGCTGCGATTTCGTTTATAGAAATGTTAACGGGAAAAGCTGGCTGTGCTCCCTCCTCTCTTATCGCTTTCTCAACTTCCTCGGCAACATCAAGAATTTTTACGCCTGGCTTCGCAATGCTTTTTGCAATTTCACGGGTTCGTGCAGCAATCCTGCCTGCTTTCTCATACTTTTCTACATCCACCATAGACTTCCCTCCCTACAAAAATACCCTGAAGTTCCTTAATGTTGCAAATCCGTCTTTTATACCGAAATTTTTTCTCAGGATCAAAAAGAATAGCCTTCATGCCTATCGCTTCTGCTGGTCTTACGTCCCTGTCAATTTTGTCCCCCACAACTGCTATCTGCCCTGGTTCTAATCCAAGCTCCATTGCTATCCTCCTGTAAAACTCTAGCGACTTTTCCGCCCCTATCTCATCGGAAACAAAAAACCTGTGAAATATATGGCTAAGCCCAAGCCGTATTATCTTGTCCCATTGCTTTATCGCATTTCCTTCTGATGCGATGCAGAGAATGTATCCTTTATCTCGCAGATTGACAAGCGTCCGCGGAACTTCGGGATAGGGCATTATCGATGCTTTCGTGTTGTGGTACGCAACTATTCCCGCGGCGATTATTTTCGCATCTTCTTTTTTCCCAAGAGCCTTCAACATCATGTTGAAATGTCTTGGGTAATTTGAACCGTATTTCTTTATAACTTGCATGAGCACCCTGTATGCTTTTTTCGCATCAACATCCATGCCTGCCTCTATCATA